>NZ_JBBCVH010000010.1:0-120565 GCF_037147555.1 Microbacterium sp. MMO-35
CTCCTCCGGCGAATACCGACGCGTCGTCGGCTTCCCTGATGTCTGCTCTTTCGGCATAACCCCATCCTCGTTTCCAAGGTCAGGAGTCTCCAACAAACTCAGGGCGCTTCACAGTGCCGGTGGGCTCCTGCTTCGGGCTCTCGCAGTGGCTCGACGCGCCGCCCCCGGGCATTCAGCAGTACACGCCCGCGCAGGCCGCGGGAAAGCTCGCGAAGACGTTCGTGCTGACTGCGATTGACATTGGCATGGCGCCCGAGGAGAAGGTGCATACCGACGACCCGGCCGGGACGGCAGCGTACCGGCGTACCTGGGTGGGGATCCCCGTCTGGCTGTGGGTCAACAATCCGACGTCGAGTTCGTGGGGCCCGGAATCGAAGACGGCGACCCTGGGCGGGGTCACAGTGACGGCGACGGCAAAGGTGCAGTCGCTTACCTGGAACTCGGGTGATGGGCAGAACGTCACGTGCGGCGCGGGCACGCCGTTCAATGCCGCGGCCTACACCAACACGGCCGCCGTCGACTCGCCGACCTGCGGACTTCGCTACCAGCGCACCTCGAAGGGCGGCGCGTTTACGGTCACCGCCACCACGAACTGGGTCGTCGAGTGGAGCGGCGACGGTCAGACCGGCAACATCCAGATGCCCACGACGTCGACGTCAACAACCCTCCGGGTTGGCGAACTCCAGTCGGTGAACGTCGTTACCCCCGCTGGTGACACCACCCACTAAGAGAGGCTGCGCATGAACAAGCTGTTCAAAGGGCTCGGCGCCCTCCTCGTAGTTGCAGCGATTCTCGTCGGTCTGCCCCTGGTGCTGATCTACTTCGCCGGGAACCCGCTTCCCACCGCCGATCAGTGGCCCGCGATCGTCACGCTCGTTCCCGATTACGGCAACCAAATCCTCTTCACGAAGGTGCTCCCCCTCATCGCCTGGGCGCTCTGGGCCTCTTTCGCTGGGCCGTTCCTGGTGGAACTGTACGCGTCGATGCGGGGCATCAAGACCCGCAAGCGCATCGGAGCATTCCGCTACCAGCAGAAGTACGCCGCGGGCCTCATCGGCGCCGTCGCCCTCACCTTCGCCGGCCTCGGTGGCCTCAGCGGCGCGGCGCCGGCGAACGCGGTCACGGTGCAGTCCTTCTCGGTGGGTTCGGTCCCAGCGCCGTCGGCGGTGCAGGGTCCGGCCCTGCAGACGCCAGTGCGACAACAGGTCACGTTCACGGTGCACGACGAGCCGGTAACCGTACAGGAGGGCGACACCCTCTTCGGGATATCCGAGCGCATCACTGGGGATGGCAACAACTACCCGGAGATCGTAGAGGCGACCCAGGGTGTGCAGCCGGACGGCCAGGTGCTCACCGATCCGGATCTGATTCAGCCTGGCTGGGTAGTGAATGTGCCCGTGCCGGACCCAGTCGTGCCTGCCCCGGCTTCCGCAACTCGGCCTGCAGCTTCACTGGCCCCAACCTCCTCTGGGGGTGTCGACGCGCCTACCACTCCCTATGCGGGCACCGTTGACGCGGGATCTGGTGGCGCTGCCGACGGCTCCGCGACGGTGTCCGCTCCTAACGTTGCAGAGCCGACGAGCGCCCCTCGGCAGGCGTCCGCGGCCGAGCCGAAAGATCCGACGCCCGTCCCCGTCGAGGAATCCTCGGTGGAGTTCCCCCTGATGACCGCTGGCGGGATTGGTGGCATTCTGGCTGCGGGTCTCCTGAGCGCGCTGGGCGGTCTTCGACTGCAGCAGCGTCGTCGTCGTCGCAAGGGCGAGCGGATTGCGCTCCCGCAGCGGGGCGCGGAGAACCTCGAACTTACGATGCGGATGGTGGAAGACCCGACTGGTGTCGAGGAGATCGACGCTGCTCTTCGTACGCTGCAGGCGTGGGCGGAGGACTCCGGTAGCCCTCTGCCGGAGCTTCTCGCGGTTCGGGTCTCGGCTGACCAGATCGCGTTCTACCTGGCGACTCCGTCGACGCTCCCCGCACCGTTCGAGTCCGTTTTCGACGATGAGACGGTGTGGACGGTCCGCACGGGCACCGTGCGTGCTCCGGAGCGGGCGACGGTCTCGCCGTATCCGGCCCTCGCGACGATCGGCGCGGACACTCAGGGAGGGCTTCTCCTATTGGACCTGGAGCAGATCGGATCGCTGAACGTGACGGGCGACGAGAAGATCGCTCGAGGGATGCTCAACGCTCTCGCTGGTGAGTTCGCGAGGAACCCCTGGTCCGACAACATCCGGGTCACGCTCGTCGGCATGGAGTGGAACCTGCCGCCAGGCTTGGATCGGTACCGGTTCCGTCAGGTTCAGGACGTCCCGGCGCTGGTGCGCAACCTCCGCGCGGATCTTGAGGACCGCCGGGAGGCCTTGGACTCCTATGGAGTCAGTGGCGTCTTGGAAGCGCGATCGCGCGCGACCGAGCTGGAGAGCTGGGCCCCGCACGTGGTCATCATGGCCGAGATGCCCCTCGGTTCCATTCGTCAGGAACTTTCCGAACTGGTCACCCGGATGCCGCGTCTCGGCATCGCGACGATCACGCAGGGTGGCGAACTCATCGCTGGTGCGACGATTCAGGTCGCGTCAGACATGTCCGCGGAGTACCGCTCCGGGGGAGTCGTGCCGCCGCTCCCGTTCCGGCCCCAGATCATTGCTGGCGATGAACTGGCGCTGCTGCTTGACCTGTTCGCCACCACACAGCAGCCGGCGCAGCTCGCAGATCTCCCGCTCGAGCACGCGATCGCAGCCGGGCAGATGTCCCGCGACGGCGACGAAGGGGCAACCCTCGCCGCGGAGCCAGCGGACGAGATCGAGGCTCCCGCTGGGGTGCCAGCGCAGACAGTGACCTCGGATGAGATGGCGGATTCTGGCGAAACGCCGGTGCCCACAGTGGACGATGAGATCACGGGTGAGGGTGCGGCTGAGACCGTTCCCGTGCCTGATTGGCCGGTCCCGTACGTGCGGGTTCTCGGCCCGGTCGATGTCCTCAACGTGGATGGGAAGCTTCCCGGCCGCGGCGCTGAATTCCTGTCCTTCCTACTGCTGCAGGGCTCGCCCATGGTGCCCGGGGCTCTGCTGCAGAAGAAGCTGTGGCCGGACACGTTCTCGACGGACAACAACAACGCCCGTCAGTTGGCTGCTCAAGTGCGGGTCGCTCTGGGCAACGCCCCGGATGGGAGCCCGCTGCTTCCCGAAGGGCGGAGCTCCGGCGGGTTCCCGAAGCCGCAGGCCGGTATGGACTGGTTGGACTTCTGCCGGCTCATTGGCCCTGACCTCAGCATGACCCCGAACGATGATTTGATCAGCGCGATCCGCCTGGTGCGTGGGCAGCCGTTCGACGGGGTTTCCCGCCGTAAGGGGTGGTGGACTTGGCGGTCCGTGCTTGAAGAGACCATGCGCGCCGCGATCCTCGATGCTGCCGACGAGCTCACGCATCGCGCGTTGCAGACCGGCAAGTTCAGCAACGCCCGCCTCGGAGCTCGCATCGCCCAGTCGGCAGATCCGCTCAACGAGGCTGGATGGCGGTTGGAGATCGAGACGGCGATGTCCGCCGGCGACATCCACGCGTTCAATGAGATCGTCGACGCGATGTTCGAGGTCATCGGAGTCGACGTCGACGCGGATGAAGAGACCCAGCTGCTCATCGACGAAGCCCGTTCCAGACTGCTTGGTTGATGATCGGCATGCACACGTCCACCGTCGCCCTCGAGAGCGCCCCCTCCCCCAGGGTCTTTTGGGGGCGGCCGTGGATTCCTTCGTTCACCGCGGCAACGCTCGGCGTCGTGCTTGTCGTGCTCGAGCGCGCGATCGGAGCGCTCGGGTATCAGTGGGCGGTCGTCACCGCGGTGGCGGTGCTGGCCATGTGGCTGGCATGGATCGATGAGCGCACATTCACGCTGCCGAATCGATGGGTCGGCGCTCTGGCGGCGTTCGGGTGCGTGCAGGTCGTTGGCTCAGCATTCGCTCCCGCCAGCACAGGTCCAGCGCTCGGTGCCGTCGGCGCGGCCGTGATCGTGACGGTGATCTACGTGGGCCTGGGCTTTGCAGGGGCAGTTGGTTTTGGCGACGTGAAGTTCGCTGCGGCGCTCACGCTCGCGGTGGGGAGCGTGGCTGGGCTGATCGCCGTCTATCTCGCTCAGCTGGCGTTTGCGGTCAGCGCGGTGCGGATCATGGCGCGCAAGGCCCGTGGAGCGGATCCGCGGCACCCCCACGGAACCTCGCTGGCTGTCGCTGGCATCAGCGTTCTGCTGTTCGCCGCGACCATCTGAAGTGGTGCAGTCTTACGGATTCCCGCTGTCGCTGCGAAGGTATCCTGCGAGTAGATCGAAGGCTTGAGTGAAGCTCGCCTCGTCGATCCAGTAGCGGACGGTGCGTCGCGCCCGGTCTCCGTCGACATCCGTGCGGAGAAACCCCGTCCCTTCCAGTACCGGCAGGGTCTTGCGAAGCGCGTCTCGGTCGATGTCGGTGCCGTTGATGATCTCGCCCGCGGTCGAGCCGGGGTGAGCGCGTAGGAATCGGACGATCTCAGCGCGACCATGCGGGGCGATCGCGCGGATCGCGTGCACCACGACGTCGGGCATGTCCTTGGGAGGCTTGCGCTCGCGTGGCATCTCCCCATTCTGCCGCGACCCAATGAGGTGATCGACCTCTCATACGCCCGTCTCCTCCTCAATGCTCCGCCAACTCATCATCCGGACGAGTCGCTCTCGATCGTGGGTGTCGGTTCCGGCGGTCTTCAGGCGCCCCTTGTAGGTGAAGGCGCCGATCGAGTCCCGGCGAACGAAGGAGCGTGTGAGATGGCCCACGACATCATGGTGGAGGAGTCGGGAGTGGTCCTGGTCGACGGCGCTCCCGAGGATCGTGCGACCGCGCTGCGCAGGTTCGCGGCAGAGGCCGATCAGCACGGGGTGCCGATCCTGGTCGTGGTCACAGAGTCGAAGGGGGACGGGCCTCGCCTGTTCCCTGTCGACGGACACGGCGCGATGACGCCAGTGGACGCGCAGAAGCCCTTCGCTCCGTCGGACCAGCTCACGTCGGTGCTCGACCCGGTACGCGCACGGGTGGCGGAGGGGCGAACGGCGACGAATCGCGCCGCGGTGACGGCAACCTGCCCGCATTGCGCGTCCTTGATGCCGGCAGGTTTGCGCGCTTGCGGCGAATGCGGGTTGCCGCTGACACCCGGGGGGCATGCCGAACGGCCGTCTCGTGCGTCGGCGCCCCTCGGCGTCCAGCATCTTCTTGCCGATGTCATGGGCACCGATGCGCCCGAGGAACCGCATCCAGAGCTCGTCGGCAGCCGCCCGCTGTGGTCGTCGCTGCGGGATCGGCTGCCGCTTGCCGGCAAGCCGGTCAGCTATCTCGTCGTGACGGCGATCGCCGCCGTGGTCGTCGTGTTCTTCGTCCTGGCGGTGGTTCTCGGCATCACGAACGCTTTGCATCCGGCGGCCGCGGGCGATGTCCCGAGCGTGCCGGTGGCCGCGTCGGTCGGCCCGTCTTCTACCTCGTTCTTGAGCTGAAAGGGATTCCTCATGAACTCGATCACCAGGCTTCGTGGCACGTCGGCTGCTGCAGGCGCCGCTGCGTGGGACCAGGTCCGGGGTGTGCGGGCCGCGATGACCGGATCACCCTGGCACCAGGTGTTCACGCCGAACGCTCCGATCCCGTCATGGCTGAGGGAGCTCGCCGACGGTCACGCAGATGGCTATGTCGGCCCGGACCCCGTCCTGTTCCGCACGGCGGGCCTCGTACGGGAGTGGTTCGCCGTGGTCGAGCAGCATCCAGATTCGCTCGAAGTGACGTGCGCGCACAGGATCACATCGGCGTTCTCGCTGCGGGTCGCCGCAGAGATGCTCGCCGCGGCGGGCGCCGAGGTGGATGCCGACGTGTACGTGTGGGCCGCAGACGATTCAGGCAAGTTCTCGGCCCGCATCCACCGGCTGTTCGGCGTGCTCCCCGATCAGTTTCCAGTCGTGTCCCTGCTCGAGGAGCTGGAGGGACTCTCCGCACGGTTCGTGATCGCAGGCCAGCCCACCCGCCACAGCACCACAATCCAGGTTGTTCCTCGCCTGGTGAGCCTCGAGGCGGTGGCCTGATGTTCGCGCCTCGCGACGCGGTGATGCCGCAGGCAGGATTCGTCTGCTACCGGTGCAGGCACAAGCTCTCCCCAGCGGAGCGGGCGTTCTGCGGTGAGTGCGCGTCACCGATCCCCGTGCTCATCCCTGCCCACTCCGGCTGCGGAGCCAGCACCCTTGCCGCGGCGACCGGCTTCCGCGATGGGAACGAGTCGCCGTATGCGTCCGACCATGAGCGGGCGTTGCGGTTGCTGGTGGCCCGCACGCATCACGCCGGGCTAGAGGCAGCCCGGCGTGAACTGGCCCGGCGGAGGTCCAGCGGCCACGTCGCGCGGCTGCTGCTCGTACCGGATGCGCCCGGGAAGCTCCCCAAACCGCTCGCCGATGAGGTCCTGATCATCGCAGGACCCACGCCGTCGTCGCGGATCCCGTGGGTGGAGGCATGGCGCTGGGCGCCCGGTGCCGTCACCGAGACCTTCACGAAGTTCTTCCCCACGCTCGCCGCTCAGCTGACGGCCGACCACTCCTGACACCTCTGAAGGGCACGCAATGAACCTCGTCACCCACACCACGGGCGCCGACCCTTCGTTTTCGTTTCTCCAGGCGATCACGCCCAAGGGAATCCCCGGCGTCGACACCGCGATGAACCTGATCATCGGTTGGACACTCTGGGGCGTTTCCGTCCTCTCCCTTGTCGGCCTCCTGGTGCTGTTCGCGACCGGGTTCGAGGCGTACCGGCACAACCAGGGTGAAGCGTTCATGGAGAAGGCCAAGGCGTGGGTCATCGCCGCGGCGGTCGGCGCTTACGCGAAAGACATCGTCAAGATCTTCTTCCCGGCGTTCACGAACAGCACCATCGCTGTGGCCATCCCCGGGATGGATGGGCCGGTCAAGGACATCATCGGCAACATCGTCTGGGCGATTCAGTGGATCGCCTTCATCGCGCTGCTGTTCCTTGCCGTCAGCGGATTCATCGCGTTCAAGAACGACGGGGTGCAGGAGTTCATCAGCAAGTTCTTCTGGTGGATCGTCGCCGCCCTGGGGACCTCCCTGGCCACCAACATCGCCGGCGCGTTCTTCCCCGCGGTGCTCACGATGTTCCCCACCGCGACACCGACACCCTGATCTGGAGCGTTCACGATGGCAAAGCAGAAGCAGCATGAGCCAGGGAGCCGGCCCTGGCGTGATGTCTCGGTGTTCGCCGGAGGTCCCGGTCAGAAGTGGACCGGGTGGGCCTCCGGGATCCTCCTCGTCCTCGTCCTGGGCTCCAGTGTGTTCATCCTCCTGCCGAAGACCTGGATGAGCCCGGGGCAGGCCCCCGTGTCCACGTCGAGCTCACCGCCGACAACCAAGCCCACGTCGACCGCGGCTTGCCCGTACTCGCCGTCGAACCCCTCCGATCAGGCTGCACCGCCGGATCTGTCGTGGACCGTGGCGTACGGCAACAGCTGGCCGACCAGCGCGTCCAAGGGACCGATGAAGACCGTCGAGGGGGTCGCGCAGTGCTTCGCACACTCCCCGGCAGGCGCCGCCATGGCCGCAGTAGGGGCAACCCAGGCTGTCCGCGCAGCCGATACCGCAACCGCGCAGAAGATCCTCGGATCCCGGTATGTGCAGAACGAAGGCCTACTTAAGGCTTCGGCGGGCATCGCGAAGACCTATGCCGCACAGCCCCCGCAGAGCCGGCAGTGGGCCCGCACGATGGGCTTCAAGGTGCTGTCTTACACCGACGCGCAGGCGCAGATCTTGCTGGTGGAGAACTGGCCGCAGCGTGGCCAGTACACCGGGTTCACCGTCACGCTCCGGTGGGTCGATGCGGATTGGAAGATCGCGCTCGAACCGACCGGGCAGCTTTCCAGCATGCCGGACATCACCGTCGATCCGAACGGGTTCACTCCCTGGGAGGCGGCCGGATGATCGTCGATCTTGTCGCATCCGCGGCAGCGGCAGCGGCAGGCCGCTGCAACTGGTGGGACCCTATCTGCGTCAACACGGCCATCATCGATGGCGCGATCAAGACTGTCGCCGACGAGACGGCCGCGCACTGGGCGAGCGTGTTCATGAACGGGTGGGCGCAGCTCGAGATGATGTTCTTCGCCTCGTGGGTGGCGATCCCGCTGCTGGCAAGCCTCACGGATCCGAATGGTGTGGTGCGGTGGCTTCAGGACTCGCTGGCCCAGGTCACCTGGTTCTTCGCCATCCTCGGAGCGCTGATCAGCGCGGGGTGGACGTTCTTCAAGCTGCGTGCCGAGAAGATCCGGCAGATGACCGTGCGTATGGCGGTGCTGTTGCTGATCAGCACGAGCGGAGGCTTGATCGTCGCCGCCCTCGACCAGTTGGCGCATCTGCTCGCAATCGGGCTGTTGACCATGGTGGGCGTCAATGCAGGGACCACGTTGGCCACCAACACGGTCCTCGCGATCTCGCCCGCCCTGCCGCTGGTGATCGGCGCGATCGCCACACTCGGGCTGCTGATCCAGTACACGATCATGATCGGGCGCGGTCCTCTCGTGATGGTGCTCGTGGGGCTGTGGCCTCTGTCCGCTGCTGCAGCGACGCTCGGGGTGAAGAAGGGCACCGACTCCTTCGACAAGATCACGTCCTGGCTGCTGGCGTTCGTCATCTACCCGTTCCCCGCGGCGGTTGTGTACGCCGCGGCGTTCAAGCTCAAGTCCGGGTCCGACGGGTTGGGCGGGATCTTGTATGGGTTCGCTCTGGAGATGATGGCGCTGTTCGTCCTCCCCGCGGTCATGCGGATCATCGCCCCGCAGGTACAGGCTCTCGGCAGGGCCTACGGTGGCGAGGTCGCGCTCAAGACCGCGGCCGCGATCGCTGAGACGGCCGTCGCCGTCGGCGCCGCCGTGGTCACGGCCGGCGCGGCTGCCGGCCTGCTGGGCGCGAAGCTCGGCACCACCGTCGGCTCCAAGGCCACCGAGGCTGCTGCACAGCAGGCCGGCCAGCAGGCCGCCAAGAACGTGGGCCGTGGCGGTGGTGCCGGCCCCGACGCGGGAGGAGCGGCTCAGGGTGGCGGTGAGAACCGTCCTCCCAGCTCACCACCCGCGGAAAGCGGGGGCGGCGCGTCGACGGTGGACGCGGGCAATGGTGGGCCCGCAGCACCACCGGCACCGGCACCGGATGTTCAGACTCCGCCTGCGACGCCGGGGCCGAACCGTCCCGCACCCCACCCCTCTAGAACCCCTCCGGCCAGGCGCCCGGCGCCGACACCGCAGCGGGCTACCTCGGATCGGCAGGACGCCGCAACGATGACACGGCGCATGCAGGCGGCCGCGCAGGCCGCGCAGGTGACCAGCGCGAGCGCGAACCGGGCTACCCGTCAGGCGCTTGAGGACATCGACGAGACCATCGGAGGAAAGCATGACTGAGGAGCGGATCACCTACGGCAACTGGTTCGAGAAGAAGAGTCCCGGGATCTCGATCCTCACGCTGCCGGGCACGCTGATCCTGGGGGCCGGGATCGCGATCATCGTTTTCATGGTCAGCAAGGTAGACAACGGCTGGGTCACCGCGGGGAGCGTGACCGCCCTGGTGTTCGCCGAGTTCTTCTACGGCTGGGAGTACGACGGCAAGACGATGGCCCGCCGCATCGCTGAGAAGCGTGAGATCAGGAAGCGGACCCGCAACGGCGAGTCCGACTACATCACTGGTGCCATGTCGAACCTCGCGAACAACGAAGGTGGACACCCGTTGCCGGGGATCCTCGCTCAGACGAAACTGCTGCGCGGGGTCGACGGCTACGGCAACGCGTTCGACGCGATCCACTTCCCGTCCAAGAACCTGTTCGCTGTCTCATTCCGGTGTGAGCCCGACGGGCATGGGATGGAGGACCAGGACCTCATCGACATGATGGTCGCCAAGTACGGCGCGTGGATCGCAACCTTGTCTGTCGAAGAGGGCGTCATCGGCGCGTCGGTCATCATCGACTCGGCACCGGGCACCGGGGTTGAGCTCGGCGAGAGCGTGCGAGGGGAGCGGGACCCGGACGCGCCGCCTGCGGCGTCTCGCATCATGGATGCTCTGGTCACCGACCTCCCGAACCACTCGTCCGACATCACCGGATATGTGACGGTGGTCTGGAAGCAGGCCGCGATGGCGAGCTCCGCGGGCAACGCGGCAGACGCGGTGGTTGAGATCGCGAAGAGGCTCCCGTCCCATGCCGCCGCATTGAGTGCCGGCGGTGCCGGCGATCCAGTGCCGATGACCGAACCCGACCTGGTGGAGGTCGCCCAGGTCGCCTACGACCCGGAGACGGCGATCGCTTTCGACCTGCTGCGTGCACGGGACCAGGCTGTGGAGCTCGATTGGGCGGCGGCAGGCCCCTCGTTCCTCGCGGAGCGGCGAGGGTGTCTGCTGCTGCCGGGTGGAGCGGCCGAGACCGTCGAGATGCGGCGCCCTCCCCGGGGCGTCGTTTTCGACAACCACCTGCTGCGCATGCTGCAGCCCAACGGCGCCTTCCTGCGTAAGCGGGTCGCGATCTTCTACCAGGCGGTGCCGGCGGACAAGGCACAGACGCAGGCGGAGAACGCCGTCCGCGCCGAGGACTTCGTGGCGGGGCAGAAGAAGGGCCGCCGGACCGCGACGACCCGCCGCGGGATCCGTGTCGCGGAGAAGCTGGACGCCGAGATCGCCGAGGGCGCATCGCTCGTCCCGTTCGCGATGCTCATGACCGGCACCTACGACGACGACCCCGAATCCAGCCGGCGTGCGCGCAACACTCTGCTGTCGCTGATGACCTCCTCGCGGATGAAGGTGCGCCGCTCGAAGGGCCTGCAGGCCGCGCTGTTCCACATGACCCTCCCGTTCGGGCTCATCCCGTGGGAGTTCGCCGACAACCCCTTCAAGAAGTAGGAGAGACCATGCAGAAGCACACCACGACCGTGGTCACGTTCGACCCGAAGGCTGCCTGGACTGAGTACTCGATCACGCGCGGCGGGGACCTTCTCGCCGGCGTTGTGGTCGAGGAGTACTGGTCGACGTCGACCGCGTGCGGCCGGCCGCGACAGGCGCACGTCGACGTGCGGGGGATGCGCGTCAACAGGTTCAACACTCACTCGGGAGCGTCGGTCTTCAACCCGCCCCGGGCGCAGCGGGTCGAGGACTTCCGCACGCCGGCCGAGATCGTCTTCGGCAGGGGGCGGTGATGACCGTGGGAAAGATCCGGTTGCCTCACAACCCCTGGGCATCCGCGGCGCTGCTGGCGTTGCTGTTCGCCGTTGTCACGATGACCACCGGGCTGGGGCTGCTGGGGACTCCCACCCGTGATGGCGTGATCTTTCAAGCCGGCATGCTCGCCGTTGAGGTGATCTTCGGATGCGTTTTCGTTGCCCTCTGGGCACTGGATGACCTCCGCGCGGCCAGGGCCCGTCGGGCAGAGCAGGGGCAGCGATCGTGATGGGGAGGTCGTCGCAGCTGCGTCGCCGGCAGGACCGCGCCTACGCGCAGGCGTTGAAGCGCGCGGAGCGGCGTGATCGGCGGAGCAACCGCGGCGCGCTGACCCCGGAGGCGGTGGCGTACGCGCGCCGGAACCGTCCGGCGTTCACGAAGCCGAAGCCGCTGATGCCCCGCGGTTATGTGGGTGAGTACGGCGGCAAGTGGGGTCTGATGCCGCAACTGGCGACGTGGGTCTCTTCGTCGGTGCAGGTTCCCGGGTTGCATCCGTTCGCGATCGGCTCGGCCCGGCCCGCACTCGGGGTCCCGCTGGGCCCGGACCTCACGAACTGGTCACTGGTGTACTGCGATCCGATCACGTGGTTCCTGGCCGGGCTGATCTCGAACCCATCGGCGATGGTGTTCGGCATCCCCGGGATGGGCAAGTCATCGCTCGTGACGAGGTGGATTGCGGGGCTCTGCGATCGCGGCTATCCGCCTCTCGTGTTCGGCGATATCAAGGGAGAGCACTCTCCTCTGATCCGTGAGCTCGGCGGCGACGTGATCGAGATCGCCCCTGGCCTGCACACGATCAACCCGCTCGATCTTGGCGCTCTGCTCGACGCTGCCCAGCGCATCGTCGCCGTCGATTGGGTCCCGGACCCCAATCACCCGGATGGCGGCAAGACCGGGGAACAGGTGGCCGCAGAGCTGCGCGATCTTGCTCTGCAGCAGGCATCGACGCTCATCATCGGGCTTGCGCGCCTGGTTCGCGGGGCCGCTCTGGCCGATTTCGAGGAGACGCTGATCGCCGTAGCCACGCGGCTCGTGCATGATCGGACGGACGCGCCGATCCTCAGCGATCTGATCGACCTGCTTGAGGAAGGCGCGCTCGACGAGGGAACCGCGATCGAGGAGCTGATGGCGGCCTCGGTGTCCTATTCGAGGACCGACTACCGCAAGGCGGTGCGTCGCCTGCTGCAGACGCTGCGGTCGATCGTCCAGGGCCCCATGGGCGTCATCTTCAACGGCCCCACGACGGTTCAGATCCGGGTCGACAACCCGGGCGGCATGTCGGTGGATTTGTCTAAGATGCGCCGCGCGGACAAGAAGGTGCTCGCCGCGGTGATGATCGCGACGTGGGCGCATGGCTTCTCCGCCATCGACGCACAGTGGGAGCTCGCCATGGCGGGCCTGGCCGAATTCCGGAACCCTTTCGTTGTCGGCGATGAGCTGTGGAAGCCGATGAGCCTTGCCCCGGGCATGGCGGGCCTGATCGACCAGCTGTCGCGCACGAACCGCACGGAGGGCATCGGCCAGGTGTGGGTGACGCACTCCCCGAAGGATGCGGAGAAGCTGCCCACGCACGAGGACCGGGAAACGGCCCTGGGCCTGGCGGAGAACGCCGGCATGGTCGTGATGTTCGGGCTGGCGAAGAACGCGGTCGACGCGCTCGATGAGACGACCGTGTCGATGAACGCCGAGGAGCGGCGCTGCGTCGCCTCCTGGCGGAGCCCTCGGTCGTTCCGAGCGCGTCGGGCCCCGAACGGGCGCCCCAAGCCTCCGCCCGGTGCAGGTAAGGCGCTGATCAAGGTGCAGGGCGCCACGGGCATCGCAGTACAGGTCGTCCTCGTCGACGAGGAGATGCGCCTGCACGACACCAACGAGCGGTGGGGCCGACGGGGCCTTCGCCGGAGAGGACGATGATGGCTCATCACTTCATGCGGTACGTGCTGGCGGCCGCGGCGGTCGTGTTCATGTTGTGGATCGGGATCCCGCTCGCCGTGCACCTGGGCGCGCTGTTCACGCCCACCGGGGTGTGGGACTACCCGTGGACGCTGCCGGAGCTGCTCACGCGAGTGCTGCAGCGGACCCCGATGCCCGCCTCGACCGTGTTCTGCGCGTTCGGGATCCTGGTCATCCTGGCGGCCCTGATCTGGGGAGTCACGTCGGGCAACCTGGGATGGCAGAACAATGGTCGCGCGACGATTCTCCGGTTGAAGCTGATCGTGGCGTGGAAGTCGCGGCCGCGGCGATCGCCATTGACCGCGCGCGCCGCTGAGCCGCTCGGACGCATCGGCTGGTTCGGGTTCTTCGGGATCCGCTGGTTCACGGACATGCTCGAGGAGACCCGCGTCCTGATCGCCCCGTCCGGTGCTGGAAAGACCGTGCGCCTGGTCGTTCGGCTGATCCTCCGGGCACGCGGGGCGATCGTGGCGACGTCGACGAAACCGGATGTGCTGCAGCTGACCGCCTGGCTTCGCATGGTGCGTCACCCGTTCGCCCGGGTGATGGTCTTCGACCCGGAGGGCCTGGTGTCGTGGATGGGGGAGCGGCGCGTGAAGTGGAACATCGTCGCCGGCTGCCAGGACGGGCAGATGGCGATGAAGCGGGCCGCCGCAATCGTTGCCGCTCGGCCCATCGACGGCACGCAGTCGTCGAACTCGGGATTCTTCACTCAGGCCGTCACCATCGTCCTGCAGTGCATGCTGCACGCGGCCGCGATCGACGGTCGAACGATGCGTGACGTCATGCGCTGGATGGGCGACTTCGAAGACGACACCCCGTACAACATCCTCCGCGAGCGGCCCGGCGCGATCCGCCACTGGGAGCAGCTGCTCACGAAGTACTGCCGGGGAAAGGCCGATGAGACGGTGAGCAGCACGGATATGTCGGCCAGCGGCATCCTCAACGCGTTCTCGATCGAAGCGATTCTCGATGCCGTCTGCCCCCGCGACGACGACCGGGTGATCGATGCGAGCGGTCATCACCGCACTCGCGACAGCCTCTACCTGATCTGCAAGGGGGAAGATTCACCGGCGGCGAGCGTCTTCACCGCGCTGGTCGAGTCCTTGTACCTGATGGCCTCGGATGACATCACCCGCAACGGGCTGTGCGTCCCGCCCCTCGAGCTGGTGCTCGACGAGGCGATGAACGTCTGCTCCATCCCCTCCTTGCCGCGAGTGATGTCCACGGGGCGTGGCGAGGGGATCGTTCCGACCGTCATCGCCCAGGACTACCAGCAGATCGTGGACCGGTACGGCGAGTCGGCCGCCACGACGATCGTGAACAACGCCACGGAGTTGCTCGTCATGGGTGGGCTGAAGGACGCCGACTACCTGCAGAAGATCGCCGTCCTCGCCGGCTCCCTGGACCACCTGGGCCGAGGGTTTGCGAAGCAGGTTCTCGCTCCGGAGCGGATCCGCACGCTGTGGGACGGGCGGGCGCTGTTCTTCTACCGGAACCAGCCGCCGGCTGTGATTACCCTCGTTCCCTGGTGGAGGAGCCGTCAGAAGAGCGAGTACAAGGCGTCCCTCGCCTGGGCGAAGACCGAGCGAGACCGCTACGCCGCCGGTGAGCAGTTCACCGGGCGGGTCGAAGAGGAAGCTGCAGCATGAGCCACGAAGACGACGAGCCGTACTGGTCGAGCACCCCGCCGGAAGATCCCGGGTCATATCCCGACTGGGCCCACGGCGATGAGGAGACGCCGCCGCCCGCCGGTGCGTCGACAGAGGATCAGGACGTCCTCGAGCAGATCCTCGAGATGCTGACACAGGTCTCCGCTACCCAGCAGTCTCAGCAGCAAGGCCTGAACGCGCTCAATGAAGCGGTGCAGAATCAGCAGTCCGCGATCGAGGCGCAGCAGAAGGAGATGGAGGACCTCCAGGCCTCTCTCGCCGCAGCGTCTGATGGCCCGTTCGCCTGGGCGGAGCTTCGCGGCCTGGAACGGGAGATGCTGTGGCGCCGGCTCTACGACTGGGTGACTTGGCTGGAAGACCGGTACCTGCGGAACCTGTCTGTCTCAAGGCAGGGCATCCCGGCCCTCCACGCGGACTGGTACCGGCACCCCGTCGCCGTGGAGATGCTCACCGCCCTGATGGTCGCGCATTTCGCCGCCTACCGCGAGAGAGCGGCGCCGCCTTCGTTCGCGCTGGTCGATTGGCATGAGCGGGCGCTCTGGCCGACGCTTGCGCGGATGGAAGCTCTCGGCCTGTTCAAGCGTGAGGACGAGGAGAAGGACTGGGACGGGCCCGAACCACGCAACACACGCCGCGACAGCGATCGCTTCTACGGGTGGCTCAACGATGACATCCAGGCCCACCCGGAGGAGAAGTAGCTGCTCTGGCTGCGAAAGCATCCATGCGACGTGCCCGCCGCGGATTTTCGATGGCCGAGCCGAGTCGACGGAGGACCCGCTCAGAATCGATCCAGGAACTCGGGCGATCTGGGCGGAGCACCGTGCGGATCAGGGGGAGATCAATCGGCCGCGGCGCGAGATATCGTTGAGCTCCGCGATGCGCGGCCCTCTATCCCACCTCCGCAGCATTCCGCGGCTTTCCGCTGCAGGGTGGCGCGCTGGCCCCGATCGCTGCACCGCAGTCTCAGCACTGACCGGACCCGCCTCTCGCCCTGGACACTGGCTTCGAGGCAATCTAGTGCCATGAGCGACAGTCTTGACATTCCCCGGCGACTTATGGCCCCATCGCTCGGGTTCGTCTCAGAGTTGATCTCCGGTGTGAGCGTAGTTTTGCGGCACGTCACGGCACTCGTCGCGTGGATGACGCTTGGAACTCTCGCAGTTCTGATCACCTGGCTGCTCCTCTTCGAGCTCGGCCCCGCTCATCCTTTCCTCAACATCGACCGCTCGGGGGCTCTGAGCGTCGCAATCTCAGTCGTCTTCGTTGCTCTGCTCGCGTCACTGGTTGCGAAGTGGCGCCCGTCAGTCGCCCGTGGGATGGCGATGATCACCGCCGGATGGGCTTGGGCCGTTGCCGCGCTCTGGGACTTTTCCACCCCTGCAGCTGCAGAGGAGTCCGCGTATCTGACGATGGGCCTCATCGTCATTGCGGTTTTCTTCGTCGGTGTCTTCCGGCCTGCGGCGGCGGACGTCGGACAGCGGATGCGCGAAGAACGCGAGGAGCAACAGCTGGTCACGCTCCGGCGAATTATCCGGGAGGAGCTCCGCGGGGCAGGTCTCGCGCAGGGCCGGGGCCCGCGCTCGGACTCACCTGATCTCGGTCCGCGAAAGGACGATGCACGATGAGAGATGGCGAACCTCCGCTTCCGGCTGGCTGGGAAGCAGCGCGTCAGCTCGTGGACCGTTTCCCGGGCTACGCGCAACGCTCCGCAGGGCCGAGCCGGCCACTTTTCTGGACGGGAGTCAGCGCGGGTCTCATCGGAATCGTCGGTACCCTGATCGCCGGACAGAGCACGAAAGTCCTCGGGCTCTGGGGGCTCCCGCTGATCTATGTGACCTTGGCAACGACGGTCGGTGGCCTGTTTCTTCATCTGTGGGCTGCACCCGTGTATGCTGTCAGGTTCGCCAAGGTGATCCGCGTCACCAGCGCCGGGTTGCGCCGGACTCTGCTGTGGATGTCCTGCACGATCTCGCTGTCGGTTCTTCTGTTCCTTGTCGGGACGGCAGCGTCTCCGCTCGGCAAGTCCGGCCTCCTCACGATGTTGGGCTATGCGGGTATCAGCATGTACTTCGCGGGAGTTGCAGTCGCCGAGGGCGCCCCTGCGATATCCGCGTACACCCGGGCCTACGGATATCGCGGTCGCCGATGGGCGCTTCTGGTTGCTGCGCTGGGCGTGTGCACGATCGCCGCGGTCGTTGGCGCCATCGCCGCGCGCTTTCTCAACGCTCAGGCGGTCTGGCCAGCCATCACTCTTGCGGTGCTCGGCATCGTCGTCACCGTCTTCGTACAGCAGCAGCGAGAATTGCATGACGCGATCGCTGGTCTCGGGTTCGCGCTCGCCGATCTCTATGCCTCCCTTACCTCTGCTGACCGGAATGATGACAAGCTCCGAACCGCGGCGATGAAGGTCGAATCAGCGATCACTCCCCGCGCCAGTGGACCTCTCTCGATCACGCCATTGCCTCTCGTTGACGAAGAGCTGCGCACGGTCATGTACTTTCTGCTTGAGGTCGTTGCAGGGCTCCCGATCCGAGTCGTCCCCCAGGCGCAGGCCCAATTCGTCCTGGAGCAGTTGTGTGGCGAGGAGGCGCTCCGTACCGACGCCGACGTGCTCTTGGCCGAGTTATGTTGGGAGATTCGTCGGCGCCTGTTCCGTTCGCCTGCATCGCTCGCAAAGCTCGATGCCGCGGCGTTTGTCCACACCCAGTATCCGCGGATCGTAGCGAAATTGGCGGGTGCTTCCGTTGAGGCACCCCCTCGTGAAACGATCACGGCCCCGAACCTGAACGATAAGGGGTCGGAGGTGCAGGTCGATGCACATTCTCAGATCGCAGCCTCCGCGGACACAGGTCGCCCTGTCCTAGGATCGAGGCAAGTAGCCGGCGTTCGCACGGCGACCGCCAATGCCGAGGGCTGATCAGCTGAGCGAGGAACATTTGTCAGTTGAAGAGCCTAACCGGGACGCGAACCTCCGCGTTCGTCCTTTCCTTCGCTGGGCTGGGTCGAAGAGATTGGTGGTTCCTCAGATCCGGGATATGCTCCCCTCTGACTTCGGAACGTACTACGAGCCTTTCCTCGGCGCCGGATCCCTCTACCTCGCGCTTCAACCGAAGGATGCCCACCTCGGCGACGCGCTCGAGCCTCTGGTGGTCACATGGCAGGCGATCAGGGATGTCCCCGAAGATGTCTTGGGTTCGTTGCAGGAGTGGTCCTTCGGCAAGGAGACCTACGATTGGCTCAAACGTCAGAAGTTCACCACTGCAGCAAGCCGCGCAGCTCAGTTTCTCTACCTGAATCGCGGCGCGTACGGCGGACTCTGGCGGGTCAATCGTGCCGGCGAATTCAATGTCCCCTGGTCAGCGCCCAAGACTCCTAGCCCAACCGATGAGGAGAACATCCGCGCGGTTTCGAAGGTGCTCAGCGGCGGTACGCACCTGCACTGCGCCGGGTTCGCTGAGACGGTTGCAAGTGCTCGTCAGGGCGACCTCGTGTTCATGGATCCGCCTTACTCGAAGGGACGACCCGAGCGTCCGTTCATCCACTACAACGAGAAGCTCTTCGACTGGGACCAGCAGGTGCTACTCGCCGCAGAGGCCGAACGTCTGCGTAAACTCGGCGCCACAGTATTGGTGACGAATTCCACACATCCTGACATCAAGGAGCTGTACCCCAACTTCGAAACCCAGGATCTGAAGCGGCACAGCTCGTTGGGATCCGCACCCACACGGAGCATGCACTTGATCGAGCGCGTGTTCATATCTCAGTAGCGCCGAGCCGGACGAAGCGCCAGAGCGAGTCTGCGCGGCGCCGCTAGCATGGGCTCGTGTCCGCGCCTTTCCGTACGCTGGTGCTATCGGACCTCCACGCTATTCAGGATCTACAGCGTGCGAGGACCAGCGCCTCGATGAACTATGCCTTGTCTGCAGGCCCCAGGGGCATGCTCGCCCTGACACGGGATGCCGTACGTCGTCAATTCCCTGATGGGATCGGTCTCGTTCTCTGCGCTGGCGATATGACAGACAAGGCCGATGGAGGTCCGCTCACCCAAGTTTGGGACGACCTCAACTGGCTCGCCAACGAGCTCAGCGCACCGCTGGTCGCGACGTCAGGCAACCATGACTACGACTCGCGGGCGGCTGTGGACGTACTCCCATTCAAGAGTCTGCAATCGCTGGAGCCCCCGTTCCCATTCGGGACGGATGCCGATCGAGATCGCTATTTCTCGCGGCAGCACGCAGTCTTCCACAACTCAGACGTCGTCGTAGTGTCGGCCAACTCGGCGGCTCATCACGGCTACTCCAAAGATGGCGAACCGGAGCACAATTTCGGGCACTACGACGATGCACTGGCCGAAAGCATCAAGAAGTCTCTTCTCGAGATCGGTGACCTTCCTCCGGTACGAGTGTTCCTTACTCATCACCATCTGAACCAGCTACCCGACTTCGACACTGAGGAACGCAGCTCGTCGATCGGCCATGAGAACGTCATCCGTTGCCTTGGCGAATACGGCGATTGGTTGATCGTGCACGGTCACAAGCATCGCGGCTGGATCCAGTACGCCAGCGGCTCTGGGGACTCCCCGCCACTGTTCTCGTCCTCGTCCTACTCCGCAGATTTCGGAGGCGGTCCGTTCGCAGAGAAGGTACGCCATCAGTTTCACGTGATCGAGTTCGCATCCTCCCAGGCCGACGGGCTTACCGGGGCGCACGGCACGGTGACCACCTGGACTCACAGCCCGATCGGATGGGAAATCTCGGGCGCTGACGAAGACCTGCCCGGCAACACCGGATTCGGTTGGAAGACGAGCATTTCGGGATTGGCCGCTCGCCTTCGGGAGGCCACGACCTCACGACTTGTTCTGACGAGAGATGACATCAGCGCATTGGAACCGCGCCTGCGATTTCTCACATTCGACGACCTCCGGCGCCTCGTCCGGGTTCTGGCGTCGGGCACGCCCAAGGTTCTAGCAGTGCTGTCTTCCGACGGCGCACTTGCGGAACTATCCGCCGCTAGGGAGACACAGGCATGACTTCCGCATACGTCGAGGAGCTCGACGCCCCGTATCCGGTCTTCTCCTACAACGCGACGAAGCTGTCGCCTAGGGAGGTCGCGAGCTCATTCGTTCCTCCTCCTGCCTTTCAGACTTTGCGCGATGCGCGAAACGCGATCCTCGTGGGTCCTCGTGGGAGCGGGAAGACGACGCTGCTGAAGATGCTGACGCCCGACGCGTTATCCGCCTGGAGTGGCGCCGATGCCGAACTCGCTCGCCAGCGCGTACAGGATGTCGGTGTGTTCGTTGGGACGGATGCGATGTGGTCGGAGCAGCTTCGGGCAGGCGACCGCGCGCAAGGCGAAGCATTCGGTGCCGCCGCCTATGCGCTCCACATCGCAAAGTCCCTCGTATCGACCCTGCTATTTCGATTGGGGCGTGCCGAATCAGCCACGCACGACACCAATCGGCATCTCCGGCTCACGCTTGAGCCAGCATCCGAGGCTCTGATCGCCGACCGGATCGCCTCACTTTTTAAGTTGAGGACGCAATCCGCCTCACTGCTCCGGCTTCGCTACGACATCGGCGACCGTCTCAACGAGCTCGGCACCTACCGGTATCGCGCTCTCGACGGCAAGCAACTCCCTGACTGGGCGTTCCTCAATCCTCTGCACGCGGTGGCCGAGATCACCCAGATGACCAACGAGGTGGCAAAGGACATCGACCGTCAATGGACACTGCTCTTCGACGAGCTCGAGCTGGCCCCCGAAGGCATCGTCAGCGATATTCTGCGCCGCCTCCGCGGCCAGGAACCAACACTCATCTTCAAGTTGTCCCTCGCCCCGATACTCCGCTCCACTGATCTCCTTGTGGGCGAGCGAGGTGCGATCCACGGTCAGGATGTGGAGTTCATCCCGCTCACGACACCAGAGCGATCCGACGCATTCGTGGGAGAGCTCTTCAAGATGCAGCGCGAAGCGGTCGGAGTGCCTTCGGCGGTCACACCTGAGGTCGCCCTTGGCGAGAGCGTTTTCGACTCATCAGACTCTCCCAGGGGAGGCCGGCGCAGGTTCGATCCATATAGGAAGGGCGGGCGCGTATGGCAATCCATGGAACGCCTGCAGCGCATCGATCCCACCTTCGCGAACTATCTTCGGACCAATCAGATCGATCTGAACGAAATGGATGGCTTGACGGCCAATCGTAGGGCTTCAACCGTACGAAAGATTCGCAACATCGCGATCGTCCGCTCGCACTTCCTCAACGGAGCACGCAGAGACACTCAGGCCACGCGGGAGCTGTACACAGGTGAGGCGACCATGCTGGCCATACCAGACGGAAATCCCCGGATGTCGACCATCTTGGTTCGCGAACTCATGACCAATATCGAAACCAGCGACCAGCTCCCGCTCAAGCGCGGTACGCAGGCAGCGGCGATCGAAGTGACTACCAACCGCTTCATGGCTCTCCTGCATGCCCAGACCGGCATCCGAGACGGGAGCCGAGCAGTCACGCTGGTTGGCCTGCTGGATGCGATTGGAGAGGCATTGCACGAGCGCTTGGTCCGTCAGAAGTTCAGCTCGGATGTGCCGGCCGGCTTCTTCGTCGATCAGGCCGTTCCAGAGAAGTATCTTTCCCTCCTCAAGCAAGCGGTGAACACAGGCGCCATCGTGCACATCCCTCGAGACAACTCCACCGCGCCCGTCGCCTCCGACGCCCGCGGACGGCATTACCGGCTCTCCTACCTTCTTGCGCCTCGATACGGACTCCCGGTGCGTCAGGGGAAGACTGTCTCGCTATCGAACCTCCTCGAAGGCAACTTGGTCAAACCCCGCCCGCATGCCACAGGCCAGCCGACACTTGACTTGGACGAACTCCGATGACGACAAGCCTCTCCTACGCACCTTTCTTGCCTGAGGGATCCTTCTCGTCGGATCTGCTCATCGCGACCTGCGGGTATGAGAAGCGCTCACGATACGTCGCAGAATCGGGAGACGTTATTGCCCACCGGGTGATCGCCTACACCTACCCCCACAACCACGTTCTTCACTACGCAGACAATCTTGAGCACTTCGAGTCCTTGGGTGTCGTGCAGCATCTGGAGTCCAACGACGGTTTCCGAGAAGCTTTGGTTAATGACCTGGCGGAACTCCTCGACAGCAAAGAGCGACCGCACGTCGCCGTAGACATCTCGTCTTTCTGTCGTGAGCGGCTGTCGATCATCGTGCGAACTCTGGCACAGCTGGGCGCGTCTTCGACGATCGATGTGACTTTCCTCTATGCGCTCGCTACCTTCGATTCACATCCGGCGTCGACGCATGCAACAGTGATGATCAATGCACCGCTGTATGGGTTCGAAGGGTGGACCGCTGATCCGTCAAAGCCGGTGGCCTGTGTGATCGGGCTCGGATTCGAAGACCAGGTCGCCTTGGCGGCCCTCGAGACACTCGAGCCTCTTCACACCTTCGCGTTCGTCGCGAACAACGCCGACGAGCGGTTCGACCATCGAGTCCGTGAGGACAACGGCACACTGATCCACTCGAAGGAGGTGACTGAACTCGAGTACGAACTCCGATCGCCGTTCGATACGCTCCACACGATCGAGAGCCTCGTGCACACGATGAGATCGGCCCATCGCCTTGCATTCATTCCACTCGGACCGAAGCCGTTCGCACTACTGTCGTTGCTCATTGCGCAGTCCTATGAGGACGAGATAGCGGTGTGGCGAGTCTCCTCCGGCGAGGGCGATCCTCAAGACCGCGAAGCCAATGGAAGCATCACAGGGTTACAGGTGACGTTCTCCAGCTAGTCAGTTCGCAATCTGCGAGCGGCGATCACGAATCGGTGGACCGACGCGACGCGGGTTGCTGCTTCGTGCATGATGTCCTAGAGCACGACGGTGGGATGCGCGTTGCGCTGCTGGTGAACGTCATGGCGTGTTCCTTCCGTTGGGTGTGAGTGTACGCCGGGCCTCGGTCATTGGCTCGGGCCGCGGTTCTGTCGGGCAGGTGCGGGGAGGTTCGGGACGGGGGACGGCTCGGGTGTCTTCTCGCGACGGCGTGCGGCTTCTTCTGCGGCACGGCGGGTGGCTTCTGCGGCGGCGGCATGGTCGGTAGCGGCGGAAGTGCTGTCGGCGGCCGCCGCGGCGGCACGCTGGCGCAGCTGGTCAAGCTTTTTCGTGAGGTGGTCCCGGTGTGCGGGGTCGAGGGCGGCCGCGGCGCGCTCGGCGTCGGAGCGCGGCCGCTTCTGGTCGAGGAGGCGGGCGAGGTCTTCGGCCTTTCGTAGCTGGGTGGGGAGGTCGACGGTGCGGTCGTTTCCGCGGGCGATGCGCAGCGCAGTGGACTTGTGCAGGGCGGTGGCACGTGCGGCGAGGGCCTGTCCGACTTCTCCGTTGCGCAGGCGCTCCGGGATCGCTGCGGGATCGTCCGCGGGGACGTTGTACTTGGCGCGGAATAGGTCGATTTCGGCGGCGAGACGCGTCCACCGTTTCAGGTGCTGGTTGGTTGCAGGGACGGGGCCGAGCTGGTCGGTCCAGGCGGGGCGTTCGACGGTGAGCTCGACGCCGCGTTGCGTCATCCGCTGGTCGATGTACTCGGCGCGTTCACGGAGGTGGTCGCGCCACGTGTCGGGGACGTCCGGGTGCTGCTGCGCGTCACGGTCGACCGCCCACTCGTATCGTCCGGTGTCGGCGCCGAGCTCGGGCAGCCGCGGCAGTTTGCCGTGGTCGTTGAGGTCTTCGAGGCGCTTCTCGATGCGCCACGACATGACGGCGCCGATGTCTTCGGCGTCACCGAAGTCGCGTTCTGCCCAGGTCTCAGTGAGCATTTCGCCGGGATCCAGCCCGTACTTCTCGGCTCGGGCAAGGCCCGCCGATGCGGCGCCCCACCCGTCCGAGGCAATGAGGGACTCCGCTCGGTCTTGGAGGACGCGGGAGGCGAGTGCCGCGAATCGGGCTTCGTTGGCAAGGCCGGCGATGTCGGCGTGCTCGTCGACGAGGCGCGCGAGGTTCAGCGCTTGCGCGTTCTCGATGTCGACGGTTTCGTGGGCGGAGAGGTTGGTGTCGACGTTTCGGGCGACTTGCGCGAGGACCTCGTCGGGGTGCTGACCGGGTTCGGTCTCGACGTAGAGGACGTTGTTGGTGACACCTCTGGTGGCGAGCACGTAGGCGCTGGAACGGCGAGTCTGCGCGGTGACGATGCCGCGGGAGACACCTTCGACGAACTGGCCGAGGGAATTGTTGCCGCCGACGGTGTAGCCCTGCTCCTGGTGGGCGGTGAACGCGTATCCGAGGTGCGTGTGCGTGCGGACGTAGTCGGCGGGGAGGGCGATGGTACCGCCGTGGCGCGTGTGGACGGCGGTGAGGGCCCCGTCCGAGTGGACGGTGTGGACGACGTAGATGTCGCCGTTGTCGACACGGTCGCGGCCTTGGTTCATGGTGAGATCGCGCCGATTGAGTCGGGTCATGATGCGGTCGCCGATGTGCGCTTGGTGCCCGTCGTTGAGGTCGGCTCCGGGGCCGGGGCGGACTCGACCGTCGGCGACGGCGAGGGCTTGGGCGCGCCCGTTGAGCTCGTCGACGTACGCGCGGGTGGGCGCTCCCATGATGGCTTCGCGTCCGGCGGTGAGGTCGGCGATGTAGTCGTTGAAGAGGATCTCGGCGATGCGTTCTTTGCTGCCGGCGATGATGCGCTGGTGGTCTTTGTACCAGGCGAAGGGGTCGATGCTGGGGGCGGATTCGCGGAGCACGAGGGAGGCGTCACGTTCGTGCTTGTCGCTGAACCGGTAGACGGTCTCGAGCTCGACGGCACCGACTTCTTGGCGGAGGAGCCGGAAGGCGCCGCCGGCGCCGACGGCGGTGATCTGTGCGTGATCCCCGACGAGGCGGACGAATCCGCCGGCTTCGGTGACGATCGTGGTGACCTGGTCGAGGTGGCCGGTGGAGGCCATGGCGGCTTCGTCGACGACGACGACGTCGCCGGGATTGACGTGGTAGCGGTCGCTGACGGGGCGGCCTTTGGCGGCGGCGTTGCGGTGTGCCTGCAGAAAACCGTCGATGGTGAAGGCGGGCACGTGCACTTCGTCCTGGAACACTTTCGCGGCGTGCTTGGAGGGGGCGAGCCCCACCATTCGCTGCCCTTCCAGGCGGAGGGCGTGGGCGGCGAGGCGGAGGGAGCGGCTGGTTTTCCCGGCGCCGGCGGGTCCGACGCCGACGACGATGCGAGTTCGGTTGGTGACGAGTTCGCGGGCGAGCCGGACTTGGGCGGTGTCCTTGTTGGGCTGCGCGGCGAGGGCGATCGCGAAGGTTTCGGCGGCAACCGGGGCGGGCTGCTCCGCCGGGGTGCGGGCCGCGTTGAGGAGGCGCGCTTCGGCTTCGAGGACGCGGGTCGAGGTGTAGAGGGTGCGTCCTTTGGACGTGTAGACGGAGTCGTTGTCGCTGGCTCGGGTGAGGGGCTGGAAGCGCCCATGGATGTGCTCGGGGGTGACGCGGATGGAGTCGAGCTGCAGGGTGGTGCGCAGCAGGAAGTGTTCGAGCTGCTGCGGGTCGACAAGCGTCTGCCGGGGGCCTTCGGTGATGGTGAACCGCCGGTATCGGTGCTGGGAGAGGTAGCGTTCGATCTCGGCTTTGACGTGGTTCTCGCCCCAGGTGGAACGGGAGACTTCGACGTTCGCCATGATCTCGGCGGCGGCGGTGTGCGCATCGATTGGCTTGCGCAGCGGGTTGGTGAGAACGTGCAGATTGGAGGGCCCCTGTGGGGCACGGATCTGGTCGACGAGGCTTCCGAGCCCGCGGGCGCGGGCTTCCTGGTCGACGTCGGCGCGGAGCTGACTGACGGCGCGGGCGGTCTCTTTCTTCTGCCGGGTTTGCTGCCAGGCCTGTTCGCTGATCTTTCGGCGGGCGATGTGATCGGGGGTGCGTCCGTGTTCTTGGATGTACTCCTTCACGAGTTCATCGGTGGCGGGGATGATGCCCTTGCTGCGCTTGGAGAAGAGGTCTCCGAGACGAGGGTCGACGTTGTCGAGCTCGAGGACGGGGGGCTTGCCTTCGGTGACGGTGCGGAGCGTGGAGTGGTATCCGAGTTGGTCGAGTTCGTCGAAGAGGTTCTTGTTGTAGCTCTCGCTGAGGTACACGGTGTTGCGGAGCAGGGCGCGGGAGTCCAGTGATCGCCACTTGGCGTCGGCGCCTTGGACTTTGGCGGAGATGACGACGTGGTCGTGCAGGTGAGGGTCGCCGGCGCGGGATTCATGGTGGCGGAATCGGGTGGCGATGACGCCGCCTTCGACGTCGATCTGGCGAACCCCGTTGATGCCGGCTCGGGTGGCGAGGACCTCGTCTTCCAGACGTTTCAGGGTGCGTTCGATGGCGCGTTCGTGGGCTGTTTCGATGTCGCGTGCGGTCTTCTTGTCGCCGAGCGCCCAGCCGAGGGAGACGCTCTTCGGCACTGAGAAGGTGTGGTCGATGCCGGCCATGGCGTGCTGTGCGGGCTTGAGGGCGTTGGTGACATATTTGGCCAGTTCCTCGTCGTCCAGCGGCTTGCGCCCGTGGACGTCGCGGAACACGATCGCGCCTTCGCGCATCCGGATCTGGCGGTGCTCGTCACGGTCGGGACGGTGCCCGTGGATGCGTTCGAACTCGGCTTTGGCCTTGTCGATGGCCTTGCGCAGCGTGGTGTCTTTGACGTCGTAGGTGTAGTAGCTGCGGCCGAGCTTGATAGCCTTCTCGATGTCTTCGGGGCGGGCGCCGGCGGTTCCCATCTGTGCGGTGATGGCATCCGCGTCGGGGTGCAGGCCTTCTCCGTAGAGGGCGCGCATCTGCGCTTCGGTGACTTCTCCGCGCATGCCGAGGAGTTCGGCACCCCGGCCGATCCAGATCCCGGGAGGGTTCCCGTCGACGGTGTAGTAGTCGGTGACAGCTGTGCCCGGACGCCGTTGGACGTCCGCTGTGGCGACGGATTCCGTGTAGTAGCGGTACCCGTCGCCGGCGGACATGACGTTGGTCGTCATCATGTTGTGACCGCCTGGTCGCGGACCGAGCGCAGGTCGCGGAAGGGTTCCAGGATGTGCCTGCTGACAAGGGCGAGCTCCCACCGCGCGACCCGGTCGACCCGGTCCTGTCGGTGCTGGAATCGTAGCCTGGTGCGGTCCTCGATGGCTGCGATGAGCCGCCTGGTGTGGTGCTCGCTTGCGGCCTCGACGTTGCCGGTCAGCAGCTCCTCATCAAGGGGCCCCCAGCGGCCGTCGACGCCGAGGGAGAGGTTCAGGATCACGATGTGATCGTGCAGGTCGGGGGCGCCGTTGTGCGCCTGCCCATGCTGGAATCGCACCCCGATGAGCCCGTTGCGTAGTCCGATCTGGCGCACTCCGCCGGGTCCACGGAGGGTCGCTGCGGCGTTCTCCTGGAGGTAGCCGAGGACGTGCTGGGCGGCGGATCCGGCAGCGCTCTCAAGGGTCTGCTCGAGCTGCTCGTCATCGGTCAGGGTACAGATGGCGTTGACGCTCAATGGCGTTGCGCAGACCACGTCGAACGCGGCGATCGCGGACTGCGTGACGTCGTGAAGGGTGGACAGGTACGCCGAGAGATCGACGTCGGTGACGAACCCCTCGACGCCGAGATCGGCCGTGCCGTTGCCCATCCAGTAGCCGATCGAGCGCCCGTACTCGGGTGAGGAACAGGTGGTCGCGGGCTGCTGCTGTCGCGCCGCGTGCACGCTCAGCATGGCTGACTCGCTCGCTGTTTGCTCGACGGGTTCATATCGGCACTATACCTCGTTCATTACAAATGCCAGAGGTGCGTCGTTCTTCTGTCCTGGTTTTCGAGCGATACGGAGTGAGCTGGAAAACGTCGCTGTTCAAGCGACGAAGGATGGAAGAACGGACATGACACGACGAAGTCTCGTGTCAGCGAGCGGTTTCGGAGACCTGCGTGCAGGTCGACGAAGCACGATTGCTCAGGGGGTACCCCGAATTGGTGGTTCGACGTCGAACCACCCAGAGGGTCCTTCTGCCCTCCGCTTGGGTCGGTAACCGATAGGCCCGCGGGTTTGGTCGAGGGGGTGCGGGGGATCCTTCCCCCGCGGCCGGTGCTGGGTCGCTCGGCGGGTTGGCAATGTCTCGCGCTCTAGCGGTGGCCGCTAGTCGTATTGCTCGCTAGGTGCATACTGGTTGTACGTGAGTTTGTGAGTGAGGAGTGGTGATGGTGAACACGACGAAGCAGATCAGCGCAAGGGCGCGGGCTCGTGCGGCGAGCTCGCACTTCTACGAACTGGAGAGGCAGCGTGAGGAGGTTCAGGGACGCTACTTCGATTCCATGGATGCCGTCGACAAGATCTACACGCAGCGGGACCGGGCGATCGCGGCGGCGACCGAGCGGGCGGAGCTCGCCGCCGCGATCGCCCGCGAGGACGCCGATGCAGCGATTCGTGGTCTGCTGCAGCTCAACGTGTCTCGGCAGGAGATCGCGCAGCGTCTCGGCTGCACACTGGCGGACGTGCGTCGGGCGATCGACGCCGGCGGCCCGCTCAGCGAAGGGACGCCGAGTGCCGCGGCAGCCGAACATGAAGGTTCGGAGCCGGCCGACGTGCCGGCTCCCGCTCTGCAGTAGAGCAGCGGAGAGGACATTCCGATGAAGGTGGCGGCTGGCGCGGTTGCAGGGTTCTTCGTTCTGCTCTTCGCCCTGGTGGTGGTTGTCGGGTCGGGCAGCGCCGCCGCGTGCGGCTCAGGTGGCGCCGTGAACGTGCAGGCGATCCCGGCGGACGCGACGAGCGGCCCGTGGGATGCCGATCAGATGATCAACGCCGGCCACATCATGAACGCCGCCACCGCGATGAACTTGCCGATGCGCGCCGAGCAGATCGGGGTGATGACGGCGATCGGGGAGTCGACGCTGGTGAGCATCGATTACGGCGACTGGGAGACGTCGGGCGTGCGAAACCCCGATGGGACTCCTACGTCGAGCATCGGCTTGTTCCAGCAGCAGGAGTGGTGGGGGAGCACCGCGGACCGGATGGACCCGGAGAAGTCGGCGACGCTGTTCTTCAAGCGGCTGGTCGATGTGAGCGGCTGGGAGCAGATGGATCCCTCGCACGCCGCCAACGCTGTGCAGATCAACAAGGATCCGAACCACTACACGAAGTACTGGGGCGATGCGGTGAAGCTTACGGACGAGCTGAGCCGGAAGTATGGCGCCACCGGGGCGGCGACCTCGTGCACGACGGGTGCGGCCGCGTACCCGCTGAAGCAGCCTTTCATCATGAGCGACGGCTTCGGGCCGCGCACGGCGCCGACAGAGGGCGCGTCGAGCTGGCATCCAGCGGTCGACCTCGTCGGGCATTGTGGAGACCCGATCTACTCGATCCTTCCCGGCAAGGTCGTCCGTTCCGATCGCCTGTACTTGTCGATCGAGTCTCCGGACGGATTCGTCGTCGAGTATCTGCATTCGCACAAGTCGGATCGCTCGGTGAACGTGGGTGACGAAGTGCAGCGCGGGCAGGAGATCTCGAAGGTCGGCGACGAGGCGCCGGCGACGGGGTGCCATCTTGACCTGAGGATCGACACGACCAACAACAAGAACCCGGATGTGGCGCAGCTGCCGACGTATCCGGAGGCCCGAGGGTATGTGAACCCGGAGGCGTTCATGAAGATCTTCGGCGTCGAGCTGTGCCCGCCGGCGTGGTGCACGAGGAACTACTGATGGACACCAGCGAGCTCGAACGCTTCTTCCAGAAGGTTCGCAAAGGACCTCGACCGGATGACTGCTGGCTGTGGGTCGGCGCCATCGGTGACGACGGCTACGGCCGCTTCTCGATCCGCCGAGACGGACGTGAGCGGATGGTACGTCCGCAGCGGCTGCTGTACGAGCACCTCACAGGGTGTACCCTCACGCCCAAGGTCGATCTGCTGCATGACTGCGACGTGCCGATCTGTGTGCATGTCTCGATCGGGGAGGACTCGCACCTGTTCAAGGGCGACGACAGGCTGAACATGCGCGATCGCGCGCAGAAGGGCCGGACTGGCAGGCGCGGCGTTCTGCGTCGTGGGGTGTCGCGAAAGCAGCTTGCGATCCGCTCCCGCGAACTGCGCCAGGTGGCCTTGACGATGGGATGGGACCGCGACGCGATCTCCGCGGTCCTCAGCGGCAATGCGCCGCGTCAGCCTCGGCTGTTCGATTGGCTGTAGCCGAATAGGGTGGCTTGCAGTTCCCAGAGGGCCGTCTGGATCCGCTCACGGTCGGCCCGCCAGTAGATGACGCCGCCACTTCCGCGTGGATGGGTTGCCCGCCGCTCGATGAGGAACCCGGCGCGGGTGAGCGCATCAAGGTTTTTGCCGACGCCGGTGCGAGTGATGTTGAGGGCGTGGACGAGATCGAGGGCTGTGACCTCGCCGTGCGCAAGCACCAAGCGGAGGATCGCGATCCTCACCGGTGAGGCGCCGAGGAGAACCTCGGGTGCGCTGCGCTCATCTGCAGCTTCATCAGAACCTGGCACGTCTGGGGCCCTCTCATCGTCGACAACGTCATACAACGGTAGGCCGAATGCGGCGCCCCCGCGCATCACTGCACGGGGCCGCCGCCGTGGTCGTCGGCGCGGGTTCAGAACGGGGTGTCGTCCCCTCCCGGCGACCAGGCGGCATCGGGAGTCGACCACGCCTCGTTGCTGTCTGCCTTCCCGCCCGGGGTCGTGGCCGCCCACTGCGCCGTGGGCCTGTCGCGGACGCGGTGTCGCCGCCGTTGGAGGCGGCACGGGTGAGCTGTGCGGTCGCGTAGCGGAGCGAGGGGCCGATCTCGTCGACCTCCAGCTCGATCGCCGTGCGATTCTGGCCCTCGCGGTCCTGGTAGGAGCGCTGACGCAGGCGGCCGGTCGCGATGACCCGCATGCCCTTCGTCAGGGATCCCGCCACGTGCTCGGCGAACTCGCGCCACACGGACGCACGGAGGAACAGCGCGTCGCCGTCCTTCCACTCGTTCGCCTGGCGGTCGAAGGTGCGCGGCGTCGAGGCGATGGTGAAGTTCGCCACCGGCAGCCCGTTCTGCGTGTAGCGCAGCTCGGGGTCGGCGGTGAGGTTCCCCACCACGGTGATCACAGTCTCGCCAGCCATCAGAGGGCTCCTTCGTCGTTCAAATTCATGCGGTCGGCGACGTAGCGCCGGAAGAGGATCGTGCGGGCCTCCTGCGCTTCCCGCAACGTTCAGGCCGCGGTCAACGCCTCAGCCAGCGTTACGTCGGTCGACTGGGCGACGTCAGCACGGATCTGCTCGTCCGCGGCCTCGATGTCGATGTCATAGTTGTCGATCCAGTCACTCGCGAGCGCGTCGGCACCACGGCCTGCGAGTTCCACCAACGCTTCCACTCGTGGCCTGGTGAGTCGGGCCGGGCTTACCGCTCAGCCCCGCCCGTGCGACCTGCGACCAAGCGGGGCTCGCCGGCGAGTTCAAACTGGTGTGTACCAGCCGCATCGAAGCTTTGAAGTCCGGCGCGGCCGCAGTACACGCGGACAACCCGGTAAGGCAGGCGAGCGGTGTGGTCCACGGTGTAGACGCGGCGGGCACCTGCTGCGATCGGCGGCGTGCGAAAGATGCGGTCTCCGGACTCCAGTTGCGCCACGGTCTTCGTCTCAGTCGTTGCCGCCCACAAGGCGACAGATCGTGCCATCGGCTGCTTCGAGGTCGAGGAGCGGTGTAGGCCCCGGGTGCTGGCTCGGCCACGCGCTCATGACTCGCCGCCGGTGGTGTTCGCGATGATCCAGTCGGCTACGTCGGTGACGCTGGTGTAGGGGCCGAGGTCGGAGATGATCTGTCGTGCGCCGCGGTCGAAGTCGAGCCACCAGACGGGGTCCTCTTCGTCGGGGTCGATCCCGGCGCGGTGGATGGGGCAGCCGGTGGATTCGTCGATCTGGTCGCCGAAGTAGATCTGGTTGGCCCAGGTGCCTCCCATGTCGGCGTCGAGGGTCGTCGGGAAAGGGAGCAGCTGGGCGACGTCGTCGACGAGTTGGTCGGCCTGGGCGATGGTGAGGATCGTTGGGTCGTTAGTCTTGGGGGCCGCCTCCGGGTCGCCGCTGTTGTCGATTCCGTGAGCCTGGTAGATCTCGGCGATGCGCTCCCAGGCTTTCGCTGCTTTCGCTTCGAGACTCGCGGCAAGCTCTGGGTCGGCCGCGCTGGCTGCGCTGTCGTACATTGCCGCCTCGTACTCCAGCTGCTCCAGTTCGGCCTGTTCTTCGGCCGTGAGGCTGGAGGTGTTGTCGTCCGTTGAGAGGTGGTTGTGCGAGACCATGATGCGCTCCTGTCCGTCAGGCCGCGTGGACCGTGGTCGTGGTGTGCAGTGCTTGAGTTTCCTGCCTGCGGAGTTCGGCGGGGAGGGCGGCGCGGCGGCGGGCGAAGGTCTGCAGCTGGATGTCGTTGTGGTTGGCCTGCGCGTACCAGTGGTCGCGGTCGGAGGTCATGAAGGCGAGCTCGGCCTGCAGGCGTGCAATCACGGAGCGGAGGAAGGCGTCGGTGGCGCAGGATCCGTGGTGGAAGGCTCCGCAGTGCTCGTGTCGGGCTTCTTCGGCAGCCCGCGCCTGCTGCTGCTGTTCGAGGGCCTCACCTTCAACTGATGTCTTGGCTTTCGCGCTGGCCATGCGGGGGGTCCGGTGGGCCTGCGCCCAGGGCATGGGCTGCACGGTCATGTCGACGCTCACGCTCCACGCTCCGCGGCGAGCTCGTCGATCTTGTCGGGCCGGAACCCGGACCAGTGGTCGGCGTCCGTCACGACGACGGGCGCCTGCAGGTATCCGAGGTACTTCACCAGCTCGAGGGCTGCGGCATCCTCGGTGACATCATGAACCTCGTACTCAATGCCCTTGGCGTCCAGTGCGCGGTACGTTGCGTTGCACTGAACACAACCGGGCTTCGTGTAAACGTTGACCATGATCTTCTACCTTTCCGTATGATGCTTCCGATACCTCTATTGTATCCCGATTGTCGCTATAAACCTAGAGTTGTTTTAGACCTTTTTCTAGCTCTGGACTGGGTTTCTGGAACGCAAGCGGCGGGGCCCGTTGGGTGGCGAGTGGGCTGGTAATCCCCGTGGCTCAACGCGGCATCTCGTTTCTTGTTGCGCATTTCTTGAACTGTTTGACTTTGTCGTGCGGACGTTTCTTTCGCGGCTGGAGATGCATTGGTTTGCATTGTTCTACGCTTTTGTGTTTCCCCTCGTCCGTAGCCGTTCTGGAGTGGGGGATCGCCACGCGTTCGCCGCTGCTCGCGACCGCGCCGCGGCTGACGGCGCGCGGTGGATGTACTGGGGCATGCCATCGCTGGGATCGATTAGCGGGCTGGGTCTCTGGCGCGGAGGTTGTTGGCTGCGAGGCCGAATCCGCCGTAGGGGCTGTAGCCGGGGTGATCGCGTTCCGCGACCCGTTCGTGCGTCGTGAGAACGGCGGCTGGCGAATGTTTGTCGGCGCGGCGCTCAACGATGGCACCGCCGCCGCGCTCACTTACAGGTCCGCGGACCTCACCGCGTGGACCTATGACGGCATTGCCCTGGCGCGTCATGCCCGTGAGCGCGAGCCACTCTGGGTGGGAGCGCTCTGGGAGTGCCCGCAGCTGTTCGTGCAGGGCGAGCGCGCGGCGTTGCTGTGGTCGGCCTGGGCGGACGACGTCGCGTATTATCCGGCGTACGCGGTCGGCAGATACGCCGACGCCCGGTTCGATGCCGCGCAGTGGGGGCGTCTGGCGTACGGAGACTGCCACTACGCGCCGTCGCTCTTCTTCGATGCGGACGATGCGCCGTGCCTGCTGTTCTGGCTGCGCGGCATCGCCGACCCGTCCGAAGGCTGGGCAGGGGCACACAGCATCCCCTATCGGGTAGGCATCGCGAATGATCGAGTAGTCCTGGAACCACATGCCGATGTGGCCAGGCATCGGGGAGCGCGTGCGCTGGACGGCAAGGTCGATTCTGCAGCCGTTGACGTGGACTGGCAGGGTGCTGGTGAGTTGACGATCTCGTCTAGAGGCCGGGTGTTTGTACGGCTGCGGCGTCAGGGCCAGGCAGTCTCGGTCATCGCGGATGCGACGATCGGAGAGGTTCCGGTCGCTGGGGCCGTCCGGGTGATCCTGGATGGTCCGATTCTCGAGATCTGCTCGGAGGGCGGATTGTTCGGCGCGCCGCGGACGACCGAATGCACCGAAGTGACCGTGGACGGCGAGTCATTCGCGGCGTTCCCGCTGTCCCGTTAGATCGACAGATCGGGCACGCTGAGCTCCGACGTCCGGAGGTGCTGAAGCTCAGCGCGCCCATGGCACGTTCCACTACCGCGGCGTGCGCTCCACCACCGACGGCAGCGGCGGGAACTCCGCGGCGATCTCGGACTGGTACCAGTACGCGGTGGTCGAGATGTCGTCCACGCGCTCGAACAGGCCGTGCGACCAGGTGCCGATCTGCTGCAGCGTGACCTTCAGGTCGGTCTGGAAGAAGATCGGATCCGGCAGGTGCCAGCGATACATCGCGTGCATCGGCAGCATCGGCGTCCAGAAGTCCGACGCCTTCGTCTCGTCCTTCGCGCTCGCGAACGGGTAGCCGCAGTACGGCGCGGAGAACGTGATCGGGAACGGCTCGGGATCCGGGTGCAGTCCGTTCTGGAAGCCCCAGGCGCCGCCGGCATAATCTTCCAGTCCGGTGCTGCACAGGGTCGGCAGATCGGTGTCCCCGTCGACGAAGAACTTTACCTCGCCCTCGCCCCACCAGAACCGCTGCAGCGACGCGAGGGCGACGTAGGTGCCGACGTACGTGCCCGTGCCCTGGATGCCGTCGACGATCACGTGGTCCTCACCGATCGCCGTGGTGCCGTTGCTGCGCCGCCACTGCGCGTGGAAGTACCCCGGCCAGACCCCGAAGTCATCGCCGAGGGTGTAGTCGATCTGGAAGAACACCCCGCCGATGTCGCCGGCGTGCTCGTTGACGATCTCGATGCGCGCCCCGGTGCGGAACGGCATCGGGAAATAGGAGTTCATCCCGCTGGTCGGCGCGACCACGATCGGCTCGGAGGTGACCAGGGCGCGCTGGCCGAAGCCGTTGCAGAAGAAGTCGCCGAGCGGCACATCGACCTGCGGGTGCTCGGATCCGTCCCAGTACATGCGCAGCACGACGTCGCGCAGCACGAACGGGCCGGCCTCGGTCTTGTCGGTGATCGTGATCCAGATGTGCCGGATGACGCCCTCACCCTCGATGTCGGCGAGGGTGAGCGTCTCGCCCGCGCTCAGATCGTACCAGGCGCTGCCCTTGCGTCCGGGACCCAGGTTCGACGCGGCGGATCCGGCCGCGCCGACCGCGCCGGTCGGGTTCTCGGCGTTGATGGCGCGGCTGCGGATCCGGCCGGTGTTGCGCAGGCTGTTCCACTGCGTGGTCATGTCGTTCTCGTTTCTGTCGTTCTGGTGAGGTGCGGTTACTTGACGGCGCCGGCGGTGACGCCGCGGCTGATGGTGCGCTGAAAGATCAGGAAGAACACCAGCGTGGGGATCAGCGACAGCAGCGAGCCGGCGTTGACGACCGTGATGTCGATCGAGTGCTGCCCGCGCAGGGTGGACAGGGCGATCGGCACGGTCTGGGAGGCCGGATCCGCGAGCAGGATCAGCGGGATGTAGAACTCGTTCCACGACCAGATGAAGATGAACACGACCAGCACCGACAGCGTCGGGCGCACGATCGGGAACACGACGCGCCACAGGATGCGCCAGTGACCTGCGCCGTCGATCGATGCCGCCTCGAGCACCTCGCGCGGGAACGTGGACATCACGCTGGAGAGGATGTACGTGCCGAACGCCGCATACAGGATCGTGAACACGATCACGATCGACCAGACCGTGTTGAGCGTGCGGGTGGCCTGGGCGCCGTAGAAGAGCGGGTAGATCAGCGCCTCGTGCGGCACCATCGTCGCGATCAGCAGGATCGCGGTCACCGCGGTGTGCGCCTTGATCCGGCCGATGCCGATCGCGTAGGAGGCGAGCAGGGCGAGCCCGGTGCCGGCGAAGGCGATCACCGCGGAGCTCAGGACCGAGTTCCACAACGCCAGCGGGAAGTTCACCCGGTTGAGGTAGGCGGTGAACGCGTCGAACGTGAAGGTGGTCGGCCACGCCAGGGGGCCGTGCGTGGAGTAGTCCGCGCTGGTCTTGAAGGCGTTCAGCACGAGCAGCAGGAACGGCGCCGCCATGATGATGGCCACGAGCACGGCGACGCCGAGCATCACCCAGTTCATGGGCGTGCGGTGCGGCTTGTTGAACGCCGTGGGGTTCAGGAGTGTGGAAGTGGCGGACATCAGAGGTTCTCCTTGCGGCTCTCGCGCTGCTGCCAGGTGAGCATCACGGCGGCGACGATGAAGATGACGACGGACATGACCGTCGCGATCGCGGATCCGTATCCGACCCGCGACAGCTCGAAGAAGTTGCGGTACGCGTAGTAGGACGGGACGATCGTGGACTCCTCGGGCCCGCCGCCGGTGAGGATGAGGATCGGTGCGAACACCTTGAGGGCGGCGATCGTGGCGGTCAGCACGACGACGAAGATCTCGGGGCGGATCTGTGGGATCGTGATGGCCTGGAACCGGCGCCACCACCCGGCGCCGTCGAGTTCGGCGGCCTCGTACAGTTCGGGATCCACGCGCTGCAGCGCGGAGATGAAGATCACGACCGGGTATCCGATCTGCAGCCAGATGAGCATCAGCATGACCGCGTAGATCGCGATGCTCGGGTTGCCCAGCCAGTCCGGTGGGGAGGTGACCCCGAGCCCCTTCAGGGCGAGGTTGATGGATCCCTTCTGCGTGTCCAGGATCCAGGCCCAGATGAATCCGGCGACGGCGATCGGCAGGATCTGCGGCACGTAGTACGTCGCGCGCATCACGGCGATGACCTTGTCGCCGAACCGGCGGCCCAGGTAGTCGAACAGCAGTGCGGCCAGGAGCACGCCGATCAGGGTCGGGATGACGGTGATCGCGACGATCATGGCCAGCGTGTTCTGGAACGAGTGCCAGAACGACGCGTCCGAGAACAGCGAGACGTAGTTCTGCAGGCCGGCCCAGCGCATCGGGGCGCGGCCGCCCTTCCAGTTGAAGAGGCTGGTGTACACGTTCATGGCGAACGGGGCGGCGACGACGACGAGGAAGCCGGCGCCGAGCGGAATCAGGTACAGCCAGTAGGTGCCGCGCCGCTCGAGCGGACGGCGGCGTCCGAGGGCTGGTGTCGTTGTCATGAGGGTTCTCCTTCCAGGGATGTTCCGCGGGGGTCGATGAATCGCTGACGGATCCATCGACCCCCTCGGTCGATCAGCCTGCGAGTGCGGTCTTGCGTCCGTCGTCGTAGAACTTCTGCAGCTTGGCGGTGAACTCATCGGCCTTCAGGTTGCCGTTGGACATCGCCTGCATGTTCGACTGGATGAAGTCGAGGAAACCGGGCACCGGGTAGTCCGGGTAGTAGGACAGCGTGTTGTTCTTCACCAGCTCGTTGAACCGCTCGGTGAAGGCCTTCGTGACCGGATCGGTGATCGTCGAGGCGTCGCCGGCCAGGGGGAGACCGCCGAGCTGACCGATCTTGTTCTGCACCTCGGGGCTGAGGGTCGTGTTGATCCAGTCGTACGCGAGGTCCTTGTTCTTCGCGTTGGCGGGGACACCCCACAGGTGGCCGCTGGAGCCCATCTGCATGTTCGCGCCCGGCAGGGTGAAGTAACCCCAGTCGAAGCTCGCGTCCTTGCGGATCCGCTCGAACGTGCCCTGGTTCCAGATCAGCATGGCCTTCTGGCCGCTGAGGAAGTTCACCGTGGCCTGCTCGAAGTTCAGGCCGCCGAGCTGGGTGCCCACATAGCCCTTGTCGATCCAGGACTGGAACTGCTCTGCGCCGTCCTTCCACGGCGCCTTGGAGAAGTCCACCGGCTTGCGCAAGAACATGTAGTCGTCGATGGAGTTGCGGTTCGCCTGCGCGGAGACCAGCGAATACCAGACCCACATCTGGTTGAAGCCCTGGCTCGTCGACGCGGAGCTGGAGATCGGGGTGATCCCGGCGGCGACGAGCTTGTCCATGTCGGCCTGGAACTCGTCCATCGTCTTCGGCTCGGAGGTGATCCCCGCCTTCGCGAAGAGCGCCTTGTTGTAGTAGAACATGACGTACTCGCCGATGTTGGGGATGCCGTACCACTCACCGGATCCGGCCAGGCCCTTGTCGCTGTACTTGGCGAACGACTGCATGCCGCCGGTGATCTTCTTGTCCCAGCCGTACTTCTTGACCTGGTCGGTCAGGGGCTCGAGCAGGCCCTGACTGGCCAACTGGCCGCCGTCGGCGTTGCCCTTGTTGTATTCGATCACGTCGGGGACCTTGTCGCCGGTCAGGGTGATCTTCGCGTTCTGCCGCATTGCGTCGAAGCTCGTCGTCTGGAAGTCGACCTTGACCTTGGGGTGCTTCTTCTTGAAGATCTCCAACGCGAGCTGCCAGCCCTGTCCTTGCGCGGTGGTCGGATCCTCATACTGCAGGATCGTGAAGGTGCCGCTCTCGGACGAGCCGCCGCCACTGCTGCTGCAGGCGGCGAGCGAGGTCGCCGCGAGCGCCGCGGCGACGATGCCGACGGCCACGCGTCGCGCGGTGCGCGTGATGGTTGCCATGGGGATTTCTCCTTTGTTTTCGAGGTGGTGCGGGATCCGTCGTGTGAGGGATTCCTCTTGCGAGCGGCGCGAGGGCGCGCCGGACACCGGTGTCGCGGGGACGACACCGGACGGGGGAGTGCGGTTCAGTGACCGGGCGGCCCGACCGAGGAGCGGGGGATGAGCGGGCACGGGATCGTGACGGTCTCGGCCGGGCCGGTGACGTCGCCGTGGATCCGGTCGATGGCGCGCTGCGCGGCCCACCGCCCCATCTCGATATGCGGCAGGCGCACGGTCGTCAGCGCCGGCCGGATCGCGTCGGCGATGTAGCGCTGATCGTCGAAGCCGACCACGGAGAGGTCCTGGGGAATCCGCAGCCCGAGGTCGGTGCAGGCCTGGTAGGCGGCGAGGGCGATCTGATCGGAGAAGCAGAACACGGCGGTCGGGCGGTCCTGGCGCGACAGCACGACACGGAGAACGTCATAGGCGTGCGTCGTGCTCGGATCCTCGAGCATCACGATGAGGGCAGGATCCACGGCGATGCCCCGACCTTCGAGTGCGCGGGCATAGCCCTGCTGACGAAGCCGGGAGGCGATGAAGACGTCGCCGCCGACGTTGCAGAACATGATCCGGGTGTGGCCGGCGTCGATCAGATGAGTGACGGCGGCGTAGGCCCCGCCGACCTCGTCCGGCACGACGTTGTCGGCCTTCGCGGCGTCGTCCGGCCATCCGTCGAGCACGACCAGCGGAATCGTCGGAGGCGCCGCCGGAAGCACGACGGGGCGGGGGTACTCGACCGCGAGGATCATGGCCTCGATGTCGCGCTGCAGCAGCGACTTCGACGACTGGGCGGCGAGCTCGGTCCGGTTCGTCGTGTCGATGATCATCGCGAGGTACCCGGCGTCCCAGGCCGCGGTCTGCACGCCCTCGAGCATCCTTCCGGCGAACGGCACGGACGCGACGCCGTCGGAGAGGACGCCGATCGTGTGCGTGCGCCGGGTGCGCAGACTCCGGGCGAGGATGTTCGGGACGTAGCCCATGCTGTCCGCCGCCTGCCGGATGCGCGCGGCGGTCTGCTCGTTCACCCGTCCGTGGTGGCGGTCGTTCAGCACGAGGGACACCGCTGACGGGGAGACGCCGACAACAGCGGCGAGATCCTTCAGAGTGACCATGACGGCTTCCTTGTCGCGTGGTGGTGAGCGATACATCAATCGTTTGATCCGGGATGTCAATCGATTGATGTGAAGCTACGGACGTCAATCGCGTTGACGCAAAGCCCGTTATGAACTCGTTACCGGTTTGTTTCGCTCCTGTGCTTGCGCGCCCGCGGGAGTAGATTCGACGCGGGAAGGCGTTTCATCACGCGCAGAGTCGTTGCGACGACATTTCAACGAACGAGGGCGACATGAGCACGGTCACGATCATCGGCACCGGGAACATGGGGGCGGCGATCGCGGGTGTCGCCGCGAAAGGCGGGGCCGACGTGCAGATCGTCGGCCGTGACGAGCGCGCGGTGTAGCTCGCGGAGCGCCTCGGCGGCACCGCTGCGGCGATCGGAGATGCCCTGACCGGCGACGTCGTCGTGCTCGCCGTGCCCTACCCGGCACTCGCCGAGATCGCCGCCGCCTACGGCACGCAGCTCGACCGCAAGGTTCTCGTCGACATCACGAACCCGGTCGACTTCGAGACCTTCGACGGGCTCGTGGTGCCCGCGGATGGGTCCGCCGCGGCCCAGCTCGCCGCGCTCGTGCCCGGCGCCCGCGTGGTCAAGGCGTTCAACACCACCTTCGCCGCAACCCTCGCCGCGGGCGCGGTCGGCGGCGTGACCACGCGCGTGATCCTCGCAGGTGACGACGACGATGCGAAGGCGCTCGTGCGCGGTTTCGTCGAAGCGGGCGGCCTGGCGGTGGCAGACGCGGGGTCCCTCAAGCGGGCGCGCGAACTCGAAGCATTCGGCTACCTGCAGATGGTGCTCGCGGTGCGCGAGCAGATCAGCTGGACCGGGGGCTTCGCCGTCGTCTCCTGACGAGTCGTCTCCTGACGATCCGGTCACCGCTTCGCGCGGCAGGCCCGTCGCGCTCAGAGCGCGGCGAGCTGTGCCTCCGCGGCAGCGCGTGAACGCTCCATGCGCGTCGGATCCGCGTCGAAATCGCCCAGGAACACCGATCCCAGCGCACAGGTGAGGACGCCGTACGCGGCCGTGACACAGGCATCGGCTGAGACCGCCGGCTTCGCGGCGGCGACGAGGTCGGCCAGCTGCACGCGCGTCGCGGAGTACGCGGTCGTCAGCACATCGGCGATCTCGGGTGTCGTACGGGAGAGCTCCACCAGGCCGAGCACGACGGCGTTCTCGCGGTCGGGAGCGTTGAAGGTCGGTCCGAAGAGGTAGTCGAGGGCGTCGTCGATGGTGGCCACGTCCGCCGGGAGGATGGAGCCCACGTGCCCGGTGGCATCCGCGAACACGGCGATCGCCGTGTCAAGCAGCAGTCGGTCGCGATTGCCGACGAAGTGCCGCACGTGCCCGCGGGACATGCCGACCGCATCGGCGATGCGATCGAGCGTCGTGCCGTTGATGCCGTGCTCGGCGATCGTGTTCATCGTCGCATCGAGGATCTGCTCCCGACGCTCTGCGGCGACCGAGGGGCGTGCCATGAGTGTCTCCTGTCTGCGTTCGGCATGCGCCGCGAGGTCTGCGGGAGACCACGAGGACGGGATGCCTGTTCCAGGCCAATGTAACGACCGTGTGAATTCTAGTCTAGTCGGACTTGACTATTTACCGACGGGTCCATACCTTGGGTCTCACCCGCGAAGCAATCCGGCATCGCAGCCGTCTCGAAGGAGTGACATGCCCGACGTCGTCCGCATCCCCCCGGCGCCCGAGAGCCCGCTCTCGTACGCGGCCCGGATCCGCACGCGCGACGGTGTGCTGCTGGCGGCCGACGTGTATCTGCCGGGCGCCCCCGACGCTGCCGACACCACCCCGGGCGACACCATCCTGATCCGGCTGCCGTACGACAAATCGGGCGAGTACTGCTTCATCCCGTTCATCGCCGAGTACTTCACGCAGCACGGCTACCGAGTCGTCGCGCAGGACGTGCGCGGCAAGTTCCGCTCCTCCGGCGACGCGCTGCTGTTCGTGAACGAGGTGAACGACGGCTACGACACGATCGAATGGATAACCCAGCAGGCCTGGTCCAATGGCCGGGTGGCGATGTGGGGCGACAGCTATTACGGCTACACGCAGTGGGCGGCCGCGGCGAGCGGCCACCCGGCGCTCAAGGCGATCTCGCCGCGAGTGACCGGCACCCAGCTAGGCGAGCCGGTGCATCGCCACGACGGCGACCGCACCCGCGGGGTGGAGTGGGGCGTGACATACATGTACCCGCTCACGCAGTTCTTCGACAATGACGCCATGTACTGGGATCTCGACGACTCGCGCCGCGACTTCGCCGCCCAGGCCGAGGAGTTCATGGTCGAGGCCGGCCGCCGCGGGCTGTCGTACGACCAGTGGTACCCGAACCCCGTGCTGCTGCCGCGCTTCCCGCAGGGCAGCGCATTCGCGGGGCGTTCGGTGCCGGCGCTGCACACGATCGGCTGGTGGGACAACTGCGCGCCATTGAGCTGGGCGGACGTCGAGGCGATCAAACAGCACCCGAACTGGGACGCGCACCACTACCTGCGCATCGAGCCGATCGACCACGAGAGCTTCCAGCTGATCGAGGCGGACGGCGACCGTGTGATGGAGCGCAGCGACGAGCAGATCCGCGCGCTGCTGCCGCGTACCCTGGATCCGGCGCTCGCGTTCTTCGAGGTGTTCGTGCGCGGCAACGGCGCCGCCGCCGACATCCCGCGCGTCTCCTGGAACCTCGCCGGCACCGAGGGCATGCGCGAGAGTGCGACGTGGCCGCCGGCCGGCGTGCGCACCCTGACCCGCTATGCCACGGCAGACGGCGGCCTCGTCGCCGAGCGACCGTCCGACGCTGCGACCAGGGAGTGGATCCACGACCCGGCGGATCTCGACCCGTCGAGCGTGCCGGATGCCTTCGCATACCTGCTCACGCTGCCCGATGAGGCGCCGATCGGCGAGCGCGCCGACGTGCTGCGTTTCGACGGGCCCGTGCTCGCGGCGGACGTTGACCTCGCCGGTCCCGTGACGGCGTCGGCCCATGTCGCCTCGGACGGTCCGGTCCTGGACTGCTTCGTGCGCCTGCTCGACGTCGCCCCCGACGGCACCGCGTTGCGCATCGCCCGCGGCCAGCTGCAGCTGCGTGAGGCCACCGGGCCCGGCACGCTGCAGATCGACCTCGGTCACGTGGGCTACCGCCTGCGTGCGGGGCACCGGCTGCGCGTGCACGTGAGCAGCAGCGACTATCCCGAGTTCCTGCCGCAGAGCGGCACCGGATCCGACCCGTGGGCGGGCGGCGAGATGCGGGTCAACCGTCAGTCGCTCGTGCTCGGCGGCGCCGACGCCTTCCGCCTGACCCTCACCGTCCTGGAAGGAGAGCTGCCGTGATGGAGCCCACCCTGGAATACGTCTTCGAGATCCGCGCGGGCATCGCGCCCGACGTGCACATCGGCCGCGGTCCCGATGAGCACCTCTCGTTCACGCCGGTCACCGGCGGCAGTGTCGCGGGACCCCGGCTCACGGGAACAGTGCTCTCGGGCGGCGGCGACTGGGCCGTCGAGCGCTTCGGCACCGCTCAGCTCGAGGCGCGCTACCTGATCCAGGCGGAGGACGGCGCCGTCATCGACATCATCAACCGCGGCTACTTCCGGGCGACGCCCGAGCAGATCGCGCGCATGGAGGCCGGCGAAGACATCCCCGAGGAGGAGCCGGGCCTGTACTTCCGAACCGCGCCCGTCTTCCAGACCGACGCCCCGCAGCACCGCTGGCTGGCCGAGAACCAGTTCGTCGGGCTCGCCCGCGACGACAACGGCCAGGTCTGCATCCGCGTCTACCTGCTCACCTGACCGAGATACCCGAGTACCACGCACCCGAGAACTGAACAACTGCTCGACCCCGCTTCACCCTCATCCATTCATTCATTCATCCTTCCGAACGGAACAGCACCATGAAGAAAATCGGAATTGCGGTCGGCGCGCTCGCGTGCGTCGCTGCGCTTGCTCTGACCGCGTGCTCGCCCCGGACCGGCGGCAACGCGGCCGACGGCAACAGCGGCAAGATCACCCCCATCAACGCGCAGCCGGCCGGCACGAAGCCCGTCGACAAAGTGACATGGGGAATCGTCGAGGGCGAGCCCGCGACGTTGAACCCGGCGTCGGCGGCGCGAGGTAGGTCGCGGTGTCGCCGATGTAGCGGAAGAACGTACCGAACGGGCCCTCGTTGTTGAAAGAGAGCGACAGCGTGCAGATCGCCCCCGACTCCGCCTTCAACTGGATGGACATGTCCATGGCGATGCCCAGCACGGGGTGGATCGGACCCTGGATCGCGTTGGCCTGAACGATCTTTCCGGCCTGGTACGCGAAGAGGTCGACCGTGTGCGCGGCGTGGTGCCACAGCAGGTGGTCGGTCCAGCTGCGCGCCTCGCCCTTGGCGAAGGCGGTTCCGTTCACGGTCCTCCTGCTGCGGCCCTATTTCGCCGGGATCCCGGTGGAGGTCGAGCAGGCGGCGTGGCTGGACGGCTGCTCGCGCGGGCGGGCCCTGTGGCGAGTCGTGCTCCCGCTGACGCTGCCCGGGCTGGTCACCGTCTCAGCATTCAACTTCGTCGCCGGCTGGGGGGATCTGCTGTTCTCGTTCACGCTGCTGACGGACCAGACGATGCAGCCCGTGAGCGTGGGCCTCTACAAGTACATGGGCCAGTACGGCGTGCAGTGGAATGAGCTGATGGCTGCCTCGGTCATCGCCGCGCTGCCGTCGATCCTGGTCTTCTTCCTCTCCCAGCGCTTCCTCGTCGGCGGCGCCGTCACCGGCGCGACCAACGAGTAGTGCATGATCCGTCACGGAGAATCATGACCAGCGACCGCGTTCTGCGCGTCGGCGTCGTCGGCCTTGAGTTCGGCGCCGAGTTCATCCCGATCTATCAGCAGCACCCTCGCGCCGAGATGTACGCGATCTGCCAGCGGACCCGGAGCCATCTCGACGTAATCGGCGACCGGTACGGCGTGGAGGTGCGCTACACCGACTACAACGAGATGCTGCGCGATCCTCTGATCGATGTCATCCACATCAATACTCCGCTGCAACTGCACGCAGATCAGGTCGTGGCGGCTCTCGAAGCGGGCAAGCACGTCGGCTGCACGATCCCGATGGCGACCTCTGTCGAGGACTGCCATCGCATCGTGCGGGCGCAGCGCCGCACAGGGCTCACCTACATGATGATGGAGACCACGCTCTACACGCGGGAGTTCCTCTTCGTGAAGGATCTCTACCGGAACGGGCGACTCGGTGCGCTGCAGTTCCTGCGGTCCTCGCACCACCAGGACATGACCGGCTGGCCGTCGTACTGGGACGGCATGCCGCCGATGTTCAACGCCACGCACGCGATCGCGCCCGTGCTGGGCATTGCGGACCACCAGGTCGAGTCCGTTCAGGCCCTCGGGTCGGGCAGCGTCTTCGCCGGCATGAGGAGTGCCTACGGATCCCCGTACGCGCTCGAATCGACGCATCTGAGGTTCCTGGCATCCGACGTCGGCGCCGAGGTGACCCGGCACCTGTGGGCGGTGGCGCGGCAGTACCGCGAGAGCTTCGACGTGTACGGGGCCATACGGAGCTTCGAGTGGGCTCAGGTCGAGAACGGTCCGCACCGGATCCACCTCGGCGAGACGCCCTTCGACGTGGAGATCCCCGACTACGCGGACCGGCTGCCCGAAGCCGTCCGTCCCTTCACCCGCGCGGGCGTCTACGGGAACAGCGACGAAGGGGACGACCGCACGCACCGCTCGTTCACGCAGGGCGGCGGACATGGCGGCTCGCACCCGCACCTCGCGCATCACCTGCTGATGGCGGCGCTGGGCGAGGAGCCGGCATATCCCGACGCGGTCCGCGCCGCGAACATCACGTGCGCCGGGATCCTGTCGCACGAGTCCGCGCTGCGGGGCGGCGAACGCCTCGCTCTGCCGGAGTGGACACTCGATGACACCCGGCCGGTCGTGGTTCCCCTGACCGAGGATGTGCGTCCGCCGTGGGCGGGGGAGGGCGCAGTCCTCTGAATCGCCGCGGCGTTGCCAGAGCCCGCCCGCGCTACGCGAAACGATCGGGGCGGAACGCCGAAACGAGCGGCGAGATGGATCCGTATGCGATCTCGTCGGCGAGCAGCTCTCCGGCGATCAGTCCCTGGGTGGCGCCACTGTGGGTGAACGCCACGTAGAGTCCCGGGATCTCCTCGATCTGCCCGTAGACGGGTTCGCCATCCGCGGGGACGGGCTTATAGCCGGATCCGATGTGCTCCAGCTCCAGCCTCGGGTGCCCCGCCAGGACACGGCTGCCCTCGTGCAGCAGGCGTTCGACGACGGCGTCCGCGATCTGCAACGACCCATCGTCGGCGATTTCGATGGACCGCTCCGACCAGCCCGAATCCATCGCCAGACCGCCGGTGGGGGTTCGCCGGATCGCGACATGCGGTGTGTTCAGGGTCGTCGTCAGTGCGGTGTCGACGGGTGACGTGAAAGCGACGAAGGCAGCGGGGCTCGCCGTGCCGATGTGCACGCCCAGCTCGTCGAGCTGATGCGGGACGGACGGTCCGGTGGCGAGCAGCACCGCGTCGGCCCGAATCTCCTCACCCTCCGCGGTGCGAACGCCGACCGCGCGCCCGCCCGCGATGATCGGTCGGGATGCCCCGGCATTCTCGATGACGGCGCCGCCACCGTGAATGGTCTGCGTCGTGAGTTCTGCGATGACGGACGGCAGATCGACCCAGCCCTCGCCGGCGTTGACGATCGCCCCCTCGGCGGCGACCGAGGACGGATCGACTCCGGGGGCGACGTCGGAGATCTCCGCGCGCTCGACCCAGCGCGCGTCGTAGCCGCGTTCCCGCTGGATCGCGAAGAGATCGCGCAGCGATTCGCCGTCGTCCTCGTCCGCCCACATCAATCCACCCGTGAAGCGCAGATAGCGTCCGGATTCCGGATGCTGGGCCGCCCACGTGCGCCAGCGGTCGATTCCGGCCGTCCTGATCCGGTAGTACGGCAACGCCCAGTCCCCGGCGGCGTTCAGCCAGGCGAGCGATCGACCGGAGGCGCCGCTGGCGAGGCCGGCCTCGGTGACGATCGTGACGCGCACCCCTCGGCGAGTCAGCTGCGCGGCGGTCGAGGATCCCATGATCCCGCCGCCGAGGACGACGACGTGCTGAGGCTGCTGAATGGTCATGAGGCTCCTTGCGGGGACGGGCTCAATGGGTCGATATCGGTCTGGATCCGCTCGATGAGGTCGAGGACGGCGATGGCATCGGCCGGATCGACCGGGAGGTCGCCGCGGTCGCGCAGCGCATCGGCGAGCCGTCGGTAGAACGCGCCGTAATCGCCGCGTTCGGTGCGGACGGCGTTCTGCGCGCCCTCGACGCCGAGCATTCCCCAGCGGGCAGGCGGGGCCTCACCGAACCCCGGGCTGCGCGGCGAAGCGCCCGAATCGAGTGCAGCCTCCTGGCCGTCCAGGCCCAGCTGGTGTAGCCGGCGATGGAGCCGAGAACCCGAAAACGTGGACCGGGCTGCGGCGCGAGCGCGTTCATCCACAGGTGCGACGTGGTGCCGTCGGTGTGACGGAGCGCGACGAACGCGTCGTCGTCCGCGACGGCGCCAGGTCGTCGTGTCGCGAGTTCCGCATAGACCTCGTCAACGGGACCGAACAGCATCAGCGCCTGATCGATCACATGGGCGCCCAGGTCGTACAGGATTCCTCCGCCTTCGGCGGCACGGGCGCTTGTCTTCCAGGATTGCCGCGGGGCCGGTTTCCACCATTCGAACCGGGACTCGAACCGGGTGATCTCGCCGAGCACGCCCTCGGAGACGAGCCGGCGCACCGTCAGGTAGTCGCCGTCCCACCGCCGGTTCTGGAAGACCGTGAGGCGACGGCCCGCCTGCGCCGCGTGCGCGATGAGGGCACGGCCTTCCGCGGACGTGACGGTGAACGACTTGTCGACGACGACGTCGAGACCGGCGTCGATCGCCGCGGTCGCGATGGGCGCATGGGTGGCCGGCGGTGAGCCGATCACGAGGAGATCGAGATCCGCGGCTCTCGCGAGGACATCATCCACCGTGGGGAGGATGACGGCGTCCGGATGGCGCCGTGCTGCACCGGCGGCGCGGTGGGCGTCGCCGGTCACGATCGCGTCCAGCGAGTAGTCGGGCGAGTCCGCGAGGAATGGGCTGTGGAATACCCGTCCGGAGGTGCCGAAGCCCACGACCGCGGTCCGGATCGCACCGTTGCCGTTCGGCGGCTGGCGCTCACTCATGGCATCGCAGTCCTCTGCTCCTCGGTGATCCGGCGCGTATTGAGACCGGTATCAGTCACCGTAACCCGACTCCGCGCCCGGCGTCAAAGGGTATCCCCTTCGACCAGGCGAGGCGAAGCTTGTCCGACAAATAATCGTCACTTGACCGAGCAACGCGGATGTGAAAGTCTCCTCGTGGTGATACCGGTCTCACCATCAAGAATGAGCGATGAAGGGAACCCAGCCGTGCTCAAGTTCAACGAGGAAGAATTCACAGCCCAGGTCGCCAGCGCCGTGGCGCTGCGTCCGCAGATCGAGGCGCTGGTCGCGCAGCTCGGAGACGGGGTGAAGAACGTCTACTTCCTCGGCGCCGGTGGATCGTATGCCGAGATGATGCCTTACGCCCTCCAGCTCCAGACGACGTCCACCCTTCCGGGCACCGCCGCCATCGCGCAGGAGTTCATCCTGGCTCCCGACACCGCCTTCGGAGAGGGCTCCCTCGCCGTGTTCGCATCGGCGACCGGGTCCACGCCCGACGTGAACAGCGCCATCGAGTGGGCCAAGCGGCGCGGCGCCGTCACGGTCGGGTTCACCGGGGAGGCCGAGAGTCCGTTCGCCGCTGCGCTCGACCACGTCTTCCTCTCCGGCGCGCACTCGTACGACATTCAGCTGCTCCTGCTCACCACGGGTCTGCTGCACCGTCGTGGCGAGTTCGACGCGTACGACGCGTTCGCCGATCAGCTCGCGCTGCTGCCGTCGCTGCTGGTCGACGTCGCGAAGAAGGCCGACCCCAAGGCGAGCGTGTTCGCGAACAAGCACAAGGACGTCGAGTACCTGTTCGTGGTCGGGTCCGGCAACGTCTGGGGCTACGCCTACCTGTATTCGATGTGCGTGCTGGAGGAGTGCCAGTGGCTGCACACCACGCGTGTGCATGCGGCCGAGTTCTTCCACGGCTCGCTCGAGCTCATCGAGCGGGACACCACCACGCTGCTCTTCTACGGCGAGGACCAGACGCGTCCGCTCATGGACCGTGTGCGCAACTTCGTGGAACAGTATTCGGATGATGTCACCATCTTCGACACCGCCGATTACGCACTGGAGGGGATCGCCCCGGAGTTCCGCGCGCTGCTCTCGCCGCTCGTGATCGGCACGGCGGCCAGCCGGCTGAGCAAGCATCTCGAGCTCATCCGCAATCACCCCCTCGACGTGCGTCGCTACTACCGCGTTGTCGAGTACTGATGGCCGCTGCCGTGAAGGTCCTCGGATTCGGTGACAACGTCATCGATCGCTTCGTCGACCGACAGGTGGACTACCCGGGCGGGAACTGCGTCAATCTCGCGGTCTTCGCCCGGCAGCGGGGAGCCGATGCGGCATACATGGGCGTGTTCGGATCGGATGCGGAGGGCGCCTTCCTCCGGTCCGAACTCGCCGGCATCGGCCTCGATATCTCGCATTCGGTCGTGCGCGACGGTGAGACCGGCATCGCCATGGTCGAGGTGGTCGACGGGGACCGTGTGTTCCTCGGGGGCAACGACGGGGGCGTGACCGTCCGCGAGCCGATCATCCTGGACGAGGCGGACCTCGCCTACGTCTCGGGCTTCGACCTGGTGCATTCCAGTGTCTATTCGAGTGCGGAGCCCGAGCTGCCGGCGCTCGCCCGCACCGGGGCGCTGGTCTCATACGACCTTTCCAGCGAAGATCATTTCCGCTCGGCGGAGTACCTGGCGGGCGTGGCGGCGCACCTCGACCTCGCTCTCCTGTCATGCTCGCACCTCACCCGGCCGCAGACGGAGCAGGTTCTTCGGGAGGTCGTGGCGCGCGGCGCGCGCCTGGCCCTGGGCACGCGCGGAGCATCTGGGTCGATCCTCTTCGACGGCCTGCAGTTCCACCACGCCGCAGCGGTCCCGCTCGATGACGCTCGGCCCATCGCCGACACCATGGGATGCGGAGACGCCCTTCTCGCCGCGTTCGTCTGCACGATGCTCGAGCACGGCTGGCGGAAAGGCGTCACGCCTCCACCGGCCGCGATCGGCGCTGCGCTCGCGGCTGGTTCGGCCTTCGCTGCCGAGCAGTGCTTCGTCGACGGTGCCTTCGGGCACGGGCGTCCCTACTCGCCCGTCGGTGCCGCGGCGGGCGAGTAGCGTAGAAAGGGTGTTCCGCATCGGCAGAAGGGGGGAGTGATGCGCTCCGAACGATCCCGGCCTTCGACGTCGCCCACAATCGCAGAGGTCGCCGCCGAGGCGGGTGTCGGCAAAGCGACCGCCGCGCGAACGCTCGGCAATTACGGAGCCGTGAGCCCGCAGGCGCGCGCGCGCGTTCTCGCGGCTGCGGAGAAGCTGCGCTATCGCCCGAACAGCCTCGCGCGCAGCATGACCACCGGCGTCACGCACACGCTCGGTGTGATCGTCGCCGACATCAGCAACCCCTTCTTCGCCGGCGTGATCCGCGGCATCGAGGATGCGTGCGACGCGACGGAGTACACGGCGATCGTGCTGAGCGCGGACGAGAAGGTCGGGCGAGAGCAGGCGGCGCTGGGCGTGCTCATGGACAAGCAGGTCGACGCGATCATCCTCGCGTCAGCCGCGCTCCTGCCGCGCGAGACCACGCACATCCTGGAGGCGATGAGTCGCAGGATCCCGATCGTGCTGATCGACCGCATGGTGCCGGGACTCGACCTCGACGCGGTGGTCATCGACAACCGGGAAGCCGCCCGCAGCGCTGTTCGCGACTTCATCCAAGCCGGTCACCGGCGGATCGGTTTCGTCTGGGGCCCCGCGCTTCGGCGTCGACCGCTCAACCGGGAACAGCTGCTCGCCGCCGCCGACACATGGCTCTGGAGCGAGGCGGAACGGCTGCGAGGGTACGTCGACGCCCTCGACGAGGCGGGGATCGGGATCGATCCGCTCCTCGTGACGCGGAGCGATCACAACGAGGAGTCGACTGTGAGCGCGGTCGGGGCGATGCTCGCGATCACGGATCCGCCGACGGCTTTGCTGACCACCGAGACCGACGCCATGGTCGGGGCTCTGCGCGCGATCCGCCAGCGTGGGCTCCAGCACCCGCGCGATGTCTCGCTGATCGGGTTCGACGACAGTTCGTGGGCGAGCGTCATGGGCCCGCCCCTGACGATGATCGCTCAGCCGATGGTCGAGCTCGGACGGGCGGCGGCACAGCATGCCTTCGCCCGGATCGGCGGCGATGACGGCGAGCGAGTCGTCCAGACGATCCCGACGACGCTGATCTCGCGCTCCTCCGTCGCGGCGCCTCCCGATACCGGGGGTCAGCGCTGACGGCGCACGTTGAACCCGATCGCCGCGCCCCGGTGGTAGTCCTGCGCGAGCACGACGCGCCGGCCTGCGCGGGTCACGCAGGTCTCGGTGATCAACAGCCACGGTCCGAGACCGGTCAGGCGATGCCTGCGAGCGATCTCGATCGGCAATTCGACCGCGCTGATCCGCGCGATCGATGAGGTGATCTGCTGACCGGTCGCCTCCAGGGCGTGCGTCAGCGGCGCGGACCAGTCGCGGTGCTCCAGAGGGCCGGGGAGAGCATCGCGCAGCACGTGGTCGATGCTGAACACGAGCGGCTCTGCGTCGCCGTAGCGCAAGCGGGCGACGCGGATCAGCGCGGTGCCCTGCGCGACCGCGAGGCTCTCCGCCTGCCGTGCATCAGCGCCCACCTCGGTCACGGAGAACACCGACGTCGTCACGTGGTATCCCAGTTGAGTGAGCATCTCCGACACACCCTCGTAGCGCGTGATCGGGCGCTCCACGATGGTCCCGGCGAGCGCGGAGACAAAACGGCCTTTGCCCTGCACCGCTTCGACGAGGCCCTCTTCCTCCAGACGTTTCAGCGCCTCGCGCACGGTGGATCGAGCGACACCGAACTGCTCGGCGAGCCGGGCCTCCGTCGGCAGGCGATCGCCCGGCCCCAGCCCGTCGTCCACGATCATCGCGCTGATCGTCTGGCGCAGGGATGGTGCTGACGACGGCGTGCTCACGGCATCCATTTTGTCATCCCGGCAGCGGGGTCATTGCGGGAAGCCGCCCAGATGGGTGCACGCACGTGCGGCGGTCTGCGCACCGGAGTCCAGTGCCGTGTCAACCGGGGCGCCGACCGATCGGGCGGCTGCGAAGCCCGCGATGAAGGCGTCGCCGGCGCCGGTCGTGTCGACGACGTCGATCGGAAGCGCCGCGCACCGCCAGGTGCGCTCGCCGTCGGTCGCGAGGGCGCCCGCCGCGCCTCGCGTCACGACGGCGAGCGACGCTCCTCCGGCGAGCGCCCGCCGTGCCAGGTCTTGGGCCTGATCCTCCTGCTCCCCCGCGGAGCAGAAAGCGACGTCGAGCCCGGCGAATCCCGCAGAGACCGCGCAGTCCTGGCTGATGGTCCGACGCCCGGGGCGAGATCGCAGGCGCTGCACGAACTCCGGCGCATTCGGCAGCATGCCGATGTGCACCCACGCGTGCTCTGCGATCCGGTCGAGCTCCGCATCGGTGGGTCGATATGCGGCGGTCACGCCGAACTCTTCCCGCTCGAACACCCGATCGTTCAGTGCGGTCAACCGGATCTCGGTCACGGCGGTGACGCCGGGAACGGTCGTGAGGCCGTCGGCGTCCACGCCGCGAGCGCGCAGAGCGCCTGCGATCAACCGGCCGTCCTCGTCGTCACCGACGGCCCCGAAGTAGGAGACAGGCGCGCCGAGCAGCCGAAGCTGGACGGCGACGTTCAGCGCGTTTCCGCCGACCAGCACCGGCCCGTCCAGATAGCGGTCGATCGTGTTGTCGCCGACCACGGTGTATCGCGCACCCATCGTCGAAATGCTGTCAGTAGTCCAGCCGACGGTAGTACCGCCGGGTCGTCAACGGGTGATCGCGCAGCACCTCCAGATGCGCGCTCACTCGCTCCAGCACTGTCGCGACCAGCACATGCGGGATCAGCGCACGCACCTCCGGCGAGATGCCGGGAAGGACGAACTCGGCCGTGTCGATCACCGTCAGCCGGTCCGTGACCGAAGGCACCCACCGCTCGACCCGCTCGGCCAGGGCGCGCGAGTCGTCGTCGCCCTTGAACAGGATCACGCTCACGCCCGGTTCGACGAGCTCGAGGGTCCCGTGGAAGAAATCCGAGGCGTGCACCGGGCGGGTGCGGATCCACTGCATCTCCTCGAGAATGCAGGTGCCGTAATACCACGCCTCGGTCCACAGCGGGCCGGCGGCCGTCAGGATGTGATACGGGTCGTGCTGGATCGCCTGGGCGATCTCCTGCGCTGTGGGCTCGAACGCCTTCTTGACGTCTACCAGGAGCGAGGGCAGCGTCTGCAGCTCGGCGATCGTGGCATCCACGTCGTCGGCGCGGCCGAGCGCCCTCAACACCGACAGGGCGATCACGAGGGACTGCAGGTAGAACGACTCCGACGAGGTGTCATCCTCGGCGAACGCCGTGAAGGTGTAGTCGGCCTGGGTGGCGACGGGGGAATCGGCGTGCGCGGTGAGACTGATCACCCGCGCGCCGCGCTGTTGCGCGTATTCCAGGACGGCGATGGCCTCACGCGTCGTGCCGGATAGCGAAGGGATGACCACGATCGAGCGCTCGCCGAGATTCACCGACCCGACTGCGACGAGCTCTGCGGCGTTCTCCAGATATACGGGGAACTCGCTCCGGCGGGAGATCAGCTGTGCCGCCGGTTCCATGAGCTTGCCCGCCCCCCCGGCTCCCAGGAAGAACAGGTTGTTCGCGCCGTCGGCCAGCAGCGTCTCCATGACGTGCTGCAGGGGTTCGCTGAGCGCGAGCGCGCCGGTCTGGATGCGAACGAAACGTTCGGTGTCGAAATTGAGCAAGAGTCGTGCCTCCTCGAGAATCGATGTAACTGTTGTCAGACAAGAGTCTGAGTCATCTGATGAATTTAAGTCAAGATGTGGGAGAGCTCTGTTGCTCGGGATTCTCGAAATTTCCGCCAAACGACGGGCCTGACAGCGCCGCAGGAGGGCGTCGAAGCGGCGCGGTCGGACGTGCACCGCGGGAACCGTTACATTTTGATGATTGACACCGGTCTCAATGCCTGCCTAGAGTGCCAGCAACCGCGGCGGCGGCCCATACCACAGACAAGAAATGAGTCCGAACATGAGAGTACGAAGGCAAGCGGCAGTTCTGGCGGGCGCTCTCGGCGCCGCGCTGGTCTTCAGCGGCTGTTCCGGCCCTGCTACGGGCGGCGGCACCTCGTCGGTGGACCTGAACAAAGTCGACTATTCGGGAACCATCTCGATGGTGAACAAGTTCTCCGATCCGTCGGTCGCGAAGTACTTCCCCGAGATGGCGAAGGAGTTCGAGAAGGCACACCCGGGAGTCACCGTCAAGGTCCAGCAGGAGTCCGACCAGGGCTACAAGGACAAGATCAAGGTGCTGGCGTCCTCCAACAGCATCCCGGACATCTACTTCTCCTGGCCGGGCTCGTACGCGAAGCAATTCGTGGACGCGGGGCTCGCGCTCGATCTGACCTCGGCCATCGGCAAAGGCACTTCCTGGTACGACTCGCTGGTTCCGTCTGCGGTCGGCGCGGGTGAGTACGACGGCAAGAACTACGGCGTTCCTGTCGACCTCGACGGGAAGTTCATGATGTACAACAAGAAGATCTTCGCCGACAACGGGCTCGCCGTGCCGACGACCTTCGATGACCTCCTCAGCACCTGCAAGACCTTGAAGGCGAAGGGCATCACTCCCGTCAACTTCGGCAACAAGGACGGCTGGCCGGCCCTGCACTTCGTCACGCAGCTGAACGCCTACAACGTGCCCTCCGCCACCCTCGCGAAGGACTACTCCTCGCCCAAGGGAGCCTTCACCGACCCGGGCTACGTCAAGGCGCTCGACCAGTTCACCCAGCTGATCAGCCAGTGCACCACCACCGGCACAGCCGGCAACGGCATCGACCACACCGACGCGCAGGTCGGCTTCGGGGCCGGCAAATCCGCCATGATGTACCTCGAATCGCTCGAGATCGGCCTGCTCAAGGACACGCAGGCGGACAAGGACGGCTTCGGTCTGTTCCAGCTTCCGGTCGCCAGCGGCGCCAAGGGCGAGGCCGGTGCGCTCGTAGGCGCTCCGGACCTGTTCATGGTGAACCCGAAGTCGAAGAACCCGGCGCTCGCCGTCGCGTTCCTCAAGTTCGTGGTGTCCAAGGAAGGCGCGGCGAAGCTGCCCGACCTCATGAGCGGCTATCCGAGCCCCGTGAAGGACTCGCTGGACACCGCGACCACGCAGCCGCAGATCGTCGATGCGATGGACAAGCTCGGCAAGGCGTCGAGTCTCGCGATCTGGCTGGACACCGTCGCGGCGCCCCAGGTCGCGCAGGCGTACCTCGCCGGCGGCGAGGCGCTCGTCGGTGGCACCGGTACCCCGGAGAGCGTCATGAAGTCCGTGCAGCAGGCTGCTGCGGGATCGAACTGATCAGGCTCCGTCCATGAGCAACGTCACTGTCACCGAAACGCTGATCACTCAATCGAGTGGTCGTCGCGGGCGGCGACAGCGCCCCGTCGGCCGCCGCTCGCCCCTCCGGGCGATCGGCGGCTGGCGGGCCCTGATCTGGGTCCTTCCCGGCCTGGCGCTGATCGCTGTCTTCGTCTATTACCCGCTTCTGGAGAACATCTACCTGAGCTTCTTCCAGTGGTCGGTGTTCAAGCCCATCCCCGAATTCGTCGGCGGCGCCAACTACGCCAAGGCCGGCAACGACCCGATCTTCTGGCGATCACTGTTCAACAACACCGCATACGCCGTGGTCTCACTCGTCTTCCAGGTGGCGGGCGCGCTCGTGCTGGCGGCCCTGGTCGAGACGTATGTGCGCACGCGCGGCGGTATCCTCCGCGCGATCTACTTCATCCCGTCGGCGATCTCGCTCACCGTCGCCGGCCTGCTGTTCTACTTCATCTATCAGCCGCAGACCGGCCTGCTCAACGAGTTCCTCCGCGTCCTGGGGCTCGGTCAGTTCACTCAGGCATGGCTCGGCCAGGAATCGACCGCGATCTGGGCGATCATCGTGATGAGTCAGTGGCAGAGCTTCGGCTACACGACGCTGCTGTACTCGGTTGCGATCCAGCGCATCCCGCGTGAGCTGTATGACGCCGCCGACCTGGACGGGGTGGGCCCGATCCGCCGGATCTGGTCGATCACCACTCCGCTCGTCAGGGAGATGAGCACCTTGCTCATCATCGTCACGGTGACCGGCGCGTTCCAGGTGTTCAACGAGGTGATGGTCATGACCGCCGGCGGACCGAACAACAGCTCTCAGGTGCTCGGTACCTGGCTCTACCACGCCGGCTTCATCAATAACGAGTTCGGATATGCGGCAGCGATCGCCACGGTCGTGTTCCTGATCACCACCGTCCTGGCGGTCGTGCAACTGTGGATCTCGCGCCGGAGGAGGGTGGAGTGGTGACTCCGATCGACAGCCGGCGCGTGTCGAGGATCCGCTTCGCCGGGATTCTGTTCCGCCTGCTCATCTGGGGCGTGCTCGTGGTGACGGCGCTGCTGGTCGTCGTCCCGCTGATCTGGATGGTGTTGAGCAGCCTCAAGGTCAATCAGCAGTTCCTCGCCGATCCGTTCGGCCTGCCCACCACGCTGTTCTGGAAGAACTACGTCGACGCCTGGAACCTCGGCGTCGGCCGCTACCTGTGGAACAGCGTGATCGTCACACTCGCCTCGATCATCGCCACCACGCTGATCAGCGCGTGGGCGGCGTTCGGGCTCACCAAGCTCACGATCCCGTTCTCCCGCACGGCGCTGTTCCTGATCGTCGGCGGGATGATGCTCGCGCCGACCGTGGCACTGATCCCGCTGCTGCGGATCCTGCAAGGGCTGGGTATCTACGACTCTCTGCTCGGACTCACGATCCTCTACACGGCCTTCCGGATCCCCTTCACGACCTTCCTCATCCGGTCCTACATGGTGGATCTCTCCCCCGAGGTGGATGAGGCGGCGCTCTTGGACGGGTGTTCCCGGACGCAGCAGTTCTGGCGGATCACCCTTCCGATGTCCATGCCGATCATCGTGTCGGCCATCATCTTGCATTGCCTGTTCGCCTGGAACGAGTACCTCTTCGCTTTCATCTTCGTGAGCAGCACAGACACGATGACTCTCCCGGTCGGCTTGGCGAACCTCGCTTCCAAGCTGTCCACGAACTATCCGATGATCTTCGCCGGGATGACGATCGCGACGCTTCCGATGATCGTGTTCTTCTTCGCCGCCCAGAGATTCTTCGTCCGGGGCCTGGCCGAGGGAGTCGGGAAGTAATGCCCGCAGGTGTGCAGGCGCCGATCGAACTGATCATCTTCGACTGCGACGGAGTGCTCGTGGACAGCGAGACGCTCTCCGCCCGGGTCAGCCAGCGTGTGCTGGCCGACCTGGGCTGCGAGCTCCCGCTCTCCCGGGCGCTGGAGGAGTTCACGGGAGCCTCGACGGAGGTCTACACGGCGCGGGTCGCCGAGCTCGTCGGGCGTGTGCTGGAACCAGGCTGGGATGACTGCTATCGCTCGTGGTTCACGGGCGCGCTGGAGACCGAACTGCAGGCGATCCCCGGGATCCATGAGTGTCTCGAGGGACTGAGCGTGCCGACGTGCGTGGCGTCCAACAGCGGGCATGACAGGATCCGCCGTTCCTTGGACGTGACGGGCCTGCTGACGCGTTTCGACGGTCGCATCTTCAGTGCCGAGGACGTCGCCCGGGGCAAGCCTGCCCCCGATGTCTTCCTGTGGGCGGCGCAGAGCATGGGGGTCGCCCCGGCGGCGTGCGTCGTCGTCGAGGACAGCCCGTTCGGCGTGCACGCGGCCCGGGCCGCAGGGATGCGCGTGCTCGGGTACGCCGCAGCGACACCAGCGGAACGTCTCGAAGGGGAGCAGACGGTGATCTTCGACGATATGGCGGATGTTCCCCGCCTGCTGTCGACTCTGTGAAGACCTACCTGCGTGTGCTGCGCGCGAAAGGCGTGGCGCGCATCACTGCCGCGCAGCTGGGAGCGCGCCTGCCCTGGGGGATGATCGAGTTGGCGCTGCTCATCCACGTCAGTGCGCGGACGGGCAGCTACGCACAAGCCGGCCTCGTGCTGGGGGTCTTCAGCATCGCGCAGGCCGTATCGGGTCCGGTGGCTGCTCGACTGCTGGGCATCTGGGGAGTGCGCCCGATGCTCGTCGGCACGACGATCGTGTGCGCGGCGACTCTGCTCGGGATCTCATTCCTGCCGGCGTCGGTGCTCCTGCTGTGCCTGCTGGCGGCGGTCGCCGGACTGACGGTCCCTCCCGTGATGCCTGCCGTGCGGGCGCTGTATCCGCGCTTGGTCTCGCCGGAACTGCTGCATCCGCTCTTCGTGCTGGACACCTCGAGTCAGGAGGTGCTGTGGGTGATCGGTCCGACGTTCACCGCGGTGCTGGCCAGCGCGATCAGCAGCTCGACTCCGCTCGTGGTCGCTTCTGCCGTGATCCTGGGAGGAGGCGCCTGGTTGATCAGTGCGCCGGCGCTGAATGGGTTCCGGATCGGGCGCAGCCCGGCTCGGTTCGGGCGAACGCTGCTGAGTCGTCCCGTCCTCGTCGGTGTGGTGGCGAGCCTCCTGCTCGTCGCCACGTTCAGTGCCATGCAGGTGGGCGTCCTGGTGCGGGTGGGTCGTGACAACCCGCTGTCCGGGCTGGTCCTCGGCAGCGGCGCGCTCGGCTCTCTGCTGGGTGGCCTTGCGCTCGGACGCCGTGTCTCCGGTCGGCGGTCACTGATCGCGCTGACGACGTGGGTGCTGGTGTGCACGGTGCTCGCCGCCGTCGCACCGGAGGATCTGACCCTGACGTGCGCGGTCTTCTTCGCCGGTGTCGGATTCGCGCCCGCCGTCGCCGCACTGTACAGCGCAGTTTCGACGGATGTGGATGCGCGCGACGTCGCCGAGGCCTTCGGCTGGCTCAGCAGCGGGATGCTGGTGGGCGGCGCGATGGGCACCGCCGTGGCCGGCGCGGCGACAGACGCGATGGGTGCGCTGGGAGCCTTCTTGACGACCATCGGTTTCGCATCGGCGGGTCCGATCGCGGTCATCGCTCCGGGAGCTCTGCGAGCCGCGGCGGGTCGGCGCCGGGACGCGACACCGTGACGGACGCAGCGGTGGCGGCCAGGTTCAGCAGACTGGTCACGGGATCGGCGGTGAGGGCGCGCAGTTCCGTGCGGGAGTCCGCCCCGCCCAGGCCCGCACGCAGCAGTCCGTGGATGAGCGCCCCCATGAAGGTGTCTCCCGCGCCCACCGTGTCGACCACGTCGACCGGGCGGCCGGGAACGGTGACGACGCCGTGATCGGTGATCGCGGCGGCCCCGGCGCCGCCCAGGGTGACCACGACGATGGCAGGTCCTCGCGACTGCCACGCGGCGGCGGAGGCGAGGGCGTCCTGACCCGGGTACAGCCACTCCAGGTCCTCGTCGCTGGCCTTCACGACGTCGGCGAGCGCGATGTAGCGCCCGACGATCTGCCGAGTCTCTTCCCGATCACCCACGAGCGTGGGGCGGATGTTCGGGTCGAAGGTGAGCAGCGCGGTGTCGCGGCGCCTCTCCAGCAGGCGCAGGACGGCGTCGCGGCCGGGGGAGAGGAACGCCGCGATCGAGCCGGTGTGCACGACCCCGGCTTCCGGCAGGCTGTGATCGTCCTCCAGGCGCCACTCGATGTCGAAATCGTAGGTGGCCGAACCGTCCGCGGCGAGTGTCGCCGCAGCCGTGGAGGTGCGTGCGATCGTCGTCGCGGCGACCTCGACGTCCGATGCGGCCAGCCAGGCGCGGATCCGGTCACCGTGCATGTCGTCGCCGAGCGCCGTGACGAGCACGGGCCGATCTCCCAGCCGCCCGAGCGTCAGCGCGACGTTCGCCGGGCTGCCGCCGGGGTTCTCGTCGACGCTGCCGTCGGCTCGGTGGACGACGTCGATCAGGGCTTCGCCGACGACGAGCACGTCAGCGGCCGACGTCGCCGCCCTCAGGGCGGTGTCGCGTGCGGCGGTGCCGTCAGAGGTGTGGGGGGTCATGACTGCTCGCTTTCTTCGGCGGGGCCCACGGATCGGGTTCGATCGGCCGGATCCGCACGTCCGGTTTCGTCGCCCGGATCCGCGGATCCGGGCTTTCTGAGGATGAGGCGGGTTCCCAGGCGGATGGTGCGCACCGGACCCTCGTCGGTCTCGATGCGCCGCAGGAGCGCGCGTGTGGCTTCGGCGCCGAGCGCATCGGCATCCTGCGCCACGACGTTGATCCCGCCCTGGAAGACGTCGGCGAGCGGGAAATCGTCGAAGGCGATGAACCGGTCGGATCCGACATCGAACCCGGCGTGCGCGAGCGCGAGAGTGGTGAGCGAGTTGGCCGAGACGAAGGCGGTCGGCGGCTGGCGGATCTGGCTCAGCCAGGCGAGGTGTTTCCGCAGGCGAGATGCATCGGGCGTGTGCTGGTAGATGAGTTCGTCGTCCGCCGGCAGTCCGGCGTCCTCCAACGCGAGCCGGTAGCCGGCCAGGCGTTCGCGCTGGGTGAACACGTCCGTGCCGTCGCCGATGTAGGCGATCCGGGTGTGCCCTTGGCTCAGCAGGTGCGACACTGCCGATGCCATGCCGCCGACGTTGTCGGTGAGCACGGTGTCGCTGGCGAAGTCGCGGGCGGGGCGATCCAGGCAGACCACGGGGACGCCGCGGGGAAGGCGGGCGAGGTAGGTCTTCGCCCCTGGGGTCGGTGCGAGGATGATGCCGTCCGCATAGCCCGACGCGAGCGTCTCGATCGTGCGCTGCTCGAGGCCCGGGTCGCCGAGCATCGAGGAGACGATCACGACATACCGCTCGGCGGCCTCGTGCTCGATGCTCCGGGCCAGCTGTGCGGCGAACGGCTCGGAGATGTCCTCGCAGACGAAGGCGATCGAGCCCGCGATCGAGCGCCGCAGGCCCTGGGCAGCGGGATTGGGACGGTAGGCGAGGTCGCGCATCACCGCCGCGACGCGCGCCCGGGTCGCGGCCGCCACGTACTGCTCCTTGTTGAGCACACGCGACACCGTCTTGACGCTGACGCCTGCAACGCGAGCGACATCGCGGATCGTCGCGTGCTCCATGCGGGCTCCTGTGCCGGGTGCGGGAATGGTGGGGGTGGGGAAATCGCCGGGGGCAGCGTCACGCGGATCCGAAGGTTTTCTGACAACGGTGTCTGTCATGTCTCGCTTGGCGACAACGGCCCTCGTGATGAGTCTAGCGGGTCAGAGCGGCGTTCCGGTGGTGGATCTACGGCGGTCGGTTCCCTAGCGTTTTCGTATCCGCCTGCCGAGAGCGGCGGAGACGGACCGCAGGATTTCTGACACCGTAGTCATGGAGAGGACACGCAGTGCAGCGTCGAACATTCTTGATAGGGGCGGGTCTGGCCGGCCTCGGCGTCGGCTTGACGTCGTGCGCGAACCCCCGCGCGGCGCAGGGAACGCAGGGCAAGGCCCTGCAGTTCTTCAACGACGCCGCGTCGTGGGGCCCCGGATACATCGCGGCCGGCAAGGAACTTGCCAAGAAGACCGGGTGGTCGATCTCCCCGCAGACCATCCCGAACGCGTCAGCGTACGAGCAAGTGATCCGCTCGCTGCTTCAGACCAAGAACCCGCCCGACCTGGTGAAGTGGGGAAGCGGCTACCGGATGAAGGACCTCGCCCGCACCGGTGCGCTCGCCGACCTCGGCACCGCGTGGGACGCGTCGGTCTCGAAGGGGTGGCTCAGCGATACGCTGCGCTCGGCGTTCACCTACAAGGACCATGTCTACGGTCTGCCGCTCATCCAGGGCTTCTACGTGATGTTCTATGACGTGGAGTTGTTCGCCGAGCACGACCTGACCCCGCCAAAGACCTGGGACGAGTTCCTGCATGTGTGCGACGTGCTCAAGGGCGCGGGGATCACCCCGATCGGGACCACGCAGGCCAATATCTGGCCGGTGGCGAACTGGTTCAGCATGCTCTCCACCGCCTATGACGCCGACTGGTTCACCCGGCTGTGCGCGAACAAGGCCTCGTTCCGCGATGAGCAGGCGCACGGGATGATGACCCTCTGGCAGGAGATGATCCGCAAGGGCTATCACACCTCCGCCGACTCTGTCGGCGACAACTTCCCCGGCATGCTGCAGAACAGGAAGATCGGGATGTGGCCGGCGGCGGCCAGCTGGAGCTCGCAGAACCTGCAGCAGCTGAAGATGGTCTCCGGCAAGGACTATGACGCATTCATCATGCCCACCGTGCACGGCACCGCTCCCGCGGTCGTCACGGAGGTCGCCGGGCTCATCGTGCCGCAGAAGTCTCCCAACGTCACCGACGTGGCCACGGTGATGGCGTCCTGGCTGGATCCTGCCGTGCAGCAGCCCTGGAGCGACTTCCTCTCCGGATCCTCGGCGAATCCGAAAGTGCCCTGGACCGACAAGATCAGCCAGCGCCTGCAGACGCAGATCCGCGAGGAGAAGGTGACCGTGGTCAACCGCTATTGGGAAGGGTCCCCGCCCCCACTGGTGGTGGGCGTGACACAGGATCTCGGCGGCTTCATGGCGAACCCCAGTGACGTGGGTGGCGTCCTCGACTCGCTCGCGCAGAAGGCGACGTCGGAATGGTCGTACTGGACGGAGGCGACGCGATGACCGCTTCACAGGAGACCCGCGCGATCGTGACCAGTGGCCGTCGTTCCGCGCGCGATCGCCGCGACCAGAACGCCCGGGTCCCGCGCTGGCGCGAGATCCTCATGCACACGCGGCCCCGGCTGCTGTTCCTGCTGCCGGCCGTACTGCTCGTCGGAGTGCTGAGCCTCGCGCCGTTCGTGTGGACGGTCGTGCGCAGCCTCTTCGACGACGCCGTCATCGATCCGCAGTTCAACTGGTTCGCGTCCTATGCGCGCCTGGTGTCGGATCCGGTGATCATCAAGTCGCTGGTGAACACCCTGCTCTGGCTGATCGGCACGGTCATCATCCCGGTCGGGCTGGGCCTTGCCATCGCGGCGCTGACCAACTCCGTGAACTGGGGCAAGTGGGCGCGCCTGGCCATCGTGCTGCCGTACGCATTGTCCGGCACGGCGGTCGCCGTGGTGTGGAACTTCGTGCTGCAGGACTCCGGGGCGCTGAACTCGTTCCTGCGCGGCATCGGACTGGGAGCGCTCGCGCATCCGTGGCTGCTGGAGTGGCCCGGCAACACGATCGTGCTGATCCTCGCCAACTCGTGGCAGGCGTCCGGCGTCGCCGTGATCCTCTACCTCGTCGGCCTGCAGGGGATCCCGCGGGAGACTATCGAGGCCGCGTCGCTGGACGGAGTCGACGGTGTGAAGCGGTTCTTCCACATCGTGCTGCCTCAGCTGCGCGGCACCACCGCGGTGGTGATGGGCATCAGTCTCGCCAATGGCCTGAAGTCGTTCGACCTGATCTGGGTGCTCACCAACGGCGGCCCGGGGCGGGCGACCGAGACGCTCGCCGTGTCGATGTACTGGCAGAGCTTCATCCTGCAGCGGCCGGGATCGGGAGCCGCGATCGCCGTGGTCCTCACGATCGTCGTGGTCGCTGTCTCCGTCGCGTACCTGCGCAAGCAGCTGAAGAACGATTGAGGCCGATCATGAACACCACCTCTCGCCTGTCCGTCACCCTGCGCTCGGTGCTCATCATCGTGCTCGCCGTGATCTGGTTCCTTCCGACGTACCTCATCATCGTCAACGCCTTCACCTCGAACACCGGGTACACCGGTGAGGTGTCCTGGTTCCCGAAGGACTTCAGCCTCTTCGAGAACATCGGTCTGGCCTGGCAGGCGGTGAATCTCGGCCCCTCCCTGCTGAACTCTCTGCTGTATGCCGTGGTGGCCGGCGGCATCGCCGTGCTCGTGGCGGCGCTCGCGGGCTTCGCGGTCTCCGCGATCCCCGGCGGCTGGCGCACGTTCTGGTTCTGGCTGATCTACTGCGGGGCGCTGTTCCCGGCGCAGGCGTTCCTGCGGCCGCTGTTCACCGGTTTCGCCGATACCGGCCTGTACGACACCCGGTGGGGTCTGTTCCTCATCTACGTCGCGACCTGCGTGCCGTTCTCGTTCTTCATCATGCGCAACCATATGCTCTCGATCCCCCCGGAGATCAACGAGGCCGCACAGCTGGACGGTGCGAACTGGTGGACGGTGTTCACCCGGTTCTTCCTCCCGCTGTCGAAGTCGGCGCTCGCCGCGGCGTTCATCTTCCAGTTCGTCTGGGTGTGGAACGAACTGCTGTTCGGCATCACGCTCAGCTACTCCGAGAACATCCGTCCGGTGATGGCAGCTCTCGCGGGCCTGCAGTCGAACTACGGCACGGTGGGGCCGCCGGTCGTGCTCGCCGGGGCGCTGTTCGTCTCGCTGCCGACCGTGATCGTGTTCCTCCTCTTCCAGCGGGTCTTCGCGTCCAGCCTCGGCGGCGCCAAGGTCTGACCGCATCCCCCTCCACCCGACACCGACCATCCACACGAAGGAGAATCCATGCCCGAGGTCTACTACCAGCACCCCGGATCCTGGTTCGGCGACTGCATGCCGATCCACCATAAAGGAGCGTTCTACCTGTTCCACCAGCGCGACCTGCGCGACCCGGGCCCGCTGCCCGATTGCGAGCCGTTCGGGTGGGCGCTGGCGCGCACGACCGACTTCGTCACCTACGAGGACCTCGGCGACGCGATCGTCCGCGGCGGCGAGCACGACCAGGATCAGTTCATCTACGCCGGATCCGTCATCAAGGTCGGCGACTCGTTCGTCGCCATGTACACCGGGTACAACCGCGATCACTTCGAGGCCGAGGGCAAGCCGTCCCAGGTGCTCATGATCGCCGAGAGCGACGATCTCATCCACTGGACCAAGACCGAGCGGGCCGTCGTGGTGCCGCAGGAGGGGTACGACCCGGACGACTGGCGCGACCCGTGGGTGATCTGGGATGACGAGAAGTCCGAGTACCTGATGATCCTCGGCGCCCGCAAGGCGGGACCGAAGACGCAGGCGACCGGATCCACCGTCGCCTTTACCTCCCAGGACCTTCAGACGTGGGAGTTCCAGGGCGACTTCTGGGCGCCCGGGCTCTATACGATGCACGAGATGCCGGATCTGTTCCGCGAGGGCGACTGGTGGTACCACCTCGTCACCGAGTACTCCGACAAGTCCAAGACGATCTACCGTCGCTCGCGCTCGCTGCAGGGGCCGTGGGAGGCGACGGCCGACGACGCCTTCGACGGACGCGCCTATTACGCGGCGCGCTCGGTGTCCGACGGCTCCCACCGGTACCTGGTCGGCTGGGTGCCGACGCACTGGGGCGACGACGACACGCGGCCGTGGCAGTGGGGTGGAACGCTCGTCGTGCACGAGATCTTCGCACGGGAGGACGGCACCCTCGGCACGAGGATCCCCGACGGGGTGCGCGCGCGCCTCAGCGAGAGCGCCGTCGCCACGGTGCCCGACTTCACGCTGGAGCGCGTCGACGGTCGCGCCGAGCAGACGCTGTACGCGGCCCTTCCCGCGGCGGCGCTCGTCACGCTGAAGCTCCGCGTCGGATCCGGCACGCGGGGGGTGAACCTGCGCTTCGGCGAGGACACCGAGAGCCAGGTCGGCTACCAGTTCGCGCTGCGCATCGCCGAGCGCCGGCTCGAGTTCGACCGGCTCCCGAACTGGCCGTGGGGCCAGTACGACAACCGCGATCTCGACCGTCCGCTGTCCATCGACGACGGTGCGGAGCACACGCTCGCGCTCATCGTGGACGGCGACATCGCCACGCTGTACGTGGACGACGTGGCGCTGAACACCCGGTTCAACGCCCCGGCCGGAACGACGGTGTCGCTGGACGTCGTCGACGGCCGCGCCGAGGTCAGCGAGGTCGCCATCACGACGCTGAGCTGATCCGGACCGGATCCGAGGGCTGTCGTTCCCGCGCGATGCGGGGACGACAGCTCTTCGGCATGATGGCGGACGCCGGCGCCGGCGCTCACGGAACTAACGGCGCGATCTCGCCGGATCCGCGGATCAGCAGGTCGCCGGGAATGATGACGGAGCGACTCTCGAGCGCGGTGGGATGATCCAGCCTCTCCAGGAGGAGCTCGCCGCACCGGCGGCCGATCGCGATCGGATTCTGCTCGTACACCGTGAGGGCGGGGACCAGAGCGTTCGCCATCTGGAAGTCGTCGAAACCGACGTGCGCGATCACGTTCTCCTGCCCGAGCTCATGCAAGGCGAGCCGCGCTCCCATCGACAGCAGGTCGGTGCCGGTGAAGAGCGCCGTCGGCGGGACGCTGGCCGTCAGGAGGTCCTTCACGGCAGCGTCGGCGTCGTCGAGCGTGCATGCCCCGGCGGCGACCCACCGGGGATCCGCGGGGAGACCTTTCGTCGCCAGCGCGCGAAGGTATCCGGCATACCGGACAGATGTCGGATACACATCCGTCTGTCCGATGAAGGCGATCCGCCGGTGGCCCTGCTCGAGGAGGTGGCTGACTCCGAGGAACGCGCCGGCCTCGTGCTCGGTCGTCACGACATCGGCGGGGAGCGCCCGTGCGGGCCGGTCGACGTAGACGACGGCCAGCCCGCGAGCGATGCGCGTCGAGAGGAACGAATGGTCCCGGCCGACCGGCAGGATCACCAGACCGTCCACCCGGCGGTCGCAGAACGCGTCGATCAGACGGCGTTCCGTATCCGCGTCGCCGTCCGAACTCGCCGAGAAGACCAGGAAGCCCCGCGGCCGGAGCACATCCTCCAGGCCGCGGTGGATCCCCGACGAGTAGGGGTGATCCACGTTCTCGACGCAGAGGCCGACCGTTCCGCTCGTCCGCTGCGAGCTGCGCATGCGGCTCGCCGTCTTGTTCGGCCGGTAGTCGAGCTTCGAGATCGCATCCAGCACGCGCTGCCGGAGCAGAGGATCGACCGTGTCGTTGTCGTTCACGACGCGGGAGACCGTCATCACGCCCACGCCTGCGAGGGCCGCGACGTCGCGCATCGTCGGATCGGAACTCGGACCCATCTCCCGAAGATAGCAGTCCGCGACCGCCGCCATCTTCTGAACCGGTGCATTTCCGCTTGATCACGGCGGCTCAGGTATCGATCCCTGACCTGCCTCGACATCGATCCCTCTTCCAGCCAATCTGACCTCGCACGCTCGCGAATTCAGGGACACTCTTGACGATCCTTCTGGGCTCAATTACCGTGAGGTAACGTTACCTCGACGAACGTGTTCCCCGTCGAGACCCATTGCATTGACGACCAACGGAGGTCAGCATCATGCTTGTCAACAACTCGACGTCGCCGCGGCTCAGCCGCCGAGGATTCCTGCTGGGAACCGCCGGTCTCGTCGGCACGGCCCTTCTTCCGATGTCACTGACCGGCTGCTCCCGTGCCGGTGCGGGAAGCAGCGGTGCAGGGATGAGCTTCATGTACTGGGGGTCGTCGTACGAGGACGAGATCATCCGCAAGATGCTCACCAGCTTTCAGAAGAAGTCGGGCGTGGCGATGCGGCCGATGTTCACGTCCGGGGACCAGTACGACACCAAGGTGAACACGCTCGTCGCGAGCAACACCCCGGCGGACGTCGCCTATATGCACGACTACATGGTCTACGACCTCGCGGAGAAAGGTCAGCTCCTCAACCTGTACCCGCAGTTCGACAAGCACCCGCAGCTGCAGGATCGTCTGCCCGGCACGTACTACTTCTGGGACGACGGCAAGTGCGCCGGAAACCAGACCGGAACGACGGCGATCCTCATGTACTACAGCAAGAAGGCGATCAAGGAGGCAGGCCTGGAGAATCCGCCGGCGGTGCCCGGCTCCGCATGGAACTGGGACCAGTTCGTCAGCGCTGCGGACAAGCTCACGCTGGACCAAGCGGGCCGGCACCCGTCGGACTCGGGTTTCGACCCCAACAACATCAAGCAGTACGGAGCAGCGGCCTTCTTCAACTGGTGGTACGGATTCGTCCGCAGCAACGGAGGCGACATCGCGAACGAGGACGGCACGAAGTACGCCCTCGACAGCGCCGAAGCCATCCAGGCGCTCCAGGATCTGCAAGACCTCATCGTCAAGCATCGGGTCGCACCGAACCCCAAGCAGCAGGGGGCACCGGGCGCGAGCGGCTCCGACACCAGCACCGATTTCCGGACAGGGCGGGTGGCGCTGTCCTTCGACGGGACCTGGGCGATGCTGAATCTGAACAAGCAGAAGATCGACTACGGCATCGGCGTCATGCCGAAGCACCAGCAGCAGGTCACACTGCAGCTGTCCGGCGCGACCGTGATCGCGAACGGCACCAAGAAGCCCAGCGATGCCGTCGACTTCTACCTGTACCACAACGATCCGCACAACGTGACCGAGCTGTTCACCTCCGGTCTCTGGCTCCCGCTCGAGAAGAAGTACTACACCAATGAGGCCGACATCCGTTTCTGGACGGACAACGAAAACCACCCTGCGGAGTTCCGGACCGCGGTCATCGACGCTCTGATGACCAATGCGGTCACGATCTACAGCCAGCGCCTTCGGAACATCAACGCCATCACCCAGGTGCTCAACCCGGCCATCGACCGCATCGCCTCGGGCAGCCAGACGGCGGCGGAAGTCTGCAAGGGGCTCCGCGACCAGATCCAGCCCCTGCTCAAGGGCATGTACCCGAACCCGATGCTGGGCAAGTGACGATGGTGCTGACCACCGCACCCGTCACCGCGTCGGCGGCCGGCAATCGGGCGAGCGGTCACCGGCGAAGCCGGCTGCGCGGATGGGAAGCGCGAGCGGGCTGGCTGATGGCGGCCCCGGCGATCATCGGAGTCGTCGTCTTCACTCTCGGGCCGATGATCGCCTCTCTGCTGATCAGCTTCACCGACTGGAGCATCGGTCTCGCCCCGTCTTTCGTCGGCGTGCAGAACTACCAGCGGCTGTTCACGGAGGATCCTCTGTTCGTGAAGTCCCTCTGGGTGACGCTCTACTTCACGCTCGGCTCGGTGCCGCTGATCCTCGCGCTCGGGTTCGGCATCGCACTGCTGCTGAACGCAGACGTGCGGGGAAAGGGCTTCTTCCGCACCATCTACTACCTTCCGACGCTGGTGCCCGCTGTCGCCAACGCCGTCTTGTGGACCTGGATGTTCAATCCCGACTTCGGTCTCTTCAACGAGGTGCTCAAGGGCGTCGGCCTCGCCCCGTGGAAGTGGACCTACGGCGAGGGAACCGTGACCCCGTCGCTCATCCTGATGAGCGCGTGGGGCTTCGGGAATGTGATGGTCATCTTCCTGGCGGGGCTTCAGGGTGTTCCGAAGCATCTCTATGAGGCACTCGCCGTCGACGGCGGCAATCAATGGCACGCCTTCACGCGGATCACGCTGCCCATGATGAGCCCGACCATCTTCTACTGCCTCGTCACCGTGATGATCGCGTCCTTCCAGACGTTCTATCAGGCGTATGTGATGACCAACGGCGGGCCGAACAACGCCAGCACGTTCTTCGTGTACTACCTCTACGACACGGCGTTCCGACAGAGCAAGATGGGGTACGCCTCCGCGCTCGCCTGGATCCTGTTCGTGATCATCGGTGCGATCACGCTCCTGCTGTTCCGCTGGGCGCGATCGTGGGTCTACTACGAGACGGCGGGAGGCCGCTGATGAGCGCGATCGCCACTCGCCCGGTGGAGAGAACGGGAAAGCGCCGCAGGAACAAAGTGGTGCTGTACGCCATCCTCATCGCCGGTTGCATCCCCACGCTGCTGCCCTTCATCTGGCTCGTGCGCAGCGCATTCATGGACGACGGACAGATCTTCGTCTCGCCGCCGGAGTGGATCCCGAATCCCTGGAAGTTCGACAACTTCAGTCAGGCCTTCGACGTCCAGCCCTTCTTCGACTACCTGCTCAACACGCTGATCATCGAAGCCGGCGTCGTGACAGGGACGGTGATCAGCTGCTCACTCGCGGCTTTCGCCTTCGCCCGGCTGCGCTGGCGCGGACGCAATATCGCGTTCGGAATCACTTTGAGCACCATGCTGCTGCCGTATGCGGTGACGATCATCCCGACGTTCATCATGTGGCGTTCGGTCGGTGCGCTGGACACGTTCGTCCCGCTCATCGTTCCCGCGTGGTTCGGTGCGGCAGGAGGAGGGGCCTTCTACATCTTCCTGCTGCGGCAGTTCTTCCTCACCATCCCCTACGAGCTCGACGAGGCCGCGTACATGGACGGTGCGAGCGTGTGGTGGGTGTTCTGGAGGATCGTGCTTCCCCTCTCGAAGCCCGCGATCGCCGTGGTCGTCGTCTTCACCTTCGTCAACACGTGGAACGACTTCCTGGGGCCGCTCATCTACCTGACGTCGCAGGAGAACTTCACTCTCGCCCTCGGCCTCGCGGCCTTCCAAGGGACCTACACGGGGCAATGGGGGCTGCTGATGGCCGCTGCCGCGCTCGTCACGGTCCCGATCATCCTGCTGTTCTTCCTCGCCCAGAGATACTTCGTCGAGGGCATCACCTTCACCGGAGGCAAGTAATCGTGACCATCGCAGAATCCATCGCCGACGCACCCCTCGCCAGCTCGCCGGAGACCGCCCGGCGCCTCATCGAGACCTGGGTTCCCTCCACCTCATTCGGCATCGATACCAGGGGCGGTGCGCGGGATCGCCGCAGCCTTTTCGCTGCAGCGGGCACGGGCTGGGACGACGACCTCTTCCCGCCTCCGGAGGACGCGCGCGGATCGGACTACCCGTTCAGCTACGACGTCTCGGACGGGCGCTTGCTCGCGGCGATCGATGCGCAGGGTCTGGCCCGGCGCGTAGTGCGGGGAGAGGGCATGCGCAGCGTCGAAGGGGCATCCATCCCCGGCGTCTACGTCGAGAAGGACTTCGGTTACGTCGAGGGAGCCTTCGGCGTTCTCGTCGGAGGGGCGGCATCGACGTCCAGCACGCTCCTGTCCGAGGTGGTCCCTGCATTCGTGACGAGAGAAGACGGGCTGACCGTTCGCCGGATCCTCAGCATCGAGCAGTGGGCAGGGGGGGAGCCGGCCCTGCGCTGCACGGTGGTGGTGGACAACAGCAGTGATCGCGACCGCGACGTGTCGCTCGCTCTGATCGGAGACGCGACGAAGGGATCCCTGGGCGCGGCGTGGATGGATGGTGTCGCGGAGTCTCAGCGGACCCTCTCGGTGCCGGCGGGACGGTTGGCCGTCTGCGCGGCGGAGTTCGCCTTCGAGTATCAGCCGGAGAACGTCTCGACGCCGGACGCGGAGAGCCTTCTGGAGGCCGTTGATCGGCGGATCCGGTGCCTGTCGGACCGCTATGGGGACCTTCGCATCGAAGGAGGCGGCTGGTTCGCCGACTTTCTCGTTCGTTCTGCGGAGCTGGCTCGGCAGAGCAGCTTGCATGCCGCGGACGGATCCAGCATCGGTTCGTTCTGGGGAAGCAACGCGACGCCGATCCCCGACGTCTGGACGCGGGATCTCTTCTACACCGCGATGTCTTCTGCGCAGTTCGATCTCGACGACGCGATCGGCACCATCGATTTCCTCGCCCGGACGGCGCTTCCCCGTGCACCGTGGGGCAAGGAGAACGAGGTCGATCCTCGCGATGACGGCCTGTCGCACTCTCTGGGGAACGCCGCCAGCGCCGTCGCGCTCGCCGGGCTCACGGCGGAGACCTTCGGCGCCGACGAGGTGTTCACGCGGGCGCGGCATCTGCGTGACCACGGCGACGAACTCGCGTGGGTGCTCCTCGGCCAGCGCCCTGCGCCGGGGGAGCTGTACCCCTCGCACTACATCTCGGATGGGCCGTCCCGCGGGGACTTCCACACCGGCTCGAACGTGCTCGCGTGGTATGCGCTGACCGTTCTGGCCCGGTACGCCGAACGCTTCGGCATCGACGAGAGCCGGGCCAGGGATCTATCCGCCGTCGCGGCTGATCTGCGGGAATCACTCGACCGGAGATGCGTGGTGGACGAGGGCACAGGTCGCTCGTTCGTGGAGGGGGTCAACCGAGACGGCTCTGTCGTCGCCGGCCATGACGGCGAGGAGAGCGACCTCACGCTCGCCTCCAGCTACGGGTTCGCGGGGCGTTTCGACCCGAGAGTCGTGCGGCACGCGCAACAGGCGTTCACAGCGGCGAACCCCTACTACGACGAGGGCGCAGGTGGCGTCACCTTCTGGGACTGGGACGACTACAACGGCGTCACGTTCCCCGCGTACATCCACAAGCTGGCGAGTGCCTCGAGCGAGGCAGATCTTCTCTCGCCGCTCGAGGACATCCGTCGTCTGACCGACCTCGACGGATCGCTGTGGTGGTGGCCTCTGTCACACAGGAACCCCGACTCTTCCCATGTCAAGCGGGGGCTGGGCAAATGCGGGTGGTGCGCGGGGGCGTTCGTTCAGCGTTTCGTGCACGACATCTTCGGAGTGCGGCGCCACGCGGATTCGAAGAGCGTGGTGTTTTCACCGGCCATGCCCTGGCGTTCCGCCCGTTGGGACCGTCTGCCTTTCCTCACCGGCTCCATCGACGTGGCCTATGACACCATCGAGCATCATGTCCAGACACGACTTCGGAACAACGCGGAGTCCACTCTCACGGTGACGCTCGAAGCTCCCGTTCCGGTCGGTTGCGTTGTCGAGGACATCCGCGTCAACGGCGAGAACGGCCGGTACCAGTCCGCGATCCTCGACGAGTTCGGGCGTGTCGTCGTGCGAGCGGTCGAGGACATCGAGCCCGGGCAGGATCTCGTGCTGGATGTCAGGGTGAGCGCGGTCCGGAACTGACGTCCTTCGGCCGGCCTGTCGTGTCGCGACAGGCCGGCCGCCGCTCCCGCGCGTGCCACGGCGCCGACCGTACCTCGCCGTGCAGAGACTCGTGCGCCCATCGCATCCACGCGGCGTTGCTGTCGCTGCGTAGAATCGCGGGGGACCAATCGCCCTGAACCGTCACCCGGATTCCTACCGAGCTTCGTATGCGAGGTGCATCCGGCGAACAGAAGGATTGAGTGACGACGTGAACCCTGTCGAGCTGATCGCGACGATCCCCCTCCGAGCCAGTGATGCGGGGGAGATGCTGCTGCGATTGTTGGTCGCCTACGGCGAGCACGTGCGGTCGGCCGCGGGCACCGAGCGCTTCGAGGTCTTCACCGATCGGGATGACCCGCTGACCGTCGTCGTGATCGAAAGATACGCCGATGAGGCGGCATTCCAGGCGCACCTCGATGATCCCGCGAACGCCGACTTCAACGCCGCCATCGCGCCTCTGACCCAGGGAGGGTCGGCCCTGCGATTCCTCGTACGGGCGTATTCCGACTGATCCGGCGTGGTTCAGCGGCGGAGCCGTCCGATCAGGCGGCGGGCACGGCGTCGCCGGTCGACGCGCGCCAGATGATCGGCGTTTCCAGGACGAGGCCGCCGACCGTCGTGTCGCCCGTTCCTATCTGTTCCAGTACGGCCTCCGCAGCAGCGCGGCCGAGGTCCGCTGCGGGCTGACGGACGGTCGAGAGCGCCGGCACTGTGCGGGTAGCCCAGGAGCTGTCGTCGAAGCCCACGATGCCGACATCTTCGGGGACACTGCGACCCGCCTCAAGGAGAGTCTGCACAGCTCCGGCGGCGACGGCATCAGAAGACGCGACCACACCGTCGATCGCCGGCTCGCGCTGGAGCAGCGTGCGCATCCAGTCGGCGCCGTCGTTGAACGAGTACAGCGGAACGGAGACGACGAGCTCGGGGTCGTAGGCAATGCCGAGCGCCTCGCGGAACCCTGCGAGCCGGTCGGCTCCGGAGTCGCGGTCGAGAGCGGCGGGGATCATGCCGATGCGCCGGCGCCCGGTCTGCATGAGCCGACCGGTGATCGCCGCCGACGCACCGCGATTGTCGACGCCGACGAAAGGGGCGGTGATACCCGGGGGATGCCCGACGAAAGCCGCGGGCAACGCCAGCCGTTCGATCACCGACAGGGTCGGATCGCGATTGCGGGCCGAGACCACGATCGCGCCGTCGACGAAGCCGCCGCTGAGATAGCGCGAGACCCGGTCGGTATCGCGCTCCGAATCCACGATGAGGCACACCATCTGGGAATCCCGCGCGGACAGAGCATCGTTCGCGCCGAGCACGATCACGCCGATGTTCGGATCCTCGAGGAACACGGAGTGCGGCTCATGGGCATTTCCGCGATCAGGGGCAGCCGGCGGCCGCGCCGGCCACTGCGGAGGCCGCACCCGGCGTGGCGTCCGCGTGAGCGATCGGTTCATGCGAGGCGCGACGACACGACTCGGATCTTGGCGATCGCAGGGATCGGGGACCGTCCTCGTCGCGCAATGCAGCGGCGAGACGCGGGTCAGGTCTGGTTAGATCGGTGTGCGAGCGACGGACGATCCCGCCCGCGCGCCGATGAGAAAGGCCGTTGTCATGACCGTCGTTCCCCTTGCCGAGGCGACCACGCTGCCGCGTCCCGAGTACGCGCGGGATCCGGAAAAGGCCTCGATCGTGCACTTCGGGCTGGGCAACTTCCACCGGGCGCATCAGGCCATGTACCTGGACCGGCTGCTCGCAGCGGGGGAGACCGATGGCGGGATCTGCGGCGTCGGGGTGCTGCCGTCGGATGTGCGGATGCGCGATGCGCTGGCGGGTCAGGACCACCTGTACACGCTCGTGCTGAAGGCGCCGGATGGCGGCGTGCATGCGCAGGTGATCGGATCCGTCGTCGACTATCTGTTCGCGCCCGAGAATCCTTCGGCCGTCGTCGATCGGCTGGCGGATCCGGTCACGCGGATCGTCTCGCTCACGATCACGGAGGGCGGATATGTGCTGCCCGAGATCGAGGATCCGTCCGCTCCCAGCGCGTTCTCGCTGATCGTCGACGCTCTTGCGAGGCGGCGGGATGCCGGCGCGGCGCCGTTCACCGTGATGTCGTGCGACAACCTGCAGGACAACGGCAGGATCGCGGCCCGCGTCGTCATCGAGTGCGCCCGAAACCGGAACGAGGAACTCGCGGCCTGGATCGAGCAGAAGGTCGCGTTCCCCTGTTCGATGGTCGATCGGATCACCCCGACCACGACCGAGGAGGACCGGGCGCTGCTGCGAGACCGGTTCGGCGTCGACGATGCCTGGCCGGTGGTCGCAGAGCCCTTCGCCCAGTGGGTGCTGGAGGACCGCTTCACCGACGGGCGCCCGTCGCTGGAGAAGGCTGGTGTGCAGGTCGTCGACGACGTCCGCCCCTACGAGCTCATGAAGCTGCGCCTGCTCAACGCCAGCCATCAGGCGCTGGCGTATTTCGGGATGCTCCTCGGCCACACCTACGCGCACGAGACCGCGAGCGACCCGCTCGTGCAGGGCCTGCTGCGCGCGTACATGGCCGAGGCGCGAATGACCCTCGCCCCGGTTCCCGGTATCGACCTCGACGAGTACCAGGCGACACTGCTGGTGCGCTTTTCGAACCCGGCGATCGCCGACACCCTGGAACGACTCGGCACCGACTCGATCAACCGCATGGCGACATTCGTGCTGCCGGTGCTCGAGGAGTCGATCGCTGCGGGGCGGATGCCTCGTGCGGCGCTGTCTATCGTGACGGCGTGGATGACGGCGAAGCCGGCCCAGAGCGCTGAAGCCGAGGGTGCGACCCCGATGCTCGACCGGCTGCTCGAGGATGACGGCGTCGCCGCCGCGCTCGCCGCGGACCGGCGCGAGCTGGGAGCCGTGGGAGCCGGCGAGTTCCTGCGCCGGTACCTCTGACGCGGAGTTTCAGCGGTTGACCGCCTCGATGAGGTCGTGGCCCCAGCGTTCGATGACATCTTGCTCGACGCGATAGCGCACGATCCTGCTCTCGCTCACGGACGACGAGCGATGGTGGTTCGGCGTGCGCGGTGCGGGGACTGAGGCACCCCGCCGGTTGCGACTTCGGTGTCACCGATGTCTCTCCGGATCTGTGCGGAGAATACAGCTTGCGTGAATTCCGGGCTTCTCAGCACCACGATCCGGAAATCTTAGTTTATCTGGGATTTATCAGTGACTCCCCTCGTTCACGATGATGACGATCCGGGATGAGATCGCGCGGAGGATTGACAAACGGTTCGAACTGCGGTGTGATGACATGGTTGTCACAACCGAGGAGAACCATGGCGATTCCCAGCGAGCCCGATCCGGTCGGCGCGTCCGGCGGGATGCGGCGCCCGACGATGCGCGACGTCGCGGCGCTCTCGGGCGTCAGCATGAAGACGGTCTCCCGGGTGATCAACGGCGAGCCCCGCGTCTCCGACGAGGTGAAGTCCCGGGTGAACCTCGCCGTCGAGCGGCTGAGCTACCGGCCGGATCCGCGGGCCGGGAGCCTGCGTCGTGACGGTCAGCGCAGCGACACCATCGGGCTCGCGGTGAGCAGCGTGTCGAACCCGTTCGCCGCCGAAGTCCATCGCGCGATCGAGAACGCCGCCGTGGAACGGCACGTCGCCGTCATCGCCTCCAGCACCGACGATCAGCCCGACCAGGAGCGCCCCGTCGTGGAGACCCTGCTGCGCCGGAGAGTGGACGGGCTGATCGTGATTCCGGTCGCTCGTAACCAGGCTTATCTGCACAGCGAGCTGCAGTTCGGGACACCGGCCGTCTTCATCGACCGGACGCCGGTCGGCATCGACGCCGACGCGGTGGTCAGCGACCACGCCTCCGGTGCGGCGGCCGCGACACGGCACCTGATCCAGCATGGACACCGCAGGATCGCCTTCCTCGGTGACCTGACCTCGATGCAGTCCACGAACGAACGCGTGCGGGGATTCCGCCGCGAGCTCGCCGTGGCGGGGATTCCCGCCGCCGAGGCCACCGAGATCACGGAAGCGCATGACGCAGAGATCGCCGAGCGTCTCGCCGTCGAGATCCTGACCGGGAGCGAGCCCCCCACCGCCATCTTCAGCGGGCAGAACCTCATCACGGTCGGGGTGATCCGGGCTCTGCGCGAACTGAGTCTGCAGCGCTCCGTCGCGCTGATCGGATTCGACGACATCCCGCTCGCCGACCTGCTCGAACCGGGCATCAGCGTCGTCGCCCAGGACCCTGCCCGGATCGGGCGGCTGGCCGCGTCGCGACTCTTCGACCGGCTGGACGGCCGCCAGGACGCCCCGGCCACGGACGTCATCCCCACCCGTCTCATCGCGCGCGGCAGCGGAGAGATCAGACCCGCAGAGTAACCCGAAACCCCAACCCCCTGGCCCTCAGGGGTTCCCGTCCTCCCCGGGCGACCGCCATGGGCGGTGCTTCGGCGTGGGTAAACCCGAACCAAGAAACATGATGGAAGGAACTCAACGATGAGAATCACAGCCAGAAAGACTCTCTGGCGCGCGGTGGCCGCATTCGCGGTGACCGCGACCCTCGGCGCCTCGCTGCTGGCCTGCTCCGCGAGCGACGGCAGCAGCAGTAGCGGTGGCACCGGAAGCGAGACGATCCGTGTGCTGTCCGGATCCGGAACAGCCGCCCCCGAATTCCAGGCCTTCGACTCGATCGTGAAGATGTATCAGAAGGAGGTCGATCCGAAGTTCAAGGTGGAGTACGAGACCATCCCGAAGACGGACGACCTCTGGAACAAGCTGCGCACGTACGCGGTCTCGGATCAGCTGCCTGACATCTTCAGCATCGCCAACGGCCCGATCGCCGACGACCTGATCAAGAAGCACAAGATCCTCAACATGACGCAGGCACTCGGCGACATGGGCAAGCTCACGCAGATGAACAGCGCTCTGAAGGACTTCTTCACGTCCCCGGACGGGAACCTCTACATGATTCCGGCGTACCGGGCCGGCGAGATGTTCCTGTACCGCAAGGACATCTTCGCCAAGTACGGATTGTCCGTGCCCAAGACCTGGGACGAATTCGTCGCGGTCTGCCAGAAGCTGAAGGACAACGGGGTCACGCCCTACGTGATGCGAGGCGCCGACAGCGTGATGCTGCTGCGTTTCCTGGCATTCCCGTCATGGACGACGTCAGGCGGGAAGTTCATCACCTCCGTGCTCGGCGGCAAGCAGAAGTTCTCGGACGGCCCGCTCGGCGCGGACGGCGCCAAGCTGCTGAACACGCTCGGCACCGGCGGATACTTCGTTCCCGGTTACCAGAACATGACCCTGAGCGATGTGATGGAGGCGTTCGCCGGCGGTCAGGGCGCGATCACCTACGCGAACACGACGTTTGCGTCGAAGTTCGAGGCGCAGTACGAGTCCGGGACCGTCGGCTACTTCGGAGTGCCGCTCGACGGCACGCAGTCCAAGAGCACCGGCAGCACCTTCCCGGTGCAGGGCGGAAAGGGCTGGGGGATCAACGCTGACGCGTACAAGTCGAACCCGGTGCTGAAGAAGTTCTTCGACTACTACATGAAGCACGTCGACCAGGCCCTGTACCAGGCCGGCCTGCTCTCCTGGCTGGACACCCCGATCCCCGCCGACAAGCTGCCGAAGATGCTCGTCGACATCGGCACCGACATCAAGGACCAGAAGACCGGCTGGGTCTCCTGGGACGACAAGCTCAAGCCGGCCGTCCTGACGACGATGGGCGATCAGGCGAACAAGCTGGCGGCTGGCGCGATCAGTCCCTCGGAGTTCCTTTCCAGCATCGATACCGCGATGGCGCAATAGCGGCGATGAACCCTTCTCGCGGTGCGGTGCACGAATGCGCCGCACCGCGAGACACCACGAGCTCGAAAGACAACACACATGGACAATCTGTTCGCGCGGAAGCGGACGATCCTCTGGTTCCTGATTCCGGGCCTGCTGATCTACTTCTTCTCGGCCCTTGTCCCCATCGGGATGTCGGCCTACTACTCACTCCTGAAGTGGGACGGGCTGAGCGACCCGGCCTTCGTCGGGCTGGCGAACTATCTGCGGATGTTCCGCGATGCGGAGCTCGGCCAGGCCGTGCTGCGCACGCTGGTGATGACGGTGGGGGAGATGATCCTGATCGTCGGCGGTGGCCTGCTGCTGGCCTACCTGCTCACCCGCATCCACCGTTTCCGTCAGACGTTCATCGTCGTGTACTGCGTCCCGATCGTGATCTCGACCGCGGCGCTGGCGCAGATGTTCAAGCTGATCTTCTCCGTGCAGCCGACCGGTCTCGTCAACACCGTGCTGAGCTGGTTCGACCCGTCCTGGGCGCATTTGGAGTGGCTCACGAACCCGCAGACGTCGCTGGCCCTGGTGACCTTCGTGGACAGCTTCGCCAATATCCCGACCTACATGCTGATCCTGTATGCGGCGCTGCTGAACGTTCCGGACTCGCTGCGCGAGGCGGCCAAGATCGACGGAGCCGGGGCGGCGCGGACGTTCTGGTCGATCGAGATCCCCTACATCCGCCCCATCATCGGTACCGTCGCGTTCCTCGTCCTCAACCACGTGCTGCGCTCCTATGACATCCCCTGGCTGCTGACGTCAGGCGGGCCGATCAATTCGTCCGAGGTGCAGTCGATCTACATGTACAAGCAACTGTTCAACAGCCAGGACTACGGCTACGGCAGCGCGATCGCGATCCTCATCGTCGTGATGTGCCTCGTGTTCGGCTTCGTGGTTCGAGCCGCAACGGACCGGAAGTCCATCGCATGACGACGACACTCGCTCCCACGCCAGCAGTGCGCTACCGCGGCGCTCGAACCCGCAAGCGCCTGGCCACGGCGATCATCGGCATCATCGCGGTGCTCGCCCTCGCCGGTTTCGTGACCCCGCTCATCTACACGATGATCGGGAGCCTCCAGCCGCCTCTGGGCGATCAGAAGGCGGCCTTCCCCTACTTCCCCAACTATGCCGCGGTGTTCCAGGCCGGGTTCGGCGCATTCTTCGGCAACAGCCTGATCATCACGGTGATCACGGTGATCGCGACTGTGCTGCTGTCCGCCATGGTCGCGTACCCGCTCGCACAGGCGCAGTTCCGGGGACGTAAAGCGCTGGACTGGATCCTGACCCTCGGTCTCATGATCCCGTACCAGGTCGTGCTGCTGCCGTTGTTCCTGATCTATTCCCAGCTGCACATGCTCGACACGGTCTGGACTGTCATCATTCCGATGGTGGCGTTCGGGATGCCCTTCTCGGTCTTCCTGATGGTGCCGTTCTTCCGGGGCCTCGATCGCGGTGTGCTGGAGGCCGCGGTCATCGACGGTGCAGGGCCGACGCGCATCTTCTGGACGGTGGTGCTGCCGCTCTCGCGGAACATCCTCATCACGGTCGGCGTGCTGCGGGCGATCTTCGCCTGGAACGAGTATCTGTTCGCCTACACCTTCATCCGGTCGCAGGCGCGACAGACCCTGGTGCTCGGGCTCAACAACTTCATCGGATCCGAGGGCCTGATCAACTGGGGTCCGATGTTCGCCGCGATCACCGTCAGTGTGCTGCCCGCGCTGGTGGTCTACATGTTCTTGAACCGCTATCTCGTCGCCGGCCTGGCCGACGGCGCAACGAAGGAGTGACGCAGTGACAACAGTCGAGAGCCGAGTGGCGTCGGAGAACCAGCTGTTCTACCGGCCGGATGGGGGATGGGTCGGCGACCCGATGCCCTGCTATCACGAGGGCGAGTTCTACGTCTATTACCAGTGCGACCGCCGGCAGCCGGCGGCGTTCCCCGACGGGGAGCCCTTCGGATGGTCGCTGCTGAAGACGAGGGATCTGCTCAACGGCACGGATTTCGGCGAGGTGCTCGAGCGCGGTGCGCACGATGATCAGGAGCAGTGGCTCTATGCCGGATCCGTGATCCATGCGGACGACGCGTTCTGGGCGTTCTACACCGGGGCGAACCGCGACTTCGAGCACACGGAGACCCCGGCGGAGAAGATGATGATCGCGCGCAGCGCGGACGGCATCACCTGGGAGAAGCACCCCGAATACGGTTTCCATACTCCCGAAGGGTTCGACAAGGACTACTTCCGCGATCCTGTCGTGGTCTTCGACGAGGAACTGGCCGTCTACCGCATGCTGGTCGCGGGCAGGCACGGTGAGGGACCGCGGATCCGGCGGGGTTGCCTGCTGGAGTTCCGATCTGCGGATCTGATGCACTGGGAGTATCAGGGCGTGTTCTGGTCGCCGGACTTCCACCACCTGCTGCAGATGCCCGATCTGTTCCGGGTCGGGGACTGGTGGTACCTGCTCTACTCGGAGTACGACGACGAGCGCCGCACGCGCTACCGCATGGCGCGCAGCCTCGAGGGGCCGTGGCTCGCCCCGGCCGACGACAGCTTCGACGGGCGGGCGTTCTACGCGGCGCGGACCATCGAGGTGGAGGGACGGCGCCTGCTGTTCGGATGGAATCCGACGCGCAAGGACGGCGATGACCTCGGCGCCTGGATCTGGGGTGGGAATCTCGTGGTCCACGAGGTCGTGCAGCGCGCCGACGGCAGCCTCGGGGTCGCTGCGGCGCCGGTCCTCCAGGAGGCGTTCGACGGCCCGGCCGAAGAACGGGAGCCCGTTGAACTGGAGCGCGCCGACGGGTATGCGGAGGCGACGATCGTCGCCGAGTCATCAGAGTGCTTCCGGCTTGATATGACGGTGACGCCCGGCCCCGCCACCTACGCCTTCGGGATCAAGTTCTACGAGAGCAGTGAAGACGACCTCGGTTACGTCTATCACTTCAGCACGGGGGATCGCCAGGTCCGGTTCGATCTGATGCCCAACTACCCCTGGTTCCTGCTGCAGAACCGCGGCCTGTACCGGCCGGTGGATCTGACCGCTGGCGTCGAGCACACGATCTCGCTCGTCGTCGACGGCGACATCAGCGTGCTCTACGTCGACGACGTCGCGCTCAGCTCGCGGATGGGGCGCCGGCCGGGACAGGAGATCAAGCTCTATGTGAACGGCGGATCCGTGCGCGCGACGAACATCCGCTACTCGGGCACCCCGAGCCGGAAACTGGAAGTCTCCCTGCCCGAGCGCGGTTAGGCGTTGCCGGAGTGCGATGATGAAGCCCGCATGACTCACGGAACGGGGAAGAAGGTGCCTGAGGCTTCCGCGCAGCCGCTGCTCTCGTTCCGTGAAGCCGGTGACGGCGAGACGGTGGTCCTCCTGCACGGGTCGGGGCTATCGTCGGCGGTGTGGCGGGGAGGGGGGTACCTGAAACGGCTCGCCGATTTTCGGACCGTGGCGGTGGATCTGCGGGGCCACGGGCGCAGTTCGAAGCCGCCGAACGCGGGTGCCTATTCCGCCGCGGCGATGTCTGAGGACGTCGTCGCCGTGCTCGACGCGCTGCGGATCCCCGCGGCGCACGTGGTCGGGTACTCGCTGGGAGCCCGAGTGGGGTTCGCCCTCGCCGCGACCCGCCCCGAGCGGGTCCTCAGCTTCGTCACGTTGGCGGGCACTTTCGCGCTTCCGCCGGGGAGCGCTGACGCGTTCTTCTTCCCGGGATGCCGGGAGGCGCTCCGAACCGGCGACATGACCGGTTTCCTGGAGAGCTGGTCGCGCGTCCGCGGCGTCGTGCTGGACCCGGCCACCTCGCACGCGCTGCGACAGAACGATCCGGCCGCGTTCGGCGCCCTGCTGGAAGCGATCGACGACGACCCCGGCCTGACCGAGGCGGAGGTCGCGGGCATCATGGCGCCGACGCTCCTCGTCGCGGGCGATTCGGACGACCCCCGCTGGCAGGCGAGCCGACGCGCCCACGAGCTGATCACGGGGAGCGTGTTCGTGGAGCTCCCGGGCGTCGACCATATCGGCACGCTGCGCGATCGGCGTGCCCTGTCCGCGACGGAGGAATTCCTGCGTCGATAGCGGGAGCGTCCGAGCGGTTCATCGACCGCGGGTGACGTGCCGTGATCGCACCGAGCGCTCAGGCGACCATCGAGCGCCAGAGAGGGCAGGCGCCGTCAGCGCCTGCCCTCTCTGCCGTGAATCTCATCACCCGCCGTATACGCGCATGCCGAGTTCGTGGCTCATGCGATCGGGATGTCCCGGCACGTGAGCGGGGTGCCGGAACACGTCGTCGTAGCGGTTCGCCGCAACGAGGCGACCATCGCGTATGCAGCGCACCGCGAGGCGAACGTCGACGCGTGCACCGAGATCGGAGTCGAGGTCGAGGTCGCATACGCGCACGATCGCGTCCCCCGTCAGATCCGCCTCGGCCACGACATCCCGTGTCGTCCCGCCGTCGACCGTCACGGTGTACGAGACCTGCACCCCTCCGAAGTCCTCTTTCGTGTCGTTCACGAGAAGGATCCCCGTCGCCTCGAGTGCGGTCCGTTCCAGGATGACCGCGGTCGGCTGGTTGCTCTCGCGGAGGGCGCGCAGGCTCGGTTTGGGCATGCCCCACCAGTCGTACACGCCGTAGAAGCTCTGCGGCGAGAGATCGATGAACATGAACTGGATGTACCCCCAATTCGGGCGGCCTCGCTGAGCGCGGTAATGCTCTGTGTAGTACTTGATCAGACGGTACTGGTAGTCCTGGATGTCGGCGAGCTGGTCGAGCATGGGCCTGAGCCGATCGTAGATCCGGGGTTCCCGCCGGAGATTGATCGCAATGCCGGGGGCGTCGAACCCATATTCGGTGTTCAGCTTCTCCGTGCTGCCATCGATCACGGTGTAGTTGTCGGCTCCGCCCTCGAGGGAACCGAGATAGTTATGGCTGTCTCCGCTATTGGGGTCATCGAGGCAGAACGAGCCTTTGATCACCGGCCGGCTGGGATCGGCCGCGCGCACAGCCTTCAGCAGCGCGGGACCAGGGCTCACCGCCATCGCATCTCCTCCTGTGCGGTCGCCATCGAGGACGCCGGGCTCATTCAGGCAGATCCAGGTGACCACTGACGGGTGACGGTCGAGCTCGCGCACGGTTTCGAGGTAGATCCGGACCAGGCGTTCCGCCCAGGCCTCATCCGCGGGATGAGTCCAGTTGAACTCCGAGTCCTGCATGACGGCCAGCCCGAGTTCATCGCACAACTCGTAGAACACGCCTTGCTCGACGTGCACGTGGACCCGTACCAGGTTGAATCCCGCCTCGCGGACGGCGAGCAGATCGCGCAGGTAGCGCTCCCGGCTCATCGCCGACACATACACGTCGGGGAAGTAGGACGTTCCGCGCACGTACAGGGGCTGACCGTTGAGGACCAGCTGGGTCGTCTCGGGATCTCTGTCGATATCGATCGTGCGGAAGCCCGTCCGCACGACGCGGGACGTGCCGGCAGCGCTCACGATGATGTCGTACAGAGCAGGCTCACCGCGATCCCAGGTGTTCCACGGTGTGATGCCGGAGGCGGTCAGTTCCAGCTCAGCGTCGGCGGATCCGCCCAGATCGGAGAAGTCCTCGGCGGTGCTGCCGACTTCGTGCCCGGAACTCGCATCGCGCACCAAGACATGGATCCGGCCCGAGGTCGCGCCCGCTACGGGCACGGCGATACGGACTGTCACGGACCTGCCGGTACTGTCCAGATCGTAGGCGATCCGGGGGATGCCGATGGCCAGGCCGGTTTCGGCGTCCAGCGTGACCGTGCCATAGATTCCGACAGGGTTCACGTCGCGGGCGATCAGTCCGTCATCGTGCTCGTAGGTGCCCTTGACGAGATGACGCGTGATGCGGTGCGTGCGCGTCGCGGCATCGCCGCCGGCGATCACTTCGTCGTCCCAGGGGGACCATACCTTCACCAGCAGGGTGTTCGGCTCATCCTCGCGAACGATGTCGGTCACGTCGTAGGAGAAGGAAGATGAGTACCCCTCGTGCTCCCCGAGATACTGTCCGTTCAGCCAGACTCGTGCGTAGTAATCGACGTTGCTGAATCTGAGGGTGACCCGTTCGCCCGTTTCGATGAGGTCGAACCGCTTGCGATACCACCACGGCGCGTTGTTGAAGGAACGCAGTTCGCGCCCCCAGTACGGATGATCGCTCAGGGCGAGTTGCAGGTGCTCGAGGCGTTCCAGCGGTTGCCATTCGGACAGCTGCGGACCGACCTCGGTGTGGTCGAGCGCTCCGGACGGCAGCCCCAGCCGTTCTCCCGAGTCGTGCACGTCCTGCAGAAGATCCCAATGGGTGGAGAGATCCTGTATCACGTTGCTTTTGCCTTTCATCTTCTTGGGTGGGGTTGTGTGCGGGGGTCGGCTCATCCGCGCACCGCTCCCGCCGCCATGCCCTCGATCACGCGCCGGTTCAGCACGAAGTAAAGGATGAGCGTCGGGAGGATGGCGATCACGATCGCCGCATAGGTGGCGCCGAAATCCGTTTTCCCGTAGAGGCCGACGTAGTCGTTGAGCCCGACGGGCAGGGTCTTCATCGTCGCGGAATTCATGAAGGTGTTCGCGAAGACAAACTCGTTCCAGACGAAGATGAAGTTGTAGATGATGATCGTGACGGTCGTGTTGGTGGACAGCGGGAAGACCACCCGCGCAAAGATCCGCCAGGTGCTCGCGCCGTCCAGCTTCGCCGCCTCCATCAGGGAATCCGGGATGTACTTCATGAACCCGGTGTAGAGGAAGATGCAGATCGGAAGGTTGAAGCCCACCTGTGGCAGGACCAGCGCCCAATAGGTGTTGCGCAGCCCGAGTTCGTTGAATATCTGGAACATCGGCAGGAGCGCGACGAACACCGGGATCATGATCCCGAGCAGGAAGTACCCGAGAACGAGGCGAGATCCGCGGAACCGCAGCTTCTCGATGGCGAACGCAGCCGGCGCGCCGACCGCGATCGTGAGTCCGATGGTCAGAACGACGACGATCGTGCTGTTGAGGAGATAGCGTCCGAGGTCGGCCTTCGCGAATGCCGAGATGTAGTTGCCCACGTAGAACGAACTCGGCAGCGCAAAAGGTGCCTGGTCGGCGAGTTCACCAGGCGTCTTCAACGAAGACAGCAGCACCCATGCGATCGGATACACCTGAACAACGAGAAAGACAGCGATGATCGCGTACACGAGCCCTTTGGCGGCGAAACGCTTCCTGGTCATGATCAGTCCTCCCACCGGCGGAACACGCGCTGCAGGACGCCGATGATGACGAGGCATTCCACAGCGAGGAAGACCGCGATCGCGCTGCCATATCCGAAATCGGACGACGTGAAGATCGTCTTGTACAGGTACGTCGAGACGAGTTCGCTGGACGCACCCGGCCCTCCGCCCGTCATGATGTACGACACGTCGAAGCCCTTCAGCGTGCCACTGATCAGCATCACGATCGTGACGATGACCACGGCGCGGACGAGCGGGAATTTGATGTAGACGTACTGCTGCCACCAGTTCGCGCCGTCGATGGATGCAGCGTCGAGCACCTCCTGATCGACGGACATGAAGGCCGAGTAGTAGATCACCATGTAGATGGCCGCGTACTTGTATGCATCGACCAGCGTCACGATCAGCAGCGCCCATTGCGGATCCGAGAGGAAAGCTCGCTTCCACCCATCCAGGCCCACGGTTCCGAGCAGTGCGTTTATCACGCCTTCCGGCTGCACTGCGAGCAACTGGACGAAGATCTGCGAGATCGCCACCGAGGACACGACGCAAGGGATGAAGAACGCCGTCTTGATGATGTTGCGGAATGCGTCGATCGAGAGCAGCAGCATGGCCAGGACCATGCCGACCGTGATCTGGACGAAGGTGCCGACGAACGTGAAGAAGAGGTTGTTGAGGAACGCCTGGTGGAAGACGGCGTCGTTGAACAGCCGCATGTAGTTGTCGAAGCCGATGAACTTCGGCCGCCCCAGACCGCCCCACTGGAATGCGCTCAGAGACAGGGACCAGGCGATAGGTATGGTCACCATCGCCGTGAAGACGAGGAGCGCGGGCAGCGTGAAGAGCCAGGCGGTTATCCGGTCACGGATGGCCGGCGGGCGACTACGAGGGGGAGAAGCGGTGCGACGAGATGGCGGTGCGTAGGTTGTGGACATGGCTACTCTCTGATTGACAACGATGTCAATTATCATGATGTGATGAACTGTCTGTCATGTCAAGCGGAGATCTCGTGACGACCGGCCGGAACGGGTCACGGCCACGCATGCAGGACGTTGCCGCGCGAGCGGGTGTGGCGCTCAAGACGGTCTCGCGCGTGATCAACGGAGAGGCGAACGTCTCGGCCCGCATGGAAGCCCGAGTGCGCACGGCGATCGAAGAACTCGGATACGAGCCGGACGTCATCGCGGGGAACCTTCGCAGGCTCGACCGCCGGACCTTCTCGATCGGGCTGCTCGTCGGTTCGTCCGACAATCCGTTCTCCACCTCGCTCGCGCGTGCCGTCGAGATCGTCGCGTTCGATCATCAGACCGTCGTCCTCTCGTCCTCGTTGCATATGGATCCCTCGCGCGAACGCGAGGTGGTGAGCGCACTGCTCCGGCGGCGCATCGACGGGCTGCTTCTCACCACGGCGACGCACAGTCTCGATGTCGTCACGGCCGCACAGGAGCGCGGCTTGAGCATCGTGTACGTCGATGGCCCTGCCCTGGGTATCGAGGCGGATGCGGTCTTCAGCGACAACGCGGGTGGGGCGCGACTGGCGACGCGTCACCTGCTGGAAGGCGGACACCGCCGTATCGCCTATCTCGGCGCTCGCAAAGACGTGCACACGATCGCGGAGCGACGTGCGGGGTATCTCGCAGAACTGGCGTCATGGAACGTGGACGCGGATCCCGCCTTGATCATCGATGACGCAGACGAGGAGAGTGCGGAAACTGCTGCGCGGGCTCTCGTGGAGGCAGGGGCTCAGGCGATCTTCTGCGCGCAGAATCTGTGCACGATCGGCGCCGTGCGGGGGCTTCATGCCATCGAGGCGCAGCACCAGGTGGCAGTCGTCGCCTTCGACGACATCGAAACGGGTGACATTCTGGACCCTGGACTCACGGTCGTGCGGCAGGATCCCGCCGAGATGGGGCGTATCGCCGCCGAGAAGCTCTTTCAACGTGTGCACGGCCACACCGGAGTCGTCACGACCACAGTGCTGCCGGTTCGGCTCGTCACCCGCGGCTCCGGGGAGATCGCGCCGCAGAAATAGGGTGGGGTGGCCAGCAATCGCGCGGCCACCCCACCCCATCCCGGTCAGCGCGACTACTTGTTCTGCTGCTTGTACTGGGCGATCGAATCGTCCACAGCCTTGGTGAATCCGGCGACGTCCTGCTGCCCGAGAAGGAGATTCGTCGATTCGCGACCGAGCACGGAGTTCGTGTTGGGGTCGAGCTGGACATCCCAGACCTTCGCGAACGTCTTGACTCCCTCGATGTCCGACAGGACCTTCTTGTAGATCTGTGGCGTGGTGTCGTCCATGGTCGGCTTGATGGACGGGATGACGCCGAAATCGTGGAAGGCGACATCACCGTAGTGCGCGAAGAAGTACTTCAGGAATCCCTTCAGCTCCGGCGTCAGCGAATCCTTCAAGATGGCGGTCCCGATCCCGGAGTTCGCGAAGTAGTCCGTCGTCGGCGTCTTGTCGGACGATGACGCGGCCGGCATCGGGAAGTACGAGTACTGCGGCTTCAGTTCGCGCTTGTCGTCGAGGAAGGTCGGAAGCTCCCAGGTTCCCATGTAGTACATCGCAGCCTTGCCGGAGGTGAACAGATTCAATGCGGACGTGTAGTCCGACGTGCTGAACCCCTCCTGGAAGCAGCCTGACAGGCTCTTCAAGAAGTCGGCCGATTCGGTGCCGACGCTGCTGCTCATCGACTCCTTACCCGTCTTGAGGCCATCGATGAAGGAGTTGCCCGTGGCGCGGAAAGCAGGCATGGCGAGGTAACGGTAAAACGGCCAGAGGTCCTTGCCGTTGACGGAGATCGGCGTGACGCCGCTCGACTTGAGCTTGTCGCACGCGGCCGGGAAGTCGGACAATGTCTTCGGCGGTTCCACGCCGGCCTTGGTGAACAGGTCGGTGTTGTACCAGAAGTACTCGACGTTCGCGTTGAGGGTGATCAGGTTCAGACTGCCGTCATCCCACTTCGGATACGCGAGCGAGATGGGGAAGAATTTGTCCTTCACCCCGAGTTCGTCGTACAGTTTGCCGATGTCGACGACGGCACCCGTATCGACGATCTTCTTGAAGAACGGCTCAGGGTCCGCATCGAACATGTCGGGAAGCTCGTTGCTGGAGGCGAGGAGCCGGAGCTTCTGGTCATACGACGGACGATCCGCAGTCGCCTCGATCTCCAGCTTGAAGCCGGGGTGGTCCTTGCTGTAGTCGGCGGCGATCTTCTTCACCGCGGCGATCGTCGGCTCGCTCCCGTTGTGCGCGGTGAGCCAATGGATGACACCGTCCTTCTTCGGCTCGGAGCCCGACGAACAGCCTGCCAGGGCGACCGCGGAAATGATCACGGCGAGTGACGCCGCCAGGGCACGAGTCTTCTTGGTCTTCATTCTGTCCTCTTCGACGGGATGGGTGCGGGAGCGGTGGATGAACGCCCGCGGCGTGATTACCCGATGATCTTCGCGGAAATTGACAGCGTTGTCAATTGGGTCGAAGCGATTCGTAAGCGCGGACCTCGGCCCTGGCGCATGCACGGTGAACGTCTCGCTCACCCGGAAGTCCGGGTGCCCGAACCGTATTAAGGACACCCTCCCCGCCGTTCGTCGCTCAGACTCGCGACGCAGTGGGGCGGCGCGCTGGACAGTTGCACGAAACGGTTGCCGGCATCGCCCGGGGTGCGACATGCGATGGGGGATGTTCCCGAATGCGAGACCGCACGTCCGATCCGTGTATCCCCCGCCGACGCCGTCGCTTCGCCGATGCGTCAGGCGTTTGTGATACCGTGTGTACACAAAATTACGCAGCTGTACGCAGGAGGTGAGGAGTCGCGATGGGCGTGACCGTGGGCGTCCGTGAGTTCCGACAGGATCTTGCTGGCTACATCGACCAGGCCGAGCCCGTAACGGTGACTCGGCACGGGCAGGCAGTGGGCCTTTTCATTCCAGTGCGTCGGGACCGGAGGGCCGAGATCGCCGCATACTCCGAAGCAGCGGAGAAGGCTAGCGCACTCCTGGAGGAGCTCGGCATGACCGAGGACGAGGTGGTGGCGGAGTTCGACGCACTCCGCAGCGAGGCGTAGATCCCGCACCGCGCTTGGCGTCACTGGACAGGCTCCGTACTCTGGTGCAGGCGCTTCCCGTCGAGACGATCGTCCCTTTCCAGCCTGCTGCACTGGCTCGGATTGGCACACCCGATCCGATGGACTGGCCGATAGTCGCTGCTGCGCTTGCGCTGGATTGTCCGATCTGGACGGAAGGCAAGGACTTCTTCGGAGCGGGTGTCGCGACCTGGACCAGTGGACCGGTCGAGATCTACCTGCGAGGCAACCCGACGAGCGCCGGGTGAAGCGCTTGCGCAGTCGGTGAGAACGCCGCGGTCCGCGATGGTGATGGGGTGAGGCTCGGCAAAGGTTCCCGGCCGGATCTCGGCTATTCGGAGATTGGATTCGCGTCTACCGACTCTTGACCCATGGCTCGGTGCGTCCGGTGCGACTCCGGACGCCTGCGTCCGGACTTCGAAGGAAGTCCCCGGTAGACGGATCCGCTCTGCTATGCGATCATTCATTAAACAACGTTTAGTTAACCTTGAAAGGGCGGTGCCGTGAGCGCACACTCTGCGATGGGATCGAGGGCACAGGAGCATCGATCCATCCTTCCGGGACGGGACGGCTTGCGATGAGTCAGGCGACCCAGAACGTCACCTTGCAGCGGCGCCTGTCGCTGACGTCCATGATCGCGTTCGGGCTGATGTACATGTCGCCGTCCGTGGTCGTGAGCACCTTCGGCGTCATCTCGAGCGCATCGAAAGGCTCCGCGGCCGCGGCGTATGCGCTGGGAACGGCAGCGATGACGCTGACGGCGCTCAGTTACGCGAAGATGGCGAAGCGCCATCCGACCTCAGGATCCGTCTACAGCTATGCCCGTCGCGAGCTCGGCGCGCACGTCGGATTCATGTCCGGTTGGTCGCTCCTGCTCGACTATTTCTTCCTGCCGATGGTGGTGTGGCTGATCACCTCCCTCTACATGAACGTCATGCTGCCCCTCGTCCCGGTGTGGGGCTGGCTGATCATCAACGCGGCCGTGACCACCATCGTCAACGGAATCGGCGTCGTGCTGGCCGACCGCGTCAACAAGACCGGTCTGATCGTGTCACTTCTCGCCCTCGCCGCCCTGATCGTCGTGATCGTCAGCGCCATCCCCGGGGTGCCGCCGCAGAACGCGGTGCACGCGTTCTGGAGCCCCGAGACGTCGATCGGCGCCATCACCGCGGGTGCGGCGATCTCGGCGTACTCGTTCCTCGGGTTCGACGCGATCTCGACCATGACTGAGGAGGTGAAGGATCCGCAGCGCAACATCCCCCGTGCGATCGTCCTGAGCGTCATCATCGGCGGCGGCATCTTCACGGTGATGGCCCTGCTCATGCAGTGGGTCCACCCCGGTGGCTCGTTCACCAGCGAAGACACGGCCGGGTACGAGATCGCGGCGCAGACCGGGGGAGCGGTCTTCGCGAACGTATTCAACACTGTCACGATCATCGCCGGATACGCCACGTGCCTGTCCATTCAGGCCAGCACGAGCCGCCTCATGTACGTGATGGGGCGCGACGGCGTTCTGCCGAAGAGGATCTTCGGCCGGCTCAACCGTCGCTTCCGGACGCCCCTGATCAACCTGATCATCGTCGGATGCACGGCGCTGCTCGCGGCGAACCTCTCGCTGGCGACCGCGACGTCGTTCATCAACTTCGGCGCGTTCCTCGCTTTCACGGTCGTAAACATCTGCGTGATCGCCGCCTGGATCCGCCACCGCAGAACCGGCGATCCGCTGCCCGTCTTCGGCTGGCTCATCGTGCCGCTGGCCGGTGCGGTGATCGACGTCTACCTGCTCACTCAGCTCGGCACCGTGGCCCTCGTGATCGGCGTGTGCTGGTTCGCGCTCGGCCTGATCATGCTGACGATCCTCACGCGAGGATTCCGTCGTCAGCCACCCGAGATGGATCCGGAGAAGCAGGCCGATCTGGTCGATGCCTGAGTACGGATCGCTGCGGTCATGGCCGGTCGTCCCCGAGGCGACCGGCCTCCGCCGGGCCGAGCAGGGCCTCCGCGCGCCGCAGGATCGCTCGCTCCGCGTCCGCCGCGGACATGGTCCGGCACAGGACGTCGATCGTGTAGCCGTCCTCGAGCGCGATGAACTCGCGGGCGTGGAACTCGGGCGTCTCCGTGAGCAGGAACTCGCGGGCCTGCGCCCCCTCGCGCAGCACCCCCGAGTACAGGTCGATCTGCTCATCCAGGAACGCGCGCTGCAACTGTGCGACGTCCGGGTTGCGGAACGACGTGGGGAACAGCTCCATGAGCACGCGGGCGTACATCTCGCCGGCGCCGGGGGAGGGCACGCCGGAGCGGATACAGGCGACGAGCTTCGGCCACCATCCGGCCACCGCGTCGACCTCCTCGCGCCGCTGGCGGGCGTAGTAGAGGGTGCTCCGCTCGAACAGCGCGGCCAGCACTCCGGCCAGGTCGCCGTAGTAATAGAGGATCGAGGCGGGCGTCACCCCGACGCGGTCGGCCACGTCGCGCAGACGCACCTCGCCGGCACCGCGTTCGAACACGGCGAGAGCCGCCGCGTCGAGCACTTCTTCGCGGCGGCGGGCCTGATCCCGAGGTCGCACCATCGGATCCATCATCTCGCACGCCCGCGAAACACGATGACCACGGCGACCGGCGAGGTCGCCCGTTCGACGACAGGAACGCCCCATGCATGTCACTGATCGCTTCCCCCTCGAGACACCGGCTCGTGCCGCCGCAGACGCGAACCCGCCGCTGACGCTCGACACCTGGCGCGACCCGGCCCGCACGGTCCGGTCGTTTCGGGCCGCCCGCGAGTTCATCCCCTCCGCCCGGATCCGCGGCGCCCGGTCTTCGCTCGAGCTGCCCCGGATTCCTCGCGACGTCTCCGCCCTCGTCGTCGGCCCCGGCGGAGAGACGCTAGCGCAGTACCTGGACCGGACCCGCGCGGCCGGCATCCTCGTCGTGCACGACGGCGCCGTGGTGCACGAACGGCTTCTGCGCGGCTTCTCGGCGGACCAGGTGCACATGGCGTGGTCGGTCTCGAAGTCGATCGTCTCGTCGCTCGCCGGCATCCTTGTCGGGGACGGGTCCTTCGCCCCCGGTGACGGCGTCGCCGACCGGCTGCCGGAACTGCGCGGAACGGCGTGGGACGGCGTCATTATCCGAAACCTGCTGGACATGCGGGTCGGGCTGGCGTGGGACGAGAACGACGGCAGTGCTGACGTGCTCCCGTACGATCGCGCCTACCAGTGGGCGTCCCGCGTGGATGCGCCCGAGTCCGCGCTGGAGTACATGCGGGCGCTGCCCCGCGGCGCCGGCCCCGGCGGCGTCTTCGACTATCAGTCGATCGCGACCGACATGCTCGCTTGGGTGATCGAGGCGACGACAGGGCAGCGACTGCACGAGCTGCTGGCAGAGCGGCTGTGGATTCCGCTCGGCGCGTCCGACGCGGAGATCACCCTCGACTACTTCGGCAACCCCATGGCCGATGGCGGGATCTCCGCCGGCATCAACGATCTGGCGCTGTTCGGAGAGCTCTGGCGCTCCGGCGGCGCGAACCGGCGGGGGGAGCGTCTGATCCCGGCGGACTGGATCCATGACACGCTCACGCCGACCGCCGATCTCGAGGAGGCCTTCGCTCGATCGGGCAGACCCGACGGCCGTCCCGGCTCAGGACGCTATTACCGCAACAACTGGTGGGTGCTGGACGCCGCATCCGGGTTCTTCGCCGCCCGTGGTTTCCTTGGCCAGTCGATCCATGTCCACCGCGACGCCCGAGTCACGGTCGTGACCCTCAGCGCGTGGGAGCACCATGACACGGCGGCGGAAGCCGATGCGGAGCACGTGGCGCTGCGCATCGCCGACGAGCTGGGCTGACGCACCCGGAGAACCCGGCGAGGCCGTGAACCCCGACGAGACAAAACGAAACACTGTTACGTGAACTGGCCCGAGAGTGAACGAACCGTTCACGCGACGTTCCCGGCCGCGTCATCCTTGTCGGCCTACCATTGCATCGTCACCGGCATCATCCGGGCGACGGCGACGATCCGAGTAGATGCGGAGCAGCTTCCTCACCGCGGAAGGCAACAACTGAGGCGCGGTGATGGCCGCGGCCGGTCTCGCCTGCGTGCCGGCGCTGCTGAACTACGTGTTCCTGCAGCGCTGCGTTGTGGACGCGTTCGTGCGGTCGGGCCTGAAGTATCGGGGTGCGCCGGTCGGAGTGTCTCACCCCGGCTGGCGCGCGACATCGAGCCCGGCCGAGTCCGGCGTCGCCGGGGCGAGCCGGTCGATGAGCAGACGCTCCAGGCCCGCCACGTCCACCTCGAGCACGACGTTCTGCAGCTGCTCGCCGAGACCCGGCTGGTAGCCCGGGGCCCACGAGAGCGTGTTCCCGTAACCGGCGCCCGGGTCGCAGTCGACATCGATGTACATCTGCGCGGATGTGGTGATGAGGTCGGGCTGCAGCCAGATCGCGGAGGCGATCTCGTCCCACAGCGGCGTTCCGACATCCAGCCAGCTGAACGCGCGCCCGAGGGCTGTATCCGGCTTCGACAGGGCACCGCGCAGATCCGCCGTCAGCTCGGTGCCCGTCGACGGATCGATCGGGACCATGGTCATCTTCGGGAACGGCGACCGCATCACCATCCGAGCGGCCTCCGGATCCCATCTGACATTGAACTCCCGCCGGGGCGAGTGGGCGAACTCGCGAGCGAACTGGCCGGCGCGCGCTCCGGGTCTGCGCTGGCGCGGATTCAGGCTTCCGCCCATGTGGACGAGTTCCTTCACCCGGCTCGCGAAGCCCGAGTCGAGAGCTTGCGCGAGGGCGAGGGTCGTCATGGGTCCCGTCGCCAGGATCGTGATCTCCCCGGGATGGAGGCGCGTCTGCTCCAGCATGAACAACGCGGCGTGCTCGTCTCGCGCCGTGACGACGGTCGCGGGGCCGAGCGGATGGTCGGGGACATGATCGTGCGCGTGTGCATTCAGCTCGGGCTCGTCCGTGTGCTCGACCCGCTGGCGCGTCCAGGCGCCTTTCCAGACGAGCCTGCCGTGCGCTGCCTCCCACCGGAGGGTGGCCTCCTCGCTGTTGAGCAGCGGGAAGACGCTGCCGGCCAGGGCCGGGACATCGGTCCTGCCGGTGATCTCCAGCGCGCGGCAGACCCGGGCCAGGGCCGCATCCCGCCAGACGTTGCCGCTGATGGCGCTGAAGCCGAGAACTTCGACCTCGGGCGCCAGAAGGAGCAGAGCCTGAGCGAGATGCAGCCCCGAGACGTCGTCCTCAAGGATCACCTTCCGGCGGGAGCCGGCATCGTTCGTGGTCATCGGGATCCGCCTCTTCCGTGGACTCAGGACGAGCAGCCCAACTTCACCGGTGTCTTCAGGTCGGGCTGCTCCTTGTAGATCTCCTGCAGGAGGGAATTGTCGAACAGCTCGTCCTTCTTGACGTCCTTGATGCCGCTCTCGGTGATCGACGCCATGTTCTGGTCGATCTTGGTATCGCTCATCCAGAACAGGCCGTTCTTGTTGGTGTCGTCCGTGAGGAACAGATCCGAGGTGCGGCAGAGAATTGCCTCCTGGGTCGTGGCGTCCAGGCCGAGGTCCTTGCCGTACGTGTCCAGCGTGTACTTCGCCGCCTGCTTCGGGTCGGCCAGTGCATCGCGCCATCCGCGGATCTCGGCGACCAGGGCGGCCTTGATCTTGTCGCGGCTGTTCTTCAGAGCGTCGCGCGTCACCTCATAGCAGTACGTCATGTTGTGCAGGCCGAACTTCGCCACCAGGTCGCGCCGGTACTTGAAGCCGACATGGTCCAGCGCGAGGGTGTACTCTACGCCGAACGCCAGGATGGCATCGACCTCGTGGCCGACGAGGATGGTCGCATCTCCTTGCCAGGGAACGATGGTGACCTTGTACGGGTCGATGCCGTTGGTCTTGAGCACGGCGTCGATGACGGTGGTGTTGGCGTCCTGCACGCCGATGCGCTTGCCGATCAGATCCTTCGCGGTGGCGATGCCGGAGTCAGCCGCGGAGATGAATGCGATCGGGGTCTCCTGCATCTGGCAGCCGACCACGGTGAGGGGCGTGCCGGCCTTGTAGGCCGCGGCGGCATAGTCGGGGCCGTCCATGCCGTAGAGCGCGTTGCCCTGGATGACATCACTGGCGACGGTCGGCGCGGCCTGCCCTCCGGAGATCAGATTCACCGAGGAGAAGCCGGCGTCCTTGTAGTAACCCTTCTGGTCGGCGAAGTACATGCCGGACGACATGACGTCCTTCTGCCAGCCCAGGCGGACATTGAGCTGTCCGAAGCCCTTCTCGCTGCCTCCGCTGGCGCCTGCACCGCCGCCGGAATCGGACGAGCAGGCGGCGATGCTTCCGGTGAGGGCCGCGACGACCATGAGCGATATCGTCGCTCGGCGAATGCGGGTGAGGTTCATGATGTCCGTCCTTGTCTTGGTGAGCCAGCAGGGTGTTGTTTGTCGGGTGTCGGGATATGCGGAAGGATCAGGTGAGGTGGCGCGCACGCCGGTAGAGCACGTCGGCGATGTCCACCACGGTGTAGAGCAGCACCGAGACGACGGTGGCCACGACCACGCCCGCCCACAGTGCGCCGAACTCGAAGCGCGAGATGCTGCTGATCAGCGTCGCCCCGAGTCCGCGGCCGGTGGCGAGCCACTCGGCGATCAGGGCGCCCATCAGCGCGTTGGGCAGCGTGATCCGCAGCGCGCTGAAGATGTAGGGGATCGAGGCCGGCAGCGTCACGTACCAGGCCGAGGCCGCCCGGCCCCCGCCGAACGCCTCGACGATCTCGCGAAGTGCCCGGGGTGTGACCCGCATCCCCTCCAGGATGACGAGGAAGGCGGGGAAGAACACCACGATGCCCACGAGTGTCGTGACCGCGACATAGTCGCGTCCGATGGCGATGAACATCAGCGGCGCGATGGCGACCAGAGGTGTCGCGCGCAGGATGATCGCCGAGGGCACGAACAGGTCGGCGAACCAGCCTGCCCGCGCAGCCAGCAGGGCGCACACGATCGCGAGGACCATGCCCACGACGAAGCCGCCGGTCATGTCGCCCAGCGTGATGGCGAGATCGCGCGCGATCGCGGCTCGAGCGGCGGCCGCGCCCGGGCCGGCGAACAGATACTGGACCACGTCGACCGGGGTCTTGCCGATGCTCGGATTGATCCCTGCGATCTTGAGGCCGGCCCACCAGATTCCGGTCAGCAGGACTGCGGAGCCGACGATACCGAAGACGTTCACCCACAGCCGCGGATCGGGCAGACCCAGGCCGGGCTGGAAATCCTTCGCCCAGCGCAGCACGCGCCGGCCGATCAGAGCGACCACGAAGTAGCCGACGCAGGAGACGACGATCATCACGAGGATGATCCCCCACGCGCGCGGGATCTGCAGCTCCTTCTGCGCACGCACCAGCACGACGCCCAGCCCGCTGTCGACCCTGCCGAGGTACTCGCCGAAGATCGCGCCGAGCAATGCTGCGGGGACTGCCATCTTGAGCGCGCTGAAGAGGCTGGGCAGGGCGAACCAGGCCCGCACGAACCGCAGTCGCTGCCAGGGGGTGCCGCCCCGCGACTCCACGATCGCGAGGACATTGCGATCCGACATGCCGAGGCCATCGGCGACCGAGCTCAGGGTGAGGAAGAGCACCGCGGTCGCAGACAGGATGATCATCGGCGTGCGGCCGGGGAAGGCGGTCACCAGGATGGGACCGACGGCGACGATCGGGACGCTGTACGCGAACAGTGCCACCTGGGAGAGGAAGGGCCGGATCGCGGGAAGGACGGCGGTGATCGCGCCGAGCGCGAGGGCGATGAGATTGCCCCAGAGATAGCCCTGCGCCGCTTCGCCGAGCGTCGACAGCAGGTTGGGCTGGTAGAAGGCCCAGCCGTCGGAGAAGAGCCTGCCGAAGACGGCGAGCGGAGCCGGCACCACGCCGCCGCGCTGCTGATAGGCCAGCGATATCAGCCACCAGATCGCCAGGATGCCGACGAAGACGCTGACATAGCGCACCAGCTGTGCGGTCGGCACGCGGCGACGGCGGACGGACAGGAGGGCTTCAGTGCTCATCCGCGGCCTCGCTGGTGGCTCCGGCGCCGACGAAGAGCTTCGCGGTGATGTCGTCGACGAGCCGGTGGAACTCGGGGGAGCGGGTGACCTCGGCCGTGCGCGGACGGGGGATCCGGATGTCGTACACCGTGTCGATCGTGCCGGGCCTGCCGGTCATCACGATGACCCGGTCCGAGAGCAAGACCGCTTCCGGGATCGAGTGGGTGACCATGAGCGTGGTCGGCTGCGAGGCCATCCAGATCCGCTGCAGTTCGAAGTTCATCCGCTGGCGCGTCACGTCGTCCAAGGCGCCGAAGGGCTCATCGAGCAGCATCACCTCGGGGTCGCGGGCCAGCGCGCGAGCGATATTGGCGCGCTGGCGCATGCCCCCGGAGAGCTGGCTCGGATAGGCGTTCGCGAACGCGTCCAGCCCGACCAGTTCGAGCAACCCGTCCACCTCGGCCGTGTTCACGCGCTCGCCGGCGATCTGGTACGGAAGGGAAAGGTTCTTGCGGACGGTGCGCCACGGCATCATCGCCGAATCCTGGAAGGCGACGCCGATACGGTGCTGCAGGCGAAGGACATCGGGGCTTTCGCCATGGATGGCGGCCTCACCGGTGTAGTCGGTCTCCAGGCCCCCCAGGATCCGCAGCACCGTCGACTTCCCGCAGCCGGAGGGGCCGATGAGGGAGAGGAATTCCCCCCGGTGCATCTCGAAGGTCACATCCGTGAGCGCGGTCACGGTGCCGGTGCCCGTGCGGAAGACCTTCTGCAGGTCTGCGACGCGCAGCCCTGCCTGTTGGGCCGGTGGGGTCTCGATCGTCATCCTCATCCTCCGAAGTATGCCGTGATGCTTGATATTATGGTAGCTTTTTCAATCAGTTCACGGAATAGGGTTTCGTTACGTTCCTGTAAACACTGGATTTCGGGAAGCTTTGAACGAAGAAGGCCGCTATAGTCGGACCCACCGACCGAATCTGGAGGGCACGTGAGCACTATCCCGACACGCATCGACCTCATCGTCCGCCGTGCGTACGTCGTCAGTTTCGATGACGACGGCGCGATCTGGGAGTCCGGTTCCATCGCCATCCATGCGGGGAGCATCGTCGCGGTCGGCGACAGCAGCGTCATCGACGCCGGATATGTCGCCGATCGCGTCATCGACGGCGACGGCCTGCTCGCGATGCCTGGGCTCGTCGATGCGCACATGCATGTGGCCCAGACCATGATGAAGGGCCTGTTCGCCGAGCTCATCCGGCAGGGCCGCATCCGCCAGCCGGTGTGGCGGCAATACCTGATCCCGTTCGAGTCCTATCTCAGCGGTGACGACATGCATCTGTCGACGCAACTGGCCGCTGCGGCGATGCTGCAGCACGGCACGACGACGTTCTTCGACGCCGGGGGACCGCACCCGCATCAGGCGGCACTCGCCGCCGATACGGCGGGAATCCGCGCGATCGTGTCGCGCTCGACGGTCGACGACAGCCACGACATCCCCGAGTCGATGCGCCTGACCACCGACCAGGCGGTCGAGGAGAACATCGCCCTCGTCGAGCAGTGGCCCGCCGGAGGCCGGGTCTCCGCGGCGATGGCCCTGCGCCAGATCATGAACTGCACGCCCGAGCTCATCACGCGGATCCATGCGGCCGCGGGCGAACGCGGGGTGAAGGTGCATACGCATCTTCTCGAGGGCATGGATGAGATCGACTACGCCGTGCAGCGCTACGGCAAGCGCCCGGTCGAGTTCCTCATCGACCTCGGGGTGTTCGATCACACGCTGCACTGTGCGCACTCCGTGTACGCGACGCCGTGGGACATCGAGCAGTTCCGCCAGCGCGGGGTGAGCGTGGCGCACTGCGGCAACAACTACGGCTTCGGCGTGCCGCGGGCCCTGGAGTACTGGCGCTCGGGGGTTCCCCTCGGGCTCGGCACCGACGGCGCCGCCACGAGCGAGGGCACTCTGGACCTGTTCCGCATCGCCCTGCGAGTGGCCACCGGCCAGCAGCACATCTACGGCGTGCCGGTGCACGAGCCCTGGGCGCTCGACCCCGACGAGACCCTTCGGATGGCGACCCGCGGCGGCGCTCGGGCGCTCGGCATGGACGGGCGCATCGGGCAGCTCACCGCGGGGGCGAAGGCCGACATCGTGCTGCTGCGCCTGGACGGACCGGACGCCTCCGTGTCGGTCACGCCGTTCTCGTTCCTGGCGCACGGCGCCACCGGACATGACGTCGACACCGTGATCGTGGACGGCGACGTGGTGGTGCGGGCGGGCGAGGTACTGACGATGGATGTCGAACGGATCCGCGCGGACGGCGCGGTCCGCCAGCGCGAGCTGGTCGCCGAATTCACGTCCTGACAAGAGAACGAGAGAGCGAGAAGACACATGAGCGAGACCATCCCCTTCGACGTCGACGGCTGCCGGTCGCATCTGGTACCCGAGCTGATGGTGCTGGACATGGCGGCATCCCGGCGATTCTGGGTCGATCTGCTGGGTTTCGAGATCGTGATGCGGCGTGAGGCGCACGACTACCTGCGCCTCGGCGACGCCGAGATCATGATCGGCCAGGCCACCCGGCACTGGAGCACGGGGCCGTTCGAGCTCCCGTTCGGCCGTGGCATCAACTTCAAGGTCTTCATCGAGGATCCACAGGAACTGCGCGATCGGATCGCCGCGTCCGGATGGCCGATCTTCGAGGACATGACCGAGGAGTGGCCGGTGCAGAACGGCGTCTCCCGCGGTTACCGGCAGTTCCTCGTGCAGGATCCGGACGGCTACCTGGTGCGGTTCGCGAAGAAGCTCGGGGTGCATGCCGCCGAGGAAGAGACCGAGCCGCCCGCCGACGGCGTCTACACCGTCGACAACTGAGAGAGACCGACATGCAGATCGCCCCCGCGCCGCGCAGTATGCCGCGCTCCGGGATCCGGGAGATCGGCGAGATCGCCGCAGCGACCCCCGGCGTGATCCGGCTGGAGATCGGCGAGCCCGACGCCGACACCCCCGCGCACATCATCGAGGCGGCGGATCGCGCCGCTCGTGCCGGGCGCACCCACTACTCTCCCAACGCGGGAATCGCCGGGCTCCGCGAGGCGCTCGCCGAGAAGATGCACGCGGTGAACGGCGTGACCGCCGACCCGGGGCGGATCGTCGTGACGAACGGCGCCGTCAATGCGATCTTCAACACGCTCGCGGCGATCATCACGGCGGGAGACGAGGTGCTCGTGCCGGATCCCGGATGGCCGAACTACCGGATGATGATCGCCCTGCTCGGCGGCCGGTCGATTCCGTTCGCGGTGCCCGCGGAAGGCACGCCGCTGGATCTGGACGCCCTCTCCGCGCGGACGTCGTCGCGCACCAAGGCGATCATCGTCAACTCGCCCTCCAACCCCACCGGCGGGCTGATCGACTCGTCGGCGCTCCGGGACCTCTACGTCTTCGCGGAGAGGCACGACCTGTGGATCATCGCGGACGACGTGTACGACCAGATCGTCTTCGACTCTGCCCCGTACTCGGTGGGCTCGGTGGAGGACGCCCCTGCGCGCGTCATCACCGTTGGATCGTTCTCGAAGACATACGCGATGACCGGTTGGCGGGTGGGATACCTTGCTGCTCCGCCATCACTGGCAGAGGTGATCGCCAAGATCCAGGAGCCGGTCGTGTCCTGCGTGAACACGCCGGCGCAATTCGGTGCGCTCGCTGCCCTGGAAGGCCCGCAGGACTTCGTGCGCACCTCGGTAGCGACCTACCGGCATCGGGCTTCGATCGCCACCGGACTGCTCCGGGGCGCTGGGGTGGCATATCTCCCGCCACGAGGAGGCTTTTATCTGTGGGTCAGCACCGGTGACGCGCCGGGTGCGGATGTCGCCCGCGCGCTCGTGCGCGACCACGGGGTCGCCGTGGCACCGGGCGCCACGTTCGGCGACTCGGGACGGCACGCCGTGCGGATTGCGCTCGCCAACACCGACGACCGGATCCGCGAAGGCATCGACCGCATTCTCGCCAGCGGCCTGATCACGGGGCGGACCGATGCCTGAGGAGCTCTACACGACCGCGCCACGCGAGTGGGGGCGCTGGGGAGCGGGCGACGAGGTGGGCCGGGCGAACCTGCTGACCGCGGCGCGCGTCGTCGATGCCGCTCGCTGCATCCGCACCGGACGTCGCTTCTCGCTCGCTCTACCGGTCAACGCCGACGGCAGCGACCCGGCCCTGCCGGGCCGGCCCGCCACCGAGCACCGCATGCTGCGCGATCACCAGAGCTACCTGACCGGTGAAGCGGTCGACGCGCGAGGCGGTGGTCGTTCGACCGATGACTGGATCGGCCTCGCCTGTCACGGCACCACGCACCTCGACGCGCTGGGGCACGCGTACACGGGCGACGAACTGTGGAACGGCCATCCGGCGACCTCCACCATCGGCGGCCTGCGGTACGCCGACGCCGCCGCGCTCGCCCGCTTCGGCATCGTCGGGCGGGCCCTGCTCGCCGACCTCCCGCGATGGCGCGGCACGGAGCGCGTCCCCCGGGGCGAGCAGATCACGATCGGCGAGGTCGGTGCCGCGCTCGATGCCGGCGGCGTCCACGCGCGCCCCGGCGACACGATCCTCATCCGCACAGGGACGGCGCCGCAGTTCGCCGCAGATCGCGGGCCGGATGGGTCCTGGCCGGAGGACGAGCCCGGGCTGACCTATGAGCCCGAGCTGATCGCATTCGTCCGCGATCTCGACATCGCCGGTCTCGGCACCGACACCCTGTGCAACGAACAGGCCCACTCCGCCACCGTCGATGCGGAATTCCCGCTGCACGTGCTGCTGCAGCGCAATCTCGGCGTGCTCTTCCACGAAGCGCTCTGGCTGGAGGACTGGGCGGACGACTGCGCCGCTGATGGCGTGTACGAAGCCTTCTACGTCGCGGCGCCTTTGCGGATCCGGCACGCCAGCGGCGGGCCGATGAACCCGATCGTGATCAAGTAGCGGCGCGGGGCAAGACGATGGGAACGATCCTCACCGCGGGCGAGACGATGGCGATGCTCACGCCGCGCACCGCGCAGCCGGTGCTGGAGGCGCAGGAGTTCCGGCTGGAGGCCGGTGGCGCCGAGTCGAACGTGGCCGTCCATGTGGCGGCACTGGGTCATCACGCGCACTGGTTCAGCAGGCTCGGGGCGGACGAACTCGGAACGCGGATCCTCCACCAGCTCGCACGCAACGGCGTCATCGTGGACCACGTTGTCCTCGATGCTGTGCGCCCGACGGGGCTGTACGTGAAGTCCCCGGGCATCGGCGTCTCATACTACCGGCGCGGATCGGCCGCGTCCGCGCTCGATGCCAAGGACGTGGAGAGCATGCCTCTCACCGCGGCGGATGTGGTGCACGTCTCGGGCATCACGGCCGCGCTGTCGGCGTCGGCGCGGGCGTTCCTGGACGCGGTGTTCACCCGGGCGCGGTCGGAGGGGATCCCGATCAGCTTCGACGTGAACTACCGTGCGCCCCTGTGGCCCGTGTCCGACGCGGCGCCGGTGCTACGGGCGCTCGCCGAGCGCGCGGACATTGTCTTCGTCGGGCGGGATGAGGCCGAGACCCTGTGGGGATGCTTCACGGCGGACGAGGTGCACGAGCTCCTTCCAGATGTACCCGAGCTCGTCGTCAAGGACGGATCCGTCGGCGCCTGGAGCACGGTGCGCGGGCAGAGCGTGTTCATCTCTTCGCACCGGGTAGAGGTGGTCGAGCCCGTCGGGGCCGGCGATGCCTTCTCCGGCGGCTACCTTGCCGCACTGCTCGACGGCGCGTCGGTCGCCGACCGCCTGCGGGCCGGGCACGATCGTGCCGCGCTCGTCCTGGGCACGACGGCCGACTTCATCGAGGAGAGAACCGAGAGGACGAAGACATGACCGCTCACGCCGCCGAGTTCGAGGAGATCTTCGCCGGACCGCCGCTCATGGCGATCCTGCGGGGGATGGGGGTGGAGAAGTCCCTCACCGTCGCGGAGACGGCTTGGAGCCTGGGGATCGCGTCGGTCGAGGTGCCGCTGCAGACGCCCGAGGACGAGGTCGCCCTGCGGGAGGTCGCCGCGCGGGGGCGCGAGCGCGGAAAATCCGTCGGGGCGGGCACCATCGTCGCCGCCGAGCAAGTGGATCGCGCCGTGGCGGCCGGAGCGTCCTACCTCGTCTCGCCGGGATTCGATCCCGCACTCGCGCGCCTCGCGGCCGATCGCGGCGTGCCTCTTCTGCCCGGTGTCGCCACGCCCACCGAAGTGCAGCTCGCGCTCGCGCACGGGGTGAGCTGGCTGAAGGCCTTTCCGGCACGCTGGCTCGGATGTGAATGGTTCTCGCTCATCCGGGGCCCGTTCCCCCAGGTCCGCTTCGTCGCTACGGGAGGCCTGGACGCCGGCAACGTCGGCGCCTTCCTGGATGCAGGGGTGCGCGTCGCCGCCGTGGGCTCGGCGCTGGAGGATCCGCGTCAGCTGCCGGCGCTCGCCGCCCTGATCGAGCAACGCGCTCCTCGCGTGCCCGGCGGCCAGCGGACGGATCCGGCCCCTGGCGACCAGGGAGAATAGGGAGGATCCGGCGGTGGGCGTGCGGACGGACAGGGGGACGGTGTTCACGTGATGATCTCGCGTCATATCGAGCTGACCGAGCTCGACCAGGGCATCATCGGGTGCTTGCGAACCTCCGGCCGCGCCAGTGCGCAGGAGATCGCTCGCACGATCGGCGCCGACTACCGGATCGTGCGTCAGCGGCTTGCCTTCCTGCTCGAGTCGGGCGCCGTACGGGTCAATGTGCTTGCAGATCCGAGCCTCATCGGCAACCCGCTCGTCGCCTTCCTGTGGATCACGTCGCTCGCGGTGGAGAATGACCTCGCCAACAGGCTCGCGGACGTCCCCGAGGTGATGTGGGCGTCGATGACGAGCACGCAGACGAAGGCGGTCGCGCAGATCAGCTGCGACTCGTCGGCGCATCTGCTCGCGCTCATCGATTCGCTGCGGTCCTGGCCCTGCGTCGATGAAGTCGACACCGCGATGGTCCTGCGCTCGTATATCGGTCCGCTCGGAGCGAGCGCCCTGCACACCCGGCCGGGAGAGCATCGCGACATGGATTCGGTGTGGCTGGGATCGGAGGAACAACGCCCGTTCGACGCCATCGACCGGCGGATCTTCGAGCTGCTGCGTATCGACGGACGGATCCCCATGTCGGCCATCGCACAGGCCGTCGATATCCCGATGACGACCGCGAATCGCCGCCTGACCCGGCTGCTGGAGTCGGACGGCGTGCGCCTGCAATGCCGCGTGAGCCCGGCCGCGCTCGGCTACCGCTTCCTGGTCGGCGTCTCGATCCAGGTCCGTGAGAGCGCACGCGAACTGGCTGCTGCGCTCTCCCACCTCCCGGCAGCGATGTGGGTGTCGGAGATCACCGGCACCCATGCCGTGACGGTCGAGCTGCTGGCGCGCGAGCAGTCCGACATCGATGAGGCCATCGCGACCATCCGCGCCGACCGGCGAGCAGGGGCGATCACCCTGGATTACTACGCCCTGCCCATCAAATCGACGGGCCGCTGGTAGGGGACCATCGGCTACGGGCCCCCGTCACGGGGTCCATTCGTTCTGTCCAGCTCGATCAACGGCGCTGTCCGCGTGATGAAGGACAGATCGTTCATGGTCAAGAAGGCATGTACCTGGTGGTTCTTGAAATCCTCGATGTGGACGACAGTGTTTCCGCTCGCCTCCTGCCACGAGACGAGATAGAGCTCATCCCGAAGCGGCCGGATCGAGATGTCCACGGTGTGTGCGGACCCGGGAGGAAGATCCGGGCTGCTCTCCACGATGAACTCGAGCTTCGTCTCGCTGATGAAGTCGAGGACGAAGGACATCGTCGGGAAGCGGACGAGGTACTTCCTGCCGATCATGGGATATCGCAATTCAGCTCCGTTCACAGGGCGGCCTCGCCGACCGTTGCCTACTGACTCCAGGGCGCCCGGGCGGACCCGTGCTCATCGGTGGAGACGTTACGCGCAAGTCAAGGTCGGGACAACCGATCTCGCCACGACAATGGATGCAAGACCGAGGGTTGACATCGTTCCCAAATTGCGCCACGCTTACCGGGTGGGAACGTTCCACATTCTCACTCCGCGACCATCTGACACAGAGGAACCGAAATCCGATGAGTGAACTGATCCCCGTCCCCGATGACTTCGAAGCCTGCGTCCAGCACGCGGTGGACCAGGACGACAAGGCGCGCACCCTCGTCGAGCGCGCTGTCGAGCGCGGCATCGAGCGCGTCTACCTCGTCGGCTGCGGCGGCTCGCACTTCGGCACCTACCCCGCCTTCGACCTGCTCGACCGCTACGCACCCGGCATCGTCTCGCAGCGCATCACCAGCGCCGAGCTCACCTCGCGTGCGCCGGTCGGACTGAACGAGAAGGCGCTGGTCGTGGCCGCCTCGCACTCCGGCAACACCCCCGAGACCGTGACGGCCGCCGAGTTCGCCGCTTCCCGCGGCGCCCTCGTCGCCGGGATCTCCCGCCAGGGCGACAACGGCCTTTCGCGCATCGGTGCGATCCACTTCGACTACCCCGACACCATCTCGATCACGGAGCCGAAGCTGGTGCACAACGAGCAGATCGCGGCTGCGCTCCTGGACGCCTACGGTGCGCCGGAGAAGGCGGCCGAGCTGCGCGCCGGGATCCCCGGGCTTCCCGGGGCCCTGCGTGCGGTGAAGGACGAGATCGCCGAGGTGGGCGAGCGTGTCGCCGACCTGCTGTCGGCTGCGGACGCTCCGCTCAGCTACATCGTCGGCGGCGGCCCCGCCTACGGCATGGCCAAGATGATGTCGTGGTGCTACTTCCAGGAGATGAGCTGGATGAACTCGGCGGCGATCAACGCGGGCGACTTCTTCCACGGCCCGCTGGAGATGGTGCTCGAAGACACGACCGTCGTCACCCTCGTTGCCGAAGATGCGAGCCGCGAGCTCGGCGAGCGCGTCGTCCGCTTCGCAGCGCAGCAGACGAGCAACTCGGCGGCGATCGACACCGCCGCGTTGTCGCTGCCCGGCATCCCCGCGCCATCGCGACAGGACCTGAGCGTGGTGGCGCTGATGAGTGCTGAGCGCCGGGTGCTCGACCACGTGGCGGCCCGTCGCGGACACGACACGTCCCAGCGCCGGTACATGTACAAGATCGCCTACTGAGCGAGAAACGGATCCTCAGATGAAAGTCCTCGGGGCGGGCGACAACGTCGCCGACCGATACCTGCATCAGGCGATGCTGTATCCCGGTGGGAACGCTCTGAACGTCGCGGTGTTCGCGGCGCGGCTGGGCGCGGTCTCCGGGTATCTCGGCGTCCTCGGTGACGACGCGGCCGGTAAGCAGGTGCTGCGGGCGCTGGAAGCCGAACATGTGGACACCACGCTCACGCGCGTGGTGCACGGACCGAACGCCACCGCCGACGTCGAACTGCGCGAGAACGATCGGGTCTTCCTCCGTTCCGACCGCACGACCGCGCTCTTCGAGCTGGATGGTGCGCAGCTCGAAGCGATGGGGGGATACGACGTGGTGCACTCCGGTTACGCGGGAACGCTGCTCAAGCATGTCGCGGAGATCGCGGAGCAGGCGAAGGTCTCGTTCGACTTCGGCAGCAAGTTCGACGTCGATGCCGCGGAGCCGTATCTTCCCTCCCTGCATCTGGCCAGCTTCTCGGGTGGACACCTCGAGGAGAGCGAGGCCCGCGCCCTGGTGCAGCGGGCGGTGGACGCCGGAGCCGAGTACGCGCTGGTGACCCTCGGTTCCCGCGGTGCGCTGCTGGGCTCGGTGGCGGGGATCCGCTTCCAGGAGGCGGACCTGGTCAATGCTAAGGACACTCTCGGCGCCGGCGACGCCTTCATCGCCGGTGTGATCGTGGGCCTCGGCACGGGGCGCGGGATCCGCAAGACGCTCGTGGCGGCCAGCGCGCAGGCCGCGCAGGTCTGCCAGGTCAACGGGGCGTTCGAGCACGGCATCCCGTTCGACGCCGAGGCGGTGCGCCGCCAGTTTCAGAATGACGACGATCAGAAAGCGGTGACGGCATGAGCCTGCGCATCGGAGTGGACACGGGTGGCACCTTCACGGACGTCTGCGCATTCGACGAGCAGACCTCGCGGGTGCACGTGCGGAAGGTGTCGAGCACGCCGGACGACCCGGGACGGGCGATCGTTCAGGGTGTCACAGAAATCCTCGACCAGATCGGCGATCGCTCGATCGGTGAGGTGGGTTATTTCGCGCACGGGACGACGGTCGGCACCAACGCGCTGCTGACCGGGCGTGGCGCGGTGACCGGACTCATCACGACCCGCGGTTTCCGCGACCTGCTCGAGCTCGGCCGGGGCCGGCGACCCAGCATGTACGACACCCAGGCGGACAAGCCGACTCCACAGGTGCCCCGGCATCTGCGCAAAGAGGTGACCGAGCGCGTGCGGCACACCGGCGTGGTCGAGACGCCCCTCGACGAGAGCGATGTGCGCCGCGCAGTCCGCGAGTTCAAAGCCGCGGGCGTGGACTCCATCGCGGTGTGCCTGCTGTACAGCTACCTGAACGACGCCCACGAGAGACGCATCGGCGAGATCATCCGCGAGGAGATGCCGGACGTGTACATCTCGCTCTCGTGCGACGTGCTCCCCGAGTTCCGCGAGTACGAACGCCTCTCCACGGTCGTGACCAACTCCTACGTCGGCCCGATCGTGGCCGGCTATCTGGCGCGGCTGCGCGGGGTGCTCGCCGATCGCGGGCTCACGGCGGTCCCGCACGTCACGCAGAGCAACGGCGGCGTGATCCCGTTCTCCACCGCGGAATCGCTGCCGGTCCGCCTCGTGCTCTCCGGCCCCAGCACCGGCGTCGTCGGTGCGGCCCAGATCTGCTCCGCCGCCGGGTTCGACGACATCATCACCTTCGACATGGGCGGCACCTCCTCCGACATCTCGCTCGTGCAGGAAGGAAACCCCAAGGTCACCGCCGGCATGGAACTGGACGGCAGGCCGGTGCGTTCGCCGATGCTCGACATCCACACCGTCGGCGCCGGGGGAGGATCGCTGGCGTGGATCGACAGCGGCAACCACCTCCGCGTCGGCCCGCAGAGCGCCGGCGCGTTCCCGGGACCTGCCTGTTACGGGCACGGCGTGGACGCGGCGGTCACCGATGCGAACGTGGTGCTGCGGATGCTGAACCCCGAGTACCTGCTCAACGGGCAGATGAAGATCGACCGCAGCGCATCGGTCGCCGCCGTCGAGCGGCTCGCGGCGCCCCTCGGCCTCTCGATCGAGGAGACCGCGCTCGGCATCCTGCGCGTGGTCACCGCGAACATGGCGCGGGCGATCCGGGTGGTGAGCGTGCAGCGCGGCTACGACCCGCGCGACTACGCCCTGGTCCCGTTCGGGGGGGCGGGGCCGCTGCATGCGTCCCGGCTCGCGCGCGAGCTGGGCATGCGCACCATCGTGGTCCCGGAGATCCCCGGGGCGCAGTCGGCGCTCGGGCTGCTGATGACCGACGTCAAGACCGACTTCATGCGCACCCTGATCACACCGGTCGACGACACCACCGCCTCCGCGATCGACGGTGTCTTCGACGAGCTCGCCACGCGTGCCGCGGAGTGGTTCGTCGAAGAGGGCGTGAGCGACGAGGGCCGCCAGCTGCGGCGGCGCATGGACCTGCGCTACCGCGGCCAGAACTTCGAGCTGGATGTCGAAGTACCCGAGGAGCACCGATTCGCGTCCGACGGCGTCGGCGCCGTGATCGAGCGCTTCCACGAGGCGCACGAGCGGGTGTACGGATACCGTTCGGAGGATGCCGCGGTCGAAGTCGTCACGTTCCGTCTGGCCGCATCGGGCTCTGCCGCTCACGTCGACGTCCGGCAGGAGGAGCTGACCGCATCCGCCCCGGAGACGGCGGCGATCGGGAACCGCAACACCTGCTTCGATCCGGCCGAGGGATTCATCGACATCTCCGTCTACGACCGGTCGCGACTCACTCCGGGCGACATCATCGCCGGCCCGGCGATCATCGAGCAGATGGACACCACCACGGTGCTGCTGCCCGGCGACGAGTGCCGGGTCGACGCCTACCGCAACCTCATCATCGAGATCGGAGACCAGAAATGAGCACTGTCGCATTGGATCCCGTGCTGGTCGAAGTCGTCGGATCCGCCCTCTCGACCATCGTCGAGGAGATGAGCGAGACGCTGGTGAAGGCCGCGTACTCGCCGAACATCAAGGAACGCCGTGACTGCACGGCGAGCCTGTTCGATGCCGAGGGCCAGGCGATCGCGCAGGACGAGGGAGGATCGCCGCTGCACCTCGGGTCGCTGATGGGGATCGTCGCGTCGCTGCGCGAGCGCTACTCGCTCGAGCAGATCCGCCCCGGGGACGTCTTCATCGGGAACGACCCGTACACCGGCGGGGGTTCGCACCTGCCGGACATCGTGCTGGCCACGCCGATCTTCATCGACGGCGAGCTGACGGCCTGGGCCGCCGCGCTGGCGCATCACGCCGACTTCGGCGACCGCGGCCATGCGCACATCTTCCAGGAGGCGATCCGCATCCCTCCGGTGCATCTGGTCCGCGAGGGAGTGCGCCAGGAGGAGCTGCTGCAGCTGATCCTGCTCAACTGCCAGATTCCCGACGAGCGCATCGCCGACCTGCGCGCGCAGGAGGCGGCACTGCGTGTGGCGGTCGTCCGTTACGGTGAGCTGTGCGAGCGGTACGGCGCGGACGTCGTCCGTGCGATCGGGGCCGAGCTGCTCGACTACACTGAGCGCCGCACCCGCGCGGCGATCACTGAGTTCCCGGATGGCGAGTACGTCTTCGAGGATCGCTTCGACTGCCCCGAACTGGATGACGAGCTGACGCTCAAGGTGCGGATCGTGGTGCGCGGCGACGAGATGCTGTTCGACTTCGCGGGCAATCCGCCTCAGGTGCGGGCGAGCGTCAACGTGGTGTGGACCGGGCTGTACGCGGCGGTCTACTACACGATCAAGACCCTGATCGATCCCGACATCGCCCCGAACGCAGGCCTGTACCGGCCCGTGACGATCGAGGCGCCGGCCGGTTCGATCATCAACTGCTCGGCTCCCGCTGCGGTGAACGGCCGCAGCGAGACCTGCCAGCGCATCGTCGACCTCATCGAGGGCGCGCTCGCGGTTGCCGTGCCGGAGCGCGTGACCGGCGCATCGAACGGTGCGAACACGGGCGTGCACTTCTCCGGCCACGACCCGGTGCGCGGTCGCGATTTCGTGTATCTCGAGACCATCGGAGGCGGCAGCGGGGCGCGCTACAACAAGGACGGCCTCGACGGCGTGCAGGTGCATATGACCAACACGTCGAACCTGCCGGTGGAGAGCCTGGAGAGCGAGTATCCGCTCATGGTCGAGGCGTACGAGTTCATCGAGGATTCGGGCGGCATCGGCGAGCACCGCGGCGGCATGGGCATCCGCCGCCGGATCCGTGCCGAAGCGGAGGACGTGCACTTCTGGCTCGACACCAGCCGGCAGAAGTCCCAGCCCTGGGGCGTGTTCGGCGGCGGGCCGGGCGCCTCGGCTCGGTGCCTGCTGAGCGAGGACGCGAATCCCGTCGATCACGGGTACACCGTGCTGCAGCCCGGTCAGTGGGCCTCTGTCGAGACCGCAGGCGCCGGGGGCTACGGGGATCCGGCTTCGCGGCCCGATGCACAGATCGAGATGGACGTCCGCGACGGCCGTGTCTCGGAGGAGACGGCGCAGAGCTACCGGGGCTGACGCGCCCTCACCCGCGATACGGCGCCGTGGAACCGCGCATGATCAGCTCTGCCTGCAGCAGCTGCTCATGCGGTTCCGCGGCGCCGCCGCGGATGATGCCGATCAGCGCGGTCGCCGCGACCGCGCCCAGGCGCTGGCGCGGCTGCTCGATCACCGTGACCGTGGGCTGGACCATCGTGGTCCAGTCCTGATCGTCGAACGCGATGAACGACAGCTCGTCCGGGACGGCCGCTCCTCGGTTGCGGATCGCGCGATAGGTCCCTGAGCTCAGGACGGCATCCGTCGCGTGGATGGCGGTCGCCGGGGTGCTGCGGGCGAAGAACGCCTCGACGGCCTTCTGCGCGTCCGCGGTGTTGTAGCCCGAGCGGATGATCAGGCGGTCGTCGACCGCGATGCCGGCATGGTTCAGTGCCCGCAGGTATCCGACGAGGCGCTGCGCGGAGGGGCGCAGCGGCGACAGGTCGATCGCGGCCGTGTCGCCGCGGGTCAGGGCTTCCAGCGCGGACACGTCCAGCGTGGCCTCGGTGACCAGTGCGATGCGGCGGTGCCCTTCGTCGATCAGGGCGCCGACCGCTGTCTGCGTGGCCCTGACATGGTCGACCGAGACCAGCGGGAGGTGCTCCAGGCCGGGCATGCGCCGGTCCAGGAGGACCAGGGGCATGCCTTCGCGCTCGAGCCGGACGATGGCCGCGGGCTCCTTCCGGAACACCGGCGCGACCACGATCCCGTCCACCCGCTGCTCCGTGAGCACCTCGAGCGAGCGCGTCTCGATGTCCGCGTCGTTGTCGGTGTTGCTGACCAGCACTTCGAACCCGGCGGCCCGTGCAGTGTCGGTGAATCCGCGCAGCACCGCGGAGAAGAACGGGATGGCGACATCCGGCACCACGATGCCGAGGGTATTCGTCGCGCCGGACTTCATGGCGCGCGCGAGCTGATTGGGGCGGTAGCCGAGCTGCTCCGCCGCCTGCAACACCAGCTCGCGCGTCCTGCTGCTTGCGGATCCCTTCTGCGAAAGCACACGGGCCGCCGCAGACTTCGAGACCCCCGCCGCCTGGGCGACGTCGATGATCGTCACGGATTCATGGGCCATGAGCTTTCCTCTCCCCGATGTGCACGCTAGCGGATCGCTGCGTACTCCGTGCTCGAAGTCTGAGGTCCGCGAATTCTTCTCCAGCATATTGACATCGTTCCCAATGTGCGTCAAAGTGTGAGCAGAGCCGATTCGGGAACGTTCCCAATATCGGCTCGACCAGGAGGGTCTGGCGAACCAAAGGAGGTCGAGAACGAACAAGGATCCGCGGCGCACAGCACCGCTGCGCAATCCTCGGCACTGACGCCGAATCGCATCACCCTGCTCGTGGCCCACCGGGCCCCACAAGAGACGGACTCACAGTATGGACAATCGGATCTCCCGGCCGTTCTCCGCCGCATCGCGCGGCAGGCGGACCGGTACCATCGCGCTCGCCGGTGTCGCGGCCCTCGCCGCCGCCATCGGTCTCGCCGGCTGCTCATCGAGCGCAAGCTCTTCCGGGCACGCCGCAGCCGCCAACCAGACGCTCAAGATCGGCTTCTCCGCCGAGCCCCCCGGGTTCAAGACCGGCGTGGACCAGGGATCGGCGAACAAGCAGCTCCTCACGCTGGTGCGCCGCGGTCTGCTCGCCTACGGGCCGAAGGGCGACGTCGTCCCGGCACTCGCCGCATCGTTCAAGGTGTCGGACGACGGACTGACCTACACGTTCACTCTTCGCGACAAGCTCGCCTTCTCCGACGGCAAGCCGCTGACCTCGGCCGATGTGAAGCGGACCTTCGAGTTCCTCGCGGTTCCCGCGAACGGCGCGGCCGATCAGGTCACGTTCGCCAACATCACCACCATCGCCACGCCGGATGACAAGACCGTGACGTTGACGCTGGCCAAGCCGCAGACGGCGTTGCCGAAGGTGCTCGCCAGCCCTCTGTCCGCGATCGTGCCGGAGCAAGCGGTGGATGCCAATGGTGTGCCGATCGGCGACGGCCCGTTCAAGGTGACCGAGTACAAGAAGGGCGTCTCATACACCCTGAAGGCGAACCCCGACTACTACGACGCCTCGTCGGTCAAGCTCAAAGAGATCGACATGACGTTCATGGCCGACGCGCAGACGCGCGTGCGCGCCCTGCAGAGCGGCCAGGTCCAGTTCATCGACTATGTCGCGGCATCCGACTACGCCGCCCTGAAAAAGGTGAAGGGCGTCAAGCTCGACAACTCGTACGGGCTCTACGGCGCGCTGCAGTTCAACATGACGCAGGGGCCGCTGGCCAAGCCCGAGGTGCGCCAGGCCATCGCCTACGCACTCGATCTGAAGTCGCTGAACCAGGCGGGCACGCTCGGAAACGGCACCGCGAACGGCGGCCTGCCGATCTCGGTGAAGAGCGAGTACTTCAATAAGGAGCAGGCGGATCACTACGCCCGCAACCTGGACAAGGCGAAGCAGCTCCTCGCTTCCGCCGGGTATTCGGGCGGTGGATTCAGCCTGCGACTGCTCACGAACTCGCAGTACTTCGGATTCACCGAGCGCGCACAGGTGGTCAAGAGCAACCTGGAAGAGGTCGGCATCACGGTCGATCTCGTGACCGGCGACTACGCGAACCAGATCGCCAAGGGCAACAGCGGCGACTACGACCTCATGATCGGCGGCCCGCCCGCCGCGATCGACGACCCGGCCGCCATCAGCGGGGCCTTCCTCGGCGGCCCGACGTTCGTGCGCAGCGTGGGGATCGATCAGAATCTGTACGCCCCGCTGCTGCAGAAGGGCGCGGAGACCCCGGACGGCGCCGACCGCAAGGCGATCTACGACCAGATCGGGGATGTCTACCTCAAGGACGTCCCGTTCGTCACCTGGGGCATGGGAACCGCGGCTTACGCGTACTCCGACAAGCTGGAAGGCTTCCACATGCTCAGCGGCGCGGTCGTCTACTCCTCGATGTACAGCCTGGCAACGGCACAGCTCACCAAGTGAGCTGACCCATGGTCGACGCCCAGTCCCGAATGGAACACAAATGACTCGGTACATCCTGCTCCGGCTCGGGCTGGGCGTCGTCACCGTCTGGGGCGTCGTCACAGCGGTCTTCCTGGCGCTGCATTCCGTGCCAGGAAGCCCCGCGCAGATCATCCTCCAGGGCGGCGCCGGCGGCGGTGACGTCGATCCCGCCGCCGTCGCGGCCCTGGAAAAGGAGCTCGGGCTGGACAAGCCCGTGCTCGTGCAGTACGTGACCTATCTCGGCCACCTGCTGGTCGGCGATCTGGGCACCTCTATCAAGTACTCGGCGCCGGTCACCGAGATCATCGCGGCTCCCTTGGGGAACACCGTGATGCTCGTCGTGCTCGCCGTGATCATCGGCGGGGCCATCGGTCTCCTGTTCGGCATGCTGTCCGGCAACTGGCCGGGCAGCGTCCTGGACCGGATCATCTCCGGACTCATCGCCGTCGCGGTCTCCACACCGGGATTCGTGATCGCGATCTTCCTCTCGCTGTTCATCGGCCTCAGCCTGGGCTGGTTCCCCTCCATCGGCTACACGTCGCCCGCGGACGACTTCGGAGACTTCCTCTACCACGCCATGCTGCCGAGCCTGGCGCTGTCCTTCGGCTTCATCGCCATCATCGGTCGCGTCACGAGGACCTCGGTCCTCTCCGTCCGCCGAGAGGACTGGGTCCGCACGGCCCGAGGGATGGGCCTACGCGGAACCCGCGTATTCCGCCGCCACGTGTTCCGCAATGCGATGAACCCCGTGGTGACGGTGGCCGGCCTGCAGTTCGGCGCGCTGCTGGGCGCCACCGTGCTCATCGAGCAGGTGTTCAACTGGCCCGGGATCGGGAGCACCCTGCTCAACGCGATCAACGGCCGCGACTATCCCCTGGTGCAGGGGATCGTGATCGTCTTCGCGATCGTGTTCATCGTGACGAGCCTCCTCGTCGATCTCCTCTATCCCCTTCTCGACCCCCGAGTGGAGCGCTGATCCTCATGACGAATCCGTTCCGGAGGCTCTGGCACAAGTCGAGCCCCGGCCTGTTCATCACCACGTGCGTGGTGCTGGCCGCCGTCCTGTTCATCTTCATCTTCCCCGCCGTGACGAGCGTCGATCCGCTGAAGCAGGACATCCCGCACGCGTTCGCCGCCGTGGGTACCCCCGGGCATCTTCTCGGCACGGACAACCTCGGCCGCGACACGTTCGTGCGTCTCGTCGTGGGACTTCGCACCGAGCTGATCGTCTGCGCCGCGGGCACCGCGCTCGCCGCGATCGTCGGCACGCTGATCGGCATCCTCGCTGCATACTTCCGAGGGGCCACCGACCTCGTGCTGATGCGCGTCGTGGACATCTTCCTGGCCTTCCCGCACCTGGTGTTCGCGATGCTCATCGTGTCCTTGTACGGCGCCGGCGACCTCACGGTGGTCGCGGTCTGTGCGATCGCCTTCTTCCCGAGCTTCGCGCGTCTCACCTACGGCGAAGTGCTCTCGCTGCGCCAGGCCCTGTACGTCGAGTCGGCAGGCCTGTTCGGCGGCGGCCACTGGCAGATCATCCGCGGTCCGCTCCTGCGCGGCGTCGGCCCGCTGCTGCTGGCACAGGCCTTCCTCACGCTGGCGTTCGCCGTCGGGCTCGAGTCGGGCCTGAGCTTCCTCGGGCTCGGCATCACCCCGCCGCGGCCGTCCCTCGGCCTCATGATCGCCTCCGGGCAGCAGTACTTCACGCAGGACGCCTCGCAGCTGCTGATCCCCAGCATCACGCTCGTCGTCCTGCTCGTCGTGCTCGGCTACGTCGCCGACTGGGTGCGGGACCTTCTGGATCCGCGCGGCGTGACCCGCCGGCGTCGCCTGCGCAAGGGCGACGCGGTGACACCGACCGAAGTGATCTCGCTGCGAAAGGAGGTCGGCGCATGAACACGGCAGACGAGACCCTGTTGACCGTGACGGATCTGAGGATCGCCGTCTCGGGGACCGAAGTCGTCCACGGCGCCTCGTTCGCCGTTCGCCGAGGCGAGGTCGTCGCCCTCGTCGGCGAGTCCGGCGCAGGAAAGTCGATGAGCGCGATGGCGATCCCGAACCTGCTTCCGGCGGGATCCGAGCGGCACGGGTCGATCCGGTTCGACGGCACGGAGCTGCTGGAGCTTCCCGACTCCAGGATGCGGAACTACCGCGGCTCCGAGATCGCGTGCGTCTACCAGGAGCCGATGACGGCCCTTAACCCGCTGCACACGATCGGCGACTTCCTGTCGGAGGCGATCGGCGCCCACGCCGATGACGGGCGAGAGCGCCGGCAGCCGCAGGAGCTGCTCGACCTCGTGGGCCTGGGCGCGTTCGACGATCTCCTTCAGCGGTATCCGCATCAGATCTCGGGTGGTCAGCGCCAGCGTGTGATGGCCGCGGGAGCGGTGGCCTGGAACCCGAAGCTGCTCATCGCCGACGAGCCGACGACGGCGCTGGATGTCACGACGCAGCGCAACCTGCTCGCGATGTTCCGCGATCTCGTCAAGCGCGAGCAGATGGCGATGATCTTCGTGACGCATGACATGGGCGTGGTCGCCGACATCGCCGATTCCGTGGTCGTCATGCGGCATGGTCAGGTGATCGAGCGGGGCGACGTCTTCTCCACCTTCGCCTCGCCGCGGCACGAGTACACCCGCTCGCTGCTCGCGGCCGCCCGGGCGCTGCACGGCGCGGACGAGCACGCAGTCGAGGCGTCGGTTCCGGCCGGGCCCGCTACGGAAACTCCGGCCGGCAGCGCCGGACTCGAGGCCGGGGTCGCCGGCGCCGAGCCCGCTGCGGCCGCCGCGGACGACGCGGAACTGGCGCTCGACGTGCGCGACATCGTGGTCGAGTACCGCAGCACCGGCCGCCGCCGTGGGGCCGCTCGTAAGGCGGCCGTGCAGGGGGCGAGCCTGTCCGTGGTCCGCGGCCAGACGCTGGGCATCGTGGGCGAGTCCGGATCCGGCAAGTCCACCATCGCGCGGGCGATCCTCGGCCTGGCACCGGTCACGGGCGGCTCGGTCTCTCTCGCCGGCACCGAGATGGTCGGGTTGCGCGGCCGACGCCGTCGCACGGCGATGTCCCGCCTGGGTGTCGTCTTCCAGGATCCGACCTCGTCGCTGGATCCCAGCCTGCCGCTGTGGCGGATCGTGACCGAGCCGCTGTGGCGCAGCGGCAAGGTGCGCGACGCGAAGGCGCTGCGCAGCAAGGCCGGCGAGCTGCTCGGCGATGTCGGACTGGATCCGGCCTGGATCGAACGACGACGCCATGAGCTCTCCGGCGGGCAGAAGCAGCGCGTGGCCATCGCCCGTGCGATCTCGCACGAGCCGGACGTGCTCATCGCCGACGAGCCGACCTCGGCCCTGGACGTGACGGTGCAGGTGACGGTGCTGGAACTGCTGGCACGACTGCAGCGCACGCACAATTTCGCCTGCATCTTCATCAGCCACGATCTGTATGTGGTGTCGACGATCTCGGATCGCGTGCTCGTCATGAAGGACGGGCAGGTGGTCGAGAACGGGCCGACCGAGGAGGTCATCAACGACCCGGAGAACGAGTACACGAGGACTCTTCTCGGTGCCATTCCCGTGCCGGATCCGGTGATCCAGCGGGCGCGCCATGGCGTCGCGGCTGAAGATGTTCCCGGTGCTGAAGGAGACGAACGATGAAGTCGCAGTATCAGGTCGCCGGAACGTACGGCGCCAAGCAGGTGGCGACCGGGTCGCGCGGAATGGTGGTCAGCTCGGAGCCGATCGCGGTCGCCGCGGGCGCGGCCGTGCTGCGCGAGGGCGGGAACGCGCTGGACGCGGCACTGACCGTGGCCGCGACGCAGCTCGTCACCGAGCCGCACATGACCTCGCTCACCGGCGGGATGTCGCTGGTGTACCGCGAGGCGGCGACGGGGCAGGCGTCGTACCTGTCGGGCAACGTCAACGCGCCGCTGGCCGAGCTGCGGGATTTCACCGGCGCCGACCTGACCCGGGCGCGGGGCGTGCCCGTGCCCGGCTGGTGGCCGTCGTTGCTTGCTGCGCAGGAGAGGTTCGGATCCGTCTCGATCGCAAGGATCCTGGAGACGGCGATCGATGTCGCACGGGAGGGCTTCGCCGTCTCCCCCTACCTTTTCGGCGAGATCTACCACGCACGTGAGAACCTCGGGCGCAATCCGCAGTCGCGGGAGATGTTCTTCCGGGACGGATCCGTCGTCGGGCCGGGGCAGTCGCTCGTGCAGGAACGCGTCGCGCGGACGCTGGAACGGCTGCGTGACGAGGGCATATCGTACTATCTCGGCGACTTCGCCCGCGCGTTCTGCGCCGCCAGCGACTCGGATGGCGGGGTCATCACCCCGGCGGACTTCGAGGCCTACGAACCCGAGTGGGCAGATCCGGTGCGGGGAACCTACCGGGGGTTCGAGATCGTCGGATCCGCGCCGCCGGATGACGGGGGACTGCAGCTGGTCGAGGCGTTCAACATCCTGGAGAACCTCGACCTGGCGGCGCTCGGCCCCGCGAGCCAGTCCCCCCAGACACTGTCCGCGCTGATCGCCGCGCACAACGCCGTGTACTACGCGGCACCGCGCGAGAGGCGGTTCCGCCAGAGCGAACGGGTCATGGAGGTGCTGCTGTCGAAGGAGTACGGCCGCCAGCGGTTCGCTCTGCTGGACACGCTCGCGGCACCGATCAACGCCGCCCCGCCGACGCCCGGCACGATCCACCTCTCCGTCGTGGATGCGGACCATAACGTCGCCACGCTGACGCACTCGCACATGGCCTCGCCCTGGGTGAACGGCCTGTACGCGGAGGGGTTCCAGCTCGCCGGCGGCGGCTCGTTCTTCCAGCGCGTCATGCCGCAGCCGGGGGAGCGCGCCACCGTCTATCTCGCGCCGAGCATGGTGCTCAAGGACGGTGCGCCGGTGATCGCCTCCGGGTCGCCCTCGGTGTCGCTGGTGGCCTGCGTGCTGCAGAACCTCGTCAACCTGATGGACTTCGGGATGAGCATCGAGCAGAGCGTCGCCGAGCCGCGCTTCGGCGCGCGCCCGCATGACCCTGCCCGCGGCTGGGTGCCCGGCAACACGCTGGAATCGGGCTATGCCGACGGCGTGCTCGACGAGGTGCAGCGGTGGGCGGGGCGCAACCGCCTGTGGACGCGCGAGATCGGCCCGTGGAACTCGATGACCGGCAACTTCGACGGCATCACGATCGACCCGGCATCCGGCGAGATGCGCTCCTGCGGGGATCCGCGGCGGATGGGGGTCGCGATCGCCGTGTGAGCGTGCATCGGCATGCAGGGCAAGGTGGAGCGTTCCCCCGGGCGAAGCTATGGCGCCGGGTAGACAGGCACGACTATCGCCATGCTGTGCTCAAGACCGCCTTGCTCGCAAGACCCGCAGCGGAAGGCGAGGTCGTGGTCGAGGGAGTTCACGTCGTATTCGTTTGGCGACGTTCGCTCGGAGCAACGGGCGCGTCGCGTCGGTTCGTCAGGGGAGCGTCAGGGGAGCGGAGCGACTGAGCACGCCGGAACAGCGCATGCATGTCGTGCCCCGAACCCCGGACTTCCGGGCCTCATGCGCGTCCCGCGGGGCCGAGGGTTCAAAGCCCTCCGCCCACGCAGAAGAACCCCTGGTCATCCAGGGGTTTTCTGCATTTCGGCCGGTGGTGTCGAGCCTCCGTTTCGGTGCCAGTCGAGCGGTACAGACTCCCCTAGGGTGACCACGGGGGAGTGCGGGCTCGCGCTGGATAGGCGATTCGCTGCGTATTCATGCGGTTTCGATCCATGGTTCGCGGCACGGTTCACCTCGCCGCAAGGGTGGTGTCCTCTGGGAAGTCGAGCCAAGCGTCATGAGGAACGTTTTGGTTGATCCCTAGACACGTCAAGCATGCGGCATCGACCGGTTTGAGTGTTTTTGCCTTGACGTGAGTCCGGTCAGGGCTGGTCCATGCCGTGCGACGTGCCGGCGTTCACAGCGAACCTTGACGAAACCGTCGGGTGTCGGGAGCCTGACCCGGTTTCCCGGACAACTGAGTTGAGGCGATGATCGTCTCGGAAGGAGTCCGTGAGATGCCTGCTGCCCACCCGCCGGAGTTCCGGCGTCGAGCCCTGGAT
>NZ_JBBCVH010000011.1:0-73956 GCF_037147555.1 Microbacterium sp. MMO-35
ACTTCCCTCGGCAACCTCAGCCCCGTGGAGTTCGAACGACTTCACATCCCCGCCGCCACCGCGGCATGATCAACACAAACAACCCGTCCGGAAAAGCGGGTCAGGCTCCGTCTGGGGCGGGCTGCGGGTCCGTGTCGGTCATGAGTGTGACGTTACCGGCCGGGATGACGAGGCGGGCTACATCAGTTGCGCCACGTGCACACGGTGTGCCGAGCGTCGCGAAGCACGTCGCCAAGTTACCCCTCGCGCAACTGGTCCATGGGCGACGGTCAGTCTTCAGGCAGAAGGTAGCCCTTCTCTCGTGCTGCCGTCACGAGCGGGGCGAGCTCCTCCGACGAGAGGTGCACACTGAGGCTCTCAACCAATTCATGAAGCTCGTAGGTGAGCATCATGTTATTCGGTTCGGTGTTCGCGACCCGCTCCGTTAAGAACGCAACGATTGCCGACCCGTGCGCGTTGATTGCCTCGGCGGGGATGTCGATGCTCGGGTGGTCTGGGTCCAATCCTGGCGCACGACCGTGGAACGTGGCGATCCCCTCTGGAATGCGCGCTCCGAGCAGGGGAACGACGTCGGCCCACGCAGCTAGCTCCGCAGGGACGGGGTCCCGGGGGACACCGTTCAAGCGATCTTCCAAGTGATCTCGAAGCCAGGTCACCCAGGCGGTCGCCCCATCTTCGACGCCGGAAGCCAGCCCCTGGGCGACCTCCTCCGCGAAGCGGGGCGCGTGCACGCCGCCCTGGGCGGTGACGCTAGTAAGGCGCAATTGTCTGTGCTCAGCCGCTGAGATTCCTGCGTCTCCGGCGATGGACGCGGCCAGTGAGAGGAATTGCCTGATCAGCGCTTCATCGTCAAGGTCGGACAGTCGGTCCCACATGCTCAACAGGGCGGCGAACATTCCGTTCTGCAGCATTCGGTCATTGATGCGCGGCCCGTAGAGATATGCCTTCCAGGCTCCCACCATGGCGGTTGAGTTGATAAACAGCGGGATTACGCTGTCGGTCGTGAATGCTTCGTCAGCGGCGAACAGGAAGAAAAGTTCGCGGGCTATTGCGGGAATGGTGCCAGCTGCCAGGTTCGGAAGTGCGAGCAATGTCCGTAGTGCCGCGGCTTCGTGATCATTCAGCCCACCCCAGCCGTCGCGATCGCTGCGCCAGCGTCGGTCGATCTCTGTCAGCCAATACATTGTGAGCTCTCCAGGCCAGGAGTTCAACGCGAGGATTGGCCCGTCGTAGCCGGAGGGAAACGAGTTCTGGTCGTTCGCGTTCCTCGCGAGAAGGCCTTGTGCAAGCTCTCGCAAACTGTCGGCGGAGGCGGTTGCACCGGCGTCGACGATCTGGCGGATGTGGCCGAGCAGGAATTGCCCCACAGGCCGGGGAGAGCCGACGAGCAGGGCGTCCTCAGAAAGCACCTCGATGACTCTGAGCCTCGTCGGCTCATCTATGACCGCCTCAGCCCAGCCCGACACGATTGACTTCCGAATCTGTTCGTGCCTCTCGTCGTCGAGGGCGTTCAGCGCTTCTAGGAGCTCGAGACCGGATGCAGGATCTTCGCAGGCCACGCGACGGAACAGATCGAGCGCATCGTGCCAGGTTGGCTCATTGAAGTTGCGCTCGGAATAGTCGCGAGCCAGCACTGAACGCAGGGCAGCGTCAGCCCCGTCCGATGTGACAATCCCGACGAAGTCTTCAGGTTCCATGGGAAGCACCCCGCCCCATGTGCCGGTGCTGACCGTGAAATCTTGGTCGGGCTCTTCACGTTCCGTGAAGGTAGGGTACTCAGCCCGGATCGCGGCGAGTTCGGCTGCTGCTTCAGTCCAATCCGGTGCTGCGCGAGTAATCCAAACCAAGACGTTGAACTTGCTGTAGGCAATATGCCGCGCCAGGTCCTCGATGTCCGCGGGGAACTGCGGGCCTCGCCGCACTGCTTCGAGTAGCACCGCTCGCTGTGCGGCGCTTGTCTCAGCGACCGTGTTAGCGAGGATCCGGAACACTTCATGCTTCACGCCACCCAGAAAGATGCTCTCGCGGTTCGTCACCCAGGCGACCTTGGCATCTGCGGAGCGGCTAGTGTCTTCGGCGATGAGATGAAGTGCCAGCCTGCGGAACAGAACGCGGTCGAACAGCCACCAGCGGTCTGGCAAATCGGGTTCGTCTTGGAGCCGGAGCTCTCCGACGATGCGGAGGCCGTCGATCATGGAGTCGATGTGGTGGATGCGCTGTCGCGGCTGGTCCTCGATTCGGCTTCTGCTGAAGCGGAAACTGGCGTGTTCAGTCGCGCCGTTGTATGCGGTGACGAGGTCGTAGGCGCTGTGGAGCGCCTCTTCAAAGAAGCTGAGGGTTGAAGGATCGCCAGAGTCCGCAGATGTCGCGTGTTCGGTCACGATCTTGTGCAGGTCCCGTGGCTCCACGGGCCATCCGAGGTCGGCGCTCGGCGGACGGTTGCTGTCGCTGTCCGGGAGCCATCCCCGCTCGAGCACAAGGTATGGGCGCAGCACAGACCGGACGACGGCCCGAGTATTCGACATTCCCCCATGCCCGAAGCGGAGTGCGGAACCCGGATCGCCGGGGGCTGTACGTCCTTCGATCGAGGTCATCAAGAGCACTCGCCATCTTGAGCCGCGCTCGGGATCGATGCGGAATAGCGCCTCCGTCGCCAGCGCGATGGAGAAGAGCAGACCGTCGGAGAATCGTCGTCCGAGGCGCCGCACCGTGTGAAGGGCGAGATCGCTCGTCTCGGGGTTCTCGACGAAGGTGGAGTACCACCGTGCGAGAACGCCACTCGAAGGGGAGGCAGGGCCTCCTTGGAAGAGAGCCTTGAAGATGTGGGTGCCCTCGAGCCATCGCAGCCAGCGATGCTCGGTCGCACTAGAGGCGAAGCGGCGTGCCCCTTCCTCAGTCTCGATCTGGGAGATGAGGTAGTCGCGCTCGGGAAGCGGGAGGGTTGTCGAGTCGCCGTTGACAATCTCCCGAACTCGAGTATCGTGCTCGAGCGCTCCCATTCTTGCGCGCTGCGCCCAGGTGATCAGAGCATCTTCGAGATTTCCGTGGTCATGTTCACCGCGGAGCGTATACGGGATGGCAGTGATCTCGAGATGTTCCCACTTCGGATCCGTCGCGTCGTTGGTGAACGCGTACCGGCGGGTGTTCGAAGGAAGTCCGAGCGCGAGATATCGCATGATGGTGTCCTCGTGGCTGTATCCGACGAATACCACCGTGCGCTTATCAAACATCGGCAACAGGAACCGCGTCGCCCATGCCTCCGTGATGTAAGCGCGGCCGAAATCGCGATCGGTGACAATCAGTTCATCGTGCGGGCGACGCACAGACCCATGTAAGTACACAAGCCCGGCAAAGTCGGAACCGATGGGCAGCGCCGGACTGTGCCAGACATCGGCAGGCATGACACCAGCGGCAGCGGCCGCACTTTCGAGAAGGAGGTCGAAGTTTGTGGTGACGACCCGGAACTTCCCACTCGTCGCCGCGAGCTGCGTGATGGCAGTGTGGGTGGGATTGAACTCCGGAGGTCCGCTCCTGATTTCGTCGCGTACGTGACGTCGGGTGTCGAAACCCTCGGGAAGCGATCCGAGGAAGAAGTCGAGCCCGCCCTTATTCGAGAATCGCACTCCCGATTTCTCAGCCATAGCCTTCGCGAGGCCCTCGAACGAGGGCAGGCTCGACGGCGGTCCCATAGACGCTCCGGCGCCGACAAAGAAGACCAAATCGCCATCGGCATGCGCGTCGACAACCGCCTGCGGGATCTCAACATCCCCCGTGATCCACACTGAAAGCCCCCTCACGGTGTTGGCTCGCTCAACACTCTCTCCGCGAGGCGCGCGCGCCGCGGTGACGTCGGCCGCTGTAGCGCCGAGCTCAATCGTAGCTATTGCCCACGACGCCTCGTCCCCCTCCGCAGGTCAACCGAGCACCTCAGCCGGCGCCGACGGATCGGCGCCCCGATGTATGGCCCCGTTCACTGGTTCCGACGGCGTCGACGCCGGAACTGGCGAACGATGCGAGCTGGTCGAGGAGTGTGCAATGCCGAGTCCGGTCTTGCCGCGACGCCGGCGATCCACGCCGAGCGGGCAGTCCCCACACTCGTGCATTAGGTCGCGGGTGACGGCGCTTGGCCGGCCTTTCGGCTGGTGTTCGCGCATGCTGCCGGTGATTCATCGCATGTGCTCGCAAGGGGAGTGTCAGGGGAGCGGAACGATCCGAGCACGCGGGAACAGCGCGTGTAGGCCGTGCACAGATGCCCAGAATTCTGCATCCCAGGCGCCTGAAAAGGCACTGCTAAGGTGGAGTCCTCGCAAGGGGACCGAGGGTTCAAATCCCTCCGTCTCCGCAATGAAACCCCCGGATCTTCCCGGGGGTTTTGTCGTAGATCTGCGCCACGTCGGCCGTGCCGATCGGCGAGAAACCCGCAGGGCCGCTCGCCCGACGGCATTCGAGTCGGTGCTGGAGCGGAGAGACGCGGGATCCGTCGTACCGCGGAACGGACGCCGGCGATCTACCTGTCGTCGAACTCGCGGCGCAGATGCCGGGGCGCCTGCACGCGCCAAGCCTCGGTCACGAGCTCGGCGAGATGATCGTCGTCGATCTCCCGCATCCGGAACGCGATCTTCGGTTCGCCCCACCGTGTCGTTCGGCCGAGGAACACGTCTGGCGCCATTTCGCGCAACGCGAGCGCATCGAGCTCGTCGGCGACCTTCACGCCGACCACGAGCTCGGAGGCGATGACCTCACGGAGGTCCTCTGAGATGCTCGGCCACGGAGAGCATTCCCATGCGAAGAGCTTGTTGCGGACGAACCAGGCGGCACCGCCGGTCGTCGTGCGCTCCTCGCTGCCGGGCAGAGGGGCGGCGACACGACGCAGATCATCGAGCGTGGCCATGCGTCGAGACTAGGCACCCCCTCGGACATGAACCGAATCGCCCGGGTCTCGTTCCGCTCGCGAGTGCGTGCGGCTCTCGGGGATCCGCTTCGAAAACCATTACCTCCACGTGGAGGTTTCTGCTACCCTGAGCGGACGGGCGAAGACCGCCCGCCCCGCAGAGAAGCAGACAAGGAAGGTCAACGTGGTCCTGCCAGAAGCATCGGTTCAGCTCTACACGCTCGCGGCGGAGTTCTCCGCCGACATGGGCGGATCCCTCGACAAGCTCGCCGCCATCGGGCTGCGCAACGTGGAGGCGTTCGACTTCGTGCGCCGGCCGGACGAGATCCGCGCCGCCCTCGACGCCTCCGGTCTCGCCTCGCCCACCGGGCACGCGCCGCTGCTGTCCGATGAGCTGTGGACGCCGGACGGATCCATTCCCACGCCGGCGCCGGAGATCGTCTTCGAGGCCGCCGCGAAGCTCGGCATGACCACGGTCATCGACCCGTTCGTGGCTCCGGAGCGCTGGTTCACGCTCGACGGGGTGACCGAGATCGCCGACCGGCTCAACGCCCTGGCGGACACGGCGGCGGGCTTCGGCCTGGCCGTCGGCTACCACAACCACGCGCAGGAGTTCGTCGCCGACTTCGACGGACAGAGCGCCTACGAGCGCTTCGTCGCCCTCACCGACGAGCGCGTCGCGCTCGAGCTCGACCTCTACTGGGCCCTCGTCGGAGGCCAGGACGTGCCCGGTCTCGTCTCGCGTCTGGGCGACCGTCTCGTCGCCGTGCACGTCAAGGACGGCGTCGCCCCCGAGACGAACCCGTTCGCCCCGGGTGCCGGCGAGTTCGGCTCGGACAGCCTCGACCAGCGTCACGCGGGCACCGGCGACGTGCCGCTCGCCGACGCCCTGCGCGCGGCATCCGCCGTGCAGTACGCGATCATCGAGTACGACAACGCCCCTGGCGACGTCTTCGCCGACATCGCGGCGAGCTACGCGTTCCTTACCGAGGGCGGTTTCGCCCGATGAGCGCGGTCGGGATCGGCGTCATCGGCGTCGGCGTCATCAGCGACACCTACCTGGAGAACCTCGGGCGGTTCCCCGACACCGAGGTGCTCATCGTGGGCGACCTGCTGCTCGACCGGGCGCAGGCACAGGCCGAGAAGTACGGGGTGCCGGCGTTCGGATCCGCCGATGACGTCCTCGCGCATCCGGGCGTGGATCTGGTGATCAACCTCACCATCCCCGCCGTGCACATCGAGGTGTCGCGGGCGGCCATCGCCGCCGGCAAGCACGTCTGGACGGAGAAGCCGCTCGGTCTCGATCGCGAGGGCGCGGCCGAGCTGCTGCGCGAGGCCGCGGCCGCAGGGCTGCGGGTCGGCTCGGCACCGGACACGCTGCTCGGCCCAGGGTTCCAGGCCGCCCGGCGGGCGATCGAGAGCGGAGTGATCGGCCGTCCCCTGTTCGCGCAGACGGCCTTCCAGACGCAGGGCCCCGACCTGTGGCACCCGAGCCCCGCGTTCCTCTTCGCCGAGGGCGCCGGCCCGCTGCTCGACATGGGGCCGTACTACTTCTCGGCGCTCGTCAGCCTGCTCGGGCCCGTGGAGAGCGTGGCCGCGGTCGGTACCAAGGCGCGCGAGGAGCGTGAGATCCGGACGGGTCCGAACGCGGGAACCCTGTTCCCCGTGGAGGTTCCGTCGACGATCCAGATCGTCACCGCCTTCGAGCAGGGCGCGCAGGCGCAGAGCCTGCTGAGCTTCGACTCCGCGCTGGAGCGCCACGGCGTCGTCGAGATCCACGGCACCGAGGGCACCATCGTCATCCCCGATCCGAACATGTTCACCGGGCGGATCGCGTGTGTGAAGCCGCTCGGCGTGCTGCGGGACGGCATGTCCTTCGAGCAGGAGTGGATCGAGATCTCGCACGAGGACATCGAGATCGGCCGTGGGCTCGGCGCGCTGGACATGGTGCGCGCGATCGCCGCGGGCCGCCCGCACGTCGCGTCGGGCGAGCTCGGCTTCCACGTGCTCGACGTGCTGCTCTCCGCCCAGGAGTCCGCGCGCACGGGCCGCACGGTCGCGGTCGAGAGCACCGTGGGCCCCGTGCCGCTGCTGCCCGAGGGCTTCGACCCGTTCGCGTCCACCCTCTGACGCGGTGGGGCGGCGTGCCGATCGCCGCCCCACCACGGCTGCCGGGATCCGGAGGTCCAGCCTGTGCGCGAGTCCCGGATCCGCCGGCCTCTGCCCGGTTCCGGTCGGCGCCGTGCGCACAATTCAGGCTGGACGACCGTCGGCGCCGGCCAGAGCCGCATGTTTCCGCGCCGACGTGCTGCCCCGGCCTGAAGACAGCCTGAATTGCGCACGGCGTCCCGATGCGACGTCGTCGGCACGGCTTCCGGATCAGCCGGTGAGACGGTCGCGTCAGCCGGTGACGCCTCCGGACAGCAGGCGGTCGAGCAGGTCCAGAGCCGCCTCATGCTCGACGGTGTCGTCGAGCAGCCACTGGGTCTGCAGGCCGTCGGATGCGGCGATCACGAGAGCGGCGACGAGATCCGGATCCAGGTCGGCGCGCAGTGCGCCCGAGGACTGGAGGATCCGCACCTGCTCCGCCATCGTCGTGCGCAGCCGGCTGAAGCGCTGCGTGATGAACTCCTGCGCGGCGCCGTGCGAGTCCTCGAGCGCCGTCGAGACGAGCGTCGAGTACAGCTGCACGAGACCGGGGATGCTGCGATTGCGCTCCGCCGCGGTGCGCATCGACCGCGCTGGACTGGCCTCCGGCGCGATCGGATGCGTCGCGTCCGTCGCGGTCTCCGAGGCGCGGTACACCTCGACCAGCAGCTCTTCCAGGGATCCGAAGTAGTGCGTCAGCGCCGCGTGCGTGACGCCGACTTCCTGCGCGATCGCGCGCAGGCTGGTCTTCTGCGACCCCCGTCGCGCGAACACCTCGATCGCCTTGTCGAGGATCTCCTGGCGGCGGGCGATGCCCTTGCGATAGCGGCCGGTGCTGCGGGGCGCTGCGGAGGAATCGGCCATCACCCGATGATAGCGACGGACCCTCCGGCCGCCCGAGCTGGTGCGGCCCGCGCCGACGTGGGAGGCTCTCTGATCGGACCTCGTGATCGCCGCCGGCGCCACGGGGAGGTCGCCGGGCGGACCGGCGCAGGACTCGGCGGAGGGATGTGCGCACATGTCGGTCGCACCGGGGATCTACCAGCACTTCAAGGGCGCCCGCTACGAGGTGATCGCCGTCGGGCGGCACAGCGAGACCGAGGAGCAGCTGGTCTTCTACCGCAAGCTCTACGACGACTACAGCCACTGGGCACGGCCTCTCGCGATGTTCGAGGAGCACGTCGACCGCGACGGCTACAGCGGGCCGAGGTTCACGCGGATCGCCTGAGCCGCCTGCTCCGATCGTGCGACGGCCTGTGCGATGTCGGCGCCGTGCACCATGATGGCACCATGGCCGAGATTAAGACCCAGCCCACGACGGCCGACGTCACGGCGTTCCTCGAGGCGGCGACGCCCGAGCGGCGCCGCCTCGACGGGCTGGCCCTCGCCGAGATCTTCGGCGAGGAGACCGGCGCCGAGCCCGTGCTGTGGGGGCCGACCATGGTCGGCTACGGCACTTACCGCTATCGCGGCGCGAGCAGCGAGGGCGACTGGCCGAAGGTCGCGTTCTCGCCCCGCAAGGCGCAGCTCTCCCTCTACGGACTGAAGGATCTGCCCGAGGGGGCCGCGCTGCTGCCGAGCCTCGGGACCTTCACGGAGGGTCGCGGCTGCGTCTACGTGCGCAAGCTCGATGACATCGACCTGGACGTGCTGCGCCGGCTCATCGCGATCGCATGGAGCCGCGGCGACGATCCCGAGCGCTGACGGAGACCTCATGACCGAAGACCGGGCATCCGCGTTCCTCGCCCTCCACCACGGCGACGGCTTCGTGCTGCCGAACGCCTGGGATCCGGGATCGGCGCGGATCCTCGCCCAGCTCGGCTTCGCTGCGATCGCGACCACCAGCGCGGGAATCGCCTGGTCGCTCGGCATCCCGGACGGGGGAGCGCTCGACCTCGACACGATGCTCGCCCACACGGCCGCGATCGCCGCGGCGGTCGACCTGCCCGTGTCGGCCGACCTCGAGGCGGGCTACGGGGACACCCCGGAGCAGGTGGGCCGCACCGTCGCCCTGGCTCGCGGCGCCGGAGTGGTCGGCGCCAACCTCGAGGATGCCGCGGGAGGAGCGCTGTTCGGGATCGACGAGGCGGCCGACCGGATCGCCGCGGCGCGGGACGCGGCGCCCCGGGGCGCGTTCGTGCTCAACGCCCGCACCGACGCCTACTTCGTGCCGGGCGTCCACGACCCGTTCGCCGAGACCGTCGCCCGGGCGCAGCGCTTCGTCGAGGCGGGCGCGGACTGCGTGTTCGTGCCCGGGGTGAACGACGAGGGGACCATCGGCCGTCTGGCCGCGGAGATCCCCGTCCCGCTCAACATCGTGGCGGGACTCGCCGCGCACGTCGTCCCGGTGCCGCAGCTCTTCGCCCTCGGCGTCCGGCGGGTGAGCCTGGGCGGCAGCCTCGCCCGCGCCGCCCTCACCGCCCTGGAACGCGCGGGGCGTGAGCTGCTCGACACCGGCACGCTCGGCTTCCTCGACGGAGCCCTGCCCTACGCCGAGGTGCAGCGCCGGTTCGCCGGCTGACGGCGAACCGGCGCCCGGCGCTCAGCGTCCGATGCTCGACATGTCGGCGTAGCGGTCGCCCGCGGCGGACGGAAGCGCCCCGAGTGCCGTGATCTGCTCCGGGGTGAGCACGAGCGCGTCCGCCGCGACGTTCTCCTCGAGCCGGGAGACGCGCTTCGTCCCGGGGATCGGCGCGATGTCGTCGCCCCGGGCGAGCACCCAGGCGAGGGCGACCTGGGCAGGCGTCGCATCGAGCTCGGCGGCCACCCCTTCGACGGCCTCGACGATCCGCAGGTTGGCCTCGAGGTTCTCTCCGGAGAAGCGCGGGTTGCTCCGGCGGAAGTCGCCCGCGTCCAGGGCGTCGGCGGAGCGGATCGCACCGGTGAGGAACCCCCGCCCGAGCGGCGAGTACGGCACGAGGCCGATGCCCAGCTCGCGGAGCACCGGCAGCAGCTGCTCGGCGGGCTCCCGGGTCCACAGCGAGTACTCGGTCTCCAGCGCGGTGACCGGGTGCACCGCGTGCGCACGGCGGAGCGTCTCCTCTCCGGCTTCGGAGAGCCCGTAGTGCAGGATCTTCCCCTCCGCGACGAGCTCGGCCAGAGCCCCCACGGTCTCCTCGATCGGCGTCTGCGGATCCATCCGGTGCTGATAGTAGAGATCGATCCGGTCGGTGCCGAGGCGCTGCAGCGATCCCTCGACCGAGCGGCGCACGTTCTCCGGGCGGCCGTCGAGCCGTCGGCCGCCGTCCGCCCCCGCGAGGATGCCGAACTTCGTGGCGATGACGACGCCGTCGCGCCGGCCTGCGAGCGCACGGCCGACGAGAACCTCGTTCGTGTGCGGGCCGTACATCTCCGCCGTGTCGAGCATGGTGACGCCGAGATCGAGCGCCCGGTGGATGGTGCGGATGGACTCGGCCTCGTCCGTGTTCGCGCCGGAGTAGAAGGCCGACATCCCCATGCAGCCGAGGCCGAGCCGGCCGACGGAGAGGGTGCCGAGTGTCGCGTGCTTCATGAGAGCCTTTCGGAGTAGAGGGCGATCTTGAGGTCGATGGCGCCGAGGGCGTCGTCCAGCTCCGCTCGCCGGGCCAGCACCGTCTCACGGTGCTCGCGCAGCAGATCGAGCCGGGCCGCGCTCGTGCCGTCGCCGGCACGGGCGAGCTCGACGTAGCGGCGCAGTGTCGCGATCGGCATGGCGGTGGAGCGGAGTTTGCGGAGGAACCCGAGCCAGGCGATGTCGCCGTCGGTGTATCGGCGGCGATCGGATGACACGCGGTCGAGGGGCGTCAGCAGGAGCCCCTCGCGCTCGTAGTAGCGCAGGGTGTGCGCCGTGAGCCCGAGCTCGTGCGCGGCCTCGGAGATCGAGCGCGTCGTGATGGCTTCCGGCATGAGCCCCACGCTACGACTTCGAGTGCACTCGAAGTCAAGGCAGGGCGGCGTCAGCCGGCGGCGAGCACCGACAGCACGTTGCCGGCCGGGTCGGTGAACCAGGCGATGTCCGGGCCGCGGCCGGGGGCGCCGTGGGCGATGCCCTTCGCGTCGGTGCCGAAATCCGGATCCGCGTAGATCTTGGTGACCACGCCCCGGGCGTTGAGGTCGTCCACGGCGGCCTCGACGTCATCGACGGGGAAGTTCAGGATCGTGAAGCTCGCGGGCGTGTGGTTCGGCTTGGCGTAGACCAGGATGGATCCGCCCTGCGGCAGCCGGATGTCGAGGAAGCCCATCGCGTTGGTCGTCACCTCCAGACCGAGGGTGTCGCCGTAGAAGGCTCGGGCGGCGTCGATGTCGTCGACGCTGAAGCCGCTGAACGCGTGCGTGGTCTGGAAGCCGGTCATGGCTCCAGCATGCGCCCGCACGAGTCGTGCGTCCAGGCCCGGCGTCCGTCCGCGCGGAACCGCTCCGGATCGACGACGGTCGGGCGCGGGCCGATCCGATCCAGTACCGTGTCCTGTGTGACTTCGGGAGGATCGGCGGCGCCCGCAGAGGGTCCCGACCGGATGGGCGAGGACGAGGCGCTCCCCGAAGAAGGCCACCTCCGGGTCTGGTTCCGAAGCCTCGTGACGCTCGCGCCGGCCCCTTCGCCGCGCTGGTCGATCGCGCTGCAGGCGGCGCTCTCGATGTTCCTCCCCCTCGGGCTCTTCACCGCTCTGGGCCGCGGCGATCTCGGTCTGCAGGCTGCGGGCGGCGCCTTCGTGGCGACCTACCTCACCGCGGTGGCGCCGGCGACGAGGGCCCGTGCGCTCCCCGTCCTCGGGCTGGCGCTGGTGGCCTGCGCCGCGGCGGGCGTCGCCCTCGCCCCCGTCCCGCTTCTCGCGGCGATCGGACTGGTCGTGGTGACGCTCGTGATCTCCGTGTTGCACTTCGGCTTCCGGCTCGGAGCCCCGGGACCCGTGTTCTTCGTGCTCGCCTACGGCATCGCCACGCACGTGACGGCGGTCGTCGACGGCCGCAGGCACGCGGATCCGCTGCTGTTCCTCATCGCCCTGACGACCGGCGTCGCGATCACCTGCGCCACGGCCGTGGTCTTCGTGCTGGTGCGGCGCGTCGCACGACCGGGGTCCGAGCGGATCGGGCAGTCGATCGAGGCGAACTTCGCGCTGGGGCCCGACTCGCGCGCGCTGCTCGTGCGCGTGATCGTGGTCGCGGCGATCGGAACGCTGCTCAGCCTGCTGCTCGTGGACGCGGAGCGCGCCTACTGGGCGGTGTGCGCCGGGGTGGCGGTGATCGGCGTGAACGCGGGGCGCCGGGTGGCGTTCATCCGCGGAAGCCAGCGCCTGGTCGGCACCGTGGTGGGAGCGGGCCTCTTCGCCGCCCTCGCCGCGCTGCCGCTTCCCGGGTTCGCGCTGCCCGTTCTGTTCGGCGCGCTGCAGTTCGGCGCCGAGCTCTTCGTGATCCGCAACTACGCGCTCGCCCTCGTGTTCATCACACCGCTCGTGCTGCTGCTGATCGTCTCCACCTCGCCCGCGGGCGGTGCCGGCACGCCCGGCGCCCTCATCGCGGAGCGGGTGGTGGACACGCTCGTCGGTGCGACGCTGGGCGCGCTCTCCGGTTTCGTGCACCCGCGGGCGGACGCCCGGCGCGGCTGAGTAGCCGCAGGCGCTCAGGCGCTCAAGCGCAGGCTCTCGGCCGTGATCTCCTCGTGCAGCGGCCGCCCCGCGGCGAAGCGCTCCAGCTCGTCGAGGGCCGCCTCGGTCAGCCGGTGCAGCTCATTGCCGAGGGAGCCGGCCAGATGCGGGGTGACCATGACGTTCGGCAGGCCGTACAGCCCCGAGTCCTCGGGCAGCGGCTCGGGATCCGTCACGTCGAGGATCGCATTGAGGCGGCCGGCGGCGCACTCGCGCACCAGCGCCTCCGTGTCGATGAGGCTGCCGCGGGCGGTGTTGATCACGGTGGCGTGGTCGGGCAGCGCGGACAGCTCGCGGGCGGAGATCATGTGCCGGGTCGAGGGGAGCTCGGGGGCGTGCAGGGAGAGCACGTCCACGCGGGGGAGGAGTTCCTCCAGCGGGACGGGGCGACCGCCGGCGGCGCGCACCTCGTCCGGGTCCGCGAACGGATCCGCCACGAGCACCGTGACCGCGCTGAGCTGCTGCGCCAGTGCGACGACGCGGCGCCCGATGCGGCTGAAGCCGACGACGCCGATCGTCACGCCGAAGTTGCCGAGCCCGCCGAAGCGCGTCAGCGCGGCGTCCCCGTCTCGTCGGGGATCTCTGCCCGCGGCGAGGAAGGGCGCCTTCTTCCCGGCGAGGACGATCGCGGCCAGCGTGAACTCCGCGACCGGTGCCGCGTTCACCTCGGCGACCGCCGCGACGCGGACTCCGCGGCGCCAGAGCTCTTCTGTGACGTGCGGGCGGACGGATCCCGCGCTGTGCAGCATCGCCCGCAGCCGCGGCATCCGATCCAGGCGACCCGCGGTGAGCTGCGGGGCTCCCCAGCCGGTGAGCAGCACCTCGACGCCGGCGAGGCGCTCGCCGAGCGCCGGGTCGTCCAGATCCTCGACGAAGAGCGGTTCCGGCACGCGGGCCAGCGTGCGCAGCCGGGAGAGCTGCTCTTCGCCGAACTGGTTGCGGAACGCCTCTCGGGACATGACGACGAGCGCTTCAGGACGGTGGACGTCGGGCATTCGGATCCGTTCTCTCGCCTGCCGTGGTGCGTGGGAAAGCGTATACCCTGAGCGGGTGACCGACTTCGACCCCGCCCGTCCCGTGCTGCCCCCGGAGGACCGCGTCCTGTCGCCGCACACCGGCTGGACCCGCGCGCACTGGGCGGCCGTGGCAGACCATCTGCTGCTGTCGCTGCGGCCGTACTTCACGCCGACGCGCAGTCAGGTGCGGCTGCCCGGTCCGACCAGCAGCAGCGGCGCCGACAGCGATGGCCTGGAGGGCTTCGCGCGATCGTTCCTGCTGTTCGCGTTCCGGTTCGCCGGCGAGCGCGGCACCGACCCGCACGGCTTCCTGGACTGGTACCGGGACGGACTCGTCGCCGGCACGGATCCGGCGAATCCGGAGCGGTGGATCCTGCCCGCCGCGCAGCCGCAGGCCCAGGTCGAGGCGGCCTCCATCGCCCTCGGGCTGCAGCTCACGCGCCCCTGGCTGTGGGACGCCCTCGACGCGGCGGCGCAGCAGCGCATCGTGGACTGGCTCGCGCTGAATCCGGTGCGCGGGTACCCCGACAACAACTGGCTGTGGTTCCGGATCACGGTCGAGACGTTCCTCGCCTCCGTCGACGGGCCGCACGATCCCGACCGGATCGCGGCCGATCTCGCCCGCATCGAGGACTACTTCCAGACCAACGGCTGGTGGGCCGACGGTGCTCTGCGCAACTACGACTACTACTGCGGCTGGGCGATGCACCTCTACCCGCTGCTGTGGGCCGGATCCGAGGGTTCGGCCGCGTTCGGATCCGGAGCCCTCGCGCCGGTGTTCCGCTCCCGGGTGGCCGACTTCCTCGACGACTACGTCGCGCTCATCGGGGCGGACGGCATGCCGGTGCTGCAGGGACGCAGCCTCATCTACCGGTTCGCGACCGCGGCGCCGCTGTGGATGGGCGCTCTGTCGGGCGCCGCGCGGCAGTCTCCGGGCTTGCTGCGCCGCGCGGCCTCGGGCGAGCTGCGTGCTTTCGTCGAACGCGGGGCGATCGGCGAGCGGGGGCTGCTCACGATGGGCCTGTTCGGCGAATGGCCGGCGATGGCGCAGAGCTACTCCGGCGCGGGGTCGCCCTACTGGGCGTCGAAGGGCTTCCTCGGGCTGCTGCTGCCGGCCGACCACCCGGTGTGGACCGCGGTCGAGGAGCCGCTGCCGATCGAGCAGGGCGACGTGCGCCGGGTGATCCGGGCGGCGGGCTGGATCGTCAGCGGCACGGTCTCGGACGGCATCGTGCGGGTGATCAACCACGGCTCCGATCACGCCCTCGAGGGCGATCGCACGGGCGACTCGGCACTCTACGGCCGATTCGGGTACTCCAGCGCGACGCTCCCGCCGCTCACCGGGGCGACGATCGACGACCCGGCCGACAGCATGGTGGGGGCGCTCGATGCGGCGGGACGTTCGACGCACCGCACGGGTTTCGCGCGCGGGACGATCGGCGACGACGGGACGGCGGCCTACGCCGTTTCCGTGGCCGACGCGCACTGGGTGGACTCGAGCGTCGGCGGGCCGGCGTACGACCACGGGGCGGGACGCGCGGGCCTGGTCACCGACGGCCCCCTGCTCGCGACCGCGAGCGTCGTGCGCGGCTCCTGGGAGGTGCGTGCGACCCGGCGTCTCGCCCGCAGCGGCGCGTCCGCGCAGCCGGTCGCGCTGCGGCTGAGCGGGTGGCCGCTGGCCGGGGCGACCGCCGCGACGGCGGAGATCGAGGCGGGAGCGGTGGCGGCCGAGCTCGACGGCCTGCGCTCGGAGCTGCGGATCCTGCCCTCCGCCGGAGACGATTCGACGATCGCGCGGTCGGCCGCGTCGGTGCACGTCGAGACCGGCACCTCGCCGATCGGGGAGGTCGTCACCATTCCCCGCGTGGACGTGGCCGGGGTCGCCGAGGGCGACGTCGTCCTGGCGGCGGTGCGCCTGGGGCGCGGGGAGGACCCCGTTCCGAGCGCGGCGATCGTGCCCGCATCGGACGACGCGGTCACGGTGTGCGTGACGTGGCCGGACGGGGCGATCTCGGCGGTGCGCCTCGACGGCTGATCCGGGGCGATCGCCCCCGGCGGCGGGTCAGCCCGGGGTCGTGAGCCGGATCTCGTTCGCCCAGGGGTCTTCGAACGCGAGCGAACGGCCGTCGTCGCGCATCGCGACGCCGTAGTGCTCCATGCGCTCTGCGACGGATCCGATGTCGTCCGCGTCGGGGAGCATGATCTCGACGCGGCCGAGCCCCAGTGCCGGGGTGCGCCGTGAGGCGCCCGCGCTGTTCCAGGTGTTCATCGCCATGTGGTGGTGGTAGCCGCCGGCGCTGACGAACAGGGCGGATCCGCCGAGCTCCGCCGTGGTCTCGAACCCGAGGCGCCGCACGTAGAACTCGCGGGCGGACTCGACGTCGCCCACCGAGAGGTGCACGTGCCCGACGACCGCGCCGCCGATCACCGGATCCGCGGTCGCCTCCTCGGTGAGGTGCTCGTCGAGGAAGCCGTTCGGATCCAGGTACAGCGTGTCCATCTCGACCTGGCCGTGCGTCCAGCTCCACTGCGTGCGGTCGCGATCCCAGTACAGCTCGACGCCGTTGCCCTCGGGGTCGGTGAAGTAGAACGCCTGGCTCACGAGATGGTCGGCGCTGCCGGTGAACGTGCCCGGCGCACGCCGGGCGACCGAGTACAGCGCGGCGGCGAGGGCCCGCGGCGATTCGAAGAGGATCGCGGTGTGGAACAGCCCGGCCGAACGCGGTGCCGCGTGCTTCAGGGCGGGGCTGTGCTCCAGGATCACCACCGGCGTCGTGTCGCGGCCCAGCACGACCCGGTCGCCGTCGGCCGAGAGCACGCGCAGCGTCACGGCGTCGCGGTAGTAGGCGGTCATGGCGTCGAGGTCGGCGACGAGCAGCGTCACCGCGCCCATCGCGGTGTCGGCGGAGAGCAGGTCGGAGCGGGATGCGGGCACGTTGTATGCAACCGAATGGACCTGGGATCCATTCCTGCCCCTCCGGATCGGGTCACGAGCGCAGCGCGGCCTCCCAGCGGGTGCCCGCGTGGAGCAGCCGGGGCAGTCCCGCCACCAGCCCGCGCCGGGGCAGGGCGCTCATCAGCGCGCTCTCGTCGGGGAGCCGGCGCTGTTCGCCGCGGCTCAGGCGCTGCAGTGCGTGCAGCAGCGCGAGCGGGTGGGACTCCAGCGCGCTGTGCCCGTTGTCGATCTCGACGAGCACCGTGTCGGGCGCCGTCTCGGCGACGCGCTGCGCGACCGCGGCCGGCGTGCGCAGGTCGCGGGTGCCGATGAGCAGCACCGTCGGCCAGTCGAAGCCCGCGGCCGCGGACGGCAGGTCGAACGGCTCGCCGGCGAAGCGCGGGAAGCGATCCGCCACGGGTGCGTAGGTGAGCGAGGGGTCGAGGGGGGAGCCGTCGGGATCCGGGCCGAAGCCGAGCTCGCGGAAGGCGATCGCACCGACGAGGTCGAACTCGTAGAACCCGGGGACGTGGGCCTCCGATTCCGCCTTGTCGACGTACGCCTCCAGCGCCGCCCACACCGAGGCATGCCCCGAGCCGCCCCGGCCCGCGCGATCGCCGCGGCCCGTCCGATGCGCCCCGTGGAGCCGCTGCCGCAGCAGGGGCTCGAGCAGTTCGGTGCCGCCGAGCTCGTAGGCCGCGCGGAGCACCCCGAGCAGGAGGCGCGGATCCGATCCGTCCTCGAGCAGCTCGCGCACCGAGGCGGCGATCCGCGTGTCCGCCTCGACGAACAGGCCGCGGATCATCGCCCGCTCGGCGTCGCGATCCGCGACGGACTGCAGGGCAGAGTCGAGGAGCATGCCGGCGACACGCTCCGGATGGCGCGCCCCGAAGGCCGCGGCCACGTAGCTGCCGTAGGAGGAGCCGCTGATGAAGGCGCGGGAGACGCCCTCCTGATCCAGCGCCGCCGCCAGGTCGTCGACGACGTCGACGACGTGCATCGCCGACAGAGGCAGGCTGCGCCCGTCCAGGTCGGCCCGGGAGAGCCCGACGCCGCGGTGCTCCATCATGATGACGTCGAGGCCGCGCTGCGCGGCCTCGCGCCGGAAGCGGCGGTAGGGGAGCACGGAGCCCAGCCCGGGGCCGCCGGGGATCACGACGATCGGGACGTCCGCGTGCGGGCCGCTGCGCACGTAGGCGACGTCGAAGGCCGGCGCGGCCGACGTCGCGGGCCGGCGCACCCGGCGCACGCCCCGGACCGGGGCGGCGAGCAGTCGCGGCAGCGCGCTCGGCGCGCGGTGCTGCGTGGTGCCGGCCGCTCTGGTCATGGCTCGATTATGCGCGCCCGCGGGTAGGCGGGCGCTGGCGAGCGGCTATCAGCCCGATGAAGAAGGCGCTCCGACGTCTCGGCGATCCGAGGGCCGGTGGCCGGGTGAGGCCATCGCCCCGACGGCGTCGTCGGCCTCGGCGACGATCGCGGCCATCGCCGCAGCCGCCGCGTCGGGATCGCGGGCGGTGATCGCGGCGGCGACGTCCTGGTGCAGGCGCAGGGCCGTCTCGTCCGCCTGCCGGGGCATGAGCGCATGCGCGGTCCGGCCGTGCAGGAGTGCGGCGACCACCTCGGCGAGCCCGGCGAGGTACGGGTTGCGGGAGCCGCTCAGCACGGCGGCGTGGAAGTCGACGTCATGCTGCAGGTAGGCGGACTCGTCGGCGCGGTCGCCGTGCTCGACCATGCCGAGCACGGCCTTCACGAGGGCGGCGCGCTGCGCGGGATCCGCCTGGGTCGCGGCGAGCCGGGCCGCGAGCGGCTCGATCGCAGAGCGCAGCTGGCTCAGCTCGTGCAGGGCGCGCAGCCGATTGGATCCGTCGAGTCGCCAGCGCAGCACCTCGGGGGCGTAGGCGCTCCAGCGCTCGACGGGCAGCACCTCGACGCCCGCGCGGCGCCGCACCTCGACCATGCCCATGGTCTCGAGCACGCGCACCACCTCGCGCATGGCGGAGCGGGAGACGCCGAGCTCGGCGGCGACGTCGGCGGTCAGCAGTCGCGTGCCCTGCGGCAGCTCGCCCTCCACGATGCGCATGCCGATCGTGTCGAGCAGCCGGTGGTGCTGCGCGGAGGCGGCCTCGCGGGTTCCCTCACTCATGCCTCCCATTATGGCGTTCGTCGGGCAAAAGATCCGATGTCTCCGAGGAAACAGGGCATATTTCAGCAAGACTCTTGATTAAGTCCTACTTATCCCGTACGCTGAGGCGAAATCCTCCGCCAGACCAAGGAAGCTCATGGCCATGTCGACTCTGCTCGCGTCCGTTCCTGGAGCCCTCGTCTCCGCCGCCGACCCGGTGCCGCCCACGACCACCGCCCCCGAGGGGGTGCTCATCCTCGCCGCCCTGGTGGGCATCGCGACGATCGTGGTGCTCATCACCTGGGTGAAACTGCATCCGTTCCTCTCCCTCGTGATCGGCGCGATCGTCACCGGCCTCGTCGCCGGCATGTCCGCGACGCAGACGGTCACGAGCTTCTCCAACGGCTTCGGCTCGACCGCCGGCGGCGTCGGCGTACTCATCGCCCTCGGTGCGATCTACGGCAAGCTCCTCGCCGACTCCGGCGGGGCGGACCGCGTCGTGGACACCCTGATCTCGCGGGCGAGCACCGCGGCCCTGCCCTGGGTGATGGGCCTCGTCGGCGCCCTCATCGGCCTGCCGATGTTCTTCGAGGTCGGACTCGTGCTGCTCGTGCCCGTGATCATCCTGGTCGCGCGCCGCTCCGGGGTGTCGCTCATCAAGATCGCGATCCCCACCCTCGCCGGCCTCTCCGCGATGCACGGCCTGGTGCCCCCGCACCCCGGCCCCCTCGCCGCGATCAGCCTGATCGGCGCCAACCTCGGCCTCACGCTCGCCTTCGGCGTGCTCATCGCGATCCCCACCGTCATCATCGCCGGCCCGCTGTTCGGCCGTCTCGCCGCCCGCTGGGTGGATGTGCCGGTGCCCGCGCTGTTCCAGACCGCGGAGGACGAGGCGCAGCCCGGCGACACCGCGGCGGTCCAGGCCCGCAAGCGCCCGAGCTTCGGTGCGACGCTGTTCAGCATCCTGCTTCCGGTGTTCCTCATGCTGCTGTCCGCGATCGTCGACATCGTCGCGCCGAACGACACCTCGGCGTTCAAGGGCATCGTCGACTTCCTCGGCAAGCCGATGATCGCGCTGCTCATCGCCGTGCTCGTCGGCATGGTCGTGCTGGGCCGCGGCGGCGGCATGAGCGCCGGCCAGGTCGGCGCCTCGGTCTCGTCCTCGCTTCCGGCGATCGCCGGGATCCTGCTCATCGTGGGCGCCGGCGGCGGTTTCAAGCAGGTGCTCGTCGACTCCACGATCGGCACGGTCATCGCCCACGCGATCTCGGGGATCGGCGGATCCCTGCCGATCGTGCTGTTCTTCGCATGGCTCGTCGCGGTGCTGATCCGCATCGCCACCGGATCCGCCACGGTCGCCACGATCACGGCCGCCGGCATCCTGCAGCCGCTCGTGCACGACCTCGGCCTGTCGTCCGCCGGCTCCGCGCTGCTGGTGCTCGCGATCGGCGCCGGATCCGTCTTCCTCTCGCACGTCAACGACGCCGGGTTCTGGCTCATCAAGGAGTACTTCGGCCTCAGCATCCCGCAGACGCTCAAGTCCTGGACGGTCATGGAGTGCCTGATCTCCGTGGTCGGCCTCGCCGGCGCGATGCTCATCGGCGTGTTCGTCGGCTGAGCGGGGAGCGGATCATGACGACGAAGACGACACCGAGGATCCTCGTGGTGATGGGGGTGTCCGGGTCCGGCAAGAGCACCCTCGCGGGGCTCCTGGCCGGGCGGCTGGGCTGGGCGCTGCAGGAGGGCGACGATCTGCACCCCGCGGCGAACGTCGCGAAGATGGAGGCGGGGATCCCGCTCACCGACGACGACCGCTGGCCCTGGCTCGCGCTGATCCGCGACTGGATCTCGGCCCGGATCGCGGCGGGCGAGTCCGGGATCGTCACCTGCTCGGCCCTGCGCCGCAGCTACCGGGACATCCTGGCGCTCCCCGGCGTCGAGTTCGTGCACCTGGAGGGCACCCGGCACGATCTCGCCGAGCGCCTCGGCCGCCGGCTCGGGCACTTCATGCCGGCCTCGCTGCTGGACTCGCAGCTGGAGACCCTGGAACCGCTGGGCCCCGACGAGGCCGGCTTCGTCGTCGACGCCGCGCTGCCGGCCCAGGGGGCCGTGCAGCAGGTGCTGGACTGGCTCGATTCGCACGGCGTTCCGACCGGACGGTGAACGCAGGGGCGGGGTGTCGCGGGAGCGCGGCGCCCCGCCCCTGCTTCTCGGCGGACTCGGCCCGGCACCTTGCGGCATTCGGCGACGGTGCCACAATGTCCCCATGGGGAACGCGGCGAGCGTCGAACTGGAATCGGCGAGGGTGGTGCGACTGCTGCGCGACTCGATCCTGTCGGGGCAGCGCCGCTCCGGCGATCGCCTGATCGAGCGCGACATCGCCGATGAGCTCGCGGTGAGCCGGCTGCCGGTGCGGGAGGCGATCCGCCAGCTGCTCAGCGAAGGACTGCTCACCGCCCGTTCGCGATCGTGGGCGGTGGTGCGGCAGTTCACCGAAGCGGATGTGCGCGACATCGCGCAGGTGCGGGACGTGCTCGAGGTCCTCGTGTTCGAGATCGCCGCCCTGCGTCACGATTCCGACGGCCTGGCCAAGGTCGAGGCGGCGCTGGACCGCGAGTTCGCGGCCGCGGGCATCGGCGACGCTGCGGCGGCGCACACGGCGGGGGCGGAGTTCCACCTGATCATGGCCGAGCTCGCCGAGAACGCGACGGTCAACGAGATCCTCGGGATGATGCGCGGGCGGCTCCTGCTGCTGTTCCGGGAGCATGACGACCTCCTGGCGATGGCCGAGGACCATGCGCGCATCTTCGAGTCGTTCGCGGCGCGGGACACGGCCACCCTGCGCCTGCGCGTCCAGCGTCACCTGCGGGCGGGCACCGCGAACGCGCTGCGCAAGCTCGTCGAGTACGACAGGGAGACCGTCGCGATCCGCGAGAGGGCGGCCGCAGGGCGCGAGCGCAGCTCCGGCGACGAGGTCGTCGCCGTGCGCGACATCTCCCCGGCGGACGGCGTCCCCGTCGCCGGGGAATGAGCGCGTCCGGTCAGCGGGGCGACATCGGGGTGGTGGTGTCGATCGCCTCGCGCAGCGGGTTCCGCATCGGACCCCAGTAGCGCACCGGGGCCAGCCGCACCAGGGCGTCGACCAGGCGGGTCTCCCGCCCGATCAGGGTGCGCGGACGGCGCTGCAGGGTCGCGCGGACGATGCGCTCGGCCGCCTCGGCGGGCTCCATGTGGTACATCGATGCCTGGGCGGCGGCGGCGCGGCCGGCGACCCCCGGATCGATCGCGGCCGCGTAGCGTCCGTGCAGGATGATGCCGGTGCGGACGCCGGCGGGATAGACGGCGCCCACCGTGACCGACGAGCCCTCGAGCTCGTGCATGAGTGCCTCGGAGAAGGCGCGCACGGCGAACTTCGACATCGCGTACGGGATCCGCCCGCCCGGGGAGGCGAGCGCGTAGATGCTCGCGATGTGGGTGACGTGCGCCGCCGGTGCGCGCCGCAACGACGGCAGGAGCGCCTTGGTGATCGACACCGTGCCCCAGAGGTTGATGTCCATCAGCCAGCGCATCTCCTCCATCGTGAGCTGGTCGAGGGAGCCGAGCATCGAGGACCCGGCGCAGGTGACGAGCGTCTGCAGTTCGGGGTGCGCCGCCTCGATCTCCGCGCCCGCGGCGGCCACCGCGTCGTCATCGCGCAGATCGAGCGGGTGCACCGACACGTCGGCCCCGGTCGTGCGCAGTTCGTCGGCAAGTTGCTGCAGGCCCGCGCGGTCGCGGTCGATGAGCGCGAGACGGGCGCCGCGGCGCGCGAGGGCGCGCGCGACTTCGGCGCCGATGCCGTTGGCGGCGCCGGTGATCGCACCGCTGCGGCCTGATGGGTCGAGAACGGGCAACGCTCCTCCTACGGGCTGCGCCCTCGCCTGCGTCGTCGCATGCGTCGGGTGGGCGCAAACACTGTTCCCATCCTGCCCCATGGCCCTGCTCTTGCGGAACGGGAACCGGTACGCTCGAAGGGAGGAGGAGGTCGGAGTGGGAAAGAGCGCTGACGCCATCGCCGAGGGCGTGGCGATCGCCACGTCCGCCGCCCGTCTGACCGTCAAGAACCACATCCTCGTGGGCACGATCGCTCAGGGCGGCTCGTTCGACGTCGCCAAGTACATGAACGACGCGCACGAGGCGCTGCTCGCCCTCGCGACCGAGGCGGAGGAGGCGGCCGACCTCGCCAACACGATGCGCAAGCGCGCTCATGGCCGGTACTCGGATCCCCACGGCACCCACGACTATCGCGATCGCGACGTGCGCAATCTGAAGAAGCGGGCCAAGCAGTCCTCCGCCGTGGCCGACCGGCTGCGCGAGATGGCCGACGATCCCGAGGCGCTGCGGTTCCTGGTCGAGGCGGCGCGCGCCGCGGCGTGGAGCGACGTGGCGGGAAACCTGCAGAGCAGGCTCTCCGTCGAGGCGATGCGTCCGGACGAGGATCCCGACTACGAGACCATGCGCGAAGCGCGGATGCAGGCCCTGCGCCTGGTCGATCTGCAGGCGCTGGCGTCGGATCAGCGCGCCAGGAAGAAGAACCGCGAGAAGGCCGACAAGGCGGTGGAGAAGGCGGGCAAGGCCGCCGCGAAGGCGGCGGAGCGCGAGGAGAAGCGCGCCGCCAAGCAGCTGCGCTGAGGTGCGCCACGCCCGGGCGATCCGCTCGGAGAGCGCTCGATTCGCGTTCCGGCCCGCGTCTGGGGTATTGTTGACGAGGCCCGCGAGAGCGGGCGGTCTTGTGAAAGACCGGATGCGCCTGTAGCTCAATGGATAGAGCATCTGACTACGGATCAGAAGGTTGGGGGTTCGAGTCCCTCCAGGCGCACACTGTGTTGAGACAGTACGGAAGCCCCCTCTTCGGAGGGGGCTTCTTCGTCTCCGGATCCGGCTCTCAGGCCGGCGTGCGCAGCAGCCGGCGCATCCCGCCCCGGGCGAGCATGAGCACCACGATCAGCGCCGTCACCGAGAAGAAGCCGCCCAGCCGCACGGCGTCGCCGAACAGGAGCGCGGTGAGCTCGAGCACCGCGAACTTGCTGCCCGGCATGATGAGCAGGAGCGTGATCACCGCGACGACGCGGGCCGCGACGGTCGGTCCCGAGCGGATCCGCCGGATCACGGCGTTCTTGATCCGCAACACGATCTCCAGGACGATCTTGAGCAGCACCGCCGTGAGCAGGGAGAGCAGGAAGCTCTCCGAGATCACCGCGGGGAAGAGCTGGACGAAGACGCCGAGCACGACGAGATAGACGAGCACGTCCACGAGGTCGATCGGCTGGATCCGCACGCTGTCAGCGTAGCGTCGGCCCGGCGCGCCGGGGGAGCGGCGTCGGCTCTCGTCCCCCTCAGCCCTCGGAGGCGCCCGGGAGCTGGCGTGCCTCGCGGGTGTGCGAGTCGATGATGGCGGTGCTCAGCGCCTCGATCGGCGCCCGCGGTGCGGCGGGGTCGTCGATGAGGGCGAAGTCGAGCGTGTCGAGATGCGGCAGTCCCAGCGCGGCGTCGGCGCGCACCAGGTCCGGGGGCATCATCCCGCCGGGGAAGACGGCGACGCCCAGGCCCGCCCTGACCCCCGCGAGGATCCCGGTGATGTCGCGGACCGTGCACGTCGCCTTCCAGCGTCGTCCCGCGGCCTCGAGCGCGGTGACCGCGGCGGCGCGCGAGTGGCTCGGCCGGGGATACGTCACGAGGGGCACCACCTCGCCCGGATCGAGTCGCAGCGACGGGTGCGCGCCCCAGATCAGCTGCTCCCGCCGGACCACCCTGCCCTCGGCGATGCCCGGCTCCTGTCGCACGTAGACGAGGTCGAGTGCGCCCGCGCGCAGGCGCCGGGCGACGGCCGCCGACTGGCCGACGGTGATCTCCACGTCGATGTGCGGATTCTTCCGGCGGAAGTCACGCAGGATCCCGGGAAGATGCGTGAGGGCGAGGTCGTCCGCCGTGCCGAAGCGGACCGTCGCCCGTTCGGCGGGGCCGGAGAAGTACGCCTGCGCCTCATCGAGCACCGCGAGGGTGCGACGGGCGAACGCCAGCATCGCCTCGCCGCCGTCGGTGAGGGCGACGCTGTGGGTGTCCCGGGCGATGAGCGAGCGGCCGGTCTGCTCTTCGAGCCGCCGCACCCGCTGACTGACCGTGGGCTGGCTGATTCCGAGCTGCCGCCCGGCCTCCGAGAAGCTGCGGTTCTCCGCCACGGCGACGAAGCAGCGCAGCAGATCCGGCTCGAGCATGCGGGCTCCCGTCCCTGTGGGATCCTGCTCATTCACGGATCCGATAACAGTTATGTCCCTCATTATCGTGAGTGATCGTGCGATCCTCCGTACCGTTGAGGTCATGTCTTCTGTGTCGGGCGTGGATCATCCGATCACCGAGCCGCTGCCGGTGCTCGCGACCCGACCGACCTTCCGCGCGACCTTCGCGACGCTGCGCGAGGCGAACTTCCGGCTCTACTTCGCCGGCCTCGCGGCGACCTCCGCGGCGGGATGGCTGGCGCGGCTGGCCACGGACTCGCTGATGATCGAGCTCACCGGCGACGTCGGCCTCGTCGCTCTGGTCGTCGCGTCGCAGCTGCTGCCGTCGATCGTCCTCGGACCGTGGGGAGGCGTGCTCAGCGACCGATTCGCACCCCGCCAGACGGTCGTGCTGACCCAGCTCGTCGTGGTGCTGTCGGCGCTGTGCCTGGGCGTGCCGGCGATCCTCGGCACGGCGGGCGTGCCGCTGATCGTCGCCTCCTCGCTCCTGCTCGGCGTCGCGGCGGCGTTCGAGGCGCCGGCTCGCGCGGTGCTGCTCGTGCAGGTCGTCGGCACCCGCGCGCTGCCCAACGCGATGAGTCTGAACGCCGCCGTGCAGCAGCTCGCCGGAATACTCGGCGCCCTGCTCACGGCCGGCCTCGTCGCGATCATCGGATCCGGATGGGCGCTCGTGGCGGCGCCGGTCGGGCCGCTCGCGGGCATCGTGATGCTGCTCGGGATCCGGCGCTCCGCGCTGCAGCCCGCGATCAAGGTCGCCGCCCGGCGGGGACAGATCCGCGAGGCCATCCGCTACGTGCAGCGCAAGCCGGAGATCCGCACGGCGCTGCTGCTGATCTCGTCGCTCGCGTTCTTCGCGCTCACGGCCTCGATCCTCATGGCCTGGGCGGCGAACGAGCGCTATGGCCTCGGCACCCTCGGCTACACCCTGTTCCAGACGGCGTCGGCGGTGGGTGCTCTGCTGGGCAGTCTGCTGGCCGCCCGCCGGCGACAGCTGCGGCTCCGCGACAGCGCGCTGCTGCTCGCGGGCTCGGGGCTGGTCTGGGCGTGCTCCGGTCTCGCGCCCTTCGCCGGGCTCTTCGTCGTCGGACTGGTCGCGTCGATGCTGATGCGGACGGCGTTCATGATCGGGAACGATTCGCTCACGCAGCTCTCGGCCAACGGCGCGATCCGCGGGCGGGTGGTGTCCCTCTACGTCGCGTGCATGACGGGCATGCAGGCGGCGGGCGCGCTCGCGGCGGGCTGGGCCGTGCACGCGCTCGGCGGCGAGATCACGTTCCTGCTCGCCGGCGGCGCCCCCGCTCTGATCGCGCTGGCTGTCGTGCTGACCTCGAGGAGCAGGCGCGCGCTGCCGGCGCCGGCTTGAGCGGCCCGGGTCCTTAGCCATCGCATAGCGGTGCCAAAGCGCCCGTCCCGGGGAGCTTCCGAGCATGGATCCCATGAACCAGGATCCGGCTCTCGACCTCGATGTCGTCGTCCCCGTGCACAACGAGCGGGACACGCTCGAGCAGTGCATCGCGCTGCTGCACGAGCACCTGCGCGCCGAGGAACCGGCGTCCTGGCGGATCACGATCGCCGACAACGCGAGCACCGACGGCACAGCCGAGCTCGCCGATGCGCTCGCCGCGCGGCTGAGCGGCGTGGTCGCGGTGCACCTCACGGAGAAGGGACGGGGCAGGGCGCTGAAGGCCGTGTGGTCGGAGTCTCCGGCGGCGGTCCTCGTCTATCTCGACGAGGACCTCTCCACGGACCTGCGCGCCCTGCGTCCGCTCGTCGCCCCGCTGCTCAGCGGCCACTCGGATCTCGCGATCGGGTCCCGCCTGGCGAGCGCCTCGCGCATCGTGCGCGGCGGCAAGCGCGAGTTCGTCTCGCGCTCCTACAACCTGCTGCTGCGCGGGGCCTTCGGGGTGCGGTTCAGCGATGCGCAGTGCGGGTTCAAGGCCATCCGCGCCGATGTCGCGCACCGCCTGCTGCCTCTCGTGGAGGACACCGGCTGGTTCTTCGACACCGAGCTGCTGATCCTCGCCGAGCGCGCGGGGCTGCGGATCCACGAGGTCCCGGTCGACTGGATCGACGACCCGCACAGCTCTGTCGACATCGTCTCGACCGCGACCGCCGATCTGAAGGGCCTGGTGCGCGTCGGGCGAGGGCTCGTCGCCGGGCGCATCCCGGTCGACGACGTCTATCGCGACATCGGACGCCACCCCTTCGCGCAGCCGAAGACCCCGCTGATCACCCAGCTCGTCCGCTTCGGGGTCATCGGTGCGCTCTCCACGATCGCGTACGCGCTGACCTATCTCGTGCTCCAGGTGCCGTTTCCCGCGCAGGGGGCGAACTTCCTCGCGCTGCTGCTCACCGCCATCGCCAACACGGCGGCCAACCGGCGCTTCACCTTCGGCATCCGGGGCCGCACGGGTGCGACGACCCATCATCTCCAGGGGCTGATCGTCTTCGGCATCGCCTGGGCGCTGACCGGCGGATCCCTGATGCTGCTGCACGCCGCGGATCCGCATCCCGGCCCGTTCGCCGAGGTCGGCGTGCTCACCCTCGCGAACCTCGTCGCCACGCTGCTGCGCTTCGCGCTGCTGCGGCTCTGGGTGTTCCGCGGCGCCGCACGCCGGCACGATCCGCCCGAGCCCGTCGAGCCGCTGTCCACCCGTCACCACCTCACCGTGCTCACTCAGGAGGCGAACCGCTCATGAACGCATCCGTGGCCGTCGCGCCAGCTCTGCCCGTCCACCCTCCGACCGGTGCGCGCCCCGCGGTCGCCGATGAGGTGCCGGGAACGATCGCCCGAGCCCGCTGGGAGGCCCCCGCATACGTCGGCGCGCTCCTGCTCACCGGGATCCTCTATCTGTGGAACCTCGCGGCGAGCGGCTGGGCGAACGCCTTCTACTCCGCCGCCGTGCAGGCCGGGACGCAGAACTGGGTGGCGTTCTTCTACGGATCCAGCGACGCGGGCAACTCGATCACGGTCGACAAGCCGCCGGCGAGCCTGTGGGTGATGGAGCTGTCGGCACGCGTGTTCGGCCTCAGCTCGTGGAGCATCCTCGTGCCGCAGGCCCTGATGGGCGTCGCCACGGCCGCGATCCTCCTGTTCACGGTGCGCCGGCGGTTCGGCGCGGCGGCGGCCCTCGTCACGACGGGCGTGTTCGCCCTCACCCCGGTCGTGGCGCTGATGTTCCGCTTCAACAACCCGGACGCGCTGCTGCTCCTGCTGCTCACCGCCGCGGTCGCCCTCACCCTGAGGGCGATCGACCGGGCGCAGCTGCGCTGGCTGCTGCTCGCCGGCGTCGCCGTCGGCTTCGGCTTCCTCACGAAGCAGCTGCAGGCGTTCCTCGTCCTCCCGGTGCTCGCGTGTGTCTACGTCGTGTTCGCCGGGGCTCCGATCCTGAAGCGGATCGGGCATCTGCTCGCCGCGCTCGGCGCCGTGATCGTGTCGGCGGGGTGGTGGGTCGCCGTGGTCGAGCTCGTCCCCGCCTCGGCCCGCCCCTACATCGGAGGCTCGCAGACGAACAGCTTCCTCGAGCTGACCTTCGGCTACAACGGCCTCGGACGCCTCACCGGGAACGAGACGGGCAGCGTCGGCGGCGGCGGAGCGGGAGGCGGCATGTGGGGGTCCACGGGGCTGTTCCGCCTGTTCCAGGACGAGATCGGCGGGCAGATCTCGTGGCTGATCCCGGCCGCGCTCCTGCTGCTGACGGGAGCGCTCGTGCTCATCGGAAGGGCCCCGCGCCGCGATGCGCGGCGAATCGCGATCGTGACGTTCGCGGCATGGCTGCTGGTGACGCTGCTCGCCTTCAGCTTCATGGCGGGGATCTTCCACGCGTACTACACCGTCGCGCTGGCGGCACCGCTCGCGGGGCTGATCGGCACCACGGGGACCGTGGTCTTCCGCCACCGCGACCGGCTGTGGGTGCGCATCCTGCTCGCCGTCTCGGCGATCGTCACCGCCGCCTGGGCGTGGGCGCTGCTGGAGCGCGCGAGCTCGTGGCTGCCGTGGCTGAAGGTCGTCGTGCTCGCGGTCTCGGCCGCCGCGGCGCTGCTCGTCCTCGTGCCGCCGCGCTCGCGGATCCTCACCGCGGCGACCGCCTCGGCGCTGCTCACCGGCGCGCTGCTCGCCCCGGCGGCGTACACGCTGGAGACCGTCGGAGCGGCGCATTCCGGATCCATCGTCACCGCCGGCCCGTCGGTGCAGGGCACGATGGGCGGGGGCTTCCGCGGCGGCTTCCCCGGGGTCGGCCGAGGCTTCGGCGGCCCGGGTGGCGGCGCGGCCGGCGCGCAGGGCGGCCCGGGCGGGGCGACGGGCGCGAACGGCGGTATGGGCACCGGCCCCACCGGCGGCACCGGCACCGGGGCGGGCCCCGCCGGGGGAGCGGGCGGGCTGCTCGAGGCCTCCACGGTGAGCGCCGAGCTCAAGACGCTGCTCTCCGCCGACGCCTCCCGCTACACCTGGGTCGCGGCATCGGTCGGATCGCAGACGGCGGCGGGCTATCAGCTCGGCACCGGGTACGCGGTCATGCCCCTCGGCGGGTTCAACGGCAGCGACCCGTCCCCGACCCTCGCGCAGTTCCAGCAGTACGTGGCGAGCGGGAAGATCCACTACTTCATCGCCGGAGGCGGCATGATGGGCGGATCGAGCACCGGCAGCAAGGTCGCGACCCAGATCCAGCAGTGGGTCGAGGCCCACTTCGCGGCCGAGTCGGTCGGCGGCGTGACGGTCTACGACCTGACCGCGCAGAATTGACGACGAGGGGAGCAGATCATGGCCGACATCACGACCGAGTCCGGCGCGACCGCCTCGATGCCGCTCGGGCTGCCGCCCATCGTGCGCGCGGACGGCACCCCGGCGCGGGCGCTCGTGGTCGACGACGAGCGCGCGCTCGCCGCGGCCGTCGGCGATTCGCTCCGCACGGACGGGTGGGAGGTGCGCGTGGAGCACCGCGGGCGCAGCGCGCTCATCGCGGTGCGGGAGTTCCAGCCCGACGTGGTCGTGCTCGACATCATGATGCCCGACATCGACGGACTCGACACGCTCGAGCGGATCCGCGCGATCCGGCCCGAGATCCGGGTGCTGTTCCTCACCGCGCTGGACGGCCACGACGACCGGATCGCCGGGCTGCGCGCGGGCGGCGACGACTACCTCACCAAGCCCTTCGCGATCGCCGAGCTGCAGGCGCGGGTGCGGGTGCTGGCCCGCACGGCGGCGGCGATCGGACGCCCGGCGGACGCGCAGCTGCAGGTCGGCGACCTGTCCGTGGACAAGGCCGCCGCCACCGCCGAGCTCGCAGGGTCCCCGCTCGAGCTCACGCCCACCGAGTTCGAGCTGCTGCTCCTGCTCGCGAACAACGCGGGCAAGGTGCTGCGCCGGCCTCAGATCCTCGAGGCGGTCTGGGGGTACGACTTCGGCACCGAGTCGAACGTGGTCGAGGTGTACGTGTCGAGCCTGCGTCGCAAGCTCGTGCCGTCGACGGCGCTGAGCCTGGAGACCGTGCGGCTGGTCGGCTACGTCCTCCGCGTCGCCGATGCGTCCGCTCCCGGGGGAGGGGCATGAGGCGACCGCGCAGTCTTAGCCTGCAGGTGGTGCTCATCGCGTCGGCCCTCGTCGCCGCGGTGAGCATCGTCGTCGGCGTGGTCGCCGTGGTGTCGCTGCACGACTACATGCTGGGCCAGGTCGATGCGCGCCTCAACGGCGCCGCCGCGCGCGGGGCCGACATCGCCGGCCGCCCGCCCGGATCCACGACGGCGACGCCGGGCCCGACGCCGCCGTCGCCGCGTCCCAGCCGCGATGAGGTCGTGGGCGCCCCCGGCCAGTCCGGGGGGACGATCACCGCCGTCTTCCGGGACGGGGTGTTCGAGCTCGGCGGCTGGATCTCGGTCGACGGGAAGCGCCACGACCTCACATCCGCCCAGCAGAAGATCCTCGCCGCGCACCTTCCCACCGGATCCGCCGACCGGACCGCACCGGTGACCGTCGACCTCGGCGGCTCGCTCGGCTCCTACCGGGTGGCGTCGCGGACCACGCCCTCCGGCGTCGCGGTGGTGACCGCGCTGCCGCTCGACCTGGTGTCGGCGGCGACGGGGCGGCTGCTGCTCGTGGTGACCCTCGTGGGCATCGTCTGCATCGTGCTGGCCGTCGCGGCGGCCGCCGTGGCGATGGGCCGCGCGCTGCGGCCCCTGCGTCGCGTCGCGCACACCGCCGCGGCTGTGACCGCCGTGCCGCTGGACCGCGGCGAGGTGCGCCTGGCCGAGCGCGTGGACGCCGGCGACATCGCCTCGACGAGCGAGGTGGGCCAGGTCGGCACGGCGCTCAACGACATGCTCGACCACGTCGAGCTCGCCCTCACCCAGCGCGAGGCGAGCGAGTCGACGATGCGCCGGTTCGTCGCCGACGCCAGTCACGAGCTGCGCACCCCGCTGGCCACGATCCGCGCCTATGCGCAGCTGTCCGGTCGCCCGGACGCCGAGGAGGCGGAGGTGCGCGGGAACGCCGCCCTCATCGACGGGGAGGGGGTGCGGATGGGGGCGCTCATCGATCAGCTCCTCCTGCTGGCCCGCCTCGACGCGCTGCCCGAGCTCGTGCAGGACGACCTCGACCTGCGGCTCCTCGTCGCCGAGGCGGTGCTCGCGGCGCGCCTCGCCGGTCCGGCGCACACCTGGGTCATGGAGCTCGGAGAGGATCCGGCGCTCGTGCGCGGCGACGCCGGGGATCTGCGCCGCGTGCTCGACAACCTGCTCGGCAATGCGCGACAGCACACGCCGGACGGCACCACGGTGCAGGTGCGGCTCGACGAGGTGCGCACCGGGGACGCGGCCGGGGCGGTGCGCCTCACGGTCGCCGATGACGGTCCCGGACTCCCGGAGAGCGTGCGGGAGAGCGTGTTCGAGCGGTTCGCCCGCGGTGAGACCTCGCGGTCCCGCGACGGTGGGGGCGGCACGGGACTCGGCATGGCGATCGCGCTCGCCGTGGTCGAAGCGCACGGCGGCACGATCGCGGTCGGGCCGGGCACGGGCGCGACGTTCGTCGTGACGCTGCCGGCCGCCGAGACTCCCCGGCAGTAGCTCCCGGGCGGCGGTCAGTCCGACAGCACCGCCTGCCTCGACGCGACCTGCGCGAGGACCGAGGCGAAGAGGGGATGTCCTTCGTGGAGCCCTGTCACGGACTCGACCACCTCGTCGGCACGCGATGAGCGCAGCATGTCCTGCAAGCGCATGGACTGCGGATCGCGGGGGTCGTCGAAGGCGAACGCGGCTCCGATCGCCGCAACCAGTGCATCCACCGGGAGACCGAACTCGACGGCGGCGGCGGCCGGGCCGATCAGGCGTTCGTGACGGGACAGCTTGCGCAAGGGCTCGCGGCCGACGCGCATCACCGGATCCGGCAGGAGCAGCGGGTTGTGGAACCGCTCGAGGATCCGGGCGCGGTACGTCGCGAGCTCCTCCGGGTCCCATCCGTGCTTGCGGGCCAGCATGGCAGAGGTCTGCGCCATGACATCCGAGACGCGTGCGGAGATCGACGGATCCTGCAACGCAGCGCGGACGTCGGCCGCGCCGATGAGCGCTCCGAAGTAGGCGGCCGTCGCGTGCCCCGTGTTGACCGTGTAGAGCTTGCGCTCGATGTACGGGGCGAGGTCGTCCACGAAACCGGCGCCCGGCAGGTTCGGCGGATCGTCGCCGAATGGGGCGCTTTCGATCGTCCACTCGAAGAACGGCTCGACGACGACGTCGACGGCGCCGTCGCCCGGCTGGGAGGGCACCAGACGATCGATCGCCGTGTTGGCGAACACCGCGTTCTGCAGCTCCGCTTGTGCTCCTTCGAGGTCGGCGATCGCGCGGCGCAGCTTGTCGGTGGCTCCGATCGCGTTCTCGCACGCCATGACCTGAAGGGGCGGCAGAGCGCCCGGTCTGGTACGGAGCCCCGCCGCGATCAGCGGCGCGACAGCCGCCAGGGCTGTCGGACCCACGGACGTCGTCACGACATCCGCGGTCTCGATCTCCGCCACCACGGCGCGCGGATCCTCCGCGCTGTCGATCGCGCGGAAGCCCGTCACCACCGTGTCGACGCCGCCGGGGCCGGCCTCGTGCACTGTGTAGCTTCCCGCGGAACGGACCTGTTCGATGAGCGTGCGGGCGACATCGCAGAAGACGATCTCGTACCCGCCGCGATGCAGCACGAGGCCGATCAGACCTCGTCCGATGTTCCCCGCGCCGAAATGGACGGCCTTCATGAGAGGGATCGCGCCGCGGGAGCCGTGTCGGCCGTCAGCGCGGTGATGAGGTTCGTGACCGCCTGCTCGGTCGCACGGCGCACGCTGGCATCGGTGTAGCCGCCGACATGCGGAGTGAGGATCACTCGGGGGTGCGAGAGCAGTGCGTCGAGCACCGGCGGCTCCTGGTCGAACGCATCGACCGCATAGGCGCGCAGCGCACCGTCCTCCAGCGCGGCGAGAACGGCCTCGGGGTCGACCAGGGCGCTGCGGGCGGTGTTCACGAGCACGGTCTGCGGGCGGAGCGATCCGAGCAGCGTGGCGTCGACGAGCGGGCGGCCGTCGGCGCGCGGAGGCGCATGGAGCGTGATGACATCGCATTCCGCGAAGAGGTCGTCGAGCTCGACACCGTCGACGCCCGCCATATCGATCGTGGCGAACGGGTCGTAGGCGAGAACGTTCGCTCCGAAGGCGAGCACGATCCGGGCCACGAGACGTCCGATCGCTCCAAAACCGACGATGCCGACCGTTCTGTCCGCGAGCTCCCGCCCCAGACTGCGTGCCCATCGTCCGTCGTGGAGCGCGCGATCCGCGGCAGGGATGTCGCGCAGTGCGGACAGCATGAGCGCGACGCTGAGCTCCGCGACGCCGCGCGAGTTCGCACCGCGCGCGAGCTCGACCGCGACGCCGTGGGCTCGTGCGGAATCCAGATCGAGGTTCTCCGCCCCCACCCCGTTGCGCGAGATCACCCGGAGGCGATCGGCCGCGTCCAGCACCGTCGCAGGCACCTGCTCGACCCCGCACAGCCAGCCATCGATGCCCGGGACCAGTTCGATGAGCTCCTCGACGTTCGGCAGACGACCGGCCGGGCCCGAAACCAGCTCCCATCCGCGTTCGCGCAGGGGCGCCAGGTCGGCGGCGTCGTCGAGCCCGGAAGCGGTCATGGAGCGCGGGGTGACAAGGATCCGCATGTCAACGCGTCGATTCTGCGAGGGCGACGAGCGCGTCGAACGACGGACCGGAGGGCGGGATCTCGACGTCGAAGACCTCGGCGATCACCTGGGTCCAGCCATGGATGAAGTACACCCAGCCGTCGACCACACGCAGCCCGCGGCTCGGAGCCTGCCGCCGTGCCTGGTCGAGGAACACGAGGTCGCCGCGGTAGTTGAGCTCCCACACGACCCCGTGGCCGGGGAAGACCCCCTCGTCGGTGAGGGGCGAGCCGGGCGCGTCCTTGCCCAGGCCGGTGGCGTTGATGACGAGCGCACCTGCCGGCGCCTCGGCCAGCACGGCATCGTTGTCGGCCGGGACGGGGCAGAGGCGCGTGACGAGCTCGGTGTCGGTGCCCGATGCGGTGTGCACTCGGCGCAGAGTCTCCAGGCGGGCGGCGCTGCGGTTGGTCACGACGATCCGCTGGGGGCGATCGTCGCCGCGCTCCGGGCGCGACAGGTACCAGTCGATCGCGATCGCCGATCCTCCTGCGCCGAACACGATCACATCGGTGTCGACCCGGCGGAAGTGCTCGGCCGGAAGGGCGGCGTCGAGGGCATGCCCGGCAGTGATCGGATCCTTCGCGTGGGCGCGGAAACGCCCGTCCCGCTTCGAGAGGCAGCTCACCTCGTCCATCAGTTCGGCGAGCGGGTCGATCTCGTCGAACAGATCCTTCGCCGCCGCATAGAGGTCGAGCTTGTGCGTGGTGACCAGAGCACCGAGGCTCAGCTCGTCGTGCTTGAGGAAGTCGACCACCGCGCGGTAGTGCTCGGCGGGAGCGTGCAATGCGAGATCGATCCCGACCATCTCCACGTCTCCCAGACCCAGATGCTCCGCCCAAAGCGGAAAGACCCGACGGATCGACGAGCTGCCGGTCGTGACACCGATGAAGTAGAAGGTGGGTTTGCGTGCGGGCTCGAGTGTGTCCCAGGTGAAGGTGAGAGGCATGAGTGCTCCTGTCGGCGTCATGACCGGTCCGCGGCGATGCGCGCGGCCTCGGCGGCGGTGCGGGCGATGGTGGTGAAGTCGCCCGCGGAGATCGCCGGGCGAGGTGCGATCCAGGTGCCGCCGACGGCGAACACGTTCGGCAGGCTGAGGAACTCGGAGAGATTCGCCGGGGTGACTCCGCCAGTCGGCATGAAGGCCACGCCGAGCGAGGAGAACGGGCCCGCGAAGCTGCGCAGCGTCGCGCCGCCTCCGTAGTTCCCGGCCGGGAAGAACTTCAGGCGGCGGTGTCCGTGCGCGGCCGCGTCCAGCACCTCGGACGGAGTGACCACCCCGGGAACATAGGGAAGAGCGCTCTCGGCGGCGGCGTCTGAGAGTCGCGGGTGCCATCCCGGGCTCACGCCATAGGCTGCGCCGGCGGCGACCGCGATCGGGATCTGCTCGGGGGACACGATGCTTCCGGCGCCGACGAGGAACCCCTCCACCTCTCCGGAGACCCTGCGCATCGCCTCCAGAGCCGCGTCGGTTCGCAGCGTGATCTCCATCGTGCGGATCCCGCCGGAGGCGAGAGCGCGTGCGAGGGGGACTGCCGAATCCGCATCCTCGATCTCGACGACGGGGATGACGCTGATCTCGGTGACCTGCTCAAGGACGTCCATGTCTCTCCTCGCTCCTGTTCTCACGTCGCTGTCTCAACGAATGGTAGTTAGACTACACAAATATGTCGATATGAGCCTGAAGAGACGAACCGATGCCAGAGATAGGGGCGGAAAAGGTAGTCTGCCTCCACATCATCGAGGATGCTGTAGGCCTACTACCCTCGAACCTGCGGGGAGATCTCGGCGTCGGCCGAGGGGCGCGCACGCGTCGGCCTGCTTGAGCAGATCGGAGAACGGCATGGCGATCGTCGAGAGCGAGGACCGGGGAGCTCAAGGAGCCTCTGTGCTGGAGCGCCTGTCGGGTGAGCTGACGGGACTGCGCAAGTCGGAGCAGAAGGTTGCCGCGCTGGTCCTGGACAACCCGCACTTCGTAGTCGAATCGCCGATGGCCGTCGTCGCCGAGGCGGCGTCGGTGAGCGAGCCGACGGTGATGCGCTTCAGCACGAGTCTCGGATTCGACGGTTTCCAGTCGTTCAAGCTGGCGCTGGCGCAGGCGCTCGCACTCGGGATCCCCGTCACGCACTCGGCGCTTCGCGCGGACGACGACATCGCGACCGTGTCCCGCAAGACCTTCGATCACAGCATCTCGAGCCTCGACCGCGCGCGTCGGTATCTCGACACCGATGCGCTCGCTGCAGCATCCGACGCGATCCTCGGGGCGACCTCGTTGCTCTTCGTCGGCTACGGCGCGTCGGCGGTGATCGCGAAAGACGCGGAGCAGAAGGCTGCTCTCTTCGGAATCCCCTGCTCGGCGCCGGAGGATCCGCATCAGCAGTTCATGGCGGCGATGACGAACGATCCGGGCACCGTCGTGGTCGCGATCTCCAACACCGGGCGGACGGGGCTCGTGCTCCAGGTCGTCGATCATGCGCGAGAGCGGGGGATGACGGTGATCGGGATCACCGGAGACGAGTCGCCCCTGTCCGAGCGCAGCGACATCTCGCTGATCGTGCGGACCTTCGAGGACACGAACACCGTCACGCCGGCGGTGAGCCGGCTTGCCGCGCTCGTGGTCGTCGACGTCCTTGCGACGGTCGTCGCCATGCGTCGCGGGCCCGCTCATGTCGAAGACATCCGCGCGATGAAGCGTGCGCTGGCGCAGTTCCGGAGCGACGACGAGACTGCCTGACCAGGAGGCCAGGCCCCAGCTGTCCGTCATGAGGTGAGGATCGGCCCGCGTCGTGAGGATGTCGTCCGATGTCGAAGAATTTTCTTTTATTTAACATTGTGAGACAGAAGCTTCTGTGGCATTCTTCATCCACCGAGGAGATTTCGCCAGTTCGCATGCCTCCTCGTACCCACTCCCGCGCGATCTGCGCACGACTCATCTGGAGGCCCTCATGTCAGCCACTTTCTCGAGGCGTCATTTCATCGCCTCATTCGCACTGTTAGGCACGGGCGTCGTGGCGCTCAGTGCGTGCGGCACCACGAAAGGCGGCACCCCGTCCGGCACCCAGACGCCGGACATCGAGACGCCGACCAAGCCGATCACCTATACGGCTCCTACTGCGCTCGACGCCGGATCGCAGGCCGGCCTGGACACCGTGACGTTCAAGGGCGGGACTCCGAACATCGCATACCTTCCGATGGGCACGGAGTTCAACTACCACGTGGCGCTCTTCGAGGGGCTGAAGACCGTTCCCGGGGCGAAGTCGTTCATGCTCTCCCCCTACTCCGGCAGCGACCAGGCCGCCCAGATCGGAATGCTGCAGGACGTCACCGCTCGCGCCGACGTCGACGCGATCGTGCTCATCAGCTTCGACGAGCACTCGCTCGCGCCGCTCGTCAAGCGCGCCGTCGAGGCAGGCAAGCTCGTCCTGATCGTGAACTCCGACATACCCAACTACCCGACTCCTGTCCACGGCGTCGTCGGCGTCAAGCAGCGCGCGGCGAACAAGGCCCTCGCCAAATGGGCCATCGACTCCGTCGACGGAAAGGCTCGCAAGGTCGGCGTCCTCGACGGCGAGCCGAGCTACCTTGCGACGGAGCGCGCGGGCGGCTTCGAGGACGGCATCGCCGGCAGCGCCTGGAAGATCGTCAGCCGCGTCAACGGCGGGTGGAGCGTCGACAAGGGCAACACGGCCGCCATGGACCTCCTCCAGGCGCACCCTGACATCCAGGTGCTCTTCGCCGCGAACGACTACATGGCCGAAGGTGCCGCGCTTGCCGCCCGAAGCCTCGGCCGCACCGACCTCACGATCCTCGGCTACGACGGAGACACGGCCGCGATCGAGAGCATCGCCAACAACCAGGGCGTCACCGCGACGACGAACACGAGTCCCGTCGAGATGGGGCGCGCCGCCGGTCAGTTCGTCATCGATCTCCTCAACGCGAAGACCGAGGGCGGCTACGTCAACGGGCCGACCGAGATCGTGACGTCGAAGAATGCGCTGTCGATTCTTCGGCACCCGTCCGATCTCTACCCGGCTCCGTCGAAGAAGTACTGAGCCGTGGCAGTCGAGTCGTCGCAGGCAGCGTCGCCCCCGGCCACACCCTTGTGGGAACTGAGGAACATCACGAAGACTTTCCCCGGTGTCGTGGCCAACGACGGCGTGAGTCTCACGCTGACAGCAGGTCGCGTCCACGGCCTTCTCGGCGAGAACGGCTGCGGCAAGTCGACCCTCATCAAGATCCTCTCCGGAGTTCAGAGTCCTGACAGCGGCGAGATCCTGCACAAGGGCAAGGCGATCGCACTGTCGAGCCCGTCCGCCGCCAGCGCCGCGGGCGTCGCCACCGTCTATCAGGAGTTCTCCCTCATTCCCGAAGCCTCGGTCGCGGAGAACATCTTCATGGGGCGTCACCCGCTGCGCTTCGGCGGGTTCGTCGACTGGGCCCGCATCGACCGTGAGGCCGAGAAGATCCTGTCCGAACTCGCCCTGGACATCGATGTCCACGCCAAGGTCGGAAGTCTCTCCGTCGCCGAGCAGCAGCTTGTAGAGGTCGCCAAGGCTCTCGCCCAGGATGCTGAGCTCCTCATCCTCGATGAGCCGACGACGGCGCTCGGCAAGGAGGAGGTCGAGACCCTCCTCGACTTCCTCCGGCGCATGGCCGGCCGCGGTGTCGCGATCCTCTACATCTCGCACCGGCTCGACGAAGTGGTCGCCCTCGTCGACGACTTCACGATCATGAAGGACGGACGAGTGGTGAGCTCGCCCGGGCAGACGCCGAAGGACGTCGAGTCCATCGTCTCGACGATGATCGGCACGGCGCTGGAGGATCAGTTCCCCAAGGAAGACAACGCGACGGAGGAAGTCGTCCTCGAAGCACGTGGTCTGCGCACCCGCCACCGGGTCAGGGACGCGAGCTTCACCCTGCGTAGAGGCGAGGTCCTCGGCCTCGGCGGAGTCATCGGAGCCGGACGCACCGAGATCGCGCGGGCCGTGTTCGGCGTGGACCGTCTCCTCTCCGGCGAGATCATCGTCGACGGCAGACCGTTGCGCATGCGCAATCCCACGGATGCGATCCGCGCCGGCATCGCGCTCGTCCCGGAGAACCGCAAGTCCGAAGGGCTCTTCTTCAACTTCGCCGCCGGCCCCAACATCACAGCAGCCAGCATCGCAGGCGTGGCACCCGGTCTGCTTTTCAGCCACAGGCGCGAACGCCAGGTGACGCAGGACTACATCGCGCAGCTCGACATCACGAAGAGCGCCGCGACGAAGGCCGTCAACCTCATCTCCGGCGGGAACCAGCAGAAGGTGCTCATCGCGCGCTGGCTCTTCCGCGACGCGCAAGTCGTCATCTTCGATGAACCCACACAGGGGATCGACGTCGGTGCGCGGCTTGCCGTCTACCGCCTCATCAATCGACTGACGAAAGCAGGCAAGTCGGTCATCCTCATCAGCTCGGCCCACGACGAGCTTCTGGGGATGAGCGACCGCGTCGCCCTTGTCCACCACGGCGTCATCACCGATGTGCGCCCCGTCGCTGACGTCTCTCCGGCCGATCTCGTCAGCGCCTCCGAGACGGAGCACGTCTCGGACCGAACGGAAAGTGACCCACTATGAAACGCTCGAGCATCGCCGAATTCCTCGGCCCACTCGTGGCCCTCGCCGTCATCGTCGCGTTCGTCGCGATCACGACCCCGACCTTCCTCGCCGCAGAGAACTTCCGGAACATCGCGTTGCAGGTGGCGGTCCTGTCGGTCGTCGCGCTCGGTGCCACGGTCGTCATCATCACCGGGGGGATCGATCTCAGCCCGGGGTCCATGATCGCGCTTCTCACGATGGTGCTCGCGATGTCGATCCAGCTCAACGGCCAGCCCCTCTGGCTCGCGATCCTCATCACTGTGGGGTTGGGAGCGCTCTTGGGCGCTCTCAACGGAGGGCTCGTCGCCTATCTGCGGATCCCCTCCTTCATCGTCACGCTTGCCGGGCTCAGCGCCTTCAAGGGCATGGCGCTGATCGTCCCGCCCGGCTCGCCGATCTTCTCGCTCTCCGATGACCTGAGCAACCTGTTCTACGGCACGCTCTTCGGGATCCCCCTTCCGTTCATCTACGTCGTCGTCCTGTACACCGCGGCGACGCTCATGATGAACCGCACGAAGTTCGGGCGCGAGATCTACGCCATCGGCGGCAATCAGGCGGCGGCCCGGCTCTCCGGCATCAAGGTGCAGCGGGTGCGCATGAGCGCCTTCGTGATCGCGGGCATCACCGCAGGCATCGGCGCCGTCCTTCTCGCCGCACGCCTCAACTCCGGTTCGCCGAACTACGGTGCGGGACTCGAGCTGCAGGCGATCGCGGGCGCGGTCGTCGGTGGAGCAAGTCTGGCCGGCGGACGGGGACACGTTCTCAACACCCTCGTCGGGACTCTGATCATCGTCGTCGTCCAGAACGGCCTCAATCTCAATGCCGTGTCGACCTCGGTGCAGTCGATCACCATCGGCGCGATCATCCTGCTCGCCGTCGCCCTCGACATCTGGCGGAACAAGCTGACGTCGCTCCTGCCGTTCTTCAGATCTTCGGGAGCCCAGGCGCAGGTGCGGGAGGCGTCGTGAACACGATCGGAATCCATTCGCTCGTCTTCACCCCGACATGGTCGGAGGAGAGCGTCCGCCCGGTCTTCGAGACCGCCCAGGAGATCGGCTACGACTGGATCGAGTGCCTCATCATGGACGCCGATGACATCGACACCGCCTTCTCCCGGCGCCTCCAGGAGGAGTACGGGATCGGGGTCATCACGACCATGGCGGGCAACCTCGCCGCGGACATGGGCAGCGCCGACCTCGAGGTCGTCGCCAGATCCGAGAGGCTCCTCCACCAGTGCCTCGATCACGCCGCCGCCATGGGCTCGCCCTTCATCAGCGGGCCCGGCTTCTCGGCCGTCAACCGCTACACGGAGCCGCCAGCGCCGGCGGCGATGGACCGTGCCATCGAGATCTACGGCCGCGTGGCCGACCGTGCTCGTTCGATGGGTCTGAGAGTCGGCCTCGAAGCCCTCAACCGCTACGAGAGCAACTTCGTCAACACTCTTGGCCAGGCGGCCCGCATCGTCCGTGATGCGGGACCCGACGTCCTCTTCGTCCACGCCGACCTCTTCCACATGCGCATCGAGGAAGGCAAGTTCGCGGATGCCGTCGCGGACGTCGCCGATGTTCTGGGATACGTCCACATCGCCGAGAGCCATCGGGGTGCGCTCGGCACGGGGAACACGGACTGGGCCGACTTCTTCAAGGCTCTCGCGGTCGCCCGCTACACAGGTCCGATCACGTTCGAGAGCTTCTCCCCGGCCGTGCTCGGCCCCGACTGGGCCGGAGCTGTCGCGCTCTGGCGGGACCCGTGGGATGACCCGGCGGGCATCGCACTCTCGGCATACATGCAGATCCGTGACCACATCAACAACACCGCAAGGGAGATCGCAGATGCGTGACGACGCGAGTGCCAATCCGCTGGGCGTCCACATGTTCGTGTTCACGTCACAGTGGGACGAGGATAACGCGCGCAGGGTGTTCGAGAACGCCGCTCGGGCCGGATACGACAACGTCGAGATCCTCATCCAGGATGTCGAGCGCCACGACAGCGAGCTTGCGCGCCGCATGTCTGAAGAATTCGAGTTGGGAGTGGTCTCCGCCGTCACAGGGACCATCGAGGCGGACCTCGGCAGCAGCGACGCGGCTTCAGTCGCTCGCGGTGAGGCCCGGCTCGTGCGCGCCATCCGGCTTTCGGCGGAGATGGGCGCCACCGCGATGGGCGGCCCCGGATTCTCGGCGATCAACCGCTACGCCGGGCCGGTCTCCCCTGAGGCCTGGGATCGTGTGATCGAGGTCTACTCCCGTGTCGCCGAACATGCGCGGAAAGAGGGCGTTCGCGTCGGTCTCGAACCCCTCAACCGGTACGAGAGCAACTTCATCAACACGCTCGAACAGGCCGCCCACGTCGTGCGCAACGCTGGTCCGGACGCGCTCTTCGTCCACGCCGACATGTTCCACATGTCCATGGAAGAGGGCTCCCTGCCACAGGCGATCGAAGCGTGCGCTGACGTCATCGGCTATGTCCACCTCAGCGACAGCAACCGAGGCCCGCTCGGCGAGGGGAACGTCGACTGGGACGCATTCTTCGGCGCACTGCACCGCGCGAGCTACACGGGGCCCATCACGTTCGAGAGCTTCTCTCCCCAGGTCCTCGGATCGGACTGGGCGGGCGCGCTCGCGATCTGGCGCGACCCGTGGACCGATCCTCTGCAGGTCGCTGCAGACGCCAACGCCTTCATCCGGCGGCACCTCGCTGCCGCGGCCCGGGAGGTGTGAGCGATGGACCTCCGGCTCACCGGACGTACCGCGCTCGTCACCGCCGCCACAGGCGGCCTGGGGCTCGAGATGGCTCGAGCCCTGGCGGCGGAGGGTGCCAGCGTCCACATCAACGGGCGAACCGATACATCGGTTCAGGCCGCGATCGACCTGATCCGCGCAGAGGATCCTCATGCGGATGTCCGCGGCGTCGTCGGCGACTGCGGCACTCGTGAGGGCTGTGCGCACGTCATCGGACAGCTTCCCGACGTCGACATCCTCATCAACAACCTCGGCGTCTATGAGTCGCAGAGCATCCTCGAGTCCACGGACGAAGACTGGCTGCGCCTGTTCGAGATCAACATCCTCTCCGGCATCCGGGTCACCCGGCACTACTTGCCGGGGATGCTCGAGCGCGACCGCGGCAGGGTGCTCTTCATCGCGAGCGAGGCGGCCGTCATGCCCTCCCTGGAGCTGCCGCATTACAGTGCGACGAAGACGATGGAGTTGTCGATCTCGCGGAGCTTCGCGGAGACGACCAAGGACACGCGGGTGACCGTCAACTCCCTCCTGCCCGGTTCCTCCCGCACCGACGGCGTGGCCGCGCTGGTCCAAGAGCTCTACCCGGACGACGGATATGAGCAGGCCGAGCAGCGCTTCATGGCGCAGAATCGGCCGACGTCCCTCCTCGGGCGCCTCATCGACCCTGATGAGATCGCGCAGATCGTCATGTTCCTCGTGAGCGATGCTTCCTCCGCGTTCAACGGTGCGGCGCTGCGTGCAGACGGCGGCATCGTCCGGACCGTCTTCTAGGTCACGGAGCGGGCCACGATCCGGAGTGGCGGACTGCGCCAGAGCGAGCGGCGAGCATCGAGAACATCCGTGCGGTGCAGCGTGCGGGGCACCCGTCCCGCCGTCAGAATGTTGCCTGACTACGGTGAGATGACAAGTTCCGCCTGAAACGTGGTCAATCCGCTTCTATTGACCCAAAGCATGTAGTCCTGCTACATTCATGACGTTGACCACGATGGTGAGGGCAAGGGACCCGACCGTTGAGGCACGCCGACACTCGTCAACGGAGAAGGAGTTCACATGCGCGTCACCCGCAGGGCGGCGAGAACCGCCGCCGCGATCGGAGCGATCGCCCTCGCAGCCATCACCATGTCCGCCTGCACGTCCGAGCCCGTCGGCTCGATGGGAACGGGGGCAGCGGGCGAGATCAAGATCGGCTTCATCGTCAAGACCAACTCGAACCCCTTCTGGGTGTTCATGCAGCAGAAGGCGGAGGCGGAGGCGAAGAAGCAGGGTGTCACGCTGATCACCGCTGCGGGCAAGAACGACGGCGACATCGACAGCCAGGTCTCGGCGATCCAGAACATGATCACCAGTGGTGCGAAGGCCATCATCGTCGACCCCAACGACAGTGCTGCGATCATCCCGGCGCTCGAGGCGGCGCAGAAGCAAGGGGTCGCGACCTTCGCCGTGGACACCCAGGTCGATGGCAACAAGGCGGTGTACGGCACCTGGGCGACCGACAACTACCAGGGCGGTGTCCTGCTCGGCAAGTACGTCAAGGCGGCGTTCGGCAAGGACTTCGCCGGACAGGCGCCGCAGATCGCCCTGCTCGACTACCACCGGGGCGTGAGCGTCGGCGACCAGCGTCGCAACGGCTTCCTCGACGGATTCGGCGTGAAGGAGGGCAGCCCCGAGATCGCCGGCGCCCAGGACACCGGTGGCGACCAGAGTCAGGGCCAGCAGGTCATGGAGAACATGCTGCAGAAGGCCCCGGGCATCAACGTCGTGTACAGCATCAACGAGCCGGCCGGGACCGGCGGCGCGACGGCGATCGCCGACGCCGGGAAGACGAACTCGATCCTGCTCGGCTCGATTGACGGCGGATGCGCCGGCGTCGCGTCGGTCAAGAACGGGCAGTTCACCGCCACCGTCATGCAGTTCCCGGCCCGGATGGCCGAGATGTCGATCCAGGCCGCCGTCAAGTACATCAAGGACGGCACGAAGCCCGAGATGCCCGCGTCCGGTTACGTCGACACCGGCACGACGCTCATCACGGACAAGGCGGTCGACGGGGTGGACTCCAAGGACACGGCCTGGGGCGAGGCCAACTGCTGGGGCACCAAATGACGACGTCCGATTCGCGTGTCCGCCGCGCTCCGCGCGGCGCGGCGGACGCGCAGGGTTTCTCGGAGGACACTGCGGGCATCCGCGTGCCGGCGCCGCCCAAGAGCGGCGCCGGTGTGAAGGTGCTCGCACTCGCCGCGCGCAATCCGTTCTTCGGTCCCCTCGCCGCCCTTCTCGTGCTCGTCGTGATCTTCTCGTTCACGACGAGCACCTTCCTCAGCGCGCAGAACTTCTCCGTGATCCTGCAGCAGTCGGTCGTCATCGGCACCCTCGCGCTCGGTCAGACGCTGATCATCCTCACCGCGGGGATCGACCTCGCCAATGGGGCGATCCTGGTCGTCGGCGCCCTCGTCATGGCCAAGCTCGCGCAGGGGCAGCCCGCCGGGATGCAGATCCTGATCCTGCTGTGCGGATTCCTGCTGTGCGGTCTGCTGGCCTTCCTCTCCGGTCTCCTGGTCGCGCGGTTCCTCCTGCCGGCGTTCATCGTCACGCTCGGTATGTACACCATGCTCACCGCGGGCGCTCGGCTGTATTCGCAGCAGACCCTCGTGGTGCCGCAGGGCATCCTCACGGTGCTCGGTACCGGCGGATACCTGTTCGGGGTCTTCCAGATCACGGTCGGCGTCTTCGTGGTGATCGCCGCGGTGCTCGTGCTGCACTTCGCGCTCACCAGGACCGCCTGGGGTCGGCATGTCTACGCCGTCGGCGGCAACCCGACCGCCGCGCGTCGGACCGGTATCAACGTGCGTCGTGTTCTGCTCGTGGTCTACCTCGTCGCCGGACTGCTCTACGGCCTGGCCGCCTGGCAGGCCTTCGGCCGCAGCCCGGCGACATCGGCGAACGTCTTCGGAACGGCGAACCTCGACACCATCAGTGCGGTCGTCATCGGCGGCACGTCGTTGTTCGGAGGCCGGGGAACGGTGATCGGCAGCTACTTCGGGACGCTGATCGTGCTCGTCCTGCAGTCCGGTCTCACGCAGATGGGCCTGGATCCGCTGTACCAACAGGTGCTCACCGGTGCGCTCGTCATCGGCGCCGTGGCCCTGGACCAGTTCACACGGAAGGTGGAGCGACTTGCCTGACATGAACGCCCTGCGGGGCGAGACGGCTGTGGCCGCGAGCGGTGCGCCGCACGATGTCGTGCTCAGGGCGGTGGGCATCCGCAAGCAGTATGGGCACGTCGTCGCGGTGCGCGACAGCGACTTCGAGCTGCGTCGCGGCGAGATCCTGTCGGTGATCGGAGACAACGGCGCGGGCAAGTCCTCGCTGATCAAGGTGCTCTCCGGGGACGTGATCCCCGATGCCGGGCAGATCTACCTCAACGGCGCCGAGGTCGCGTTCAAGAGCCCGAAGGACGCGCAGCGCGCCGGGATCGAGACGGTGTATCAGGATCTCGCCATGGTGCCGGACCTCGACATCGCCTCCAATCTCTACCTCGGCCGCGAGAAGCGATTCTCCGGCGGACTCGGATCGGTGCTGCGGATGCTGGACTCCCGAGCGATGCAGAAGCACGCTCAGCAGAGCCTCGACGATCTCGGCATCTCGACGCTCCAGTCGATCACTCAGCGGGTCGAGACGCTTTCGGGCGGTCAGCGGCAGACGGTCGCGGTCGCCCGTGCGGCGATCTTCGGCACCAACGTCGTGATCATGGACGAGCCGACCGCGGCGCTCGGCGTGCGGGAGACGAAGGGCGTGCTGGACCTCATCCGCAGCATCCGGGACGCCGGTCGCTCGGTCGTGCTCATCAGCCACGACATCCCCTCGGTGTACGAGATCTCGGATCACATCCACATTCACCGTCTCGGGCGGCGCATCGCGCTGCGGACTCCGGCGGATCAGTCGATGAACGACCTCGTGGGCGTGATGACGGGGGCGCTGCCCGCCGACTGAGCGCCCCTCTTCGTGCTTCATCTGCGTTGCTCAGAAGAGCAAGAACTCTGTAGAACTACAGAAAACCGCGGCATTCACGAGTCGAGTCTTGCCGAATCCACGAAATCTTCTCTAAACTTGTAGTTCTACTACATGAAGGAGACCAGCTGTGAGCATCACCCCCGTCGTCGACACGCCCGTCCTGTTGGAGATCGCACAGGGCGGCGGCATCACCGGCCGCAGCCGCCGCTACGAGAAGCGCCTCGGAGATATGGAGGGCGTCTACCGTGACGGCGCCGCGTGGGAGGCTGCTGTCTCCGAGCACGGCGCCGATCGTCTCGAGTACTGGGTGGACGATCACCGTTATCAGGAGGGCCCCGGTGCTCTGATCGTCGGCACCAGCACTGTGCTGCCCGGACGCATGGGTGACGAGTTCGCGCTCACCCGCGGACATCTGCACGCGGTCTCGGATCGTGCGGAGCTCTACTACTGCCTCAGCGGGCGCGGCGTGATGCTGATGGACACGCTCGACGGGCAGAGCTCGGCGATCGAGCTCACCCCGGGCAAGGCCGTGGACGTGCCGGGGCACTGGGTCCACCGCAGTGTGAACGTGGGCGACGAGCCGTTCGTCACGCTGTTCTGCTATGCGGCCGATGCGGGGCAGGACTACGCCGTGATCTCGGACGCCGGCGGGATGAAGAACATCGTGGTCGCGGACGGCGACGGGTGGGCGCTGGTGCCCAACCCGGACCACACGGGCTACCGCGTCGTCGATCAGGGCTGATCGTGACCACGGATGCCCTCGGGGGTGAGCTCCCTCTGCGGATGCGCGGCATCCGTCTTCTCGGCGATCGCGCCGTCGAGCTCGTCGATCTCGATGTGCCGGCCCCCGGCCCGGACGAGGCGCTCGTGCGGATCACGATGTCCGCCGTCTGCGGCAGCGACCTTCCGCACTACCGCTCCACGCCGGATACGCTGGGGCGGCGTGCGGAGATCGTCCCCGGGCACGAACCGGTGGGAGTCGTGCATCGTGGGGTCGCCGGGGGAGTGCCTGCCGGCACGCGGGTGATGGTCTACCACCACAGCGGCGAGGGTCGCTGCGCTCACTGTGTCGCCGGCGAGCCGATGTTCTGCTCCCACCGTCAGACGCTCGGAAACCATCGGCACGGTGCCGACGCGCAATGGCTGGTCGCGCCCGATGCGTCGCTCGTGCCGCTGCCCGACGACATCGACGACGCGATGGCGGCGCTCGTGGCCTGCAACTTCGGCACGGCGATCGCGGGCCTCCGCAAGAGCGGTGCACGCGCGGGGGACCGTGTGGTCGTGACGGGACTCGGCGCGGTCGGGCTCTGCGTCGTGATCGCGGCGGTCGCAGCCGGCTGCCGGGTCATCGGCGTGGATCCGATCGGGGCACGGCGCGCGTTCGCGCAGGAGCTCGGCGCCGACGCGGTCATCGATCCGGTGCAGCAGGATCCGGTGTCGACGATCCGCGGCATCACGGAGGGCGAGGGAGCCGAGGTCGTGATCGAGTGCTCCGCCAATGCGCGTGCGCAGAAGCAGGCCGTGCAGGCGGTGCGCGCGCACGGCACCGTACTCCTGATCGGATCGAACAGCTCGATGGAGTTCGACCCCGGCGTCGATCTGATCCGAAAGGAGGTGCGGATCGCCGGCACGTGGATCTTCAAGCGCTACGAGATCCCCGAGATCTTCCGAGCGGTGCGTCGCCTGCCGGATCTGCGCCGCCTGCTCACGACCCCCTTCCCCTCGGACGACGCGGCGGCGGCCTTCGCTGCGGTCGACGGCGGCGAGTCGCTCGGCAAGGTTCTCATCGCCTGGCGCTGATCGCCGGCACCGGAGGTTGACCGAGATGGCCGCCCTCCAGGGCGGCCATCTCGGCGCATCGAGGGATTTTCCCTATCCTTCATCAAAAAAGAAGAAATTTCTGTTAGAGTAATACTCTCCTCGGAAACAACCTCACACCAACGAGAGGAGCACCCCATGGTGCCCGACTACCTTCCCCGCCCCGGCGACGCGCTTGTCGGAAAGGTCGCGCTGATCACCGGCGCCGCCTCCGGCATCGGCGAGGCCGTCGCCCGCGAGTACGCCGCCAATGGCGCGCGGGTCGCGATGATCGACATCGACGCAGCTCGGCTCGACGAGGTCGTCGCCGACATCCGCGAGCGCGGCGGTGACGTCGTCGGCACCGTGGGCGATGTCGTCTCGGAGGACGATGTGCGTCGCTTCTTCGCCGAGACCGTCGACCGCTGGGGGCGCCTCGACGTGCTCGTCAACAGCGCCGGCCGCGACTCGCTGGCGCCGCCGGTCACCCAGGTCACGCTGGAGGAGTGGAACAAGACCATCGGGCCCAACCTCACCGGAGTCTTCCTCTGCTGCCGTGAGGCCTTCCTCATCATGGAGAAGCAGCCCAGCGGTGGGCGCATCATCAACATGGGGTCCTCGTCGACGCGCGTGGCCTCCGGCCCCGGTCACAGCCCGTACCGCGCGAGCAAGCACGGCATGCTCGGGTTCTCCAAGAACATCCTCCTCGAGGGCGTCGACAAGAACATCGGCGTGACGGTGCTCAACCCGTCCCACGTACGCACCCCGATGACCGAGATCATCGACAAGGGTCTCTACGACGGCGACCTGCCCGCATACACCGATGGATGGCTCGACGAGAAGGAGATCGCAGAGGGCATCGCCGCCAGTTGCATCGACGTGTCGAACGTCGCCGAGGCGGCGCTGTACATCGCCACCCGCACCCCGGACGTCACGATCCCCACGTTCGCGCTGTACCCGACGCACAAGGCCCACCGCTACGGCATGGAGGTCTGACGATGAAGGCCGCCGTCCTGCACGCGGTGCGCGACATCCGCATCGAAGACGTGCCGATGCCCGAAGCCGTGGGCGTCGCGTCCGCTCTCGTCCGTGTCGACGCCGTCGGCGTCTGCGGATCCGATGTGCTCCGGTTCGGAGTGGGAAAGGGGTACGGTTTTCCGCTCGTGCTCGGCCACGAGCTGTCCGCCACCCTCGTCGAGGACTCCCCGTCCGGACGACTCAAGGCGGGCACGCGGGTCGCCGTCTTCCCCTGCATCCCCGACCCTGCCGATCCGATGTCCGAGATCGGCGAGTACACCCTCGGCACGTCGTACGACTACTTCGGATCCCGGCGCGACGGCGGCCTCGAGGAGTACCTCCAGGTGCCGGAGCGCAATCTCTTCCCGCTCCGGGACGACCAGAGCGCGCTCGAAGGGGCGATGGTGGAGCCGGCGGGCGTCGCGCTGCACGCGGTGCGCAAAGCGCCGATCGGTGCGAACGCGGTGGCCCTCGTCATCGGGGCCGGTCCGATCGGGATGTTCGCCGCGCAGTGGCTGCGTGTGCTGGGGGTAACCCGGGTGCTCGTGGCAGACGTCGATGTGCACAAGCGCGCACTCGCAGAGCGGTTGGGTTTCGAGACCATCGACGCGACGGCGGGTCCCACGGACGAACAGGCCGCGGAGCTCACGGGCGGTCGCGGGGTGGACATCGCCGTGGAGGCGAGCGGCCTGGCGCTCACCTTCCTGCAGGCGATCTCGGCCGCGGCGCACTCCGGGCACGTCGTCCTGCTGGGCGATCTGCGCGATGACGCGCTGCTCCCGAAGGAGACGGTGTCGCGGATCCTGCGCCGCGAGCTCGTGCTGCACGGCACCTGGAACGCCAAGATCACGCCGCGCGACGCGAGCGAATGGGACATGGTCATCGCCCATCTCGGACGCGATGTGGTCGCCACCGACCTGGTGAGCCACGTGATCGACTTCGAGGACGCCCAGCAGACGTTCACCGACCTCGTCGAGCGAGCGCACTGGTCGAACAAGACTCTGTTCGCCGTCTCTGCAACCGCGCGTGAAGAGCGCGACGCATTGCTGGGCGCCTCGTTCTCCGCGGGGGTGAACGCATGAAGGCGGCCGTCTTCCGCGCCCCCGGCGTGATCGAGATCGATGACATCCCCGTGCCCGAGATCGGCGCTGACGAGGTGCTGCTGCGCGTACGCGCGGCGAGCATCTGTGGCACGGATCTGCGGATCATGAAGCACGGCCATTTCCGGCTGCCGGCGGGACAGAATCGCGTCCTCGGGCACGAGATCGCAGGCGAGATCGTCAGCGCAGGCGAGCAGGTGGTCGGGTACGGCGTCGGTGATCGCGTGTGCGTCGTGCCGAACGTCGGGTGCGGCCGCTGCAAGCTGTGCCGTCGCGGATTGAACAACCTCTGCCCCGACTACGAGGCGTTCGGCATCACCATGGACGGCGGGTTCGAGGAGTTCATGCGGGTGCCGGCCGCCGCGATCGAGCGAGGCAACCTCGTGCACATCCCGGATGCGCTGTCGTTCGAGGAAGCCGCGATCCTCGAGCCGATGTCGTGCTGCCTGCACGGCCAGCGCAAGGTCGACGTGCAGGCGGACGACGTCGTGGTGATCGTCGGCGCCGGCCCCATCGGGTGCTTCCATGCTCTGCTCGCGAAGCAGCAGGGCGTGGAGACCGTGATCGTGGCGAACACGCGCCAGCCCCGGCTGGAGATCGCGCGACGCATGGGCGCCGACATCACGATCAACGTCTCAGAGCAGGATCTGCGCGATGAGGTGCTGCGGATCACCGGAGGCGAGGGCGCGGATGTGGTCATCACCTGCGTGTCCAAGCCCGAGGTGATCGCCGGCGCGACCGATCTCATCGGACGGCTCGGGAGGATCAATGTGTTCTCCGGGCTCGGAGACCAGGCTCGGCCTCCGATCGATGTCAACGCCCTCCACTATCGCGAGCAGGTCCTCACCGGCACCACGGGATCGAGCGTGCGCGACTACACCGACGTGGTCGCGATGGCGGCCTCCCCCGAGGTCGACCTCTCTCCGGTGATCACGGATCGCTTCGCCGTCGAGGACATCCACGCCGCCATGGCGCAGTCCGCCTCCGGCAACGGCATGAAGTCGGTCGTCCTTTTCGACTGATCCGGCGCCCGATCGGCGCCGGGCCCCGCGTCGGCGGGTGGCCCGGCGCCGGTCCGGCCTAGAATCGACCCGTGAAGGGTGAGACCATGGGGACCAATCTGCTCCATCAGATCTCGCGGAAGGCTGCCTCGATGAGCCCCGCCCTGCGTGGCGTGGCCGAGGTGATCCTGGCAGACCCCGAGGGTGCGCAGTCGATGTCGATCACGGGCCTTGCGGGCAAGGCCGGCGTCGCGGACTCGACCGTCTCGCGCTTCCTGCGTGAACTCGATCTCGAGGGCTACAACCAGCTGAGGCTCGGGATCGCCCAGGCGATCTACTCGCGCGCGCCGGCGGCCGCCGCGAGCTCGGAGTGGGTCTACGAGGGCATTCTCCGCGACGACGGACAGGCCGCGGTGGCAGAGAAGGTGCTGCACGCCAGCATCGAGGCGCTCACCCGCACGGCGGAGAGGATCGACCCGGAGACGTTGAGCGCCGTCGTGGACCGGATCCATGATGCCGGCTCGCTGTACTTCGCAGCGATGGGCTCCTCCGCCACCGTCGCCGAGAGCGCCGTGCTCCGTTTCACCCGTGCAGGCAAGAGCTGCACGTTCTTCCGGGATCACTCCGCGCAGGCGATGAGCGCCGCCACGGTCAAGCCGACAGATGTCGTGATCGCGATCAGCGACTCGGGCGACTCCCGCGCGGTGATCAACGCGGTGGAGATCGCGCGCCTCCACGGTGCGCACATCGTGGCCCTCACCTCGGGCGTCGACTCGCCTCTTGCGGAGCTGGCGGACACGCTGCTGCTCACGACGGGCGCCGTGGCGAGCTCGGACGTCTACGGCGAGTCCGTCACCTCGAAGTGGGGTCAGCTGCTCGTCATCGACACCCTCTACGCGACCTATGCGACGCGCTTCTTCGACGACACGGAGCCGTATCTGCGGGAGAGCTACCAGTCGGCCATCATGCCGACGCGGGCTGAGAGGCGCTGAGCGCACTCTCCGCCCGCGTCGGAGCGGTCAGTGCTCGGCGAAGTCGCGCGCCCGCTCCACCGACTTTCGCCAGCCCGCGTAGAGATGCTCCCGGGTGTCCTCGTCCATCGCGGGCAGGAAGGTGCGTTCGATCTCGATGCACGCCTGCAGCTGTTCCTGGGAGCTCCAGAAGCCGGTCGCCAGCCCCGCGAGGAAGGCGGCGCCGCGGGCGGTCGACTCGGTGACGATGGGGCGCTGCACCGGCACCCCGAGCTGATCCGCCTGGAACTGCAGATGGAAGTCGTTCGTGGCTGCGCCGCCGTCCACGCGCAGTTCGGGCAAGGGGTTGCCGGACTCCTGCGTCATCGCGTCGATGACATCGCGATAGGAGTAGCTCATCGACTCGAGTGCCGCGCGGATGATGTGCGCCCGTCCGGCGCCGGGCGTGATGCCCATGACACCGGCGCGGGCGTACTGGTCCCAGTGGGGTGACGCGAGCCCCGTGAACGCGGGCACGAAGTACACGCCGGCGGTGTCGGGAACGGACTGCGCGATCGCCGCGGACTCCGAGAGATCCTCGATGATCCGCAGTTCGTCGCGCAACCACTTCATCGCGACGCCGACGGCGAAGAAGACTCCCTCGAGCGCGTATTCCACGCGGCCGTCCAGGCCCCAGGCGATCGTCGTGATCAGGCCCGCGTCGGAGAGCACCGGTGTGATGCCCGTGTTCATCATCACGGAGCCGCCGGTCCCGTACGTGGCCTTGACCGAGCCGGGCGTGAAGCAGGCCTGCCCGAAGAGCGCGGACTGCTGGTCGCCCGATGCGGAGGCCACGGGGATCGCGACTCCGAATCCGGCGGTCTCGCCCGTGGTGCCGTACACCTCGCTGGAGGGGCGCACTTCCGGAAGGATCGAGCGCGGCACGCGCAGCAGCTCGAGGATCCGGTCGTCCCAGTCGAGGTCGTGGATGTTGAAGCACATCGACCGCGATGCGTTGGAGTAGTCGGTCACGTGCCGTGCGCCGTCGGTGAGCTTCCAGATCAACCAGGAGTCGATCGTCCCCGCCAGCAGTTCGCCCCGTTCGGCGCGCTCCCGGGCTCCTTCGACATGGTCGAGGATCCAGGCGATCTTCGTGCCGGAGAAGTAGGTGTCGATCGGCAACCCGGTCGCCGAGCGGATGAGCTCGGCGTACCCGGCGTCGCGGAGATCGTCGCAGGCGGCCGCGGTGCGGCGATCCTGCCAGACCAGTGCATTGTGGATCGGCACGCCGGTCTGCGGGTCCCAGACGACGACCGTCTCGCGCTGATTGGTGATGCCGATCGCGGCGATGTCGGACGCGGGGACGCCGGACTCGGCGAGCACCCGCCGCGCCACGTCGAGCTGCGTCTCCCAGATGACTTCCGCGTCATGTTCGACCCATCCCGGTTCCGGGTAGTGCTGGGGGAACTCGGCCTGGGCGATCCGGGTTATCGAGCCGTCCTCGGCGAACAGGATCGCGCGGACGCTGCCCGTGCCGGCGTCGAGCGCCATGACGTGTGTCGTGCTCATCTTCAGGTCACTTCCTCGTGAGGCAGAATCGAAGTAAATTCTACGGGCAATGATAATCTAGAAATGATTACCGGTCTAGTTGACGACGAAGGATTCACGATGCGCGCCGCCGTACTCCATGAGCCCCATGCTCCCCTCGAGGTGCGGGAGGTCGAAACTCCCGCGGAACTCCTGCCGGACGAAGTGCGGGTGAGGACCGCCGCCGTCGGGATCTGCCACTCGGACCTCCATGTGATCCAGGGGCTCGTCGGCCGCCCCATGCCCATCGTCCTCGGTCACGAGGCATCCGGGGTCGTCCTGGAGGTCGGCTCCGCCGTGGACGACGTGCAGGCGGGGGATCACGTGGTCGCGTGCTTCGTCGTGTTCTGCGGCCGATGCCGCATGTGCCGGGCCGGACAGCCGGCCATGTGCCAGGACCGGGAGGCGACCATGCGGGGCGCCGGGCAGGAGCCGCGGCTCAGCATCGACGGGGTCGAGGTGCATCAGTGGACCAACGTCGCCGGTTTCGCCGAGGAGATGGTGCTGCACCGCAACGCCGTCACGGCGATCGACGAGCGCATGCCTCTGGATCTGGCGGCGATGCTGGGGTGCGCCGTGGCGACCGGAGTGGGATCGGCGCGAAAGGTCGCGCGGATCGCGCCCGGGGACGCGGTCGCGGTGATCGGCGCCGGCGGCGTCGGGCTCAACGTGTGCCAGGGCGCTGCGCTGTCGGGCGCCGGCGCGATCATCGCGGTCGACCGCAGTGCGCACCGCCTCGAACTCGCGCGCGCGCGTTTCGGTGCCACCCACACGATCGACGCCTCTGCAGTGACGGACGTGGCCGCCCGTGTGCGGAAGATCGTCGACGGCGGGGCGGACCACGTGTTCGAAGCGGTGGGGGCGCCTGGCCTGGTGGAGGTCGCGCTGGATGCCACGGCCCGAGGAGGGTCGGTATGGGCGATCGGGGTTTTCGGCGACGCGGCCCGCATCGAGTTCTCGGCCGCGCATCTGCACTCGGGGAAGGGCGTGCACGGCGTGCGCGCCGGATCGCTCGAGCCCCAGCGTGACATCCCCCAGCTCGTCGAGGATCATCTGCGCGGCGACCTCGAGCTCGAAGGGCTCGTGGGGGAGAGGATCGCGCTCGCGGACATCAACCGCGGAATCGACGCGCTCGCCGCGGGCACCGGCGCGCGCACTCTCGTCGTCTTCTGAACGGTCCGGCGAGCGGGCGCCGGCGGGCGCGTCGCCCGCCGGCCGCTCGACAGGCTCTCAAGCGATCGAGTAGCCGCCGTCGACGTTGAGGAGTGCGCCGGTGATGTAGCCGGCGTCCTCCGAGACGAGGAAGCGCACGGCGCGAGCGACGTCGTCGGCCTGTCCCCAGCGACCCAAGGGGATCCTGGCGTCGATCGCGGCGCGACGTCCCTGGTCCTCCTGGGCGCGCGTCGACATCGGCGTCTCGATCCAGCCAGGGACGACCGCGTTCGCGCGGACGCCATCGGCGGCGTAGCGCACGGCCTGCGATCGGGTGAGGGCCACGATCGCCCCCTTCGATGCGGCGTACCCGGGAGCGTTGGCGGTGCCGAAGTAGCTCCACATGGATGCGAAGTTCACGATCGACCCGCGTCCGGCCGCCAGGTGGGGGCGGAGGAGCTCGGCGGCGGCGAGTGCGGCCGTGACGTTCACGTCCAGCACCGAGGAGAACGTGGCAGGCTCCCACTCTGCGCGATCGCGCAGCACGGCCGCGCAGGTGACGAGAGCGTGCACCGGCCGTTCGTCGCCGACGGCGGACCGCAGTGCGGCGCTGTCCGTGATGTCGGCCCGGGCGAACCGCACGCCCGGGGGCAGCTCCTCGTCGGCGGCCAGGCCGACGGCCAGCACGTCCCAGCCGTCTGCGGCGATCAATGCGCCGATGGCCTTTCCGATCCCGGTTCCCCCGCCCGTGATGACGGCTCGCCTGCGTGCTTCTGACATCCCTGCCTCCTCGAGGTGAATCCGAATCACCGTAGAAATTTCTTCGAAGTCTAATTTGACAGGCGAGAAAACTTCAAACAGGATGATCGCATGCAGACGCAGTCGTCACAGACCCCCGTATCCGATCCGGTGTCGCTCGCGGATCGTGCACGATTCGTGCGAACCGAGACGATCCGTCTCATCGAGATCGCGGGAACGGGGCACTACAGCAGTGTCTTCTCGTGCGCTGAGATCTTCGCCGCCCTCTACTACGCCGTGATGCGCATTGATCCTGCCCGGCCCGACTGGCCGGATCGGGATCGCTTCCTCATGGGCAAGGGACATGCGGCTGTGGGGCTCTTCCCTGTGCTCGCCGACCTCGGCTTCTTCCCGAAGGAGCTCCTCGACGGATACACCCGACTGGGCAGCCCTCTCGGAGACCACCCCGACATGACCAAGGTGCCGGGCATCGACTTCAGCTCCGGTTCGATCGGACACGCGCTGTCCAACGGGCTCGGCATGGTGCTCGGCGGCCGCTTCCACCAGCGGGACTTCTTCGCGTACGTGATGCTCGGCGACGGCGAGATGCAGGAGGGGCAGGTCTGGGAGGCCGCCCTGTCCGCCGCGCACCACCGGGCAGGTCGCCTCGTGGCGATCGTCGATCGCAACGGATACCAGCTGGACGGCGCCGTCGACGACATCATCGGCATCGAGCCCCTCGCCGACAAATGGCGGGCGTTCGGCTGGGAGGTGCGTGAGATCGACGGGCACGATGCCGACGCGGTGGCGTCGCTGCTGCTCGACCTGCGCGACCGCCCTGCGGATGCGGCCCCGGTCTGCGTGATCGCGCACACGAGGAAGGGCAAAGGAGTGGCCTACATGGAGACAGAGCCGGGCTGGCATCTCGGATACCTCGCGCCCGATGACGCACAGCGTGCGATCGAGGAGATCAGGGGGGAATCCGCATGAGTGCTCCCCTGAACCCGAAGTCGTGGCAGTATCGGGCGCTGAACGAGCTGAACCCCGGCTTGGATCACCTCTCCGCCGGTCTCATCGACCTCGTCGAGCAGGGCCATCCGGTCGTCGCCGGATCAGCGGACCTGCAGTACTCCAACGGCCTCGTGTCCTTCGCGCGGCGGCATCCTGATCGATTCATCCAGTTCGGTATCTCCGAACAGAACATGGTGTCCGCCGCTGCGGGGCTGGCCACCGCCGGAACGATGCCGTTCGTCGCGACCTTCGCGTCGTTCCTCGCCCTCCTGTGCTGCGAGCAGATCCGCATGGACGTGGCGTACACGAAGCTGCCGGTACGCCTCATCGGCCACCACACCGGCATCTCGTTGGGCTTCTACGGCACCAGTCATCACGCGACGGAGGACATCTCCACGATGCGTGCGCTCGCCGGCCTCACGGTCGTGTCGCCGGCCGACGGACCGCAGCTGCGGGCGGCGATCCGGGCGAGCGCTACCTGGCCGGAACCCATCTACTTCCGGATCAGTCGTGGCCGGGACCCTCAGGTGTACGCAGAGGACGTGGAGTTCGAGTTCGGGCGCGCCATCACGCACGGCGAGGGCTCCGACATCACGATCATCGCCTGCGGCACCCAGGTCCATCCGTCCCTTGCGGCCGCCGAGGCACTGCGCGCCGACGGGCTCTCGGTCGGCGTCATCGACATGGCTACGATCAAGCCGCTCGATGCGGACGCGGTGCGCGCCGCGGCGCGGTCCCGCATCGTGCTCACCGTCGAGGAGCACAACATCCTCGGCGGCCTCGGATCCGCGGTGGCGGAAGTGCTCGCCGAGACACCCGGCGGAGCGCGGCTCGTGCGACACGGCATCCGAGACGAGTACAGCCTCATCGCCCCGCCCACCCACCTGTATGCGCACTACGGTCTGGATGCCGCAGGCATCGAGCGGATCGCCCGGGAGTCGCTCGCATGAGTACGCGGCTTCCCGGTAATTGGCATCCGCGCGCGGAGGTGCCGCCCACGGGACCGGTCGTGCTCCTCGATCTCGACGGTGTGATCGCGGACGCCGAGCACCGGCAGCGCTTCCTGCATCAGGATGAGCCGGACTGGACCGGCTTCTACGCCGGCGTCGGAGCGGACGGGGTGATCGCCGCGGGCCGCGCGCTTGCGGGAGCGGTCGACGGTGGCCTTGCGGTGCTCATCCTCACCGGACGTGTCGACGATGTGTCCTCGGCGACGCGCGCCTGGCTGGAGGAGAACCGCATCCGCTGGGACATGCTGATCTGCCGCCCGGCCCAGGAGGATGACGAGGCCCGTCATGCGGTCGACTACAAGCGCGACGAGATCGCGCAGCTGCGCAGGCTCGGTTACGAGCCCGCCCTCGCTGCCGACGACAACCGCAAGATCGTCGCGATGTACGAGCAGGAGGGGATCCCGACCCTCTACGTGCCCAGCGGATACTACGACAACTCGAATCGCTACGACGGCGGCGTCTGATGCCGGAACGGAGATGACATGGTGACCGACACGATCGATCCGCGCTTCCCGCATCCGCCGGGCACCGACGGGGACGTGGTGCTGTGGTGGCTCGGCCAGGCCGGCTTCGCGATTCGGCACGGCGACACTCTGCTGTTCATAGATCCCTACCTGAGCGATGTGCTGGCGGGCAAGTACCGAGGAAAGGTCTTCCCGCACACGCGCATGCAGGAGCCGCCGGTCAACCCGTCGGACGTGGCGGGACTCGATGCGGTCCTGTGCACGCACGGACATACGGATCACATGGACCTCGGTGCGATCCCCTACCTGCAGTCCAGTTCCGACCCGCTCTTCGTCGTGCCTCGCTCGGAGGCGCTCAAGGCCGTCAGCCGTGGCATCCCCGCATCGAGACTGGTCGGACTCGACGCGCAGGAGTCGTTCGCGACACCCGGATACCGGATCACCGCGGTGCCCGCCGCTCACGAGGAGATCGTCGTCGACGGACATGGGCAGAACCTGTTCCTCGGCTATGTGATCGAGATCGGCGGCGTGCGCATCTACCACTCCGGGGACTGCGCGCCGTACGCGGGGCAGCAGGAGCTCATCGCGAAGCTCGGCGTCGATCTCGCGCTGCTGCCGGTGAACGGTCGGGACGCGCATCGCAACGGGAACGGCGTTCCCGGCAACCTCACCCTCGACGAGGCCGTCGCGCTGACCAGGGCGGCCGGCATCCCGGCACTCGTCTGCCACCACTGGGGCATGTTCGAGTTCAACACGGCCGACCCGCAAGAGCTCCGTTCGCGCCTCGCGGACGTCGACGACGTGCGCTGGCGCGTCCCTGTGCTCGGGGCACCGTTCACCGTCTCGGAGATGATCCGATGACGACCACCTTCTCCTTCTTCGGCGTGACCACCACCTCTTCGGCGATCCGCAGGATCTTCCCGCGATGGATGGCCGAACTGGGCATCGACTCGGAGCTGGTCGGACTGGACTTCGCGGTCGACGCGCCCGCCGCCGAATACCGGAAGGCGGTCGAGCGGATCAAGGCCGATCCGCAGTCGGTGGGCGGGCTCATCACGACGCACAAGCTGAATGTCCTGTCGGCGGCCCGGGATCTCTTCGATGAGCTCGATGACGCCGCGGAGCTGCTGAAGGAGACCAGCTGCATCCACAAGGATGGAGCCCGCCTGCTCGGGGCGGCCCTCGATGACCGCACAAGCCTCCTGGGGCTTGATGCCCTGGTCGGAGAGGGATACTGGGACGGCACGCGCGAGCTGGTCATCCTCGGCGCGGGCGGGGCATCGATCGCACTCACCCTGGGACTGCACCGTGCCGCGCGGAGCGGGCGCCCCGTTCCCTCGCGGGTGATCGTGACGGCGCGATCGGAGGCGAGGCTGGACGAGATGCGCTCCCTGCACGCCGAGATCGGCTTCGCGATCCCCACGGAGTACCTCGTCGCCGGAACCTCGACCGAGGCGGACCGGGTGGTCGCCTCCGCGGGCTCGGGATCCGTCATCGTCAACGCGACGGGTATGGGCAAGGACCGGCCCGGTTCCCCGGTGTCGGAGGTAGCTCCGTTCCCGCGCGATGCGGTCGTGTGGGACATGAACTATCGCGGTGAGCTCCGGTTCCTGGCGGATGCGAGATCTCAGCGCAGGGACGATCTGCGTGTGGTCGACGGATGGGACTACTTCGTCTATTCCTGGACGATGGTCGTCGGGGTGGTCTACGGCATCGACATCCCTGCCGCCGGCCCGCTGTTCGATCGGCTCTCCGAACTCGCCCGCGCCGCGTGAGCTCGCGGGAGCGGGCGGCGCCATCCGTCCCGCTCCCGCGTCGGTCGACGGCGACCGGGGCCGCCGCGCGGACTACCCTGGAGGGGTGACTGCGTACGTCTCGGCCTTCGATCTGTTCTCCATCGGTGTGGGACCCTCGAGCTCGCATACCGTGGGGCCGATGCGCGCCGGAGTCGACTTCGCCGCCCGGCTCGCCGCGGACGGCGGGCTGGATCGGGTGGCGCGGGTCACCTGCTCGCTCTACGGATCCCTCGGCGCCACCGGCCTCGGCCACGGCACGCCCGACGCGGTCGTCGCTGGCCTGCGCGGCCTCACCCCCGAGACCTGCGACCCGGCCGACGTGCGCCGCGCCTGGGCGGACTGGACCGACGGATCCTCGCTCGCGCTGAACGGCACGCACGACATCGTCTTCGCGAAGGACGACATCACCTTCGAGCCGCGCACCCGTCTGCCCGGCCACCCCAACGCCATGACGCTGCGCGCGCTCGACGCCGACGGGATCCACCTCGCGCAGGAGACGTACTACTCGATCGGCGGCGGATTCATCCGTCGCGACGGCGAGGAGTCCGGACGCGCGCTGGAGAAGGCGGCGTTCCCGTTCGCCTATCGCGACGCCGCGTCGCTGCTGGAGCTGTGCGACGAGAACGGGCTCACGATCGCCGAGCTCGCCCGCCGCAACGAGACCGCGCTGCGCAGCGAGGAGGACGTCGCGGCCGGGCTCGACGCGATCTGGAACACGATGGCCGCCTGTGTCGACGCGGGACTGCACGCCGAGGGCACGCTGCCGGGGATCCTGAAGGTCAAGCGCCGCGCAGGGGCGATCCGCGAGCAGCTCGACGAGGTCGAGGCGGAAGGGCACCCCGCGGTGCCCGGCGAGTGGCTGGGCGCGTTCGCGCTCGCCGTGAACGAGGAGAACGCGGCGGGAGGGCGGGTCGTGACGGCGCCCACCAACGGCGCCGCTGGGATCCTGCCCGCCGTGGCGATGTACTGGTGGCGGTTCCTCGCCGACTCCGGGCTGGGTGCGGGCAACGCCGTCACGCCCTACGGCGAGCTCGTCGGCAGCGCGCTGCTCGGCTTCGGCGCGGAGGCCTCGCTCGTCGCGGTCGGCGCGATCGAGGATCCCGATGCGCTCGCCGAGGCGAATCGCCGCCGGGGCATCCGCCGGTTCCTGCTCACGGCGACCGCGCTCGGGTCCCTGTTCAAGGCGAACGCGTCGATCTCGGGCGCCGAGGGCGGCTGCCAGGCCGAGGTCGGCTCCGCCTGCGCGATGGCGGCGGGCGGGCTCACGGCCGTGATGGGCGGCACCAACCGTCAGATCGAGAACGCCGCGGAGATCGCGATGGAGCACCACCTGGGTCTCACCTGCGACCCCATCGGGGGACTCGTGCAGATCCCCTGCATCGAGCGCAACGCGATCGCCGCGTCGACTGCGGTGACCGCGGCGCGGCTCGCCCTGCGCGGCGACGGGCAGCACTACGTCTCGCTCGACGCCGTGGTGGAGACCATGCGCCAGACCGGGCTGGACATGTCGACGAAGTACAAGGAGACGAGCGAGGGCGGTCTCGCGGTCAACGTCATCGAGTGCTGAGATGAACGCATGACCACGATGCGGCGCCGGGGACGGCCCAAGGGCGAGTCCGGGTCGCGGGGCAGGATCGTGACCGCCGCCGAGCACGAGTTCGGCGAGAACGGCTACGACGGCGCGACGATCCGCGCGATCGCGGGGCGTGCGGGTGTGGACTCGGCCCTCGTGCACCACTACTTCGGCACCAAGGCGGACCTCTTCGCCGAGGTGATCGGGATCCCGCTCCGCCCCGACGTCGACGTGCCCGCGATCCTCGAAGGCCCCAGGGACGAGGTCGGCGAACGCGTCGTGCGCTACGTGCTCGAGGCCTTCGAGCGCCCCGACGTCCGCCGCCGCGGCGTGACCCTGATCCGCGTCGCGATCGGATCGAAGGCGATGTCCCCGCCGCTGGTCGGCTTCCTCTCGCGTGAGCTCATCGGGCGGATCACCGCGCGGCTGGACACCCCCGACGCCGCCCTGCGCGCGACCCTGGTGGCGTCGCAGATCGCGGGGATGATCGTCACCCGCTACGTCGCGAAACTGCCGCCGATCGCGGATGCCCCCGTGGACGAGCTCGTGGCGCGCGTCGGACCGACCCTGCAGCGCTACCTGTTCGACTGAGGGACCCCGCCCTTCGCGCGCAGGTGATCCTTGACCGGCGGAGTCGTCGGATCCATAATTCATCACATGATGAATAACGCGGTGGCGATCGAGGGACTGCGGGTGCGGCGCGGCCGGCACGACGTCTTCGACGGCCTGTCGCTGACGATCCCCCGCGGTGAGGTGACCGGGCTCCTGGGGCCGTCGGGCTGCGGGAAGACGACCCTGATGCGCTCGATCGTCGGCGTGCAGCGCGTGAAGTCCGGCTCCGTCACGGTGCTGGGGGAGGCCGCGGGATCCGCCGCACTGCGCCATCGCGTCGCCTACGGGACGCAGGGCGCGGCCGTGTACGCCGACCTCACGGTCCGGCAGAACCTGCGGTACTTCGCCGCGGTGCTCGGGGTCGGCAGAGCCGAGGCCGACCGTGTCATGGAGCTGGTCGGGCTGACCCCGTACGCCGGACAGCAGGTCGCCGCGCTCAGCGGCGGCCAGGCGAACCGCGTGTCGCTCGGGGCGGCCCTGCTCGGTGCGCCGGAGCTGGTGGTGCTCGACGAGCCCACCGTCGGACTGGATCCGGTGCTGCGGGCCGAGCTGTGGGATCTGTTCCGCGCCATCGCCGAGGCGGGAACGACGCTGGTCGTGTCGAGCCACGTGATGGACGAGGCACTGCGCTGCGACCGGCTGCTGCTCATGCGCGAGGGGCGGATCGTGTCGGACACGACGCCGGCGGAGCTGCTCGCCGACACCGGAACGACGGATCCGGAGCAGGCCTTCCTCGTGCTCATCGCGCGGGATGCGGAGTCGGAAGCGGCGGCGCATCCGCAGCTGCGCCGGTCGCTGCGCAGGGTCGGATCATGAACGGGCGGCGGCTGTTCGCGACGGCGGGTCGCGTGCTCGCCCAGCTCCGGCACGATCCGCGCTCGATCGCGCTCATGGTGATCGCGCCGAGCCTGCTGGTCGGGCTCTTCGCCTGGCTGTTCACCGACACGAAGGGCGTGTTCGACACCTTCGGCGGGGCGATCCTCGGGCTCTTCCCGTTCATCGTGATGTTCCTCGTGAGCTCGATCACGACGCTGCGCGAACGACGCTCCGGCACGCTGGAGCGACTCATGACGACTCCGCTCGGCAAGGCCGACTTCGTGCTCGGCTATGCGCTGGCGTTCGGGCTCATGGCGGTGATCCAGGCCGTGGTGACGGTCGCGTTCGCGGTGTACGTGTGCGGCCTGACGGTGGACGGCCCGCTCTGGCAGCTGGGTCTGGTGGCGGTGATCGACGCGCTGCTCGGCACCTCTCTGGGGCTGCTCGCGAGCGCCTTCGCGCAGACGGAGTTCCAGGCCGTGCAGTTCATGCCGGTGCTGGTCTTCCCGCAGATCATCCTCGGCGGCCTGTTCATGCCGCGCGACAAGATGCCGGACGTGCTGCACGCGATCTCGGACTGGCTCCCGCTCAGTCACGCGATCGACGCGATCCAGGCCGTGACCGCCGGCACCGACGACGGGGACCTCTGGCGGCCGGTGCTGATCGTGGCGGCCTTCGCCGTGGCCTTCCTCGTGCTGGCGCCGCTGACGCTGCGCCGGCGCACCTCCTAGCCGCACGCCGTCTCAGCCGCGTGCCTCGCGCTCCGCACGGTTCTTCGTGTGACGGGTCGGAGCCGCCTGCCACGGATCCTCCGGCCACGGATGCTTCGGGTAGCGCCCGCGCATCTCGGCGCGCACCTGCGCGTAGGGTCCCGACCAGAACGACGCCAGATCGCCGGTGACGGCGAGCGGCCGTCCCGCGGGGGAGAGCAGGTGGAAGAGCACCGGCACCCGGCCGTCGGCCAGGCGCGGCGTCTCGGCCCACCCGAAGCACTCCTGCAGCTTCACCGCGACCACGGGGCGGGCATCGGGGTCGTCGTGCGGCGGGTAGTCGATCCGGATCCGGGATCCGCTCGGCACCTCCAGGCGCTCGGGGGCGAGCACGTCGAACTCCGCGGCAGCAGGCCAGGGGAGCAGGCGCCGCAGCGCAGGCGCCAGGTCGACCTTCGCCGTCGGGGTGCCGGCCGCGAGCGCGTCGACCTCCGGGCCGAGCCAGTCGTCGATGCCCGCGATCAGCGCGGCGTCCGAGACGTCGGGCCACGGGGCATCGAGGACCCGGTGGAGCAGGGCCAGCCGGCGGCGGAGCTGGTCGGCCTGCTCCGACCAGGTGAACACCGCGAGCCCTCGCGCCTGGAGCGCCCGGCGCACCGCGTCGTGCCCCTCGGTGGCCGTGGGACGCACCGGCGCCGTCGCCCGCACGATCGCTCCGACTCGGCGCTCGCGTCGGGCGGAGACCCGGGCGCCGTCGAGGTCCGCCTCGACGCGGTCGGTGATCAGGGCGGCGGCGGCGCGGTCGACCTGGTCCTCCGTGATCGCGGCCGCGGCGTGGATGACGGCGCCCGACCCCGCGGCCACCCGGCCGGTCGCGCGCGCGACGTCGGCGACGGCCAGCCATTCGGCGCCGGCGAGGGATCCGCCGACGCCCGCCCGCGTGCCGGAGGCGAGGAGGAACGTCGCCCCCTCCGCGGTGCGCTCGACCCGCCGCGCGATGCGGGAGGGGAAGGCGAGGGCGATCAGGAGGCCGACGTCGTCGATGGTGCCCCGCGCGGGGGCGTCGGCGAGGAAGCGCTGAAGGCGCGACGCCTCCTGCTCCCATCGGCGGGCGTCCGGTCCGCGACCGTTCCGCAGTGCCGTGATCGCCGCGGCCACATCACCGTCCGGGACGCGGAGGTCGCCGCTGAGCAGGGCCACCGTCTCGGCCGCGAGCCGGGAGCCGACGACCCCGCTGCCCTCGATCAGGGCGCGGGCGAGGCGCGGGTCGACCGGGATGCGGGCCAGGGCACGGCCCTCGGCGGTGACCCGGCCGTCGTCATCGATGGCGCCGAGGTCGTGCAGCACGCCCTGCGCGTCGGCGAGGGCGTCGGCGGGCAGCGGGTCGAGCAGCCGGAGGCCGGCACCTCCCGGGGCGCCCCAGCAGGCCAGCACGAGCGCGGCGTCGACGAGGTCCGCGGTCGCGATCTCCGGTGCGGGCCGTGCCGGTGCCGCCGCGAACGTCCGCTCGTCGAGGCAGCGGATGACCGTGCCCGGGCCCTGGCGCGTGGCGCGGCCGGCGCGCTGCACCGCCGAGGCGCGCGATGCTCCGGCGGTCACCAGGCCGCTCATGCCGCGGGCCGCGTCGCGCTGCGGGAACCGGGCGAGCCCGCTGTCGACGACGAGGCGCACCCCCGGGACGGTCAGCGACGACTCCGCGAGGGAGGTGGTGACGACGATGCGGGGCGGATCCGATGCGCGGCGGCCGCGGATCACCGCATCCTGCTCCGCGGCGGGGAGGCGGCCGTGCAGCTCGCGGACGTCGAATCCGCGCGCGTCGTCGTGGAGCCGGCGTGCGATCTCGGAGACCTCGCGAGCCCCGGGCGCGAAGACCAGGACGTCGGCGGATCCGTCTTCGCGGATCAGATCCCGCGCGGCGGCCGCGGCCGTGCGGGCCACGTGGTCGAGGAAGCCGCGCGTGACGCCGCGCTCGTCCAGGCGCGGGCCGGTGCCCGGGGACCAGAGCTCGGTGAGGGGATGGGCGGGGACGGTGTGCTCGACGATCGGCGCCGGGACGTCCGTGCCCGAGATCACGGCCGCGATCCGTGGGGCGTCGAGGGTCGCCGACATCGCGACGAGGGTGAGGTCGTCGCGCAGCTCGCGCACCTCGCCGAGCAGGCCCAGGAGAAGGTCGGTCTCGAGTGCGCGCTCGTGCACCTCGTCGATGACGACCGCGTCCACGTCGTCGAGTCCGGGGTCGCCGAGCATCCTGCGCAGCAGGACGCCCGCGGTCACGAACTCGACGCGGGTCTCGCCGCTCGCGGCGCGCTCGCCGCGGACGGTGAAGCCGACGCGGGAGCCCAGCGGGGAACCGTCGAGCTGGGCCAGGCGGCGGGCGGCGGCCCGGGCGGCGACCCGGCGCGGCTGGGTCACGATCACCCGGCCCTCGGTGCGGGACGCGAGCAGCGGCGGGACCAGGGTCGTCTTGCCGGTGCCGGGCGGGGCGCTGATGACCACGGCGGTGGAGGCGTCCAGAGCCGCGGAGACGTCGTCGAGCGCGCCGGCGAACGACAGCCCTGCACCGATCGTGCGGAGGTCGAAGGCGGCGGACGTCATCGTTCCAGTCTGCCGCGAAACGGGAACGGCGCCCGGATCCAGGGGATCCGAGCGCCGCTCGCGAGGGTTGGGGTCTACTCGGCCGCCTCGTCCGCGTGCGCGGGTGCGGCCTTGCGGACGGCCGGCTGGTGCGGCTCGGCCTGGGCGACGCCCGCGCCGAAGCCGCGGCCGACGGCCTGCCCCTGGATGATGCCGGCGAGGTCGAGCCCGGTCGCGGCGTGCACGCTGTCGAACACGCTGCGGAGGGCCTTGGCGTTGTCGCCGCCGACCACACTGGACGCGCCGTCGTCGCCGGAGCCGCCGATGATCGACACGTTGCCGATCGTGGAATAGCCCTTGGCGAACTCCGCCATGATCGACGGCAGCACCTCGAGCACGCGCTGCGAGAGGAACGCCTCCTGGTTCGATGCGATGGCCTTCGCCTCCGCCTCGACGGCGGCGGCGCGAGCCTCACCCTCGGCGCGGATCGCCTCCGCCTCCGCCGTGGCGCGGACGCGGCGGGCCTCGGCCTCGGCATCGGCCTGGGCGCGCAGCGAGGTGGCCTGACCGGTGGCCTTGGCGACGGCGGCGGCCGCCTCGCCGTCGGCGCGGGCCTTGTCGGACTGCGCCTGCTGCTCGGCGATGCGGGTGGACGCCTCGGCCTGCTTGACCTGCTCGATCGCGGCGGCCTCGGCCGCGCGCTCGCGGGTGTACAGCTCGGCCTGGGCGCGGGTCTCGGCCTCGTAGCGCTGGGCGTCGGCGACGCGCTTGACGTCGGCGTCGAGCTGGGCCTGCTTGTTCTCGGCCTGCTGCTGCAGCACCGCCTGCTCGGACTGCGCGCGGGCGAGCTGCTCGGCCTGCTCGGCCTCGGCGCGGGCCCGACCGACGCCTGCGGCGGCGTTCGCGGTGTTGGTGTCGAGCGCGGTCTGCTCGACGAGGTTCGCCTCCTGGTTGGCGATGAACTTCTGGTTGATCGCGCGGTCGGCGTTGGTCTGCGCGATCTCGGCCGCCTGCCGCTTCGCCTGGATCTCCGGGGCGCCGAGGGACTGGATGTACCCGACCTTGTCGGTGATGCCCTTGATCTGGAACGAGTCCAGGATGAGGCCCTGCTCGGCGAGTTCCTGCGAGACGTCGGCGGCGATCTGGTCGGAGAACTTCTTCCGTTCGCGCATGAGCTCGACGACCGAGAGCGTGGCGACGATGCCGCGCAGGGCGCCTTCGAGCTGCTCGGTGGTGAACTGCTCGATCGCCTTGTCCTGCGAGGCGAAGCGCTCCGCGGCGCGGCGCACGAACAGCGGATTCGACCCGATCTTCACGATCGCGACGCCGTCGACGTTGAGGGTGACGTTGTCGAAGGACTGGGCCTCGGCGTTCAGCAGCACCTGGCGAGAGCGCAGCGAGATGACCTCGTGCCGCTGCGTGATGGGGTTGACCAGCGACTTGCCGTTCACGATGACCGTGACCGGGGACTCCTCGATCTCGGGGCGCGTGGATCCGTCGGCGGAGACGGTCGTGCGCTGCACCTTCTGCTTGCGGCCGGAGATGACCAGCGCCTCATCGGCCCGGGCGACCTTGATCCAGCTGCGTGCGAGCAGGAGCACCACCAGCAGGACGATGACGACGGCGACGATCGCGACGCCGATGATGATGAGCAACCCGATGAGGGTGGCGGGATCCATATGCACTCCTGTGTTCTCCGGTCGCCCGAGAGGGCGTCATGAACGACTATGCCAGACCCTATGAAACAGCCGGGAACGGCCGGGTCTACGGACTGAGGTCAGGCGGCGAGGTCAGGCGGCGAGATCGAAGCGGGCCCTCCCTCCGGCGCGGGGCGTGCGCGCCGGATCCACGTGCGGCGGTGGGATGAACCAGACGCGGCTGTGCCGGCCCTTGCCCTCGATCCGGATCTCCCAGTCGTTGTCGTGGATCCGGTGATGGCAGCTCTCGCAGAGCAGGATCCCGTTCTCGAGGTTCGTCGGACCTGCATCGCGTTTCCACCAGCGGATGTGATGGGCGCGGGTCATCGACGGCGGGAGTCCGCACATCGCACAGCCTCCGTCTCGTTCGGCGAGGGCCAGGCGCTGCGTCTTCGTGAAGAACCGGAGCTCCCGGCCGTAGTCGAGGATTTCCCGGTCGGTGCCGAGCACGCACGGGATGACTCCGCCGCTCGCGGCGAGCTGCCGGGTCGTGGCGATGCTCAGGGGGAGGTCGGATCCGTCGACGGTGGCGTAGCCGGTGCCGTCGGTCAGGTCCTTCAGGTCGACGCGGACCACGACGGTCGCGGTCGCGAGGGCGGGCGCCTCGTTCTCGCAACCGAGGGCATGGGCGCAGATCGCGCTGAGGGCTTCGGCACGCAGCGCGGCGACCGAGCGGTGATCGGCATCGGGCGAGCCCGGATCGAGCTGGGTCTTCTGCGCGGCGAACAGCGCCGACACGTAGCCGTTCACCGCGGCGACGATGGGGGCCCCGTGTGCGGCGTCGAAGTCGCCGTCGAGGTGGATCCGACCGTCGCGCTCGAAGATCGACAGCGATTGGCGGGCGCGCTGCTCCTGCTCCCGCGGGGCGACGCCGTCCGGATCCAGCCACGCCTCGGCGCGGGTGACCATACGGCGCACGTCGTCCAGGGACAGACCGGCGGCACGCTCGACGAGCGACTGCTCGGCCTCGGCGGTGCGGACGGGGCCGAGCGCGAAGCGCACCCGGTCGAGGAGGCCGATGATGGCCGCGACGGCCTGGGGGCTCAGGATGCCGGCGGCCAGGGCGCGCTGAGCTGCGGGATACTTCGCCGGTGTGCGCTCGCCGGTGAGGCCGATACGGGGCGTTGTGGCCTCGCCGACCTTCACCAGGCGGGATGCGTCGCCGGTCGTCGCGCCGGTCGTGGTCGCGATCAGCTGCGCCGCGTTGCGGAACCCGTTCTGCTTCGCCAGCGAATCCGCGCCCAGCTCGGTGCGGGACTCGCGCGCGACGCAGGCCGCGACCTCGGCGAGCATCGCTCCGGAACGCCGGTGCAGCAGCCCGAGCGCCTCCGTCACGGCCACCAACTGGGCCCGGGTGAGGTCGTCGGCATGTTCCGCGCCGTTCCACGCCTCATCGAGACGCTGCAGCGCCTCGTGCAAAGGGTGGAGGTGTTCGGTCATGCCTCGACTCTATGCGGATCCGCGACGACCTTCGTACCTATCTACGAAGTCTGTGGAGAACTCGTCGGAGTGCCCTGCTGTGTGGATCGTGCCGTGCGGGAGCGTCCCTCAGACAGGCCTACTCGCACGCAGGCCCGCTCAGCGTGCGCGGAGCTTCTCCGCGAGCGTCGTCAGCGTGCGCAGCTCGTCGTCGTCGAGGGTCGACATGCGCTCGGCGATCGAGCGGCCGTGCACCGTCGCGAGCTGACGGAACGCCCGGGTGCCGGCTTCGGTCGCGTGCACGAGCGAGCCGCGCCCGTCGTCGGGGTCGGGGCACTTCTCCAGCAGCCCGCGGGCCACCATCCGGTCCACCAGGCGGGAGACGCTCGGCTGGCTGATCAGCATGTTCGCGGTGACCTCGCGCAGGCGCGCGGTGTGGCTCGCGCATCGCGTCACGGTGAGCAGGACGTCGTACTCGGCGGCGGACAGCTCGGCGCCGTCGAAGTCGTTGGACATCTCCGTGAAGATCTCGTGCTGGGCGCGGAAGAGGCTCTCCCAGGCCGAGAGGGCAAGCTTCCGATCGCTCATCGCCTCAGGATATCCGCCGCCGCGGACGTCCGGCGCGAGCATGAGAGAAGGCCGGTCGGAGAGGCTTCCGACCGGCCTTTGTCCCTTGCACCAAGAGTGTCCTGCAATCACATGCGATGAGAGCCACAGCAAACTTTCACCGTGCGATCACTGTATAACGGCGGGGTAACGAAAGCAACGGTTTGGTCACGGTCTGGGTGGATTCATAGGGTCGCTGTTCCGTCTCACGGGACCTGCAAAAATCTCACGGGAGTTGAATCTTGTCTCACGGGACCTGTCGATTCTCACGGGAGTTGTACGCGCACGGCGTGTCGACGCCGAACGCTCAACCGTCGGCGTAGCTTGCGATCAAGTCGGGACCGCGCCTTAGGGGCACCCGCGGTCAGCGGTCCCGGACGGGAGATCCGCAGTGTCGCAGACAACCGCTTGGCTGGAAGCGCTCGACGGCACCAACGCTGTCGCAGCGACAATCAGGTATTCCCTACACGGATTTGCGCGCGAAGCGCAGGCGGCGGACGCGGCTCGTGTCGCATTTGAGGACACCGACCCTGTCCGGACTCCGCCGTCCTATCCACACCGCAAGAGCTTCGAGGGACGGCTATGGCTCGCTTCCACGAGACAGCACGTGTGGTTCGAGTCGTTCTGGGAGCGTGCGTTCCTCGCGAATCTCGATCGCACGCAATCCGCGGAGCGGGTGGCGAGCCAGCCGATGTGGATCGACTGGAGCACCCCGGGACGTTCGCATGCCCCGGACTTCTTCGTTCGGCGAACTGACGGCAGCGCGCTGCTGGTCGACGTGCACGCGAAGGACGACACGGACGCGGACGATGAAGCAAAATTCGAGCTGACTCGCCGGTTATCCGGTGCGCTCGGATGGGACTACCTCGTCGTGGACGAGTTGCCTGGCGCGACTCAACAGAACCTCCGGTTTCTGCTGCGGTACCGGGATCCGCAATGGCTCGAAGGCGTAGACATCGATGCCCTGCCAGCGTCGGGGGCGATGTCGCTGCGCGCCCTTCTCGGGTTGCTCTCCGGCGCGTTGCACGGACCGCTCGGTGCTGCGTATGCGCTGCTCTGGAATGACCATGCCCGGTTCGACCTGACACGGCCGCTGACGATGTCGACGGCGATCTCGTTCGGTGGCGCACGGTGAACGTGCACCCGGGCGAGTTCGTCCGATGGCAGGGCGATGAGCATCGTGTCGTTGCGGTGCGTCCCGCGTATGTCACTCTTCGGCGGCAGGTCGAGCAGGCCGAAGACATCGAGGTGCTGCGCGCAGATCTCGAGGCGAACGCCGAGCCCGCCGGGGTGCGAAGCAGTGCGGAGCTTCTCGATCTCCGGCTTCTGGACGAGCTCGCTCCCGCCGACCGCAAGATCGTCGACGTCTGGCTGGAAGAGCTGGAACATCTCTCGGACCTACTCGACAAGGGCGTGAAGAAGAAAGACGCTCATCGCTCCACAATCGATCAGGTGAATCGCCGGCTGGGCACCGACTACCAGCCGATCAAGGTCGCGCGACAAGTACAGAGTCTCGAGGAGCTGGGTGTGGCGGGGCTTCTGGACCGACGTCGGTTCGGGCTTGCAGACCGGTCAGTGACGAAGCAAGACTCGCGCCTGGTCGAGGCAGTCGTCACGGTGTTGGAGGGGCAGACGAGGAAGTCGACCGGCACCAGGGAACGAGTCATCTGGATGATCGAACGTGAGCTGGAGCGCACTTACGGGCCAGGGGCGGTGCGGATGCCGAGCAGAGCGACCCTCTACCGGCTTATCGGGCAGCTGGAAGCGGGTCGCAGCACATTCGGGAGCGCACGGCTTCGGCGGACGACCGCGAACCAGCCGGGACATATTCACGGGACGAGAACCGGGGTGCGGCCTGGTGAGCAGGTCCTCATCGACACGACTCCGATGGAAGTCCTCGTCAGCTGCGACGGCCAAGCGGTCCGGCCCGACTTGACGATCTTGCTCGACGAGTGCTCGCGGAGCGTGCCAGCGGCGATCGTGACAGTGGGCACGCGCAGCATCGATCTCGTCGTCGTCCTCGCCCGCGCGCTGGTCCCTTACTCTGCCCGCCCGGATGGCGTGCGGACGAATCGGCGTACCATCGCGCAGGCATGGGTGGGTGACGATGATCTCCTTGCCGAACGGTTCGAGGACGAGCGTCTCGCTCAGCCGTACATCTTTCCTGAGTCGATCACGACCGATCGCGGCTCGTCGTATGTGTCGAGGCACTTCACGGATGCGTGCCGGACCTTGGAGATCTCTCTGACGTTGGCTGCGAAGTACACGCCCACGCAGAAGGCGAAGGTTGAGCGCATGTTCCGCACGATCAAGGACGGTTTCACGGAGTACCTCGTCGGCTTCCTCGGGCAGAGTCCGGAAATGCGGGGTGATGAGGTCATGGATGTCGATCAGCTGCTCACACTCGAGCAGCTCCAAGAACTCCTCGAGGACTGGGTCGCGGCCGTGTGGCAGAACCGTCCGCACGACGCGCTGCGTGACCCTCGCAACCCGCGACTGCGGCTCACTCCCAACCAGATGGTCGCCGCATACCGGGAGCTCGTTCCGGAGTTGCAGATTCCACTGGACGCCGACCGGTACATCGCAATGCTCCCGACGCATTGGCGCGCGATCCACAGCTACGGGATCAAGATCGAGCATCGCAGGTATGACGCAGATGCCCTTGCCGGGCTCAGACGTATGCGTTCTCCGCACCGAGCCCAGAACGGTCGATGGCCCGTGCACGTGGACCCCTATAACCCGATGACCGTATGGCTGGAAACCGGCGATGAGTTCATCCCCCTGGCTTGGCGGTCGCCATACCAGGACGCGCCGATGGCCGACGAAGTCTGGAAGATTGCTCGGGCGCACGCCGCAGCGCGAGGAGAGCAGGAACCGACGAACGCCGACCTCAACGACGCGATCCGCCGGTTCGGGAGTGTGGGCAACCGGATACCGACGAGCCGCGAGAGGAAACGTGCGATCAAGAACGTCACCGATCCACTCGGCATCACCGGTCAGCTCCCGCACGCCAGTCTCGCCCCGCTGGCGACGGAGACTAGCTCCGCGGACGACCATCGTGGAAAGACGGTCGACGACTACGCCGACTTGGAACAGCGGTTGGCGCCTCCGTTCGGCAGAACACGCGCGCAGACCACCGCGCCGTCCGTGGACGACAGGAAGGCGCAGTGATGCTCGACGACCTGTTCGACGATCTTGATCTCGAAACCCCCACGCTCGAGTTCGACTACGCCCGCAAGGAAGGATGGGAGCAGTTCGTCAGCTTCGATGCATCCCAGCCTGTCGAGATGAGCATAGGCGACTACGAGGCCCTCAGCTCCACAGAACGAGCGCTCTACAACCTCGGACGCGAGCGATTCATGACCGTCGAGTTCCGCGTGTCGACGCCCTCTCTGCGGAACGCCGCGAAAGCAATCCAGAACGCGATGGCCGACAATAGATCACCCGATGCCAGCAAGTCAGGCGTCATCATCTCCGGGAGGCCCGGATACGGCAAGACAACGGCCGTCCTTGAGTTCGGTCGCGCGCTCGAGCGACGTCGCAGGGGCCCGTCCGGGCAGAGCAGGAAGAACTTCATCCCCGTGGCGTACGTTCCCGTACCCACGCACGCGACCGCAAAGACGATGATCTCGAAGATCTGAAGCGCCCTGGGTCTGATGGAGACTCGCGCTATTTGATTCCCACCAGCTGAGTGCGGTCGGCTTGGACAGCATAGAACGCCTGCTCGAACTCGGCAGGTGGGACGTCGC
>NZ_JBBCVH010000012.1:0-65450 GCF_037147555.1 Microbacterium sp. MMO-35
AGCTAAGCCTCACAGCGCCGATGGTACTGCAGGGGGGACCCTGTGGGAGAGTAGGACACCGCCGGACTTCCTTTAACAGAAAGGCCACCCAACGCAGGGTGGCCTTTCTGCGTTAACATGCTCGAACGGAAGGAGTCACGACATGGCCGATGACGGCAAGCCCTCGCGCGACCGCAAGGACGGGAACGCGGAGCGTCCCCGTCGCTATGTCGATGGCGACCGTTCTGAGCGCGGCTTCCGTCGCGACTCGAGTCGGGACGACCGTCCGCGTCGCGATGATGGCCGACCGTACCGTGGCAATGACGACCGTCCCCGTCGTGATGGTGACCGCCCGTACCGTCCCGCCGGCGAACGGACCGACCGTCCGCGTCGTGACGGTGACCGCCCCTACCGCGGTAATGACGACCGCCCTCGGCGCGACGGCGACCGCCCGTACCGTCCCGCCGGCGAGCGGACCGACCGTCCGCGTCGTGACGGCGACCGCCCGTACCGTCCCGCCGGCGAGCGGACCGACCGTCCGCGTCGTGACGGCGACCGCCCGTATCGTCCTGCGGGTGAGCGGACCGACCGTCCGCGTCGTGACGGCGACCGCCCCTACCGTTCCGCCGATGAGCGCGGCGACCGTCCGCGTCGCGAGGGTGACCGGCCGTACCGTCCCACGGGCGAGCGCAGCGACCGCCCGTACCGTGGCAACGAAGACCGTTCGCGTCGCGAGGGCGAGCGCCCGTATCGTCCCGCCGGAGAGCGCAGCGACCGCACCTACCGTCCCGCGGGCGAGCGAAGCGACCGCCCGTACCGCGGCAACGAAGACCGTCCGCGTCGTGACGGCGACCGTCCGTACCGTCCCGCGGGTGAGCGGACCGACCGTCCCCGTCGTGACGGCGACCGCCCCTATCGTCCCGCCGGAGAGCGCAGCGACCGCCCGTACCGTCCCGCCGGAGAGCGGACCGACCGTCCCCGTCGTGACGGCGACCGCCCCTACCGTCCCGCAGGGGAGCGTACCGACCGCCCGCGTCGCGATGGAGACCGCCCCTACCGGAGCAACGACGACCGGCCCCGTCGCGATCTCCGTGCGAGCGATCGTCCGCGCGATCCGGAGCTTCCCGACGAGATCACGGCTCGTGACCTGCATCCTTCGGCGCGGAACGAGCTGAAGACCCTCAGCAAGGAGAACGCCGAGCAGGTCGCGCGTCACCTCGCCATGGCGGCGCAGCTCATCGACGAGGATCCGGAGCGCGCCCATCTGCACGCTCTGGCGGCCTCGCGCCGAGCGGGTCGGGTCGCGGTCGTCCGCGAGTCCGTCGCCATCACGGCCTACGCCATGGGCGACTTCGCCCTGGCGCTGCGCGAGCTGCGCACCTACCGCCGGATCTCCGGGAACGACGACCAGATCGCGCTCATCGTCGACAGCGAGCGCGGTATGGGGCGTCCCGACCGCGCGCTGGAGGAGGCGCGCTCGGTCGACCGGGCGGCGCTGCCGACCGCGACGCGCGTGGCCCTTGCGATCGCGATGTCCGGTGCTCGCCTGGACCGCGGCGAGACCGAACTGGCGCTCGGCGAACTCGAGATCCCCGAGCTCAACCCCGACCTGGCGTTCGAGTGGAGCCCGGCGCTCTTCTCTGCCCGCGCCGCAGTGCTCGAGGATCTCGGGCGTGCGGAGGAGGCGGCGTTCTGGCAGGAGCGCGCCGAGGTCGCCGCGGCGGCGCTGGGTCATGGCGACGACGAGGAACTGATCATCGAGGACGCCTACGAGGAACTGGCCGAGGAGCCGGAGGGCATCGAGCTCGCAGAGTCGGAGCTCGCGGAGCCGGAGACTCCCGAGTCGGAGGGCATCGAGCTCGTAGAGTCCGAGCTCGCCGAGCCGGAGACCCCCGAGCCGGAAGACATCGAGCTCGCAGAATCGGCGATCGCCGACTCGGAGACCGCAGAGCTTCCGGAGCCGCCGGAGAATCCCGAGCAGCCGGAGGACGCGGAGAAGTCCGAGTGAGCCTGTTCTCCCGGGACAAGCGCACGCCGCTGACCGATGTCGACGTCGTGCTCGCCGACCTCGACGGCGTCGTGTACGCCGGCGCGGGGGCGCTCCCGCACGCGATCGAGAGCCTGAAGAAGGTCGAGGCGTCCCGTCGTCTCGGCTACATCACGAACAACGCGTCCCGCACCGATGCCTCGGTGGCTGCGCACCTGACGGAGCTCGGCCTCACGGTCGCCCCGGACGAGGTCGTCACCAGCCCGCAAGCGGCGATGCGTCTCGTGAGCGGCCTGATCCCCGCCGGATCCACGATCCTGGTCGTGGGAGGGGAGGGGCTCGTCCATGAGGTGCACAAGGCCGGGTTCCGGGTCACGCGCAGCGCCGACGACGCTCCCGCAGCCGTCGTGCAGGGATTCGCGCCCGAGGTGGGCTGGAAGGATCTCGCGGAGGCGGCGTTCGCGCTGAAGGTGCCCGAGGACGAGGGCGGGATCCCCTGGATCGCGACCAACACCGACTGGACGATTCCGCAGTCGCGGGGCGTCGCGCCGGGCAACGGGACCCTGGTCTCCGCCGTGCACACCGCGATCGGCCGGCTCGCGACCGTCGCGGGCAAGCCGGAGACTCCGATCTTCGAGGAGGCCGTCGCGCGGTTCGGCGCGAAGCACCCTCTCTTCATCGGCGACCGCCTCGACACGGACATCGCCGGGGCATCCCGCGCGGGCATCGAGTCGGCCCTGGTGCTGACGGGCATCGACCGTCCCAAGCACGTTCTCGCCGCGGCCGAGGGGTCGCGCCCGACGTACATCCTCGGTGACCTGCGGGAGCTGGACGAGCCCTACCCCCAGACGCAGTTCAAGGGCGACACCGTCACGGTGCGCGGCGCATCCGTCCGCGTGGACGGCCCGGACGTCACGATCCTCAGCGAGGGCGATCGTCCCATCGACCTCGTCCGCGCGGGCGCCGAGGCGATCTGGCGCACCGGACGGCAGATCTTCGGCTTCCGGGTTCCGGAGCGCCTGTACGCGGATCCGTTCCATCGGCCCTGATCCCGCGGGATCGAGGTGATCCCCCGTAGGCTGGAGGGGTGAGCGAGAACACCGAACCGGACCCTGCGGACGGGCTCTGGAGCCGGCTGCGCCTCATCGAGGGACAGCCCCTGGACTCGCGCGCGGCCGCCTACCAGGCGCTGCACGACGACCTCGCCCGGCGACTGGAGAGCGCCCCGAAGACCGCCGCCGACCGCGGATGACCCTCCGTCTCGATGCCGCCCTCGCGGAACGGGGCCTCGCCCGCTCCCGCACGCACGCGGCAGTGCTCATCGCCGACGGCGTGGTGACGGTCAACGGCCGGCCCGTGGTCAAGGCGTCCACGAAGATCGATGACGCCGACGAGCTCGCGGTGGCGGGCGCGGACCACTACGTGAGCCGTGGGGCGCACAAGCTCATTGCCGCCCTCGACGGGTTCGGCATCGCCGTCGACGGCTCCCTCGCGCTGGACATGGGGGCATCGACCGGCGGATTCACGCAGGTGCTGCGCGAGCGCGGGGCGCGCCGGGTGCTCGCCGTCGACGTGGGGCACGACCAGCTCGCGCCGTCCGTCCGCGCGGATCCCGGGGTCGTGGCCGTCGAGGGCTTCAACGTCCGGAACATGGACGCGCAGATCCTCGCCGATGCCACCGGGGAGCGCGAGCGGCCGGAGCTGGTCGTGGGCGACCTCTCCTTCATCTCGCTCGCCCTCGTGCTCCCCGCGGTCGCGGCGACCGCAGCCGAGGGCGCCGACGTCGTCCTGCTCGTCAAGCCGCAGTTCGAGGTCGGGCGCACCGCGGTGCGCGGCGGGCTCGTGACCAATCCCACGATCCGCGCCGACGCGGTGGCGCGGGTGCTGTGGAGCGCCTGGGATCAGGGCTTCGGGGTGCTCGGGATCCTGCCCTCGCCGATCCTCGGCACGCATGGCAATGCGGAGTACCTGGTGCACCTCGCCCGCGGGCGGGGAAGCAATCCGACAGAATGGTTGAGCACGATCGATCAGTTGGCAGGAGGCCGATGAACGAGCGCAGGATCCTCGTCGTCGCACACGCGCGCCGGGACGACACCGTGCAGGCCGCCCATCGGGTGGTCGCCGCACTGCGTGCGGCCGGCGCGGTCCCGGTGCTCGCGGCGGACGATCGCGACGAGCTCGCCGCTGCGGACGCGCTCTTCACCGACGTCGACGTGCTGGCAGAACGCCCCGGCGACGCCGGCATCCCGGTCGAGGACATCGAGCTCGCGATCGTGCTCGGCGGCGACGGCACGATCCTGCGCGCCGCGGAACTCGTCCGTGACGGGACAGCCCCGATCCTCGGCATCAACATGGGCCACGTCGGCTTCCTGGCCGAGATCGAACGCGACGACATGGACGCCGCCGTCGCCCGCGTCATCGATCGCGACTACTCGGTCGAGGAGCGCATGGCTCTCGCGGTGCGGGTGAAGGATTCCGACGGCGCCGTCGTCTACAGCACCTGGGCGCTGAACGAGGTGACCGTCGAGAAGGCGAGCCGGGAGCGCATGATCGAGGTGGTCGTCGAGATCGACGGGCGTCCGCTCACGAGCTTCGGCTGCGACGGCATGGTGGTGTCCACCCCGACGGGCGCGACCGCCTACAACTTCTCCGCCGGCGGTCCGGTGATCTGGCCAGGGGTCGAGGCCATCGCGGTCGTGCCCCTGTCGGCGCACGCGCTGTTCGCCCGCCCTCTTGTCGTCGCGCCCGGCGCGCCGGTCGCGATCGAACTGCTGGACCGCAACGACGGCAACGCCATCCTGTGGTGCGACGGCCGCCGCTCGCACGACCTGCCGCGCGGAGCGAGGGTCGTGGTGCGCCGCTCGTCGCGCCCGGTGCGCCTCGCGCGGCTGCACCCCAGCGTCTTCACCGACCGCCTGGTCCGCAAGTTCCACCTTCCGGTCTCCGGGTGGCGAGGAGCCGACGCATGATCGAGGAGATGCGCCTGCGCGATCTCGGTGTGATCGCCGAGGCCGTGCTGCCGATAGGCCCCGGCTTCACCGCGATCACCGGCGAGACCGGCGCGGGCAAGACGATGGTCGTGACCGGCCTCGGTCTGCTGCTGGGCGCGCGTGCCGACTCCGGCGCCGTGCGGGCGGGTGCCGCCCAGGCCTCGGTCGCCGGGGTGTGGATCGTGCCGAGCACGGGATCCGTGGCCGACACCGTGGCCGATGCCGGCGGTGAACTCGAGCCCTACGACGACGCGCGCGGAGAGCTCTACGTCTCCCGCACCCTCACCGCCGAGGGGCGCAGCCGTGCGAGCGTCGGCGGCCGTGCCGCGCCGGCCGGCGTGCTGGCCGACCTGGCCGACGACCTCGTGGTCGTTCACGGGCAGTCCGAGCAGCTGCGGCTGCGGTCCGCGGCCGCTCAGCGCGATGCGCTCGACCGGTTCGGCGGATCCGCGATCGCCCTCGCCCGCTCTCAGTACGAGGCGGCATGGGAGGGCTGGCGCGCCCTGTCCGCCGAGCTGGAGGAGATCTCGGGAAACCGGGAACGCCGCCAGGCCGAGGCCGAGGACCTGCGGCAGGCGCTCGCGCTCATCGAGGCGACCGATCCGCAGCCGGGGGAGGACGACGCTCTCACCGAGCGTGCGGAGCGCCTCGCGAACGCGGAGGAGCTGCGCCAGGCGGCGGCGATCGCACGGTCGGCGCTGTCGGACGAGGACGGCGGCAACGACGTGTCGAGCCTGGCCGCCGAGGCCCGGCGTGCGCTCGAGCGGGCGAGCGATCCCCAGCTCGCCGGCATCGCCGAGAGCATCGCCGAGATCGGCTACCGCGCCACCGACATCGCCGCCGAGCTGAGCGGCTATCTCGCCGATCTGGACGAGTCGGGCCCGCATGAGCTCGCGGCGGTGGAGGAACGCCGATCCGCGCTGGCGGCCCTCGTCCGCGCCCACGGGACGCTCGATGCCGCCCTCGAACTCTGGAACACGGGATCCGCGCGCCTCGCCGAGCTCGACGACGACTCCGACCACATCGAGCGGCTCGCGGTCGAACGAGATGCCGCCCGTGCCGTGCTGGACGAGGCCGCCGCCGCGCTCACCGCGATCCGGACGGAGGCCGCCGGCCGGCTCGGCGCCGCGGTCACCGAGGAGCTGCACGCCCTGGCCATGCCCGATGCCCGTCTCGTGGTCTCGGTCTCCGAGGGCGTCGAGAGCGCGCACGGACGCGACGACGTCGCGATCCTGCTCGCCCCGCACCCCGGTGCGGAGCCGCGTTCCGTCGCCAAGGGCGCCTCGGGTGGCGAGCTGTCGCGCGTGATGCTCGCGATCGAGGTCGTCATCGCCGGTACGGATCCCGTTCCGACCTTCGTGTTCGACGAGGTCGATGCGGGCATCGGCGGCGCCGCCGCGATCGAGGTGGGCCGCCGGCTGGCGCGGCTGGCGCGCACCTCGCAGGTCATCGCCGTGACGCACCTCGCCCAGGTGGCCGCGTTCGCGAACAACCACCTCAGCGTCGTGAAGGCGAACGACGGGCAGGTGACCGCGTCGAGCGTCCGCCGGCTGGACGGCGAGGACCGCGAGGCCGAGATGGCGCGGCTGCTCTCCGGCCTCGCCGACTCCGGCGCTGCCCTCGAGCACGCGAGGGAGCTGCTCGCGCTGCGGGAGGACTGAGTCCGCCGGCGCCGGTCCCGGCGCGTCAGCGCAGGTCGCGGACCGATTCCCGCACGATCACGGGCATGGGCACGAGCTCATGGGCCAGGTCGCGCTCGCCGAGGAGCATCTCCACGCCGACGCGTGCCATGTGCTCGTAGGGCAGCCGGGCGGTGGTGAGACCGGGCCGGACGAGTTCGGCGAGGTCCTCGTCGTCGAAGGAGACGACGGAGATGTCGGCGGGGATGCGCAGGCCGCGCTCGCCGAGGGCCTGATAGATGCCGAACGCGACGCCGTCGGTCGCGGCGATGAGGGCCGTCAGCTCGGGATGCTCGTCCAGCAGCCGCTGGCTCTGCACGAACCCGATCGCCGTCTTCCAGTCCTCGACCACGACCTCGATCGGGCCCGGGATGCCGCGCTCGGCGAAGGCGTCGCGCATGCCGGCGAGACGTCGTGCGATCGTGACCGAGCGCCGCGGATCCCCGGCGATGTGCGGGATGTCGCCGATGAATCCCACGTGCGAGTGACCGGCGTCCAGCAGGACCGAGGCCATCGCGTGGCCGGCGGCATACTCGTCGGGGAGCACGCTGGGCAGGTCGTCCGGGGTCCGGCCGTTGACGATCACGACCGGGATCCCGCGGGGCGCCGCGGGCACGTCGACCGTTCGTGCCGCCATGAGGCCCACGATCACGCCGTCGACGCGACGGTCGATCAACTCGTCGAAGGCCGCGGCCAGCTGCGTGGGGTCGTCGCCGGTCTCGGCGATGAGGACGGTGTGATCCAGTTCCTTCGCGGCGCGCAGAGTTCCGCGCACCATCGCCGAGGCGAATCGCGTGATCGTCACCTGGTCGGAGATGAATCCGATCGAGCGGGTCTTCCCGGAGCGCAGGCTCTGCGCGGCGGGGTTGGGCTTGTAGCCCAGTTGCGCCGCGGCGGTCCTGACCCGTTCCACGGCGTCGTCCGAAAGCCGGGACGGGCGATCGTTGAGGATGAGGCTGACCGCTGTCTTGGACAGACCGGACAACCGCGCCACGTCGGCAAGAGTCGGTCTCGGTGCGGTGGACATCGGCCGCCCTCCTCTCCTTCGGCTCCTCCTAACCTAGCGGATCACATCGGACAGGTGAATTAATTTAGCAACACGGCTTGCGCGCCGGTATTGATGGGTGTTAGCTTCGGATAAATCGGTTCACCAAGCTCTGATCTGCACCCGCAGGTGCAAGCCGATTCACTCTCAGAGAGGAGAAGTTGATGGCACGCGAGTTCGGACCCGTGATGGGACGACGTGACCTTCTGCGGCTCGGAGGCTACGGCCTGGCGAGCGCCGCACTGCTGGGGATGGGAGCGAGCCTCACGGGTTGCGCCCCCTCCGGAGGCGGTTCCCAGACCGGCACGCTGACCATGCTCTACTTCGGCGATCAGAAGGCGGCCACCACGCTGCAGAACGCCCTGCAGCCGAAGATCAAGAAGATCGACAAGGACCTGAGCCTGAAGATCACCGCCATCAACGGCACCGACTGGAACGACTTCCTGGCGAAGGTGCTCACGCTCATCGCGGCCGGCCAGGCGCCGGACATCGTGAGCGTCGCCACAGAGGGCCTGCAGCTGATGGCGGGCAAGAAGCTCATCGTCCCGCTCGACGACTACGTCAAGAAGGACATGTCGAGCCTGAAGTCGAGCTACTTCAACGACATCCACCCGGCGCTGATCGAGGCCATGATGGTCGACGGCCACCTCTACAACATGCCGGACAGCTTCAACGCGGGCAGCATGTTCTTCAACAACGACGTGCTGCAGCGCGCCGGGGCATCGGCTCCGGCGGCCGGGTGGACCATCGATGACTTCCACTCCACGGCCGAGAAGATCTCCAAGGTCGGCGGCGACATCCTTCCCTTCGACTGGGTGGTGCGCCTGTGGGGCAGCTGGACCTCGTTCCTGTACGCCAACGGCGGCAACCTCGTGGAGGAGGGGAAGTACTCCGGCGGCGACTGGCTGTGGAGCAAGGCGTACGAGTCCGGCGACAAGAGCATCGAGGGTCGCAAGGGCGGCTGGAAGTGGGGTGCCCCGACGGCCAACTCCGCGGAGTCGATCGAGGCGCTCCAGTACGTCATCGACCTGCAGAAGGCCGGCTACTCGCCGTCTCCCGACGTGGGCGGCGGCTCGACGCTGCAGGGGCTCTTCTCCTCCGGGCGGGTCGGGATGACCATCGGCGGCGGATTCTGGGCCGGCGGCCTGCACAACGCGGGCATGAAGGACGGCAGCTTCGACGTGCAGGCCTTCCCGACCTGGAAGAGCAACAAGAGCCTGTTCGGCACGGGCGGCTACTCGATCTTCCAGTCGTCGCAGAAGAAGGACGCGGCGTGGGAGGTGATCAAGATGATGATCGAGCCCGAGAGCTTCGACATCATGTTCCCGGGCAACGTCACCACGCCCGGACGCAAGTCCTTGATGACCGCGGAGCGCTACAAGACGACCGGGCCGAAGAACTGGTCGGTGTTCTACGACCAGCTGGACGGATCCGTGCCGATCTCGGCGCCGTCGTACTACAACGCGCTCGCCACCTCGCTGAACCAGCGCACCACCGAGGCCATCTCGTCCGGCAATGCGAAGGCCGCTCTCGACGCCATGCAGAGCGACCTCGAGAAGGTGGCGAAGGGCAGCTGATGTCCGCCACCGCTTCTCCTCCGCGCGTCGCACCGGGTGCGGCCTCGCGGGGCGTGAAGCCTCCCCGGCCCGTCCGCCGCCCCGGTGCGCGGCGGACGGCCCGACGGGAGGCGACCTTCGGCTTCGCGATGATCGGTCTGGCGATGCTGTTCGTGACCGTGTTCACGTTCCTGCCGATCCTCGCATCGTTCGGCCTGTCGTTCTTCGACTGGGACGTGATCTCCCCGCCGACCTGGGCCGGCCTGGGCAACTACGAGCGCTTCTTCTCCGACGGGCCGGTGCTGCAGTCGTTCGGAGTCACGATCTGCATGGCCCTGGCGATCGTCGTGCTGCAGTTGTCGCTCGGTCTGTTCCTGGCGGTGCTGGTCAACCAGCGCACCTCCACGTTCGGGCGCACCTTCTTCCGCACGGCCTTCTACCTGCCGCTGCTCGCCTCGACCGCGGCCGTGGCGATCTTCATGGGCTACCTGTTCGACAACAAGTTCGGCGCGATCAACTACTACCTGAACCTGCTCGGGTTCTCGAACGTGCCGTGGCTCACGAGCCCGTTCGGCGCGCAGGTGACGATCGTCCTGATCGTGGTCTGGCAGCAGGTCGGCTTCACCTTCGTGCTGTTCGTCTCCGCCCTCATGGCCGTCCCCACGGACGTGCTGGAGGCGTCGTCCATCGACGGCGCCGGACCGCTGCGCACGCTGTTCCGGATCAAGATCCCGCTCATCAGCCCGACGATCCTCTTCGCCGCGGTGATCGCGCTGATCAACGCCATGCAGCTGTTCGACCAGCCCTACATCATGACCAAGGGCGGGCCGGGCACGGCGACGACGACCGCGACGATCTCGATGTACCAGACCGGCTTCCAGAACCTCCAGTTCGGGTACTCGTCGGCGATCGCGATCGTGCTCCTGCTGCTGATCCTCGCGATCACCGGCCTCCAGTTCCTCGCCTCCCGGAAGGTGGTGTTCTACCAATGAGCGCGACCACCACGATCGTGACCGGGCGGCGGCGCCCGGCGCGCGCCACCGCCGCAGGGAGACGACGTGCCTTCAGCATCGGCAAGATCGCCGGACTGATCGTCCTGATCATCGCCGCGGTCTTCGCCCTGGGCCCCCTGCTGTGGGCGTTCTCGACCTCGTTGCGCACGCCCGCCGACGCCTTCACGAATCCGCCGCAATGGATCCCGCTCTCCCCGGACTTCGGCAATTACGCCGCGGTGTTCGAGCAGATCCCCATTGGGCAGTTCTTCCTGAACAGCACGATCGTGACGCTCGTGATCGTCGTCGGGCAGACGATCACCTGCACCCTGTCGGGATACGCCTTCGCGATGATCTCGTTCCCCGGCAAGAACTGGATCTTCGGGGCCTTCCTCGCCACGATGATGGTCCCGATGCAGACGATCATCATCCCGGTGTTCCTCATCATCAAGACGCTCGGGCTCACCGACAGCCTCGCATCGCTGATCATCCCGGCACTCGGCAGCGCCTTCGGCACGTTCCTCATGAGGCAGTACTTCATGCAGATGCCGAAGGAGCTGGGAGAGGCGGCACGCATCGACGGCGCGAGCCAGTGGGGCGTGTTCTTCCACGTCTACGCACGCATGGCGGCTCCGGCCATCTCGACCCTCGCGATCCTGAACTTCTCCGGATTCTGGGCCGAGTTCTACCGGCCGCTGATCTTCCTGCAGTCCCAGAGCACCTTCACGCTGCCGCTCGGGCTCGTGGGACTGCAGGGAAACCTCGGCACCGGCTCGATCTCCGTGGTCCTCGCGGGCGTCGTGCTCGCGATGATCCCCAGCGTGCTGCTGTTCATCTTCGCGCAGCGCTACTTCATCGCCGGCGTCACCGCGGGGTCGTCCCGCTAGCACCCCGATCCCGCGCGCCGCGCCGCAGGACCCGTCCCGGCCCTGCGGCGCGGTGGGCGCCTCTTCCGACCCCCAGAACGGAGCACTCCCCGATGACCGACACCGTGTTCTTCCATCCCGACGGCGGCTGGGTCGGGGACGTCATCCCGTTCGCACGCGACGGGGTCTTCCATCTCTGGTACCTCTTCGACGACCGGAAGACGCCGAAGACCGGGATGCCCTGGCATCTGGTCACCACCACCGACTTCGTGCACTTCGAGGATCACGGCGTCGCCGTCCCGAGCGGCGGGCCGGACGCGGAGGACTTCAACGTCTACACCGGATCCGTCGTGGTCGGCGACGATGACGTCGCGCACCTGTTCTCCACGGCCAGCAACCCGCGGAGGGTCGGCGAGGACGGGCGCCCGCTGCAGCTGGTCGCGCACGCGACGAGCACCGCGGGACTCACCGGGTGGGTCAAGCATCCCGAGCTCACCTTCGGCGCCCCCGAAGGGTATGAGACGGGGGACTGGCGGGATCCGTTCGTGTTCCGCGACGGCGACCTCTGGCGGATGCTCGTGGCGGCACGGCACGCCGAGGGGCCGTCGCGCCGCCGCGGCACCATCGCGCAGCTGACCTCGACGGACCTGCGGACCTGGACCCCGGTCGCGCCGTTCTGGGATCCGCGTCGCTACATCGCGCACGAATGCCCCGACGTGTTCCGCTGGGGCGACTGGTGGTACCTCGTGTACTCGGAGTTCTCCGACGCGTTCTGCACCCGGTACCGGATGGCCCGCTCGCTCGACGGGCCGTGGCTCGTCCCCGACGACGACACGGTCGATGCGCGGTCCTTCTACGCGGCGAAGACCGTCGAGCATGACGGGCGGCGATTCTTCGTCGGCTGGATCGCGACTCGCGATGGCGACACCGATGACGGCGCCTGGCAGTGGGCGGGGACGCTCTCGACCCTCGAGGCGACGCAGCGCGCGGACGGGACCCTGTCCTTCCGGCTGCCGGATGAGTTCCTCGCCTCGTTCTCCGTGCCCGTGGCGCCCGGCGCGATCCCGGCGCCCGTACGTCTGGATGCCACGGACGGCTTTGCGCAGGCCATCGGCGATGCCGAGCTCCCCGACAGCTACCTGCTGACGGCCGAGCTGGACATCGCCGAGGGCACGGAGGAGGTCGGTCTCCTGGTGCGCTCGACCGCGGACGGCGATGAAGCCGGCGCGATCCGGCTGGAGCCGCGGCGTGACCGCGTCGTCTTCGATCGCTGGCCGCGCACGACCACCGGCGGCGAGCAGTGGCAGATCTCCGGCGACGTGCCGTTCGTCTTCGAACGCCCCTGTCCGCTGCCGGCAGGGCGGCACCGTGTCGAGATCGTGGTCTCGGACGACATCCTCGTCGCGGTCGTGGACCGTCGTGTCGCGCTGAGCACCCGCCTCTACCGGCGCGCGGGCGGACACGTCGGCGTCTTCGTCAACGGGGGCGCCGCCGAACTGCTGTCCCTCGAGATCCGCACCCGACCATGACGACCGCAGCCCGCCTGGAGGATCCGCCCGTGACTCGCCCCCTCATCCACTTCTCGTCGGCCCGCAACTGGCTGAACGACCCGAACGGTCTCATCTTCCACGACGGTCGGTACCACCTGTACTTCCAGTACAACCCGCATGGAGTGGATCACGGCTTCATGAGCTGGGGGCACGCGTCCAGCGCCGACCTCGTGACCTGGCAGGAGCATCCGGTCGCGCTCCGCTACACGGATGAGCACGAGATCTTCTCCGGGTCCGTCGTGTTCGATGAGCGGGACACCAGCGGGCTCGGCATCGGCGGCACGGCACCGCTCGTGGCCGTGTTCACCCTCGCTGCCCGGAGCGGCGCGCATCAGTCGCAGGGGATCGCCTCCAGCACCGACGGAGGGCTGAGCTGGTCCATGCATTCGGGCAACCCGGTCCTGGACCGCGGCTCGGCGGATTTCCGCGACCCCAAGGTGTTCCGCTACTCCGGGCCCGCCGGCGACTACTGGGTGATGGTGGCCGTCGAAGCCGTGCAGCGCAAGGTCGTGCTCTATCGTTCCGACGACCTGCGCCACTGGGAGCTCCTCTCCGAGTACGGCCCTCGAGGCACGGCTTTCGGGGTGTGGGAGTGCCCCGACCTGTTCCCGCTGGCACTCGACGGGGACCCGGACGATGTCCGCTGGGTGCTGATCGTCAGCATGAACCCGGGGGGAGTGGCCGGGGGATCCGGCACGATGTACGTCGTCGGCTCCTTCGACGGGGTGCGCTTCGTGCCCGCGGCGCCGGCTCCGGAGGTCGAGCCCGGTGCGAAGACTCCCGACGACGCGCTCGCGGCGCTGGACTGGATCGACCACGGCCGCGACTGCTACGCCGGCGTCACCTTCTCCGGGCTCGGCGACGAGGACCGGATCCTGATCGCCTGGATGAGCAACTGGGAGTATGCGGGGGAGATGCCCACGGACGCCATCGAACCGCAGCGGGGGTCGATGACCCTCGCCCGCCGGTTGTCGCTCGTCACGGAGCGCGGGCGGATCCGGCTGCGCCAGGAGCCGATCGGCCCCGCGGTGGTGCCGGTCGCCGCGATCGCGGACGTCGAGGTGCGGCCAGGAGAGCCGCTGACCTTCGAGGCGCCTCCGGCGTCCCGGATCCGGCTGCGACTGCGACTGGACGACGGTGCGTCGGCGGAGCTGCGGCTCGGGGACGCCCCCGCGCTCGCGGCGGTGCTGCGCGTGCGCGACGGGGAGCTGACCCTGGACCGCCGGGTCGGGGCGGAGGGCCTGCCGGAGGCGTTCGGCAGCCTCGAGCGCCTGGAACTGCGCGCCGATGGCCTGGATGCCGTTCTCTGGCTGGACGAGGGGTCGATCGAGGTGTTCGCCGACGACGGGACCGCGGTGCTGACCGATCGGATCCCCGCGCGGCGCTCCGACCGTGTCGAGTTGCACGCGGTCGGCGGTAGAGTGCGGATCGACGAGGTGACGGTCGAGGCAGAGGAAGAGGATCGGGCATGACGCATGAGCCCATCGCAGTGATCGGCGAAGCCCTCGTCGACATCGTCGAGGGCGGCGAGACGCATCCCGGCGGCTCGCCGATGAACATCGCGGTCGGGCTCGCGCGGCTCGGCCACCCGACGGTCCTGCACACGCGGATCGGCAGCGACCCGCACGGGGACGCGGTCCGCGCCCACCTCGACGCCGCCGGGGTGGAGCTCGGCCCCGGGACGGTCGTGCCCGGTCGCACCTCGACGGCGACCGCGCGTCTGGACGCCGAAGGCAAGGCGGAGTACGACTTCGACATCGACTGGGACATCGCGGTGCCCGACATCGCCGGCGCCCGCGCGGTGCACACCGGGTCGATCGGCGCGCTCCGGGAGCCCGGCGCCGCGGCGGTGCTGACCGCGCTCGGGGCTGCCGGGTCGGACACGTTGCGGACTCTCGACCCCAACATCCGCCCCGACGTGATCGGCGAGCGCGACGAGGTGCTGCGCAGGGTCGTGGAGCTGACGGCGCTCTGCCCGGTGGTCAAGCTCAGCGACGAGGACGCGGCCTGGCTCGTCCCCGGTGCGCCCCTCGAGGAGGTGCTGGCCGGCCTCGCCGACCGGGGCGCACGGTTCGTGGTCGCGACGCGCGGCGCGGAGGGCTGCCTGGCGCTCGTCGACGGCACCTGGTTCGCGCGCCCGGCGAGACCGGTCGCCGTCGCCGACACGATCGGCGCAGGGGACGCCTTCATGTCCGGACTGCTGCATGCCCTCCTGCGCGACGGCACCGATCGCCTGCTGGTCGCCGGAGACCCGCTGCCCGAGGACGCCGTGCGCGCCGCGCTGGACACCGCGCTCGCGAGTGCCGCCCTCACCGTCGCCCGCGCGGGCGCGAACCCGCCGACGCTGACCGAACTGGATGCGGCCGACCGCGCGTCGCGGGAGTGACGCCGCCCGCTCGCGCTGATAGGATAAAAGCCCGTGATGCAGAACTCAGCCGCGCGGACAGACAACGACACCACCAAGCACATCTTCGTGACGGGCGGTGTCGTTTCCTCGTTGGGCAAGGGGCTGACGGCGGCCAGCCTCGGCAACCTGCTCACCGCCCGCGGACTGCGCGTCGTGATGCAGAAGCTCGATCCCTATCTGAACGTGGATCCGGGCACGATGAACCCCTTCCAGCACGGCGAGGTCTTCGTCACGGACGACGGCGCCGAGACCGACCTCGACATCGGCCACTACGAGCGCTTCCTCGACATCGAGCTGAGCCAGGCCGCCAACGTCACGACCGGCCAGATCTACTCGCAGGTCATCGCCAAGGAGCGCCGCGGCGAGTACCTCGGCGACACCGTGCAGGTGATCCCGCACATCACCGACGAGATCAAGCGCCGCATGCGCCTGCAGGCCGACGAGACCCCGCGGCCCGACGTCATCATCACCGAGATCGGCGGCACGGTCGGCGACATCGAGTCGCAGCCGTTCATCGAGTCCGCGCGCCAGATCCGGCACGAGCTGGGCCGCAAGAACGTGTTCTTCGTGCACGTCTCGCTCGTTCCGTTCATGGGCGCCTCGGGTGAGCAGAAGACCAAGCCGACCCAGCACTCCGTCGCGGCGCTGCGCTCGATCGGCATCCAGCCGGACGCGCTCGTGCTGCGCAGCGACCGGCCGGTCACCGAGTCGAACAAGCGCAAGATCGCGCTCATGTGCGACGTGGACGAGGACGCCGTCGTCAACGCGGTCGACGTGCCCAGCATCTACGACATCCCGACCATGCTGCACGACCAGGGACTGGACGACTACATCGTCGACGCGCTCGGGCTGGACAAGGCCGACGACGTCGACTGGTCCCGCTGGCAGAAGGTCCTGCAGGCGGTGCACAACCCGAAGCACGAGGTCACGATCGGCCTCGTCGGCAAGTACATCGACCTGCCCGACGCCTACCTCTCGGTCACCGAGGCGCTCAAGGCCGGTGGCTTCGCGCACGAGGTGGCCGTCAAGATCCGCTGGATCCCGTCCGACTCCTGCGAGACCCCCGAGGGCGCCGCGAAGGCGCTCGCCGACGTCGACGGCATCTGCGTTCCCGGCGGCTTCGGGATCCGCGGCATCGAGGGCAAGCTGGGAGCGCTCCGCTTCGCCCGCGAACAGGGCATCCCCACCCTCGGCCTGTGCCTCGGCCTGCAGTGCATGGTCATCGAGTACGCGCGCAACGTCGCCGGGATCGACGGGGCCTCGTCGAGCGAGTTCGACCCCGACACCGCCGAGCCGGTCATCGCGACCATGGCCGAGCAGGTCGAGATCCTCGACGGCGGCGACCTGGGCGGCACCATGCGCCTCGGCCTGTACAAGGCCGCGCTCGCCGACGGGTCGCTCGCCGAGGAGCTGTACGGCGCCCCCGAGGCGTCGGAGCGGCACCGCCACCGCTACGAGGTGAACAACGCCTACCGCGACCGTCTCGCGGACGCCGGCCTGTCGTTCTCCGGTCTCAACCCGGAGCTCGACCTCGTCGAGTACGTCGAGCTGCCGCGCGACGTGCACCCGTTCTACATCGCGACCCAGGCGCACCCCGAGCTGCGTTCGCGGCCGACCGAGCCGCACCCGCTGTTCCGCGGGCTCGTGGGCGCGGCCATCGAGCGGCACCGCTCCAGCGAGCTGTTCGACGACGAGGACTGACGTGACGCACTCCACCACCGCGCCGCGCGACGAGCCCTTCTCCCCGGAGGTGCGGGAGAGCCGTGAGGTCTACCGCGGCGCGGTGTGGGGGATCCGCGAGGACCGCATCCGCTACGGCGACGGCGAGATCGTGCGCCAGTACCTCGACCACACCGGCGCGGCGGCCGTCGTGGCGGTGGACGAGGGGCGGCGCGTGCTGCTCATCCAGCAGTACCGCCATCCCATCCGGCAGCGTGACTGGGAGCTCCCCGCGGGACTCCTCGACGTCGCCGGCGAGGATCCGATGGACGCCGCCCGCCGGGAGCTCGCCGAGGAGGCCGACCTCACGGCCGAAGGCTGGGAGCCGCTGGTCTCGACCTACACGACCCCCGGCAGCAACTCGGAGATCATCCACATCTACCTCGCGACGGGGCTGAGCCCCGCCGCGGAGTCGTTCGCACGCACCGACGAGGAGGCCGACATCCGTCTCGCCTGGGTGCCGCTCGACGAGGCCGCGGACGGCGTGCTCGCCGGAAGACTGCGCAACGGGATCCTCGCCGTGGGCGTGCTCGCGGCCGAACGGCGTCTGCGCGGCGCCTGACATGCGGCGGGCCTGACGTGCAGCTGGACCGGGCGCTCGACGCCTATCTCCGGCATGTGACGATCGAGCGCGGGCTCGCCGAGCACACCCTCTCGGCGTACCGGCGCGATCTCGGCGGTTACGTCGCCTGGCTGGGCGAGCACGGCATCGACGACACCGACGCGATCACCGCGGCGATCGTCGCCGAGTTCGCTGCGGAGCGCGCGGCCGCGGTGCCGCCGCCCGCCGCCTCGAGCCTGGCCCGGCTGCAGTCGTCGGTGCGCGGCTGGCATCGGTTCCTCGCGCGCGAGGGCATCGCAGAGGCGGATCCGAGCGCGCGGCTGCGTCCGCCCCGGCAGCCGCGGCGGCTGCCCAAGGCGCTCACGATCGACCAGGTCGAGCGCCTGCTCGCCGCGCCCTCGGCGGAGGAGCCGCTCGGAATCCGGGACCGCGCGCTGCTCGAGCTGCTCTACGCCACGGGCGCCCGTGTCTCCGAGGCGGTGTCGCTCGACGTCGACGACCTCGCGCTGGGCGACGTGCTGCGGCTGCGCGGCAAGGGATCCAAGGAGCGCATCGTGCCGGTCGGCTCCTACGCGCGCGCCGCGATCGACGCCTACCTGACCCGGGTGCGCCCGGCACTCGCCAGCGCCGGGCGGGCCTCGGCGAAGCTGTTCCTCGGCGCGCGGGGCGCTCCGCTCAGCCGGCAGAGCGCCTGGCTGATCATCCGCGCGGCCGCCGAGCACGCGCAGATCACCGCGGAGGTCTCTCCGCACACGCTGCGGCACTCCTTCGCGACCCACCTGCTGCAGGGCGGTGCCGACGTGCGCGTCGTGCAGGAGCTGCTCGGGCACGCGTCGGTCGCGACGACGCAGATCTATACGCACGTCTCGGTGGACACGCTCCGCGACGTCTACGTGACGGCGCATCCCCGAGCCCGATAATGGTTTGAAGTCAGACCATTGACAGTTGGTCTTCCGCATTGCGAGAATCGCTGCACACGCTCCCTCCACTGAAAGCAGGCAGCACTCCATGAGCGAATCGACAAAGGCGAAGGGCACGCAGGCGATCGACGATGACGCCGCAGCCCTGGCCGCCCTGGGCTACAAGCAGGAACTGCACCGGGGGATGTCGGGGTTCAGCAACTTCGCCGTCTCCTTCTCGATCATCTCCATCCTCGCGGGATGCATCACCTCGTACGCCATCGCCCTGAACTCGGGCGGCCCCTCGGCGATCACGATCGGCTGGCCGCTCGTCGGCGTCTTCGTGCTCATGGTCGCCCTCGCCATGGCGGAGGTGTGCTCGAAGTATCCGACCGCCGGCGGTCTCTACTTCTGGGCCGGCCGCCTCGCCAAGCGCAACAAGCGGCAGTGGGCGTGGGGGGTCGGCTGGTTCAACTTCCTCGGCGAGGTCGCGGTCACCGCGGCGATCGACTTCGGCGCCGCGACCACGATGATGGCGTTCGCGAACCTCGTGTGGGGGATCGAGCCGACCAAGGCCAGCACCTTCGGCCTCTTCGTCGTGCTGATCGTGGTGCACGGCCTGCTGAACACCTTCGGCGTCAACATCGTGAGCCTGCTCTCGAACGTGTCCGCCTGGTGGCACATCGTCGGCGTGCTCGTTATCGTCGGCGCGCTGTGGATCATGCCCACCCAGCACCAGGACGTGGGCTGGACGTTCACGCACTGGTACAACGGCACCGGCTGGTCGTTCGGCCCGTACGTGTTCCTCATGGGCCTGCTCATGGCGCAGTACACCTACACCGGGTACGACGCCTCCGCCCACGTCGCCGAGGAGACCAAGAACGCCTCCGTCGCCGCGCCCAAGGGCATCGTGATGAGCGTCGTGATCTCGATCATCGGCGGCTGGATCCTGCTCTTCTCGATCACCGCGGCGATCCAGGACGGCAGCGACAAGGGGATCGCGGGCCTGCTCGGATCCGAGACCGGTCTGCCGCCGGCCCAGATCTTCCTGGACGCGCTGAACAACCCGACGATGGCGAAGTTCCTGCTGTTCATCGTCTGCGGCGCGCAGTTCTTCTGCGGCATGGCCTCGGTCACGGCGAACTCCCGGATGAGCTACGCCTTCTCCCGCGACAACGCGATCCCCGGGGCGCGGCTCTGGGCGAAGGTCAACAAGCGCACCGGCACTCCGACCAACTCGATCTGGCTGTGCGTCGTGCTCTCGATCATCCTGACCACGCCCGCGCTCTTCAACACCACCGCCTACCTCGCCGTCACCTCGGTCGCGGTGATCGGACTGTACATCGCGTACGTCACGCCGGTGTTCCTGCGCCGGCTGGACAAGGGCTTCACGCCCGGGCCGTGGCACCTCGGCAAGTGGAGCGCGATCGTGGGATGGATCGCCGTGGTCTGGGTGATCTTCATCATCATCCTGTTCGTGCTCCCGCCGGTGAACCCGATCACGATCGACACGTTCAACTACGCGCCGATCGCCGTCGCCGTGGTCGCGATCCTCTCGATCGTGCTGTGGTACGCCTACGGGAAGCGGGACTTCATGGCCTCCAGCGCCGAGGCAGAGCATCTGACGATGGCGCCGGACAAGCTCCTGGAGGAATGATCCGAGCATGACGGACGCGATGGACTCTCCTCTGGTGGACGCCGCACTGCACCCGGTCCGGGGGCACATGGCCTTCGAGAGCTGCGTGGAGCAGCTGGGCTCGGCCATCAGGCTCGGGATCTTCCGGGTGGGGACGAAGCTGCCGGGCGAGCGCGAGCTCGCCGAGAAGCTCAACGTCTCCCGCGCCACCCTGAGGGAGGCCATCAGCGCCCTCCGCGCCGCCGGGCTCGTCACCACGACCCGGGGGCGCGGAGGGGGCACCGTCGTCCAGCCGGCCACCGAGCAGTGGCCCGTGGACCAGGCACCGCCCCGCCGTGCCGAGATCGACGACGTCATCGTGTTCCGCTCCGTCATCGAACCCGGCGCCGCCTACCGTGCGGCGTCGACGCCGCTCGACGACGCGCAGCGCGCGCTGCTCGCCGACAGCCTCGCCGACCTCGCGGCGGCCGAGACGCCGGCGGACTACCGCCAGGCCGACGCCCGCCTCCACCTCGCGATCGCGACCGTGTGCGGATCCGACGAGCTCTCGCGCTCCTGCAGCGAGGTGCAGGTGCGGATCCACCAGCTCCTCGCCGAGATCCCGTTCCTCAAGACCAACATCGACCATTCCGAGACCGAGCACCGCGCGATCGTCGCCGCGATCCTGGACGGCGACGCCGCCCGGGCCCGCGACATCATGACCGCGCACTGCGACGCCACCGCGGCGCTCTTGAAAGGACTTCTGAAATGACTCGCAACGACCGCATGCTCACCGTGGAGCAGCTGCGCGGACTGATCACGGACGGCTCCGTCGACACCGTGGTGCTCGCGTTCACCGACATGCAGGGCCGGCTGCAGGGCAAGCTCCTGCACGCGCGCTTCTTCCTGGACTCGGTGCTCGGCCACGGCACCGAGGGGTGCAACTACCTGCTCGCGGTCGACGTCGACATGAACACCGTCGACGGCTACGCGCACGCCTCCTGGGCGGACGGCTACGGCGACATGGAGTTCGAGCTCGATCTCGCGACCATCCGCCTCCTGCCGCACCGGCCGGGCACGGTCATGATCCAGTGCGACCTGGCCGGCACGAACGGCGCCCCGGTGCGGGTCTCGCCGCGGGAGATCCTGCGCGCGCAGACCGAGCGCGCGGCCGCGCACGGATGGAAGGCCCTGGCCGGCACCGAGCTGGAGTTCGTGATCTTCAACACGCCCTACGACCGCGCCTGGGACAGCGGCTACCGCGATCTGGAGCCGGCGAACCGCTACAACGTCGACTACTCGATCCTGGGGTCCACCCTCGTCGAGCCGCTGCTGCGGGAGATCCGCAACACGATGTACGCCTCCGGCCTGAACGTCGAGTCGGCCAAGGGGGAGTGCAACTTCGGCCAGCACGAGATCGCGTTCCTCTACGACGAGGTCATCACCACGGCCGACAACCACGCGTACTACAAGACGGCCTCGAAGGACATCGCGCGTCAGCACGGGCAGTCGATCACCTTCATGGCCAAGCCCAACCAGCGCGAGGGCAACTCCTGCCACGTGCACATGTCGCTGCGCGGCAAGGACGACGACGCGCTGGTGTTCTGGGACGCCGACCGCGGCGAGCGCTCGGCGCTCTACGACCACTTCATCGCCGGCGTGCTGGCGACGATGCGGGACTTCACGCTCTTCTACGCGCCCAACATCAACTCGTACAAGCGCTTCGTCAAAGGCTCCTTCGCACCGACCGCGATCGCGTGGGGCATCGACAACCGCACGAGCTCGGTGCGCCTGGTCGGGCGCGGCGCGGGCGCGCGCATGGAGAACCGCCTCCCCGGCGGCGACATGAACCCGTACCTCGGTCTCGCCGCGATGCTCGCCGGCGGGCTGTACGGCATCGAGCATGAGCTGTCGCTGGAGCCGGAGACGAAGGGCAACGCCTACGAGTCCGGTGCGCCGACCGTCCCCTCCACGATGCACGAGGCGCGCGAGGCGCTCGCCCAGTCGGCGATCGCGAACGAGGTCTTCGGCGAGGACGTCGTGCGCCACTACGTGAACTACGCGGACGTCGAGATCGCGGCGTTCGACGCGGCCGTCACCGACTGGGAGCTGCGGCGCGGCTTCGAGCGGCTGTGAACGGATTCATCGGAGAGATCGAGAGGCTGTGGGCATGAGGATCCCTTCTTCCCGGTACGGCGCGGGCGGCGCCTTCACCGTTCTCAACCCGGCGACGGGCCGGACGGTCGCCGACGTGGGGCTTGCCGATCTCGGCGAGACCGATGCGGCGATCGAGCGCGCGCACCGCGCCTACCCGGCCTGGAGCGCGATCGCCCCGGGGGAGCGGGCGCGGCTGCTGCGCTCCTTCGCGAGCGTCGTGGACGCCCACATCGAGGAGCTCGCCGCTCTCGAGGTCGCGAACGCCGGGCACACGATCGGCAATGCGCGCTGGGAGGCCGGCAACGTCCGCGACGTGCTCAACTACTACAGTGCGAGCCCGGAGCGGCATTTCGGGAAGCAGATCCCGGTACCGGGCGGCATCGACATCACCTTCCACGAGCCGCTCGGCGTCGTCGGGATCATCGTGCCGTGGAACTTCCCGATGCCGATCGCGGGATGGGGCTTCGCCCCCGCGCTCGCCGCGGGCAACACCGTGGTCCTGAAGCCTGCCGAGCTCACCCCGCTCACCGCGATGCGCCTCGGCGAGCTCGCCCTCGAGGCCGGGCTGCCGGAGGGCGTCTTCACGGTCATCACGGGGAAGGGCAGCGTTGTCGGGGATCGCTTCGTGACGCACCCGCTCGTGCGCAAGGTGTGCTTCACCGGGTCCACCGAGGTGGGCAAGGGGATCATGCGGGGCTGCGCCGACCAGGTCAAGCGCCTCACCCTCGAACTCGGCGGCAAGAACGCGAACATCGTGTTCGACGACGCCGACCTCGAGGCGGCGGCTGCGGCGGCCCCGGGCGGAGGACTCGACAACGCCGGGCAGGACTGCTGCGCCCGCTCCCGGATCCTCGTGCAGGAGAACGTGTACGAGCGGTTCCTCGAACTGCTGCAGCCTGCGGTCGAGGCTTTCCGCGTGAAGGACCCCGCCGCGGAGGATGCGGAGATGGGACCGATGGTCTCGGCGCGACAGCGCGATGCCGTCGCGGCGCACCTGGACGACGCCGACGTCGCGTTCCGCGGGCAGAACGCCGTGGGCGCCGACTGGGACGGCGGATTCTGGCTCGCACCGGCCGTGGTGCTGCCGCGGGACGCGGACGACCCGGTGTGGTCCCAGGAGCTCTTCGGCCCGGTGCTCGCCGTGATGCCGTTCCGTGACGAGGCCGACGCGATCGCGAAGGCGAACGACACGGAGTACGGGCTGAGCGGATCCATCTTCAGCCGCGACATCGGTCGGGCCCTCCGCGTGGCCCGCGGGGTCGAGAGCGGCAACCTCTCGATCAACTCGCACTCGTCGGTGCGCTACTGGACCCCCTTCGGCGGGTTCAAGCAGTCCGGACTCGGGCGCGAGCTCGGACCGGACGCACCGGACTCCTTCTCCGAGGTGAAGAACGTCTTCATCTCGACGACGTACTGACACCTCCTCGCCGAGGTGAGGCAGGCTGCAGAACAGCACCTCTTCATCTCGACGACGTACTGACACCTCCTCCCCACACAGCGAAAGGCACCACAGGAATGGGAAAGCTCGAAGGCAAGGTCGGTGTCATCACCGGCGGCTGCAGCGGCATCGGACTGGCGACGGCGAAGAAGTTCGTGGCGGAGGGCGCGAAGGTCGTCATCGGCGACCTCGACGAGGCGAACGGCCCCCGCATCGCGGAGGAGCTCGGCGGCACGTTCGTGACCGTGAACGTGACCGACCAGGCGCAGGTGGAGAACCTCTTCAAGGTCGCGCACGACACCTACGGCCGCATCGACATCGCCTTCAACAACGCGGGGATCTCGCCCGCCTCGGACGACTCGATCCTGAAGACGGGGATCGAGGCATGGAACCTGGTGCAGGACGTCAACCTCACCAGCGTCTACTACTGCTGCAAGGCGGTGCTCCCGTACATGCTCGAGCAGGGCAGCGGATCCATCATCAACACGGCCTCGTTCGTCGCGATCATGGGCGCGGCGACCTCGCAGATCTCGTACACGGCCTCCAAGGGCGGTGTGCTCGCGATGACCCGCGAGCTCGGCGTGCAGTTCGCGCGCAAGGGCATCCGCGTCAACGCGCTCTGCCCCGGTCCGGTGAACACGCCGCTGCTGCAGGAGCTGTTCGCGAAGGACCCGGAGCGCGCCGCGCGCCGGCTCGTGCACGTGCCCATGGGGCGCTTCGCCGAGCCCGAGGAGATCGCGAACGCGGTCGCCTTCCTCGGCAGCGACGAGTCGAGCTTCATCACGGCGATGGACTTCCTCGTCGACGGCGGCCTCTCGAACGCGTACGTGACCCCGCTGGATTCCGACTTTGACTGACCCGCGACCGGTCATCGGGATCACGACCTACCGCCAGGCCGCCGACTGGGGCACCTGGCGGCAGGTCGAGGCCGACCTGCTCCCGGCCGACTACGCGCGATCGATCGAACGCGCGGGCGGCGTCCCGGTGCTGCTGCCGCCGATCGAGGCGCCCGGTGCGGCCGCGGCCGTGCTCGGCCGCCTGGACGGCATCCTCATCGCGGGCGGCGCCGACGTGAACCCCGGCCGGTACGGGCAGGATCCCGACCCGAACGTGGTGCGCTGGTACGACGACCGCGACGCCTGGGAGCTCGCGCTGCTGCAGGAAGCGGAGCGGATCCGGCTCCCGCTGCTCGGGATCTGCCGGGGCATGCAGCTCATGGCCGTCGCCGCAGGCGGGGCGCTGGTGCAGCATCTGCCGGATGTGGTCGGCCACGACCGGCATGCGGGCGGGCCGACGTCCTACGGCTCGGCAGACGTGCGCGTCGACGCCGACGGACGGGTCGCCGATCTCGTCGCGCCGGAGCTCACCGTGCCCGTGCACCATCACCAGGCGGTCGCCGAGCATCCGGGCTACCGGGCCGTCGCGCACGACGCGGACGGCGTGCTGCAGGCGATGGAGGCGGAGGGGGACCGCTTCGCGGTCGGGGTGCAGTGGCATCCCGAGACCGACGACGATCCTGCGCTGTTCGACGGATTGGTCGCCGCGGCGCGGGAGCGCATGCGGGACCGGGGGGCACGGCTAGACTCTTCCGAGCACGACCGAGCAGGAGAGACGTGGCGAAGAAGACGAAGGACGACACCCCGATCGGGCCGACCGGCCGTCCCTACCAGGGATTCCCCATCCCCGCCCCGCTGAAGGCGCATGGCCCTGCGCGCATCATCGCGCTCTGCAACCAGAAGGGCGGCGTCGGCAAGACGACCACCTCGATCAACCTCGCCGCCTCCCTCGCGGAGTACGGGCGCAAGGTGCTCGCCGTCGACTTCGACCCGCAGGGAGCGCTGTCGGCCGGTCTCGGCATCCCCACCCATGACATCCCCACGGTCTACGACCTGCTCCTGGACACCAAGCGCGATGCGCACGAGGCGATCGTGCACACGGGCGTCGAGGGCCTCGACCTCATCCCGGCGAACATCGACCTCTCCGCCGCCGAGGTGCACCTCGTGAACGAGGTCGCCCGGGAGACGATCCTGTCCCGGGTGCTGCGCCAGGTCGCGGGGGAGTACGACGTCATCCTCATCGACTGCCAGCCGTCGCTCGGCCTGCTCACCGTCAACGCGCTCACCGCGGCGCACGGCGTGCTGATCCCGCTCGAGTGCGAGTTCTTCGCGCTGCGCGGCGTGGCGCTGCTCATCGAGACCATCGACAAGGTGCGCGACCGGCTCAACCCGTCGATCACGCTCGACGGCCTGCTCGCGACGATGTACGACGCACGCACCCTGCACTCCCGCGAGGTGCTGGAGCGCGTCGTCGAGGCCTTCGGCGACGACGTGCTGGAGACCGTGATCGGCCGCACCGTCAAGTTCCCCGACGCCTCGGTGTCGGGCGTGCCCATCACCGAGTTCGCGCCGGAGCATCCCGCCGCGCAGGCGTACCTGCGACTGGCCCGGGAGCTGGTCGCCCGTGGCGCCGTCGCATAGCGAGGACCCCTCGGCCGGAGAGCCCTCCGACGCCTCGGCGCCGGAGGAGGATGCTCCTCAGGAGGTCGTCGACGTCGGCTTCCGCGTGTCCCTGTCGAACTTCGACGGACCGTTCGACCTGCTGCTGAACCTCATCTCGAAGCACGAGATGGACATCACCGAGGTGTCGCTGAGCAAGGTCACCGACGAGTTCATCGCCTACCTGCGCGAGCTCGGCCCGGACGAGGACCTCGACGAGACCAGCGAGTTCCTCGTGGTCGCCGCGACGCTGCTCGACATGAAGGTGGCCGGCCTGTTGCCGCAGGGCGAGCTCGTGGACGCCGAATCCGTCGCGCTGCTGGAGGCTAGGGACCTGCTCTTCGCGAGGCTCCTGCAGTACCGCGCGTTCAAGGAGGTCTCCGCCTGGTTCTCGCGCAGCCTGCAGTACGAGGACCGGCGGCACGCGAGGGCGGTGCGCCTGGACGAGAAGCACCGCGCGCGCACCCCCGAACTGGTGTGGACCCTCAGCGCCTCCGATTTCGCGACGCTCGCCCTCATGGCGTTCGCGCCCAAGGAGATCCCCACGGTCGGCCTGGACCACCTGCACGCGCCGCTCGTGAGCATCCGCGAGCAGGCGGCGATCGTAGTCACCCTGCTGCGCAGCGCCGAGTCCGTGACCTTCCGGGAGATCGTGGCGGGCGCAGCCGAGCCCGGGATCGTGGTGGCGCGGTTCCTGTCCGTGCTCGAGCTGTACCGGCACGCGGCGCTGAGCTTCGAGCAACTGGAGCCGCTCGGCGAGCTGACCCTGCGGTGGTCGGCCGAGCACTGGACCGACGAGATGCTGGCGACGTTGGGAGCCGACTATGACCGATGACACCGTGACAGATGCTGCCGTGACCGACGCCGCCGGGACGGAAGCCGCCGCGAACGCGGAGCTGCCGATCACCGAGAAGCTCGAGGCGATCCTGCTCATCATCGACGAGCCGCACAGCCTCGTCTCGCTCGCCGCTGCCGTCGGCGCGCCCGTGCCGGCGGTGCGGCAGGCGATCGAGTCCCTCGTCGACGAGTACGACGGCCGAGGGCAGGGTCCGCGGCGCGGCTTCGAACTGCGCGAGGTCGGTGGCGGGTGGCGGCTCTACGTGCGCGAGGATTACGACGACCTGGTGGCCGAGTTCATCGGCGGACAGGCTCCGGCGCGACTGTCGCAGGCCGCGCTCGAGACCCTCTCCGTGATCGCCTACAAGCAGCCGGTGACCCGCAGCCAGGTCGCGTCGATCCGTGCGGTGAACGTCGACTCCGTGGTGCGCACCCTGCTCGGGCGCGGCCTCATCACCGAGCTCTTCCAGGACTCCGAGACCGGAGCGATCAACTACGGCACGACCGATCTGCTGCTGCAGAACCTCGGGATCAACTCGCTCGACGAGCTGCCCCCGATCTCCCCGCTGCTCGACGACGGTGCAGACGGCTTCGACGAGAGGACCGCCCGATGACCCCCGCCCCCGTGGACCCGTTCGCCGCACCGGAGGGCGTGCGCCTGCAGAAGGTGCTCGCGAACGCGGGCGTCGCGTCGCGGCGCGTGATCGAGCAGTACATCGTCGAGGGACGGATCCGCGTGAACGGATCCGTCGTCACCGAGCTCGGGCGGCGGATCGATCCGGAGAACGACCTCGTCGACGTGGACGGCACCGCGGTGCAGCTGGACACCGGCAAGCGCTACGTCATGCTGAACAAGCCCACCGGGGTGGTCTCCTCGATGAAGGACGAGAAGGGGCGCCCGGATCTGCGCCGCTTCACGAAGGAGTACGAGGAGCGCCTCTACAACGTCGGCCGTCTGGACGCCGAGACCAGCGGGCTGCTGATCCTCACGAACGACGGAGACCTCGCCCACGTGCTCGCGCATCCGTCGTTCGGGGTGACCAAGGTCTACATCGCCAAGGTCGAGGGCGTGGTGACCGCGCAGACGATCGCGAAGCTCACGCGCGGTGTCGAGCTCGAGGACGGTCCGATCGCGGCCGACAAGGCCCGCCTGCTGGATGCGTCGTCGGGCTCCGCGAGCAGGACCGGATCCAGTCTCGTCGAGCTCACCCTGCACTCCGGGCGCAACCGGATCGTGCGCCGGATGCTCGCCGCCGTCGGACATCCGGTCACCGAGCTCGTGCGCCGCCAGTTCGGCCCGTTGCACCTGGGAACCCTCCCGGCGGGGAAGTCCCGCGAACTGACTAAAATCGAACTCGGCGCGCTTCTGACCCTGTCGCGCCAGGAGAAGATCGATTGAGCACCCAGAGCAGACTGTCCGGCACCGTCCGGATCGTCGGAGCGGGACTTCTCGGCGCCAGCATCGGTCACGCCCTGACCGCGAAGGGCGTCGACGTCGCCCTCGCCGACACCTCGCCGGCGCAGCTGCGCCTCGCGATCGACTACGGCGCGGGCCGTGCCGCGCAGCCGGAGGACGCCCCGGCGCTCGTCGTGGTCGCCGTGCCGCCGGACGTGACGGCCGACGTCATCGAGGCGGAGCTCTCCCGATTCCCCGAGGCCGTCGTCACCGACGTCGCGAGCGTCAAGCTCGAGCCGCTGCGCGCCCTGCGCGAACGGGGCGTCGACCTCACGCGCTACATCGGATCCCACCCGCTCGCCGGCCGGGAGCGCGGGGGAGCGATCTCGGCGCGCGCCGACATCTTCATCGGCCGCCCCTGGGTGGTCTGCCGCGACGAGGAGACTCGGGCTGCGGACCTCGCGCTCGTCGAGGGGCTGGCCCTCGACCTCGAGGCGATGCCGCTCGAGATGACACCCGAGGAGCACGACCGCGCCGTCGCGCTCACCTCGCACGTGCCGCAGGTCGTTGCCAGCCTGCTCGCCGCCCGGCTCGCCGACGCCGAGGACGGCTCGCTGCGCCTCGCCGGCCAGGGCGTGCGCGACACGACCCGCATCGCCGCCTCCGCGCCCGAGCTGTGGGTCCAGATCCTCGGCGCGAACGCCGCCCCGGTGGTGTCGGTGCTCGACGCGCTCGCCGCCGACCTCGCCGAGGTCGCCGATGCGCTGCGCGACCCGGATCGCACCGGATCCCGGCGCACGGTCGCCGAAGCGATCCGGCACGGCAACGAGGGCGTGGAGCGCCTGCCCGGCAAGCACGGCCAGAACCGCCGCTTCGAGTCCTTCGTCGTGATGATCGACGACACCGCGGGTCAGCTCGGCCGCCTCTTCGGCGAACTCGGAGAGCTCGAGGTGAACGTCGAGGACCTGCGTCTGGAGCACTCGCCGGGCGCGCAGTTCGGCCTGGCCGAGATCAGCGTGACCCCCGCCGCGCTCCGCGGCGCGGTCGAAGGACTCGAGGCCAGGGGATGGCGGATTGCGAGCATGCCCGATGACTGAGAGCCCGTTCGTCGTCGCGATCGACGGCCCCGCCGGTTCCGGCAAGTCCAGTGTGTCCAAGGCTGTCGCCCGGCGCCTCGGCTACGGCTTCCTGGACACCGGGGCCGCATACCGCGCCCTTGCCTGGCACGTGCTGGACCGCGGCGACGACACCGCCGACGAGGCCGCCGTGCTCGCGGCCGCCGCCGACTTCCCGTTTTCGCAGGGGCTCGACCCCGACGACCGCGTGGTGCACGTGGGCGCGACGGACGTGACCGAGGCCATCCGCGAGCCGCGCGTCTCGAGCGCCGTGAGCGGCGTGGCCCGGGTTCCGGCCGTGCGCGTGCAGGTGAACGACGCGTTCCGCCGGATCGCGCGGGAGGCGGCGTATCCGGCCGTCGTGATCGAGGGGCGCGACATCACCACCGTGGTGGCCCCGGACGCCCCGGTGCGGATCCTGCTCACCGCGGCGCCCGAGGTGCGTGCCGCGCGGCGGGCCGCGGAGCTCGACACGGAGGACGCCGGCGCCGTCGCGGATGCCCTGCACCGCCGGGACGCCAAAGACAGTGCGGTGGTGGACTTCCTCACCGCCGCAGAGGGAGTGGAGGTCGTGGATTCGACCGACCTCGACTTCGAGGAGACCATCGACGCCGTGATCGCGGTGATCGAGCGACGTGCGCCCGGAGCGCAGCGAGGAGCCGACCATGGCTGACGAAGAAGAATACGAGGGCGGCGAAGACCGTCTCGCGGAGAAGCTGGACGCGATGGACGAGGAGCTCGTCGAGTCGCGCGCCGCGACACTGCGCGCCGGTCTCGACGACTACGACCTGGACGACGAGGACGCCGAGCTGCTCGCCGGCCTCGTCGCCGGCGAGGACGGGATCGAATTCCTGCCCGCGCTGCCCGTGGTGGCGATCGTCGGTCGCCCGAACGTCGGCAAGTCCGCGCTCGTGAACCGGATCCTGGGCCGCCGTGAGGCGGTCGTCGAGGACACCCCCGGCGTCACCCGCGACCGCGTCACCTACAAGGCCGAGTGGATGGACCGGCGCTTCACGCTGGTCGACACCGGCGGCTGGGAGCCCGACGCCAAGGGCATCGACCGCTCGGTCGCCGCGCAGGCCGAGGTCGCTATCGACCTCAGCGACGTGGTGCTGTTCGTCGTCGACGCGATGGTCGGGGCGACCTCGACCGACGAGCACGTCGTGAAGCTGCTGCGCAAGAGCGGCAAGCCCGTCTTCCTCGTCGCGAACAAGATCGACGACGCCCGGCAGGAGCCCGAGGCTGCGGCCCTGTGGAACCTCGGTCTCGGCGAGCCGTATCCGGTCTCCGCGATCCATGGCCGCGGTGTCGCCGACCTCCTGGACGCGATCATGGAGAAGCTCCCGGAGATCTCCGCGGTCGCCAAGGCGGAGATCGGCGGACCGCGCCGGGTGGCCATCCTCGGCCGTCCGAACGTCGGCAAGTCGTCGCTGCTGAACAAGGCCGCGGGGGAGGAGCGCGTGGTCGTCAACGACCTCGCCGGCACCACCCGTGACCCGGTGGACGAGATCGTCGAGCTCGGCGGCAAGATGTGGCGCTTCGTCGATACCGCCGGCATCCGCCGCCGCGTGCACCTGCAGCAGGGGGCGGACTTCTACGCCTCGCTGCGCACCTCGGCCGCGCTGGAGAAGGCGGAGGTCGCGGTCGTCGTCCTCGACGTCAGCCAGCCGATCAGCGTGCAGGACCTCAACATCATCGACCTGGTGCTCGAGTCGGGCCGCGCGCTCGTGCTCGCGTTCAACAAGTGGGATCGCCTCTTCGACGACGACATGGAGAACCAGGACCGCCGCCGGTATCTGGAGCGCGAGATCGAGCAGGACCTCGCGCATGTCGCGTGGGCGCCGCGCGTGAACATCTCGGCCAAGACCGGACGGCACCTGGACAAGCTCGTCCCCGCGCTGGAGACGGCGTTGGAGAACTGGGACCGCCGCATCCCGACCGGCAAGTTCAACGCGTTCCTCACCGAGCTCGTCGCCGCCCACCCGCACCCGCTGCGGGGCGGCAAGCAGCCGAGGATCCTGTTCGGCACGCAGGCGTCGACCCGTCCGCCGACATTCGTGCTGTTCACCACCGGGTTCCTGGATCCGGGCTACCGCCGGTTCATCCAGCGGCGCCTGCGCGAGCTGTACGACTTCGAGGGCACCCCGATCGTGATCAACATGCGGGTGCGCGAGCGCCGGCAGCGCTGAGGACATGGCGCCGACCTCCGGGTCGGCGCCGTTCCTGTATCTTCAGGCCGTTCCGGTGTGCTCGGGTTGTTCCGGTGTGCTCGGGTTGTTCTCGTGTGCTCGGGCTGTTCCTGTGTGCTCGGGCTGTTCCTGTGTGCTCGGGCTGTTCCGGCTTGCTCAGGCTGTTCCTGTGTCCTCAGACCGGGCGGGGCGGGGGCACCATCGCGGGTGTCGTCATGCGGTCCGGTCAGACGGAGCGGGGCGGGCGCACCATCGCGGTGCGGTCGGGCTCGCTGAACCCGAACTGGCGATAGAGGCCGTGCGCGTCGCTCGTGAACAGCGTCCAGCGCATGTCGGGGCCGGGGCCGTCGTCGATCATGAGCCGCATCAGGCGCTTGCCGAGACCGTGGCCGCGGTGCTCGGCGTGCACGTAGACGTCGGCGAGGTAGGCGAAGCCCACGCCGTCGGAGACGGCCCGGGCGAAGCCCACCTGCGCGCCCGTGTCGGAGCGATAGACGCCGACGACGCGCCACGCGTTCGCGATCTGCGTCTCCACGTCGGTGCGGGAGCGCCAGCGACCCCAGTACGCCTCGGTCGACAGCCAGTGCCACACCGTGTCGAGCTGGATCCGGGCGGGGTCGTCGTCGAGTTCGTAGGCGTCGTTCATGTCGCCATTCTCGCAACACCGGGTGCAACCCGCCGACGTACAGGGCCGTGCCGCGGCGGCGTGTGAAAGGCTGGACGGGTGACGATCGTTCCTCCTGCCCCCGGTGAGCCGCGGCGCCCGTTCGGACCGCTCGACTCCGGCGACGCCTGGGTCGTGGCACCGACCGGGGAGCGGTACTGGGGGCGGTACGGCGCCGCAGGACTGCTCGCCTATGACCCTGCCCGGGGCGTGCTGCTGCAGCACCGGGTCGCGTGGTCGCACCACGGCGGCACGTGGGCGCTCCCGGGTGGTGCGCTGCACGCCGGCGAGAGCGCCCGTGAAGGAGCCATCCGCGAGGCGCAGGAGGAGGCGGGCGTCCCGCACGGCGCGGTGCGCGCGCGGTTCGAGAGCGTGCTGGATCTGGGCATCTGGAGCTACACCACGGTCGTCGCCGATGTCGTCGTGCCCTTCGAGCCGGTGATCAGCGACCCCGAGAGCCTCGCGTTGGAGTGGGTGCCCGTCGACGAGGTCGATGCCCGTCCGCTGCATCCCGGATTCGCGGAGGCCTGGCCCGAGCTGCGGGGATTGCTGGAGGTGCGACCCGCGGTGATCGTCGACGCCGCGAACGTCGTCGGATCCGTTCCGGACGGCTGGTGGAAGGATCGTGCCGGCGCGACGGCACGCCTGCGCGACCGGCTGGACGCCTGGGCGCGGCGGGGTGTGGAGGCCGAGCAGGTCGCCCTGGATTCGACGCGCTGGCATCCGCGGGTCATGCTCGTCGCGGAAGGGGCGGCGCGCGACGTCGCGGATCCCGAGGACAGCGCCGACGTTTCGTGCGCCGTGGAGATCGTGCGGGCGCCGGGATCCGGAGACGACGCGATCGTCGACGTCGCCCGCGCGCGCGTGGCGGCGGGGGACCGTGTCTTCGTCGTCACGAGCGATCGCGGACTGTCGTCGCGGGTCGAGGCGCTGGCCGGGGCAGGGGGTCCGGCTGAGGTGAGGCCGGTGCGCTGGCTGCTCGATCAGCTGGGCGACGGCGCGCCGAGCGCGGACTGAGCGAGGACCGGGCAAGGACTGAGCGAGCCGGACGTCGAGATTCGTCTCGTTTGCGCGGCTCTCGGAGTACTTGTCAGTGCTGCCCGGGCCTGCCGTCAGCGATGCTCGGACTCGCGTCATCGGCTCTCGGCTTCCGTCAGCGATGCTGGGGCTGACGTCAGTGACCCCCGGGAGTTCCCGTCAGCGAGGCTCGGGCTGGAGTAAGCGATGCTCGGTCTGAAGTCAGCGACCCCCGGAGTTCCCGTCAGCGGCTCTCGAGCTTCCCGTTAGCCGCTCTCGGGCTTCCCATCAGACGAACATGACCCGTCGTGGCGGATGGTCGTCGTAGCTGCGACCGAGCGGACTCGTCCATCGCAGGGTGCCGTCGGCGAGCTGATGCGCCGTCCAGCGCACGATGTCGTCGAGATCGGGATGCTTGAGCGGATGGTGCCCCGGGCAGAAGTCGGCCAGGTTCGAGAGCTCGGTCGGTCCGCCCTTGGCATGATCGAGGTTGTGGTCGATCTCGCACCGAGCGGCCGGCGTGTGGCATCCGGGAAAGCGGCAGCGCTGATCCCTCGCGCGGAGGAACCGCTTCATCGCGTCCGTCGGGGTGTAGCGATCTGTGCGGGTGACCATGCCGGTGGCGTCCAGGAAGAGCCGGTTCCATCCGGTGACCTTGCGCGCGAGCTCCCTGGCGACGTCGGGGTCCAGAGGGCCGCGCCCGTCGAGCTCGGCGAGCCGGTCGTCCTCTCCGGCCAGCGTCGTGGCTGCCACCGTGACCTGCACGGTGGCCCGGATGCTGTCCAACCCCGTGCCGTGCACCTCCGAGAGACCGGCCGCGAGCAGGAGATCGACGAGGGCGTCCGCCTCGATCTGGGCGCGGGTACGGCCGTCGGCGGTGACCGCGTGCTCGGTCTCGTCGTCGTCCTCCGGGCGACTGATTCCGGGGTCGATGGCGTAGGTGTCGTCCGTGACGATGAGGTCGTGCGCATCCAGCCGCGGGTCATCGGGGAAGAGGTCAGCGGACTCGGATCCCTCCGTATCCGAGTCCCGGGCGGATGAACGGGAGGTCTGCGCGATCGCCTTCGCGAGGCTGCGCAGGCGGTCCTTGATGGCGACCGCGTACACCTCGGGCAGGACGGCCGTGAGCAGCGCCATGCCCTCGTCCAGGATCCGTACCGTCACGCATCGCTCATCGACCGCGCGACGGTGCCGCTCCTTCACGGATTCGCCCGCGATGACCGCCGCGATCTGACGAGCGGCGACCCGGGTGCGCGTGGGGGAGTCCTGCTCCGCCACCGCGATGCTCGCCTGCTCGTAGGCGGCGAAGGACTCGGCGGGGATGCGCCCGTTGCGGACGGCATCCCGAATCGGATCCGCCGCCGAGATGATGGCCCGCACGTGCTGCACGGAGATCGTTCCTTCGCGAAGCGCCTGGTGGAGGCCGGCCAAGTGCATCGAGAGTGCTTCTGCATCCGCGAAGGCGTTCTCCACGGCCCCGGATCCGATGTGGCCGGCGGCCGAGTACTCGGCGATCATCGAGCGGCGGGCCATGTCTCGATGCACCGGGTGCGCCAGCACATCCTGGTCGAACAACGCGGCCCGTGTGGCCAGCAGGTCGGCGGCCTCAGCTTCGAGCCGGGCGATCTGCGCGCGCTTGGCCACCCACGCGTCCAGCACCACCTCGCGGTCTGCGAGTGGGGGACGGGTGAGGCTGTTCATGTCCCAATTTTAGAACAAAGCTACGACATTCATAGGGGTCTGTGGATAAGTCGCAGCGGGAATCATGGGGTGTCGCGACCCCGGAGGCGATCGATGTCGCGGCGCTCACGCTTGGTCGGACGGCCCGCGCCGCGGTCGCGCAGACCGGCCGCGGCCACGGGCTCGCGGGGTGGCGTGCGGTCTTCGGCGGCGACGGCGGCCAGCGGAGCGCCGACCCGCTTGACGAGGGTCTGGCGGACGATGAGGATCCGGTCGAAGCCGCTGATGCGGATCCGCAGTTCGTCGCCGATCTTCACGGTCTGCGCCGCCTTCACCCGCTCGCCGTTGAGGCGTACGTGCCCGGCGCGGCAGGCGGTGGTCGCGGCGGAGCGGGTCTTGAACGCGCGCACCGCCCAGAGCCAGCTGTCGATGCGCACGGGGCCGCTCGCCCAGGGCTCGTTCATGGGCGGGCTCCCTGGGTGCGGTCGAACGGCGTGGGCTCGACGGCGGTGGTCTCGGCACGGCGACGCAGTGCGAGCAGTGCTCCGGCCACGATGAGGCCCTGTCCGATCGTGTAGGTGGCCATCACCGCGGGGCTCGTCCAGTCGGGCATCGCATCGGACAGGAACAGGCGGAAGGCGAGGATCGAGTCGCTGGAGAGGAAGAACACGCCGCCCCAGGCGACCATCGGGCGGCAGCGGGCGGAGGTCGCCGCGGTGCCCGCGAGGACGATGCCGTAGGCGCCGACGGCGACGAGCAGGGATCCGGTGTGCGGTCCGAGGATCATGATCATGAAGAGCCACCAGAGCACGAAGACGACGGTCCACATCGGCAGCCGACGCACGCGCAGGTGGCGCAGGAACAGCAGGATGTACGCGACGTGCGCGAGGCCGAAGAACCCCAGCATGAGGGGCAGCTCCGGGGCGAACGGGAAGAACAGACCGGCCTCGTCGCCGAGCCAGGAGAAGGTCAGCGCCACGATCAGCAGGACGGCGGCCGCGCGCGGCGCGAGCGTCTTCCACGCCAGTAGGACGGGCAGGGCCAGCAGTGGCATGAGCAGCACCTTGGTCGGCGTCGTGAGCGGACTGTGCGTCGCGTTCGCCAGTACGTGGATCACGGAGACGACGATGTAGGGAGCGAACGGCCACAGGGCGCGAAGTCGGGTGCGGCTCTGCATCCCTCCATCGTAGGAGTGCGGTGACGCGCGAGCGGTCGGCTCCGGATCCGTCGGTCTCACTATGCGGCGAGGCTCAGGCTCACCAGCGGCCGCCCCGAGCGCAGCTCGCCGACGACCGAGAATCCCGCGGTGAGGAAGGTCGACAGCGCCCCGTGGAAGAGCTCGTTCGACGACACCTTTTTGGCGGCGGTGTCGACCGGATATCCCTCGACGACGCGTGCTCCGGACTCACGGGCGTATTCGACCGCCGCCGCGAGAAGTGCCGCGTTGAGCCCCTGGCCGCGCTGATCGCGGCGCACCGAGAAGCAGGACACCGCCCACACCTCGCCGTCGTCGAGCGGCTCCTGCGTCGCGGCGACGATGGCGCGCGTGTATCCGAGCCGGGCCTGCGCCGGCCGAGGACCGATGCGGATCCACCCCGCGGCCTCGCCGTCGACATAGGCCACGATGCCCGGCGGGGGACCCGCTGCGATCTCATCCCGCAGGATCTCGACCCGCTGATCCTTCGTGGTGGCGTTCCAGTCCTTGTTGCGCAGCACGGGCCACACGCACTGGCAGGACGCACCGTCGCCGCCTCCGGTGAGCGTGCGCTGCACGTCATCCCACTCCGTGGGCGTCGCTGCCTTCGTCGTGATCGTGGTCATGCCCCGACCCTACGCGCGGCCGCGGACATCCGCGCCGCGCCCGGACCGCGCCCGGTTTCGCGGAGGACTCGGGAGTCGGCTACGATAAGGGAGTTGCCCGCGCTCCGGCGCGGTCGTCCACGGGCTGTGGCGCAGCTTGGTAGCGCACTTGACTGGGGGATAAGTTCAATAGCCCTCGGATCAGTCCGAAACAACTAAACAACGGGATGTGGCGCAGCTTGGTAGCGCACCTGACTGGGGGTCAGGGGGTCGCAGGTTCAAATCCTGTCATCCCGACAGAAAAGCCCTGATGAGAAGGAATTTCTTGTCAGGGCTTCTTTCGTTTTCGATGACCTCCGCCCGGTCCCGTCGAGGGTCCCAAATCGGGTTCAACGGCCCTCGTCCGTCAGCGGGTTGACAGCAGCGCGAAGGAAGCTAGTGGGCCAAAAAGTGGAAATCTAGTGGGCCAATTCTCGGGCAGCACCATGTCCCGCCTCCTCGCGGAGCCGGGGTTGGCGTGACGCATCAGAGCTGAGGGGCGGGTCGTCGGGGAGTCCCATTCCTGCGTGTCTGCGCCGGGCTGGCGAGGAACTGGTTGGCGAGCTTCGCGGCCTCGCTCAAATGCCGGTGGTCAGGATGCAGGTAGCCCTTGGTCGTCTCGATCGAGGCATGGCCCAGGATGCGTTGCAGCACGTGCAGAGGGACACCTGAATCAGCGAGCCAGGTTGCGCCTGTGTGCCGGAGTCCATGGCGTTTGAGGTTCTCGAGCCCGAGCCCTGTGACGAGCTGATCCCACTTGGTCGCGTCGCGCACCGTGGCCGTCGTGAGCACTCCGCCGCGCGGCCCGCGGAGCAGCGGATCTTCCGGGTTCCTGCCTACGGTGAGGCGGACGAGGATCGGTTCGAGCGCGTCGAGGATGGGCACGTAGCGGGTGGTGCGACCTTTCGTCTCCTTCGTGACCAGTCCCCCTTTGCCGGGGTAGGTCTGCCGTTCGATCGTCACGATCCGACTGTTCCAGTTGACATCTCCGGCTTGGAGGCCGGCGACCTCTGACCCGCGCGCGGAGAGCAGCGCGCAGAGCATGACGTGATCGGAGTAGCTCTGGTGGACTTCCGCGCAGGCGTCTGCGAGATGGTTCAGGGTGTCGAGGTCCGGGATCGCGAAAGCCCGGAATCCGCCGGTCTGCCGCCTGTCGTCCTTGCCGTAGGTGCGACGTGCTCGGGTTCTCGCCGGATTGGACGGGATCACTTCGTCGCGCACGGCGACATCGAGCACGCGCACCAGGGGCGCGATGCTGTTCTTCACGGTCGATGGCCCATACTCGGTCTCCCACCGATCGATGGTGCGGTCGATAAGGCCGGTGCTGATCCTGCTGACCTTCAGATGCCCGAGCGCGGGCAGGACGCGGAGCCGGAGACCGGCGTCGTAGCCGTCGACGGTGGAGGTCGGGTCGAGGCCGCGCTGCCAACGGTCGCCGATGGAATCGACGTACTCCTTGAGGGTGATGAGCATGTCCGCGCCCGTCTCGGTGGACTGGCGCATCTTCTCGAAGAACGCCTCCGCCTCTTCCTGGGTGGCGACGAACTCAGACCGGCTTGGGCGCTTCTTCGTGTGCGGATCGGTCCACCGCACCCTTGCGAGTAGCCCGCTTCCGCGGCTCTCGGTGCTCTCGGTGAGTTTCACGCCGAGCGGTGGCATCTGATGCTTGCGCGGGTCAGCCATGCTTCGCCTCGCGTTCGAGCACCCAGGCGCGCACAGTCGGCGGGTTGTAGCGGGTGACCGCACCGACCTGCACGAATGGTGGCCCCTCCTGCTGGCTGCGCCAGCGGGAGAGCGTGGCCGGAGAGACGTTCAGGAACTCGGCGGCTTCGCGCGAGTTCCAGAGCGGTTCGACGGCATCAGTGGTCACGGACATGATCGGCCGACCGTCGCGCGCGGAGGAACTCGTCCTCGATCTCCTGTCGCGCCTGCACGTCCGCCGCTACGAAGTCGATGAAGTCCTCTGCGCGATCCGTGATCGTCTCGTCTTCGATCGGTCCCTGCGGGTCCTCGCCCGGCCAGATGGTCTGCCGTGTCGGGCGGTCGCGGTCGATCCGTGTTCCGCAGGTAGCGACCCATTCGCGGAGCCGGTCGCGGGTCGCCGCGAAGTCGGTGTGCCAGGCGATCGGGCCGGAGGCCGATTGGTCGGGGTCGTAGCTCGCGATCCAGTGCAGATGCAGAGCCGAGAGCTCCCACACCAGCTCGGGGTGCCGGTGCCAGAACGGCGGCACGACGGATGCGGGCAGACCGTAGGTGCGGCGGAGCCAGTCCACCCACTGGTTCAGCGCCAACCATTCTGCTTCGGCGTCGCCAGAGGAGAGGAGATTCCAGTTGATCGGGCGTGGCGGCTCCGGGAGCGCGGTGCCGGCCATGAGCTGGTCGTACAGGTCGTCTTCCTCGATCTCGGAATCGAACTCTCCCTCGGGCTCGTCGCTGGGCATCGGAGGCAACGGGATCTCACCCACGCGGGTCACCGCCCCAGCGCCATCGCAGTCGGAGCACGAAACTCGACCGCCGCCGACAGGGATGATGTGGGCAGCGTAGGCGCTGCGTCGACGGGGCGAGGGCTTCGCGTTACCGAGTAGCGCGGATGCGAGGTGTCGAAGAGGAGCTTGTCGGCGCGGAACTGGAGCTGTTCGACGCTCTCTCCGCGACGCTCGAACGTCCTGGAGTGGAACTCGCCGAGCGCGACCACATCGTCGCCCTCGGCGAACAGCTCGAAGGCTGTCTCGGCTCGGTCACCCAGGACGGTGAGCCCGACATAGGCGGTGCCCGTGAGCGTGAAGGTGCCGTCGTCCTCGCGCTGATACTGCTTCTGCCCGAGCTGGGTCACGAACAGCAGTAGCCCGTTCTGCAGCCGCTTCAACTGCGGGGTTCGCGCGAGATACCCGGCCACTGAGGTCTTGGATCGCATGTCCATCGCACTTCTCCTGCCTGCGCCGCGCCGGTCGCGGCACTACTCCATAGGTGCGCCGCCGTCACCCACGGCCCCGCGGTAGTGCAACTGCGCTTCGACCTCGGCGCGGTCGGCGACGAGTTGCGCACGGTCGGTGCGCTCGGTCCAGCGGCGAAGTCGTGTGACGATCGGGGGTGCAGCGCGGAGCAGCACGAGTCCGGTACCGAACGGGAGCCGGCGGATCGTATCAGGCGGCATGATCGAAACCCGTCGGATGGAGCGTTGCGCGGAGCGGGAGCCTTGGTCGCCGACGGTCGTGGAGTCGGTGATCTCGTCGCGTTCCCCGATGAGGGTGGAGAGGTCTTGGAGATCGCGGCTGTTGGAGGCACCACCGAGGATGATCTTCACGATCGCGGCATCCCAAATCGCGTGCGCCGCGTTCTCGGACCACCGTTCGCGGGCTTGGGCGAGAGATTGCAGGACGGGCATGGTTGTGATCCCGGTACCGCCGCCCTCGGCCATGAGCGTCGGCAACGACGGCAACGGTGACAGGTTCGCAACCTCGTCGAGCGCGAGCAGCAACGGCGGATCGAGCCGAGCGCCCGGACTGCGCGCTGCGAGCCGGCGCGCAGCCTCCACCACGTCTTCGATGAGCGCCGCGACCAGAGGGGCGCTGTTGTTCGCACCCGCGGCGGTCGCGAGGAGATACAGCGTGCCGCGCTGCTCCAGAAACGCTTCGGGGTCAAAGATCTCGTCTGGCGTGGGTGTGACGGCGTCGAGTACGCGCGGGTCCGCGAGGGCGGCGAGTGCGAGGGAGACGCCTTGCCAGATCGAATCGCGGGTTCGTGGGTCGGCGTCGATCATCGCCTGCAGTGCTTCCGCCCAGCCTCCGGCCGCCATCGGGTGCGCGGCGAGGATCGAAACGGCGTCGCCGGCGCCTGCGGGGTCGAGTGTCCACCGGAACAGGTCAGCCGGCTGTCGATCGTCGAGGGCGGCGGCGTGGAGGAGACATTGGAGCGCGACCCGGGTTTTCGCTTCCCAGAAATCACCGCCCTCGACGCCGCCTTTCCCGAGCCCGGTCGCGGACGCGAGCCCGGACGCGCGGATCATCGCGGTCAACGGGTCCGCGCACCCGCGAACGGGCGACCAGCGCAGACCTGCCGGGATGCCATCGGCGAGATGCTGCGGATCGAACACCGCGACCGGCCCGACCTTCTGACGGGCGCGGATCGTAGCGGTCACATTGTCGGGCCGGGTGCTGGTCGTGATGACCGCACCGGGCGCGTCGAGGATCGTGTTGATGACGATGTGGACGCCCTTCCCGGAGCGGGGAGGTCCGATCAGCAAGATCGAGTCCTCGACCGACGCCCACACCTCAACTCCACGAGATGCACCGATCCGATATCCGACATCCGCCGGCTCCGGATGGTCGAGGGAAGGGCGCAGGTTCCCGGCCCTGGCGAGCAGCGCCCGCGGCGAACCGGCATGCGTGACTTCGGCCCGTGTCGCGATCCCGGCGATCCGGTACGGGTCCATCGCCTGACGCCGCGAGTGATGGCGAAGCAGCACCCAAACCCGCCAGGCGGCAGCCCCGGCACCGAGGATCAACACCCCGGCGATCAGCCAGTACACGACAGGGTTGAGTCCGGGCGCGTTCAGGGTGTCAGCGGGATCGCCTGGCCGCAGCAGCACCCTCGCTCCGGCACCGAGCCCGGCTGTCGGTTGTGGAGTCCCGAGGATGAACGCGGCGATGCTGCCGGCGGCGCGGAGGAGCACGGCGATCACGCCGAGGGTCGCGAGGAGGACGAGGGCGGCGTTGGTGAGTTCGTCACCGAGCGTCCCGGTGGGACGGATCGGAGTGCTCATGTGGGTTGGCCGATGTAGATGGTGCCGGAGATCCTGCCGAGCAGGATGACTTCCCGTGTCGGCGCGTGATCGAGGTAGCGGGCATCGACCAGTGCGCGGGAGATCCCGTCCGGGCCGGTCTCGGTGTGCGCGATCACGATCGCGACCGCCACGTCTTCACCAGGCATGAATCCAGACCCGGCGAACTCCGCCAGACGCGACTGCACCGGCTCAGACGAAACCTGCGGGGGCTCGACTGTCTGGCTGACGTGCTGTTGTGTCGGCAGGGGAGTCGGCGCCGGTGTCGGGGCTGTGCGGCGGGGTTTGGGTGGGACGCGGTAGTCGGTGATGACCCTGCCGTCGGTTTCGACCACGTCGACGCGGAGCGTCTGCCCGGGTCGCTGATCGCTGATCGCATCGACGATGTGCGGGAAGGAAGCACGCCGCCACGGTGGCGCGAACTCCGCCGGGAGGTACGGGGCACCGTCGACGGTGACGTGCAGGGTGCCGTCGCCCTGGACGAGCATTCGCACCATCACGATCACGGAGGCATCGGCTTTCGTGCGGGCACGCTTCGACATACGGTTCTCCTTCGAGATCACAGAGGGACGCCCGCCGATCCCGGGCGAGGCGGCGGGGACGGTTCATAGCGCCGCTCGCCTCGCGGCCTTGCCGGCATCCGGTGCCGCACGGCGGGCGACTTCCTGGATCGCGGAGCTGAGGAACGATGGCGGGGCGGGGTCGAGGAGTTCGGTGATGTCGCCGGCGTGGGTGATGACCTCGGCGAGGCCTTCCCGCAGCAGCCGGTGACAGCCGGATGATGCGGCGGAGGTGATGGGGCCGGGGACGGTGCCGACGGGGCGTCCGAGCTCGGTCGCGCGGGCGGCGACGAGCAGCGACCCGGATCTGTATCCGGCTTCGGGGATGATGCTCGCGCCGCCGAGGGCTGCGAGGAGGCGGGCGCGGGCGATGAATCGCCACTTGGTTGGCGTCGTCTCCGGTGGCGTCTCGCTGATCTGGATTCCGCCGGCATCGGCGATGTCTTGGAACAGGTCCGTGTGCCCGGACGGGTAGGGGCGGTCCAGGCCGCCGGCGAGGACGGCGATCGTGGATGCGGGGCGGATCGCGAGGGCGGCACGGTGCGCGGCGGCATCGATGCCGTATGCGCCGCCCGCGACGACGATCCGCGGTTCCCGCAAGAGATCCGCCACGAGTTCCCGCGTGACGTGCTCCCCGTACGACGAGGAAGCACGCGCCCCGGTGAACGTCACCCGTGACGCGAGTGAAGAGGTGAGCAGTTCGGGGTTCCCTTTCGCCCACAGCATAACCGGGGCGCGGTCGCCAAGATCCGCGAACGACGCAGGCCACCCCGCCCTGCCTGGCGTGAGGACGAGGAGCTGATGCTGGTCGGTGAGGCGGGCCACCTGGTCGGCGAGACCATCGACCAGCCGAGCCGCGGTCGCCTCCCGCCACTCAGTCCCCAGCACCGGGTCGACCTGGGCGGGAAGCGGAATGCGCGGGTTCCGGAGCAGCGCGAGGGTCTCGGCGGGGCCGATGATCCGGAGCATCTGCCCGGTGACGGTATGCCCGGGTTCAGTGAGGGCGGCAATCTCCATCCGCGCCCGTACGTCGTCGCTGTCCTGCATGATCTCTGCCCTCCCTGGAAGTCGTTTCTCAGGGGTCAGGTGCGCCGGGTGGGCATACGAGAACGGGCGGAACCGTGCAGGCCCTCCGAGGGAAGGGGGCCGCGCGGTTCCGCCCGTCGTATTGGGGGGTGCGCTTACTCGTTCATCAGGTCGTCGATACCGGTGTCCTCCTCTCTGACGTATCCATTGCGCTCCCGGTAGAGCGCGAGCCTGCGCCCGAACCAGAGTGTGCCGCCGGCCGCGAGGAGAGCGGCCGCGATCCCGCCCCAGACGAGACTCATCCACCCGTCGCTACCCGTCTGCGCGAGACTCGTGGGCGGTTTCGGCAGCGGCGGCTGCGGGGTCGGAGGGGTAGGTGGGGTGCCCGGCGGGCGCGCATTCACAATCGTCGTCTCACCCGGCGCACCGCACTTCCCGGCCGTGATCGCCTTCCCGTCCTGGCCGTACAGGGTCTCAACCCAGTACACGTTCCCCGGCTTGTCCACTGTCGTCTCGCCGGAGCGGTAGTGGCCGGCCTGTGTGACCGGCACTTTCGCCGAGGTGAAGAACGGGGCCTCGCACACCGGTTCTTCGCCTGCGGGCTGGGGGCCGTAGGCGCGGAACATCAGGTAAGCGCCCTTCGGGATGTCAGTGCCCTGCACGAGCGCGGTATCTGAGAACGGGTCGCCCACGAACGCGGACTCCTGCGCTTGCGTGACCACGGACACGGGCTGCTCGACGCCGGGGACGAAGAACCGTTCCCAGATGTCCGCCGGTGAACTCACGAACGGTTGCACCCGATCATCACCCTCGAACGAGGTGACGATCACGTAGTAGCCCGGCTTCGCAGGCCGGATCGCATCCTCATCGGTGTAGCCGATGTCATAGACCCCGTTCTTCGCGGGCGTCGTGACCGTCGTCAGCACCGGGGCATCCTCGAGCGGCAGATCCGCCGTCAACTCCGTATCGGTCGCGAAGGGGCCGTAGACGATGTGCGTTAGCTCCTTCGTGTCCGGACCCCAGTAGCCGTCACCGGTGAAGTCGGGGTGGTTGTCGGGGAACCCGGTGACGGTGATGCGGTCGAACGCTCGCCCGCCCTTGTGCACGTTGTACTCGCGCACCTCCGACGTGATCGTGACCGGCCACCGCACCGAGTGCGATTCGACGTTGATACCGTAGTCGTCGCGCCAGTCGGCGGCGAGGAACGGGCGCACCCATTCCGGCTGCGACGCCTTCTTCACCTCCCACACCCACGTCACGAACCCGGCATCAGGAAGCGTCACCGCGGGCGACGTGTACGTGCCGGGGCCTTCCGCGACGATCTGCGCCGTGCCCACCCGCACGGCGCCTTCGGGGATCTCCGCGCCCTGGACGGGCGGGAGGGTCCCGGGCACCTGGTAGGCGGTGGCCTCGAACACGACCGGGATCGGGGCCCCGTTCTGCTTCAGCCACGCCCCGTTCGTCGATGACACCGTGATCGTGTCGGTGACGGCGTCGCCGGGCTTCACGAGTCGGCCGTTCGCCTTCGACACCGCCTCCGGCTGGAACGGCACCACCGACGTTTCCGCGACACGTCCGAACCGGTCGGTGAACGAATCGGTGAGGTACTTCGCGTTCTCGCCCTGCTTTTGCTTGTCGATGCTCCACACCCACGTGTAGAACCCCGACGAACGTGCCACGAGCGTCCCCGGCGACACGTAGGTGCCGGGATGCGTGAGCGTCAACGACTCGGTGCCGAGCACGGGGGCACCGGCCGGGGGCGCGTTCGCTTCGGCGGGCTGCGCGTCGAACGGCCCATACAGGGCACCCTCAGCGAGCACCGGCACAGGGGTCCCGTTCACCGTGATCCACGAGTGCTTCGTCACCGAAACGTTGAGCTGGTCGGTGAACGGGGTGCCGGCCTGCACGAACGTCGACGACACCTGCGTTTCGATGACCGGCTGGAAGTCCAACGGGATCACCGGAGACTCGGCCTGCGCCAGCAACGGCTTGAACGAGGCCGCGGCGAGAATGCGCTGCGACCCGGGCGTGTAGAACAGGTCCACACCGGCACCCAGTCCGGTTGAGGACGCGGTGAACGCGGCGCGCACCCGATAGTCGGGTGCGCCCTCTGCCGGGGTGCCGATGATCTGATGCGTGCCCGCACCCAACGCCGCCGACGTGGAACCGCTCGCGAACGTCGCATTCGACAAGCTCACCGTGCCCGATAAGGACGCCGGGTCCGTCGCGATCGTGAGCGTCCCGTGGTACTGGTCGGTCATCGTGATAGACAGCGACACCGACGGGTCCTTCACCGCGTTGGACGCCGCGGCATCGCGCATCGCGGCCAGGTGCGATAGGACGGTGGCCTGTTGGTTCGCGGGGACGCGCGTGATGAGCCCGCCGTCGCCGCCCTTGCTCAGGTACACGTCGTGGTCGGCGACGTCCCAGACGAACATCGCGACCGCGGAGGTGATGTTCGGATCACGAGACTCGCCCCACCGGCCCATCACGTAGTTGAGCTGCGCGAGCTGCGTGCGCGAGAGCGCATCGAGCAAGGTCTTCAGCTCGGGCGGCTCCGTCGTCCCCCACGGCCCGACCGCACCGAGATCCATGCAGTACGTCTGCCGCCCGTGCGAGGAGAACGCTCCGATAAACAGGTTCTCATCCCCATACCCGGTGCCGAGCGTCGCCGCCTGCGCCGGCGACGGGAAGAACAAACCTCCGAACAACAGAAGCAACGCCGTGACGATCGCCGCGATCCGAGCCGTGGCACGGGCGGGCGGTGGAGGTGAGGTATCCGGTGGAACGAGAGACGTGTTGGACATGCGCGAGGCCTTCCTGACGAGATCGGAGACCATCGTCAGAACGGCGACGGCCACCAGCCAGGTACGCCCGCTGCGACTCTGAGGCGCTAGACGCTTCGCCAGTCTTGGTCGTCGAGAGCGGCTAAGACCCGCCCAGAGTCCGTTACGAGCCGCACAAGTCCGAGAAGTCGTGACGGGAATCCAGCGGGATCGGAAGCGAAGCTCTCTTCATCGGCCTCCAGCCCGAACCGGTCTCGCAGGTTCACCGGCAGCTCTGCTCCGGCCTCCTCCACGAGTTGGCGACCTTCGGCTACCAACGCCGGTATCGTCCGCGGCCGAAATCGTTCGATTCTGGAGGTCACGGGCTCGAGCGGTTGCAAGCTCGCACTGCGCAGGCGCGTCGTCGCGCCGATGATCCAGGCGTCGCCCGTGTCAACGGGGAGCGGAATCGGGATGCTTTGTATCGCATCGATCGCATCGATGTCGAGGGCGAGGGAAATTCGGGAGGCATCCTCGTGAACGTTCACGTAGCGGAGCACATTCACGCCCGGAGCGCAAACCTCGGAGAGATAGGCGTTGCCAACGAAATCGGTGGGCTCAGGATGCACACCCGGCTCGATCACGCAGTCCTGACGGAGTCGAACCCGGTGGAGAAAGAACTGATCCGCTGACCCGCTTTCGTCGTCGATGCGGCGGAACATGTTCTCGATGGCGGCCTCGTAAGTGCCGATGTGCAGGGCTTTCGATTTCTGGCGTGCGGCCCATCGTTCAACGGCACCAGGGCGCGCACTCATCGATTCCATGCGCTGCCTGGTCTCTTCCGTCAGATCAGAGGCTGCGTCGAAGTCACGATCGGGCCATATTGCGTGCGTCGATGAGTGATACCAGGTCAAGTCGCGGGTTGCGGCCTCGTCGTGCGCCTGATCATCGGGATCCGCGGTGAAATCGGGACGGTCCTCGCCTCGACAGTCCGTGCCGCATGCCGGGCAGCCCTCTTTGCCCTGGTCGAAGCGGTCCAGCCAGTCGACAGTCGCGTCCCACTCATCGGTGCACGCGCCACACCTCATCTGTCGCGGTCGCCTGAAGTCAATGGGCCGTTCGATCACGGCATCAGGATGACAGGGGCCACCGACAAACTTGCTCTTCTAGAGCATCCGTGCCCGAGTGTCGAAGAGTTCGAGTTCTGCTGGGTGGAGCTGGTGCTGCACGACGAAGCTGCGGTCCTTGATCTTCCACAGCCCTTGCCCGATCCCGAGGCCAGGGAGGAGTGAGCGTTCGGTGCCGGTGAGGCCGAGGGTTTGCGCGGTGACGCCGAGCTGATCGGATTCCTGCCGGTACACGATCCTTGTTTCCGCATTCGCGAGCAGCGAGGACGCGAGCGCCCGCATCCGTGGGCCCTGATCGCCCACGTTCTCCAAGTCGGTGAGCTTGTGGAAGATGAGGAGGTTCGCGAGCCCATAGTGGCGAGCGAGCCGCCATTGCGCATCCATCCGGGCGAGGAGTGCCGGGTAGGACATGAGCCGCCAGGCTTCGTCGTAGACCACGAACCGCTGTCCGCCGGACGGGTCTTGGAGCGCGGCTTCCATCCACGCCGCCGAGCACGTCATCAGTACCGCGAGCAGAGCCGAGTTCTCCGCAACCCGAGAGAGATCGAGCGACAACATCGGCAAGGTTGGGTCGAACTTCTCGGTGGAAGGGCCGTCGAAGAGGCCGGAGAGGTCGCCGGCTACGAGGCGGCGCAGCGCGTGCCCCACCATGCGGCCGTCCTCCGTGAGCCGCCCATCTGGATCATCCGCGATGGCGGGGGAGAGGATGCGGTCAACAACCATTGGCAGGACCGGGACTTCGGATGAGCGGACGGCGTCGGCGAGGGCGAGGTCGATCGCGGTGTGCTCGACCGGGGTGAGCCGGCGGTCGAGCACGGTTTCGGTGAGTGCACCGATGAGGTCACGACGCCGCGCGGCGACCTGCGCGGCCCAGTCGGCGTCGGGAATCCCGGTCGCACGGTACCCCTCGTCGAGCGGGTTGAGCCGCGTCGGGAGGGAGGGGCCCAGGACGATGGCGCGTCCACCGACGGCGCGGGCGACGGCCGTGTGTTCGCCTTTCGGGTCACCGGGCACGTAGACGCGGCGACCGAATGGCAGCGCCCGCGTGTAGAGGGCTTTCGCGAGGGAGGACTTCCCGGAGCCGACGATCCCGGCGAGGATCAGGTTCGGGGCGGTGATGACCCCCTGTCGGTACAGCTCCCACGGGTCGTAGACGAACGAGCCGCCGGAGTAGAGGTCCTGGCCGATGAAGGTGCCAGCGGAGCCGAGACCGCCTTCAGCGAGGAACGGATAGTGCCCCGAGAGCGTCGCACTGGTGTCCTGATGTCGCGGGAGCCGGAACCGCCCGGGTGTCCGCAACGCTGCCGCCCCGGCCTCGCCGGCACGGGGCAGATACTCGGTCGCGCGACGCGAGTCCCGCTCCGCGTCGGCCACCGTTCTCGCGGCTCGCCTCGCTGCGGTGCGAGCGTCAGCGCGGATGCGTGCAGCGGCCTGCTCACGGACTCGCCGCTGCTTGCGCCGTTCACCCTCCGGCCCGACGAGCACCGAGGTGTGCAGCTCACCCGCCTCGGAGTTTTCCGGGTTGTTGGTCATCGGCCGAGACCGCGCTTGGCCGAATGGCTCACGATGGGTGGCCGGTTCATCGTCGGAGTGCCGAGTCGTTCACGCCGGGAACGCTCTGCGACCGGCGTCGCCGCCGACTCCGACGCCGTGCTGGGGGTGGCCTGCCTGGGTGGATCTTCGGGGCCGATGATCGCGGGATCGGGCAGAGCGTCGCGTTGCCGGTAGAGGCCGACGTGCCCCATGAAGGGGTTGTAGACGACCGTGTATGTGTCGCGGGTGGCGGTCTTGTCGAGCTGTCCGACCGGTGGCTGGTCGTAGACGTACCCGTTCTCGAGCGCGGCCTCCGCAGTCTCATCCCCGAAATCGTGCCCCGCCAGGTGCTCGATCGCTTGATCGGCACCGCGGAGCGTGATGATGTCGATGACCTGGGCTTCCTCGCCCTGCAGGAAGACGACGTTGATGAACTCCCGTCGTACGTTCGTCACAGGCTCCGAGTGCCAGGCGATTCGTCCGGCCGCGCCCATGCTCGCGTCGAGGCGGCGTTCGGTCTGACTGATCAGTACAGCGGCGGCGCGGAGCTCGGCCGCGGTTGCTGCGGCATCGCTGCGGCCGGCGGGCCCGTCCCCGGCGTCGTCGGTCGCCAGGTTGCTGAGGGTGTCGTGCGCGGTCGCGAGCTGGCTGAGGATCTGTTCGAGCGACCGCACGGAGCCGAGCAGATCACCGAGTACCTGGTACATCTGCTCGGGCTGGTCGACGCGGCGGGTCGCGTGGGCGAGTCCACGCATGGCCTCGGACATCTCGGCTGCATCCGCGGGGGCATCATCGAAGGTCGGCATGACAGGGGTTCCTTCACCAGAGGACGATAGGGGTACGAACCAGGTGCGCGCAGCGCTGTCGGGGTCAGACGGTGCGGCACAGCGGCAGCGCAGCAGCGGTGAACGCTTGCGCTTGCTGGCCGACGAGACGGCGGGTCTCGCAGGATGCCTGGATCGCGGCCTGCTCTACCTGGGATACCGCCGCATCTAGCTCGCCGACGGTCGGTGCGGAAACCGAGACGAGCCCCACGACACGGAGTACGCCGTGGCCGGCGGTGAGCTCGGATTCCTGCTGCAGCACGTCCTGATACTCGGCGGAGGCTTGGGTGTCTTCGACTTGGCCGATCTTGCGGCGTTGGGCGGCGTCGGCGATCATCTCGGTCTTCTTCTTCCGCAGATCCCGTGCCGCCTGGTCCGCCCGCACCGGCAGATAGTGCAGCGACAGAGAGCGGAGCACGCCGCCGGTGAGGATGACCGGGGCGAGGAAGCCGGGGAACGTCTGCGCGCGGGGCCATTCGCTGATCCACAGCACCGCATGATGCGCGCTGTCCGAGCGAAGCCGGTCCCAGGTCTCGGTGACGGCGACCGGGCCTGCGGTGGCGAGGTCGCGGCCGAGGTCACCGTGGCGTTCGAGTGCGGGGCCTGCGGCGGGGTCGTAGGCGGTGCGGAGGGTCAGGGCGACGTCGCCCGGGGTGAGCCATCCGGTCAGGTGGAGTTCGGCGGAGCGCAGCGCGGTCTGGAACGACTGCATCTCCTGCCGCAGCACCGCTGCGGCGCCTTTCATGCCGCCGCCGGCGGAGCGGATCTGCCGGACGGCGGCGCGCATGTCGAGGGAGAGGGAGATCGTGGTCGCGTGCCGTTCCCCGGCAGGGCCGGCGCGTTCGATGAGCTCCCGATACGTGGCCGCCGCCCAAGACCCGTCGTCGCGCCCGTGTTCGCGCCACCATTCCGCAAGCCCAGAGCCGGAGTCGGGGAGGGTGCGTTCTTGTACTTGGATGCGGGCGATCCTGCCGGAGCGGCAGGCAGCGGCAAGGACGCGCCCCCAGCCGGTGACGCGGCGCTGCTGCTCGCCCGGGTCGAGGAGCACGAACGCGGGATGCGACACCCCGCACACCGCGGTGAGAGTCTGCGCGTGCGGGTCGTGGAGCATCGCCGCCCTCGTCTCGGGATCGAGCCACTCCCGCAACGCGGCGAGGTCACCGGGGAGGGCGAGGGTGCCGGCGGGGCGTGGCTTCACGACCCTGCGCCGGTAGGTGGTCTGCTTCGCGCGGGTGCGCAGCATCCACCGGACGGTGATGGGCACCCATTCGATGATCTTCCGCCCGCTGAGAGGAACCCAGGCGATCGCGACGAGCACTGTCCAGGCCGGGGATGACCAGGCGAGCCCTGCGCCACCGTTCGTGTACAGGCCGACGACGATGATGATCAGCGCGATGGCGAGGACGATGAGCTGCGGCAGGGAGAGGCCGAGGAGGATGCCGCGCCGCGTGAGACGCGAGAACTGCACCGGTCGAAGCTCAAACGACAGATCACCGGTGCTGGTGGCGGTCATGGGTCACTCCTTCACCGGCGGTGTGGGCGTGGAGCCACCGGCCGGGTGAGACGGCGGCGGGAGCACGGTAGGAGGCCGCTGCACCGGTGCCGCGCTGGGCGGCGGCGCAGCCTGTTCGGATGCCGTGCCTGCGTGGCTGTCGGCGGCGTTCCCGATCGCCCCGCCGAGCTTCGGCCCGGCCGTCGCAGCCTCCTTCACGACCACCGCGCCCGCCACGACCGCCGCGGCAGGTCCCGCGGCCGCGGCGCCACCGGCGGCACCGCCTCCGGCAGCAGCCCCTCCGCTCGCGGCACCGCCCCCACCCGAAGCGGCACCGCTGGTCGCGGCGCCTTCGGTCGCCCCGGGAGCCACGGGCACCGACGCCTGAGGAGTGCCGCCCGAGCTGGGCTCCGGGGCATCGAGTACCTGCTTCGGGGCGGGGCCAGTCGGCTTCGATGGGAGCGGGATGGGGCGGTTGACGGCGTTCTTCGCTTCCTGCTCCATCGACGCCGCCTGATACATGTCGAACCCGACAAAGCTCAGGAACTTGTACGCCATATAGGGGGCGAATGCGGCGATGAACAGCAGCGCGATGCCCGCGATGGGTTCTGACAGCGACTTCAGATCGATGCTGATCGGGGCAGAGACTTGGGCGGTCGCGATGAGGAAGATCACGACCACGACGAGCTTTGACGCGATCAGAGCGACCACGAAGGTCGCCCATTTCCCGAACCAGCCGCGTGCGGATTCCCAGGTGAGGCCGGCGAGCGCGATCGGTCCGAACACGATCGCGACCAACAACAGGGCTTTGCGGATGAGGAGGGAGAACCAGAGGATGAAGATCGCGGCGATCATGAGCCCGGCGAGGAAGATCGTCAACAACGCCCCCGCGCCGCCTGCCACCGTGGTGACGGTGACGGCAGCGATCAGGAGCGCGAGACGGTCACCGATGCTCTCGATGGTCTGCCCGGTGGCCTGGATGATCCCTACGCAGAGCTGATCGGTGATCTCCAACAGCAGCGCGGTGAGGGTGATGAGGACGAAGGAGCCCAGCACCGATTTCGCAAGTCCCAGGGCGGCGCGGGTGAGGGCAGTGGGGTCGCGCCGTGCGAGACCGGCGATGAGTTGGAAGCAGAAGAACAGCAGCGTGATGAACACCGCGATCCCGAAGAGGATGTTGTAGACCTTCACGTACCCGTCGGAGGTGACATCAACTGCGGTCGTGGTGGAGAACACGTCCCACATGCCCTGAAGCAAGGTCGACACGGCGAGGCCCATCGCGGACGCGATCCACCCGAAGAACGCGCCGGCGGGGCCGTCTCCGATCGCGGTGCAGACGGTCGAGATGCCGGGGACATCGCAGATACTCACCCTGAACCAGCGCCCCTGCTAGTTGACGGCCTGGCCGACGGTCCAGAAGAAGTTGATGAGCGTTACCGCCGCACCGCAGAGGATCGCCGCCCCACACGACACCAGAACGCCGGTCTTCCCGCGCGACGCGAGATGCGGGTTCGAAGAGTTTGCTCCGAAGCCCCAGACGATCGCGGAGACGATGAGCGCGAGCACCGAGAGGATGAGGCCGACAGTCATCACCGCCCCGACAATGTCGCGCAGCTGCGCGATCCCGGGAAGCCCGTTGCTGTTCGGGTCAATATCGATCACGACTGTCCTCCTGCCAGGATGCGGACGCGACTCGTCCACCAGACAGGTGCACCCACCACCCCGAAACAGGGGCCGGCGTCGCAGGCCGGGTCAGATGCGGTCGCCGACCGTGAGGAGGAAGTTGGTCCAGGCGATGCCAGCGCCGGCAAGGGCCACGGTGCCGATCGCGACGAACACGCCAACACGGGCTTTCTGCGCCGTGTAGGGGTTCCCCGTCGAAGAGGCGATCGCCCAGGCGATCGCGGAGACGATCAGGGTGAGCACGGCGGCGATGAGAATGATTGTGAGCAGCGCCCCGATCACGCTCGCGAGGTCACCGGACGCGCCAACCGCCCCGAAGTCTGGGAACACGTTCACGATCCGCCCCCGACCCTGGCGCGGCACCCCACCGGGGTGCTGGTGCCGTCGCCGGGCTGGGCCCCGTGTGCGGTGAGCCAATCAACGGCGTTCACGGGCGGCTGGCCTTGCCCGCCGGGGCGGATCTCGACATGCAGGTGCGGGCCCGTGGAGCGACCGGAAGAGCCGACATCGCCGATGTGCTGCCCTGACGTGACGGTCTCCCCGCCCGTGACGAAGATGCCGTCTTCCCACATGTGCGCGTAGTAGGACGCGACTCGCGCCCCGTCGACGGTGTGCTCGATCACGACGAGCCCACCCCACCCACCGGTGTACTCCGCAACCGTCACACGACCGTCGGCGATCGCGTAGATCGGAGTGCCCGCTGGGGCGGCGAGATCGCTGCCGGAGTGGAACGCACGCTCTCCGGTGAAGGGATCGGTGCGCCATCCGAAACTGTCGGTGCTCGCGTAGGAGCCCGCCGGGAGCGGGAACACGACCCGCGATGTCTCCGGCACCGGGCCAGCCCCTCCGGTGCCGCCGCCGGTGGGGGAGGGATTGGTGAGGGCGGTGAGGATCGCGTCGGCGACGGGCTGCCAGTTCCGGTACCGGTCGGGGAACGCCGACACCTCCACGGCCTGTGCAGCTGATCCGGGATCGAGTTGTTGCCAGCCGAGGATGTCGAGCAGTCCGCGTGGAGAGGGGTAGTTCGGGCCGTCCGTCCCGCCGAAGAACGCGCGCGCCTGATAGGTCGGGTCCATGAGTTCGGCGACGGTGCCCCATCCGGACGCGGGCCGCATCTGGAACAGACCCAGTGAGTCGTGATCGGACCCGTTCCCGTCATTTGGGAACGACCCAGACTCCGGGTACGTGCCCGTGTTGGCGAGCATCCGCAGCCTGGACTCGGTGAGGGCGGCCATGAGCGCGACCCGGACGCCGGCCTGCCCGACACCGGGGATGCTCGCCCCGGTGGTGATGATCGTGGCCGCGTGAGTGAGCTGCCGCTTCTCGAGCATCACCGACACTCCGTCCGCCGTGGTCGCGGTCAGCTCGTCGGGGATCTCGCCCACGGTCAGGGAACCGGTGGTGCAGAACCCGAGCGGGCCCGCGAACGCCGCGACCGCCACCATTGCGGTCGACGGCCCAACACAGAACAGCACCAAAACGAGGATGAGCAGCTTCTTCATCATCAGCGCACCCCGGTCACTGCATAGGCTGGTCGACGGCCGAGAGCCGTAGCAGCCGGCAGGCGTCGCCGGTCGGGCAGGCGATGAAGACCGTAAACGACATCGGACGCGCGTCCGTGACCGGCTGCCCCTCCCAGACGCCGTCCCGGTGCCGGGTCCCAGTGACCGTGAATGCGGCAGCCCCAGGCGGAATCAGCCCTGGTGCCGCTTGCTCGGTGACGGCCGGCCAAGTGGGCGGTGTGGAGAGGGTGTCGATGGTGAGCCATTGCCGTGTGTACGCGTCGCGGAGCTTCGCCCAGATCTCCTGATCCGGGTAGTAGCCGCGCAGATCCGAGACGAGTCCCGGCGCCTCCTCGGGGTCGGCGACATCGATCAGTGGCTGCATGAACTCGCTCACGTCCTGTCCGATGGTCGTGTCCCAGGCGAACAGACGCGTCGCGATCGTGCGCGCGAATTGCTCCGCATCGGACTCGGCTTCGATGGGAGCAGGGGCGTGCGTCCGGTCCGGTGCGACTGGCGTTGAGCTCTCAAGCGATGGGGAAGGCTCCGGCGTGCCGGGGCCGCGGAGCAGTCCGTAGATGCCAACACCGACGAGCAGGAGCAGCACGGCACCCGTCGCCATAAGAACGACGGGGAGGCGGCGCGACTTCTCACCGGGCTCAGAGATACGACGCATGAAGGCCTCCCGAGAACGAATCGGATCGATACTCGGCAGGTGCGCCCACGATTCCCGCCGGTCAGGCCGTCCGCACGTCTCCCTCTGCGGGTTTCGGTGAGGCGTCGGCCTGGTTGCGCGCGTCGCGGATACGCGTGAAGAACGCGATCGTCTCCGCCAGCACCGTCTCGGCCTGCTCCCACTCGGCCGCGGTCAGGGACGCGGCGACGTTGCCGGCGTCGTACCGGGTCGTCCAGCCCTGCATGTCTGTCCAGAGTGCGACGAACGCCCGGGGCGGCAACACCACCAACGCCAACGCCGGACGAACTGGCTGCTTTGGGGCGGATCGCTTGGTCTTGGCACGGTTCTCCGCAGTGACGCGCGCGATCGCGTCCGCGGCGAGGGATGCAAGTTCCGCTGCCCTCGTGTCGGCGGCGCTGGCGTCGCGCACCTGGGCGGCGGACGCGGCGGCCTGGGTCCGCACGAGCTCCGTCTGGGTGGGGTCGGCGGCGATCCGGTCGAGTTCGTCGAGGGAGAGCGCGGCGTTCATGCGCAGGTGCGCGCCGTGCACCTTCCCGCCCGCTTCGATCCGGGCCAGCTCCTCGGCGGCCTGCGCGCGAATGTGGTCGGGTCGGGAGTCGTCGTTGGCGAGATCCTTCAATCTGCCGATCTGTTCCAGCATCGTCTGCGATCCGCGCCCGGTCACCATCCGCGCCGCCTGCACCCGGGCTTCACCGGCCGAACGCGGTGCCGTCGATTCGACGGCACCGGAGACTCCCGCAGAATCCCCGGCGTCTCCTACGGTGCTCCCGAACCGGGATGCCTCCTGTCGGCGGGCGGCGTCTTCGGCCATCACAACCTTCAACTCCCGGTACAGTGACTCCGCCTCGATCAGACTGAGCGGCTTGTGCAGCGCGTTGTCGTTCTGCTCCGCGAGAAGCTGGCTCAGCCGATCCGTGATCCCCGACCGCACCCATACGTTCGTCGTGCGTCGGCCGAGACGGCGCAACGCCTCCAACCGGCGCCTCCCGCAGACCAGCGCCCCGTCCGGAGTGAGCGTGATGGGCTGCAACAGACCCTCCCGGTCGATGGATTCCATCAGGGCATCGAGGTCGCCAAGATCGGTGCGGTGTCGTTTGCCGATCTGGATGGAATCGAGGGAGCGTTCCAGCTCAATGTGCCCGGGACTACTGGCAGCCACGACACTCACCACCCGCCGGCACCGCCCGCAGCACCTCAGCCACCAGCCCCTCGTCGAGCAGCAGCGCTTCGAGGGGTTCACCGCTCACGAGCCGATGCAAGGCGCCGCGTGATGCGCGCGTGTGGGCGAGGTTCGGGTCCGGGCTTCCCAGCACGATCCGCAGCATCGCCAACCACGACGCGGACGGCAGATCGAGGAACGCGCGAGCGTGATAGTCGCGCCGCAGCGACTCGAACGCCGACGCCCGCGACGGCGACTCCGCCAGCCGGGTCACGATGTACTCGATGCCGGATCGGGCCGCCTCCGGCGGCCATCCGAGACACGCGAATAGGGTCACGCATTCCGAGACCGCGGCCTCGACCCTGCTGGCAATCTCGCTTCCCTCGTCTGCGTGGCCTGCGAATGGGTCGGTAGCGTGGAATGCGGGGTGGTAGTCGGTGAGCGGGTTCTCCCGGTCGGAGAAGCGTTCCGCGTCGTGATGTGCGGAGAACTTCGGGCGGCGTGCTTGGTGGACAGAGCAGAGCAGCCCGTTCGCGCGTTCTTCGGCAATGCAGGTGACCTGCACCGCCCGGGTGATGACCGCCCACGGGTCCTCGGCGCGACGTACGGAGCCGGTGCGCATCGCATCGAACGCCGCCGCGGCCGCCTCCCACGGGTCAAGCCCGTGCCGGCGGGCGAGCGCCGCATACTTCTCCGCGGCATGCCGCATGAGCGCAGCGACCTCGGGGTCGTGCCGCCACGCCCAGCGGCCTTCCTCGTGCAGCCGGATCAGCAGGGTTCGTAGGCCTTCGGAATGCTCGAACCCCCGCCGTGGCCCGGATGTCCGGGGCTTCGCGTCGGGGGTTCTCGTGTTGGTTTTCTTCATGGTGATGGCACCTCCTAGGGGGAAGGTGCGCAAGGGGTCCCACGGGCCGGGCAGGTCCCGCGCGAACAGGCGGCTGGAAGCGCTCATGACGGATCACCTCAGCCCCATCCCCGCACGTGCCGGTTCGTGGCGCGCCTGCCGGCGACGCCCGAGAATCGACATGTCCGGGAGTCGCGATGCCCGCTCGTCCCGGCTACCAGGGCGCTGTTCCTTGCGGGCGGTGCGGGAGTCGAGGAAGCGTTGCCCGAGTTCGGCTCGTAGATCAAGCCCCCACCCGGTGGCGCGTGCACCGGCCTGCATCGCCAGGTCGGTCGGTCGCACCCACCGCACCTGCGTCGGCCGCCGCGCCTCCGCGTCCGCCCCAGGTTCCGGTTCTAGCGGCTCGGCGTCTGCGGCGGCGCTGTGCGCGGCTCGGTCACGCCCGATCAAGGAGGGATCTCGGTGTACGGCGAGCATCGAGCGCTCTGCCGCCGGCTGCTCAGCAGCGGCCAAGACCTGGGGCGGCGTTTGCTCAGCGCTAATCGCGGCAGCGAGCACGGGGTGTAGTTGCGACCGCGCCGCCTCCGCCAAGTCGGGGTCGTGTTCGGGATTCATGAGGGTTCCTCCTCGTCTGTGGAATCGTCTGCAGCCGGTATCACCGGCTCGGCTTCGGTTTCTGCCGACGGCTCAGTGTCGGGTTCGGTCGTCGGGTGCCTGATGGGTTGTGGAAGCCAGCGGCCGACGGTGGACGGGTGCACGTCGAGGTGGCGGGCGATCTTCTTGTTTGACCAGCCGTTCGCCCGCAGCGCCTTCGCCATCTCGCGCCCGCCTCGTCGGGGCAGAAGGCTCGGCGCGGGTGCCGGAACGGCAGTCGCACCGGGGTGCGGCGGCACGTCGAGGACGGGCAGGTTGGCCACAGGTGCGGGCGATGCAACCAGCACCGGCGTGGCGTCGAGTTCAGCGGCCTCGGCTCGTGGATGGAGGACTCCTTCGGGTGGGTTGCCGGTGAGGATCACGGTGAGGTGCGTGATCGCGAGCAGCACCAGCGGCGGCACTGCCGCGACCGACGCGGCGAGCACTGCGGGTACGTCGGTGCCTTTGGCGACGATTGCGTGGATCGAGTTCGCCGTCACGGAGAGCCCGGCGCCGCAGATCAGCAGCATCCACGGGTACCAGGCGGCGCGGGTGCCGGCGAGGGCGACAACGGCGACGGTTGAGACGACGATGATTCCGTCCACGATCAGCGGCCACGCCCAGGCCTGCCCCGCCTCGATCCCCGACCGGCGGGCAAGGTCTGCGAGTGCGGTGAAGGAAAGCCAGAATGCGCCGGCGGCGATAATCACCGTGCCTGCCACCGCAGTCATCGCGGCGAGCCGACCGCCCCGATGTGCTCCTGTGTCGTTCATGCGAGTACCCGTCCTCGATCTGCCGGCGCACGCTGTTGCGCGACCGCCCGCGACGTGGCCGTGGACGCCGACGGTGCACCACTGGGAGCACGGTAAGCGGAGCGGATCGTGCGTTCGATCTCCCGGGGCGGCAGGCCGATCCCTTCCGCGACCGGCCCCAGCGCCTCGACCGCCTGCGCAAATGTGGTGCCGTTCTCTGCGAGGCGGCATGACGCCCAGAAAAGGCCCTGGTTCCGTTCGCCCTCGCCTTGCGCCTGCAGCCACGCCGCGATCCGCTTCGTGCGTTCTTCCACGGTGCCGCGAAACGGGCGCGCCTCCCACGATGCACGTGCCTGCCTCGGGTCAAGGAACTCCCGCAACGCGCCCGCATCAAGGGGATGCGCGTCGCCGTTAGCGAGATCGAGGAGCTGATATGCGACGATCTCGCCGTCGACAATCGTTCTCGAGGGCGGAGCGACGATGTACCCGGCCGTGCCGCGAAAGTCGAGCTGCGCAGCCCCGGACGCCCACGACCGCTGCTCGGCCGCGGCCGCTGGGTAATACGCGTGCAGCCCGCCGGAAGGAGTGACGACCTGTGCAGCCCATCCGCCAAGTAGGCCGGCTTGGGCGGCGTGCTGCCAGGAGGCAGGGCCGAGCGGCGGGTCGCCCTTCACATCGACGTCGACGACCTCAAGTCCGGATGCCAGGCCTGTCGGGATGCCGATATTCGCCTCCGGCCAGCGTCGCCACCACGCCTCTACTCGTGCGGGATCGGTGTTCGCATCCTTGAAGCCGTGCGCGACGAGCGGCCGCTTCTCACCCGGCACGCACGGAAACACCGGCACCCCCAACGAAATGTAGTGCCGGGCGGCGTCTGAGAGGCTCATGCGGGCGACCGGGACGAGGAGCTGTCCGGCGTCCATCACAGCCCCCGTACCTGAGCCGAGGAACGAACAGACCGCGCGGCCGGCTCCCTCCGCGCCGACGACCGGGCCGGCAACTTGCGCTCAGTCTGCTTCGCCGCCGAAACTTCGGCGCCCTCCCGGGTAAGCCCGGGCGGAGTGCCGTCACCGACCTGTACCGTGTCGAGCCGGTCGAGGATTTCGACCGCGACTTTCCGCACCCGTTCCGCGGTCGCCTGCACGACCTGGACGGGGTTCCTCCCGTCGGCGGCCATCGCCCACCCCGACACGTACGGGATCGTGTAGGCACTCGTATCCATCCCATGGGCGGCGCCGACCATCAGCGCGACGGATTCGGCTTCGACTTCGCCGATCCCGCGATGCTGCCGCGCTTCCGCCTGGTCGGGGCCGTGCATCTTCACGTGCGCGAGCTCGTGCACGAGGGTCTTCACCTGGGCGGCATCGTCCATGTTCGTTCGCACCGCCACCTGTCGCGTGTCGAAGTTCGTGAGCCCGTTCGCGCCGTGGATCATGCCCTCGTGCGGCACCGGCAGGAACTGGAACCCGGCCTCGGCCACCTGCCGGATCAGGCCGTCACGGAGCCCCGACGGGGCTTCGCCTTCGAGAAGCTGCGGCGAGGGCGGTAGCGGGACCTCCGAGCCACTGGTTTGGGAGATGTCGAAGACGTAGGCGACCTTCGCGCCGACCATTCGCGACCTGACCGCCTCGCCGGGTCTCGGGGCTTCTCTAGGGGCGAGCTTGCGCCAGGACATCGGATCGGACGGGGTCTTCGACGCGAACTTCCCGGTGACCGGAGCGAGGATCGCGTATCCCTTCTGGCCCTTCACGACATGCCGGCCAAGCTGCTCCCACTGCCGGAACCCGGCCACATAGCTCGGCATCGGATCGGGAACCTTGCCGGTTTCCCAGGCCGCTTGGTGCTGAGCGAAAATCAGCCACGAGTTGTTCACGCTGCGGGACCGGAACTTCGCCGCAAAGGTCAGAGCTCGCTTCCAATCATCGCCGGTAATAAGCTTCTCGACCTGTGTGCCCAGCTGTTCGCGCACCTCGTCAAGCTTCGCTTCCCGCGTTCGACGGGTCTCCTCTGTTGTCGCCATGGGATGACCTCCTTCCGCCGGCCCCTCTCGGAGAGAGGAGTCATGCGACTGTGAGGTGCGCCGAGACGAACCGTCCTCAGTCACGGCGCCGCGACTGTAACGTCGCGGCCGACAGTGTCCGAAGGATGAGAATGCCTAGGCGTGCCCCTGGTCTAAGCCCACGCACAACAAATCCCAAGACTGGAAGCGCATCTTGAATACGTTTGCCGCCGAACTCAGGACGATTGCCGCCACACCAGGCCGAGCGATGTTCGCCGGTACTCGCTCGGACTGACGTTGGCATACCGGCGAAAGACCTCGGCCCCGTGCGACCGGTCCCGCCACCCCACCGCGACGGAAACATCCTGCACCGTCCACGATGTCGTGGTGAGTAGACGCGCCATCTCCCGAGCGCGCAGCATCGACTGGTACTCGAGCGGCGTCACCCCATACGCGTCGGAGAACAGACGATGGGCATGCGACGGCGACATGTGCACTGCCTGGGCTAACCGAGACAGCGGCCACGCACTCACCGGATCATTGTCCAGGAGCGCCCGCATCGTCGCCGCCGGAAGCGGCACCTTCGGAAACCCGGCACGGCCCGGCAGCCGAGGAGCAGGACGCGGTAGAGCCACTGGCCCGAAGAACGGGATCAATGCATCCAGCAGCATCGAGAGGTTGCCCTGCACCGCGAAGAACCGCTCCGGAATTGGCGGCCCGCCTGTGAGCTCGAGGAGGTGATCCAACCAGGCTGACGCAACGGACTGTGCGTCGTGCGAGAGGCGAAGCAGCATCACCGGGTTCGGGAAAGCCTGCTCCAGGAGGGTGCGCGCATCGAGTCGTTCGACCAGTCCCGTCACGTGCTGCCAGAACACCAGATCGATGAGGTACTGCGTATCAACCAGCAAGGACACCCCGTCCGCACGTGACTCAGCCTCAAAACTGGTGCGAATGTTCGGGGCGACCACGAGCACGTCGCCGGGTCGCAGCGGATAGTCGCCGGCCTCCGTGCGGGCGGTGAGCCTACCGGTGCGCGCGAAGACGAACCGCACGCCGTCGTACGCCTCCGGCGGAGTGCCTCCGTTGATGAACCAGGGCAAGGCCTGGATGATTGCAGAACCCGCGTGCGCGGCACCCGCTCGCCACCAGCGCAACGCACGAAGTCGCCCAGACGGCTCGCTACGCGAGAGCGCTCGCAATCCGGTTCCGTGACTTGATGCCCAGCTTCTTCAGGATCCTCGAAACATGCGTGTTCACGGTACGCTCCGAGACACCCAGCTGCTGTGCGATCTCCCGATCGGTGAACCCCTCGGCGGCGAGCTTCGCGATCTCGGTCTCGCGCTGCGTGAGGATCCGGTCAAGGCCGGTACGGTCAGCGACACGGTCGACGCGGAAGTTCGCGAGCCGGGCGATGGCTCGCCCCATGGAGCGGCTCAAGCCGCTTGAAGCGAGTGGGAGATGTGTCGACAGGCCGACCGCGTCCAGCAAGAACCCCTGATTGTGGAGAGACACGGCAATCGAGGCGAGCGTGAGCGTATCGTCGGAGAGGAACGCATGGGCACCGAGCGAGTAGGTGCGAAACACCCCCTCTAGTGGTGCGTCATCGAGGGCTGAAGCGATGACTTTCTGGAGAAGCTCGGAATCGCGGCGCTCGTCAAGCACGAACGCGGCACCGAGACGAGCCATGACGGAAAACGCCCGAAACCCGATCGCCTCCGCCATGTCTCCCGTTTCGGCGAGCAGATCGTGTCCGTCCTGGATCCGGGTAGGGGAGGCCTCGAGGTTCACCACCGCCAATGCTTCGGTGAACTTCCGCCCGACCGCGATCAACGGCCATGACTGGGGAGCCTTGCGCAGCGCTTCCAGATGGTGAGCAGCGACGTCCGGTTGTTTGAGGAGGGAGGCCGCGAACGAGGCGAAACCGTGGAGCAGCGGCACCAGCATGTGTGCCTCGATGTCGGGGTGGCGCAGCGCGGTGTAGATCAGCCCCGTACCGGTATCGAGGTCCCCGCGATAGAGTGCGATCATCGCCCCGAAGAGGTCGTGCGTCGGGATGAGGCCGGGCGTGAAGATGCTCGGCGCCTGATCCAGCTCAATGTCCGGGGCGAACAGGAGCGCGCCCGAGGCGATTACGTCGTCGATGCCGCGCTGCACGGGGAGCACTGCCAGTGCGCGGGCTCGTGCGAGACGCTCCGCCGCTGTGTAGGGCTGCCCAATCAGCAGCGCCCGGATCGCACCGACCCGATGCAAGAAGGAACGGGCGACCCTGCTTTGCTCCTCATCGGCTGCGATCTCTGTGAGCTCCGCCCAATCAGGGCCGGGCTGACTGAGCGTGAGCGCACGGAACCCCTGCACCGCGAGGGCATGTGCCTGAGGGAGTTTCGCGATGAGCACGTCGATTCGAGTGCGGACCGTTTCCGGTGCGCCCCGGAGTTCAGCGATCGCGAGGATCACTGCAAGTTCGAGACGTTCATCGTCTGACAGGTCGTCATCTCGCACCTTCGTGAGCTTGAGATGGTTCGCAGCCAGTGCCTGTGCCAGGGCATGTAGGAGCCGATCCTCGACCGAAGCCTCTTCGTCAAACGGGAGGAGCGCCGCTGCATGGGCGCGGCCGAGACCGAGGAATCCCTGCCGGGCGAGCGGTGCGAGCTCCCCGGGAACCGGCAGGTCGGCATCGTGCGCGGCGTCGACGAGACGCGCTGCGGCTAAGGCGGTGAGCCCTGACTTCGGAGCTGATACGAGGGTCCAGTCGCTCACGAGCGAGCGAGTGACGGCCCGGCGTCGCTCAGACACCATCCTCGAGAGCACTTCAACACCGTGCGCGGGGGAGGTCGGGCGCAACTGCCCGGCATCCACGACGAGCCGTCCCGTTTCCTCCAGCTCAAGCAACACGCGCTCGTCAACTTGTTGACGCGCCCATTCCAGGGGGAGCTCGCCCGCGACCGCGATAGAACGTTCCAGATCGCTCCCGGCACCCATGCCGAGATCCCAAGCTCCGACAGCGTCTTGCGGCACGCGCTCGAACAACAGCGTGTTTGAAACCAGCCGAATACACCCGGAAGACTGGGCGCGATCCACCAGCCAACGCACCCCGCGATACTCGCCGCCCGCTTCCTCGAACAGGCGCTGAGCATCGCCCGGAAGGACCTTCGCGCCGTAACGGGCGCTCACCACCTCTCCCGTTTGCTCGACCGTGAACGGCGTCAAGCGGTGCACAGTGAGGTGCCTCACATCATCGGGAAGCACCCTCGTACCACCTGGGATGGTCAGCACAAGTTCAGTGAGCCCACGCTTCGCGAACACCGCCAGCGCGCGCAGGCTCGCCTGATCTGCGACATCGGCGTCACGGACCACGATCCGAGACGGGACGACTCCCCGTCTCGCCAAGTGCTCGGTCGTCGCTCCCTCGGGGAGATCGTGATCGATCTGACGCAGCAACGACATCGGCTCATACTGTTGTGCCGGATTCGGAACGAGAAACGTCGGCGCAGCCCCGTCCGTATCGCGCTCAAGCAACTGCGCCGCCAGGAGACTCCGGCCCGAGCGTGCAGGCCCCGCAATAACAAGTCCTCCATCACGGCGAAGACGCTGCTCAAGCGTCCTCAGCACCGACGAGTTGACGCGTGGCCGCCAGCCCGCAACGGGTTCGGCAAGCGATGTTTCAGACTGCATGGATCCTCCTCACAGGTATTCCATCACACCCACCATCGGCGTCGTGTACGTAGTTCTGCGTATTTGGTGCCGTCTGCAAGCTTGCTGAACTAGTTCGGCGGGAGTCTGCGACCTCCGTGACACACCCCCAGGTAGGTGCGCGCGACGTGTCCGGCCTGGTCTATCCAGTATCCGAAATTTGAGGGGACCCACTCGTGAGTACTCAGCAACGCGAACGCGGCAGGCCGCGCTGGCGCGCAGGGACCGCGGCAACTGCCGCGATTCTCGCCGCGCTGCTCGGCTTCGGCGCGCTCCCGGCCTACGCAGTCGACACCGAACCTGTTCCCAACGATCCTCCGACGACGTCAGAGACCAAGACCAGTGAGACGACGGCACCGCCGGAGACGCAGGAAACGAAGGAGCCCACTCCCGAGGAATCGGCACCGGAACCGGAAGCTAAGAGCGAAGGCAAGACGGAGCAAGCGCCCGCGCCGCGTGCCGCGGGCGAACCGCCGACGCTGGCGCTGTCGATGTCGATCCGCAGCGACGGTACGCCGGACTGGAATGGCGACGACAACGCCGGGAACGACTCGGGTCCGAACAACGGGATCGTGCGCGTGAACGACACGGTAACGTACAGGATCGACTACGGCGTCTCGGTAAACCCCGGCACGAACGTGTCGTTCGACATCGTGCTCCCCAAAGGCCTCGAACTGACGCAGCTCCCCGGATACTGCCTCGCCGGCTCATCCATCACCCCGGAGAGCCAGGGAACGCCGACTCCGGTCACGGCAAACTCCATCAACGAGCTGCAGGAGCAAACCCTGCACTGCGTGCTCGGCAATCTCGACAACCGCTCGGACACCGTGGACCTGACTGTCAAGGCGCTCAACTACGCGCACCAGGGGATGGATCTGCAGATCGTGTCGGGATCGATCACTGCTGACGAGGCGACGGCACCGGTCGACATGACGACCCTGCCGACGGTGAAGGCGTCCGCGCGGCTCATGTGGGACATCTCGAAGAACGCAATGGCTCTCGCCGAAGACAGCGGCTACATGTACGGCTTCACGTCTCAGGCCTGCCCGTGGGATAGCACGATCACCTGCCAGTTCGGCCAGTACCCGATGACGATCTCCGCACCCGCAGGCGGCAAGGGTGCGATGCCCGCCGTTGGAGACTTCACAATCACCGATGACCTGTCCCCTGAAGCCTTGTTCCCCGGGCTGACTGCGGAGCAGTATGCGCAGATGCATGCCGACCCAGAAAAGTACGGGGCACGCATGACGGCGTGCGACGCGGGAAGCCGAGGATACTCGCGCCCGAACCCGAGGATCATTCCCGGCAGCGCAACGAACACAGCGGCCAATTCGGTTCGAAACACTGGAACGTGCTCCTTCACGCAGTCGCCAGGAGGAACCGCGGTCATTACGCTGAAGAACACTGACTGGTCACTCCGCACCTTCCCATCCGAGAGCGGCACAGGGCCCGGTGGACCGCAGGCAGTTCCCGCCGGTCGCGCCTATGCGGCTTCCGCGTTCCTCTACGTGTATGTGCCTACGGCCGCGGTGAAAGAGTTCGGAACTGTGAACGCGGCCGGTACGTCCTGGACGCTGGCGACCCAGAACCGCTTCACGGCCTGAAGCGCCCTGGGTCTGATGGAGACTCGCGCTATTTGATTCCCACCAGCTGAGTGCGGTCGGCTTGGACAGCATAGAACGCCTGCTCGAACTCGGCAGGTGGGACGTCG
>NZ_JBBCVH010000013.1:0-62981 GCF_037147555.1 Microbacterium sp. MMO-35
ATCCAGGGCTCGACGCCGGAACTCCGGCGGGTGGGCAGCAGGCATCTCACGGACTCCTTCCGAGACGATCATCGCCTCAACTCAGTTGTCCGGGAAACCGGGTCAGGCTCCGATGCTCTGGGGCTAGTTCTCAGACGGGCCATAGCATATGGGCATGACCAGCAGCAGACGGCGCCCAATCATCTGGCTGCTGGTACTTGTACTTGCCGAAGCTCTCTTCGGAATCGGCGCAAACATCGCTTCCAACGTGCTTCCTCAGGCGTTGCCCTGGCTTCTCGCGCCTGTCGTTCTTTGGCCCGCTCTCGGTTTGATCTTCCTGGTGGTTCTTGTCTTGACGGTGATCATCATCCGGCGTGAGGATGCAGGATCCGATCTGGGGGCGATGCCCTTGACCACCGTGGTTGGCGCCTTGCCAAGCAGACCAATCGCGTGGGTTCCGCCGCGGGCTCCACTCAAGCAGCTTCGGAAGGATGGCAGGAGCACGCGGCATGGACCGCGCACAACTGTACTGGCCGGTGAGAGCGGGGCGGGCAAGACTCAAGTCGCCGCTGAACACGCCCGGCGCAGAGCTCGAGACGGGTGGTTGGTGATCTGGGTAGATGCTTCGAGTGTGGCGGGAACAGAACTCGAACTCGTCACCGCGGCACGGGCCATTGGGATTGCCACGAAGAAGTGGGAGATCCAAGTCGCCGCTGATCTGCTTCGTGACCATTTGCAGTCAACTAGGCGGCCGTCCATCGTTGTGTTCGACGGTGTGATAGACCGAGACGTGTTGGAACGCTGGACTCCGTCTGCCGGGCAGAGCCACATCGTTGTCACATCACGCTTTCATCGCCTGGAAGATCTCGGAAATGTGATTCAGATCACTGGCTTCACCCAACGCCACTCCGCCAGGTATCTGCGGGCTCGCCTGCCAGAGGCTTCCAGCGCCGATAGGCAGTCTTTGGCAGCTACTGTTGGATTACTTCCCGCCGCGTTGTGGGCTGCAACTGGAGTCATTCGAAGTGAGAAGCTGCCGATCAGCGAGTACATGGCGCAATTTGCCGCCGAGGAACTCGCCACGGTCTTGCGGGACCCAAGTCGTACCGATACCGCCAGTAGCATCACGGCAGCCGTTGGCCGGTCAGTCGAGTCGTTCCGAGTACATAAGGATCAGCTCCATAGGGATCTTTCGTCTCGGGACTTCCTTTCAGTCGCTTCTTTGGTTGCGCCCGTGGAATTCGACCCGCGCCTGCTTGATCCACACCATACGGGCGAGGGCACGCGGGCGCTTGCGGGTCTCGTGGACTGGTCTCTAGGCGTTTGGAATGTCAACGAACGCAGCGTCACTCTTCACGAATTACCGGCCAGGTTCGTTCGAGAACAGGTGACTTCGCAGGAGATGACGAGGATCTCGGCGCGCTTCATTGAACTCGTAGAAAGTGCTCGGGGTGCTGAGGGCGCCAAAGGTTCCGGGGACCGCATGCCGCTCGCCCAATACCTCATGAGAGCGACGGAGTCGTTCTGGCGCAATGGGGTCGCACTGATGCGTGATGATGCGGCGAAAGAAGAGCTCCTGGAGCTACGGCTGTCGTTCGCCGAATGGTCCTTCGATCAAGGCGATTTCGCAAGCTCCCAGGATATTTCGATGTCCATAGTCGATAACTCGAAGCCCGCTTCCGATCGGCAAAGTTCGGCCCTCCACCTGTCAGCGCTGGATCGTGCTTCCCATGCTCAACTCGCTGCCGGGCACAAGCAAGCTGCGATCGATCTCTACCGGCTGAGCGTCGTTCGCCACATCGCGTCTGTCGGCAAGTCAGCGCCGACAACGGTGCGGGCCGAACTGGGACTGGGCAACGCGCTTCGCTCCGACGGCAAGACACGTGAGGCGGTCGCTGTGTTCAGCTCGCTTCTTCGTCGGCGGCTTCCAGCGGACCTCAAGAGCGAGGCAGAGGGAGGACTTGCGTTCGCTCTCCTCCGAGATGGGCAACCGGAACGGGCAGCGAGGCTTCTCCGAAAGGTGGTCGCTGAGCGGAGGCTTCGCTTGGGCGACGACGATCTTTCGACGCTCATCGCGATCAATAATCTTGGTCGCTGCCGGCTCGAAATGGATGACCCTGCTGCTCTTCCGTTGCTCGAATCTGCTTACAGTGGGAAGCGCGAATTGTTGCAAACTGACCACCCGCAGACGCTAATATCGGGTCATTATTTGGGACTCGCCGAGATTCGCTTTGGAGACGCTCGCAAGGGGCGTCTCCTTCTGCAGGAGGTTTTGGAGCAGCGGGCCAAGGTGCTCGGAGGGAATCATCCGGATACTCTCGAAACCCGAAAATGCCTGGGGAGATGAGAGGGGTCGTGCCTCGTCCCCGGGCGCGCTTCGAGATGAAAATGTAGGGTGGGATCGCAGCGAGTATCACATGGAATCGTTTCCATAGCGACCGGGGGCCGTAGCAACAGGAGCAGGGAGGCGCGCGACATGGCGCTTGGACGTGGCTTGCCTCACCTGGCAGGTGCTACCGAGCTCGAGCGGTGGGCCGATACTCGAGCTGCTCAGGATGAGCTCCCCGTCCTGGTGCGTCGCCTCGTCCGCGCTGAGAACGATCAAGTCCGGCGCGTGGAGATGCGAGGCGGAGAGGGAGTCGGATTGACCGGGTACGACGGCTTCGTTGAAGCGTCGCGAGCGACATCGTTCGTACCTGAAGGCCTGAGCGTCTGGGAGATGGGTGTCGGTGGTGATCCTGAGAAGAAGGCGCAGGATGACTACCGAAATCGACGCAAGGATGCTGGCGGGGTCGAGCGGTCTGAGACCACCTTTGTCTTCGTCACGCCGCGACGGTGGGAGAAGAAGAAGGATTGGGAGCAACGGCGTCGTGCCGAGAAGATCTGGCGTGATGTCCGGGTGCTTGATGGGGATGACATCGAGCAGGCGCTTGAGCTGTGCCCCGCCGTGCAGGTCTGGCTATCTGAACTGCTCGGAATGGATCCCTTCGGAGCTACGTCGATTGAGGATTGGTGGACTCGGTTCTCGCGTGGATTCAGTCCCGTCCTAACCAGTGCGGTTGTACTGGCCGGAAGGGAAGATCAGGCGTCGGCGCTCACGCGTCGTCTCACTGGTGAGGTAGGTCGCACTTTCATCCGAGCGGCCAGTGTCGACGATGGGCTCGCTTTCGCGGTCTGCTCGATGATGATGATGGAGCCTGAAAACTCAGAACCCATGTTGGCTAAGTCCCTTCTTGTGCATGATGGGGCCACGCTGAGGCGACTAGAGCAGACTTCGCGCCTCCTCATCCTTCTGCCGTACGAAGAGCACTTGCAGAGGGACGCGCATCTGATCAACAACCACCATGTTGTCTTCGTGACGACTGATCTCGATGGGGATGTCGACGTCGACCTCCCGCCCCTCGACCACCTCGCGCTTCGGACGGCCCTCCGCGAGGCTGGAGTGCCGGACGTCAACCTTGATCGGTATATGCGGGCGGGCAATAAGAGTCTTCTGGCGCTACGGCGTGTATCCACCCAGTTGCGGGATCCCGACGCGTGGCGCACCGATCTCGAGGATCGATCGCTTCGCCGTTCTTGGCTTGCAGGTGCATGGACCCGCACCCGCAGTGGCGATGTTGAAGCCTTGGAGACGCTTGTTGGAGCCGGGGTTGATGTCCTTGAGGAACGGCTGACGGCGGCCGTTCGGCAGCCTGACCCGCTATTCACAAAGGTCGGGAATACGTGGGCCGTAACTGCTCCGGAAGATTCGTGGAGGGTGGCGCGGAACGTAATCTCCGAGAAGGATCTTGATGCGCTCGAGCACGCGATTCAGACCGTCTTGGGCGCGATCGATCCTAGGCTCGAACTCCCCGCCGAAGAACGCTGGATGGCATCCATTCACGGTAAGAACCGGATCCACTCCAGCGATCTGCGTAAGGGGCTAGGTCGATCGCTCGCGCTTCTTGGAGCCCACGGAGATGAACTCCGGTTGTCCGGGGGCCGGACTGCTCGTCAGTGGGCAGAGCGGGTGGCTTGGAATCTGTTCGAGCGGGCGACCGAGGACGAGACAGCTCAACTGTGGGCGTCTATGGAAGACGTTGTGCCGTTGCTTGCGGAAGCCGCTCCCGATCCATTCCTTCGAGCGTTGGCCAAGAGCGCGAACGGGACGAACCCACCGGCTGTACGGCTCTTCCAGGACATCGGTGATCAGCACTGGAACGCAGGCAGTCCCCACACCGGATTCCTTTGGGCCCTGGAGGGACTGGCGTGGTCGGAGCAGTATCTGGGCTATGCGGCTGAGGTGCTGGCACAGCTGGCAGAACTCGATCCGGGCGGCCGACTGAGCAATCGCCCAGCTGCCAGTCTCGAAACGATCTTCAGGCTGTGGTATCCGCAAACCTCCGCACCTGTCGCTACTCGCGTACAGACTCTGGATGCGTTGCTCCGGCGTCACCCGGATGTTGCGTGGAAGCTGCTCATCGATCTGATACCCGAACCGTCGGCGTTTGGTGTCCAAAGCCATCGCCCCGAATTTCGCGCCTGGGGAGGACCCAGCGAGCCGAACGTCCCACGAAGTGCACTTGTCGAGATGGTGAAGGCGATCGTTGACCGACTTGTGTCGCTCGCATCGAAGGAGCCGAGCCGGTGGGTTTCCGTTCTTCCGAAGCTGGCATACATGCCACGAGAGTCACGACAGGATGCCCTACGCGCCCTCGGAACCGTTGATCCGCAGGATCTCAGCGGAGAGGAAGGGCTGCTGCTCTGGGAGGCCATCGATCGCCTCGTGCGCCACCAAGAGGAGCAGGAACGCCGTGACGCTGAATGGTCGATGGACGCCGATTCTCTTACTGGTCTGGCCGTCGTTCGCGACCGGTTGCGTCCCGCATATCCGAGTGAAACGCATCGGTGGCTGTTCGACGATTGGCATCCGAACATCGGAGAGAGCTTCGAGGAACACCTTCAAGCCTACGATCGCACGCTTGGCGAGGTTCGCGAGCGGGCGATCTTGGATATTCTGCAGCGCGAAGGTCGCGATGCAGTTGTTTCTCTCGCGGAACGCGTAAAGCTCCCCGCGACCGTCGGCTTCTCGCTGGCTCGTGCGAGTGATGACGATGATGCGGCTGTGTTGGCGCTTCTTGAGAGTTCGAATCAAGCACACCTCCAGTTCGCGGACGGATACGCTCGGGGGCGCTTCAGCTCTGACTTCACCCCCATCCGAGAGTGGGTCGATCGGTTCACTGGGCATCCATCCGTGCAGGCGCGGCTGCTTTTGTTGAGCGCAGATGTTCGGGATGCATGGGGGCTGCTGGGAGAGTACGGCGCAGAGGTCGAACGCGCGTACTGGGCCGAGTTCATGCCGTACGGACGCGGCTCAGACTTCCCATTCGTCAATGAGTCTGTGCGCCAGTTGATCGAGCACGGGCGTGTAGCGGTGGCACTGGATGCGTTGAGTATGTACGCCACACGTCAGTCCGACCTCGACACAGATCTGGTCATTCGCGCGCTGAGCACCTTCGGAGACGCCGAAGACGCAGAGTCGGCACGTGTATCCAGTTACGACATCTCTGGCTTGATCCAGTACCTGAAGCAGGAGGGCGTTAGCGAAGAGACTGTTGCGAGCCTGGAATGGAGATACCTCCCGCTCCTTCATGACGACGCCCATACGTTGTCCCTCGAAAATCTTCTTGCCCGTAGTCCTCAGACCTTCGTGCAGCTCATAGAACTCATCTTCCGACGGGCGGATGAGGACCCCGATCGTCAGCCGCGAAAAGCCAGTCCCACCGTTGCTTCTAACGCGTACCGACTCCTCCGCGCATGGAAAGTTGTCCCTGGGACCACCCCCGATGGCACCGTGGACGGAAGCGCATTCAACGAATGGCTCGACGAAGCTCGCAGGCTTCTGGTTCAGGCCGGCCAGATTGAGATCGGTGAGCTTCAGATCGGAGAAGTCCTCGCCCACGCTCCTGTAGACCCTGACGGTACGTTCCCGACTCTGCCTGTCCGGGACGCACTCGAAGCGGCTCCCAACGATCGGCTGGAGCGCGGATTCAGCATCGGTCTCTACAACAAGAGGGGCGTGACGTCACGTGGAATGACGGAGGGAGGGGACCAGGAATACGCTTTGGCGGATCGATACGACTCCTGGGCAGCTGGGGTGCAGGCGACACATCCACGCACGGCGTCCGTGCTACGTGACGTCGCAAACGGCTACCGAGACGAAGGCCGCCGCAACGACGAAGAGGTCAAGCGACACCTCGAAGGTCTCGACTTATGAAGAGTTACTCGCCCCTGACTGCACAGCAGAATGCTCCAACACGCAATCGTCAGGGGAGCCAATCTGAATCTGTGAACAGAAGCCGCGGTCAGAGCGCCGAGGCTGCACGACCAGGTTGGACACGAAGGCGTCGATAACGGTGCGCTGCCGACTGACGGATAACGACGTCAGCTCCGGCAGCTACCTTCGGCGGTATCAGTTTCGGAGCCGCACCCACTCTGTTCCGCGGAACCCCATTCCAGGGATAGGGCGCCGCTGCGACATCCCTGCGAGTCAGCCGCGAGGACCAGCGAAACTGGCTCCCCCGGTCCCCATCGGGAACCTCGGCGCCACGACCCGGTCGCCGTACTCTCGGTGACTCACTGCGTTTCCCTCGTTCCCACGATCGGCTCCAGTCACGCCAAGACGCCGCAGATGAACCCTGCGAAGATACTCATCCGTGTCAGCGCCCGTGTGACCGCCTGCTGCGACAGCGAATGCCGTCGCGAGCTCAAGAATCTGAAGGGTGACGGTCACGGCTATCTCGTTCCGGTCCATGAAAGGCGCTTCGTCGAACGTGCCGATGACGTTCGGCAGGAACCACCCTCGCCCGTGGGTTGCACCCGAGCCCAGCGCCCAGTCCCAGAAGCCGACCCGCAGGTAGCGTCTGTACGCGTCGGTGGCGTTGAACTTCACGTTCTCGGTCGCTCCGTCGAGGCGCAGGTTCACCGTGAACTCGGGACGTCGCGAGTCCGGCGTGCGCTCGACGCCGTGGCTCGTGAAGAACTCATGCATCGTCGGGATCTGTTCGCGTGCATCATGCGCGTCGCGCTTACCGTGGACGCCGAACGCCTCCGCCGTCCGGAGGTTGTCCTCGACAGATTCGATCTGGAACGCCGCCATACGCAAGAGTGTTCGCGCCGGCGGGACCTCAGGGTCGTAGATGTAGCAGAACCGCATCACGATCTCGCCCGCCGATCTGGCGAGGACCATCGCACTCATCGGCGCCGACGCGGCGGACTCGAAGATCGTGATGATCCCGTTCACGAGGTCAGCGACGGCCCGGATAGAGCGTTCCATGTCGATCTTGCTCTGAAGCACGACCGAGCCCAGGAACTCCGCGTGCTCTTTAGCGTGCACGTACTCGTTCAGCACTGTGCGCGGCGCGCCCGGTCGTCTGTCGCCGGCGACCGCGAGCACATCGGTAATGCACTGCAGCGAGTCATCCATCGTCGTCCGCAACAGACGCGCGCACCACTGAGGCGACCCGACTTCGCGACGAGTACTCGACGATGCCGCTTCCGACGAGGCATCAGTTGTCATGGCCCCTCCTGCGCTCGAACCTCAGCGGACAGAGCCTCCAGCGCCCGTGCCCCGTCCCAGAAGTGCGCATCGAGCCACTCACCAGCGTCCGTCGAACCGCGGTGTTTGACTCGGGCTCTCGTCGTCTTCATCGACAGGAGGGTATCGTGATGGTCGCTGCGAATCCGACCTTCTTCGTGAGCGGCATCGACGAGCTCTGCGAAGCTCATGCGCGTCGCCCTGGGGATCCCGAAGGACTTCAGCATCAGCTCCGCGGCAGTGTGCATCTCCTCCAGCAGCACCTCGGGCGCGACCTCGTCGAAGTGCCAAGACGCCAGCAGATCCATCGTCACGAGCAGGCGATCCATCAGATGGGGAGCGTCGCGAGGGAAGAGGTCATGAATGACGCCCGTGGCAGGCATCGTGCGCCCGCGCAATGTAGGGACCCAGTCCTCGTCGTACCGGTCGTACATCATGCCGCGGTATCGGTTGAGGATCTCGACCAGACCGTTGGCTGTCCGGCGCCGCGCTGCGGGGGAGCGCTCGCTCGGTGTCGCCTCCGCGATCGTCGGCAGGTCGCGGCGCAACCGCTCAAGGAGGATGTCCAAAACGTACGTGTTGGCGTTGAAGCAGATGTATGCGCCGTCTTCGTACACCTCAGTCTTGACGCGCGCGCCAAGCTTTCGAGCGCGAAGCCGGATGGCGACGAAGCACGCCCGAACGATCGGCATGTCGCGTTGAGATGCCCTGAAGGTCGCATCGAAGCCAGCCACTCAGCGGACCGCCATTCCCGGGCGCTGCCCAGGTCCACTCACGGAGCGTAGGGCGGTCTCGAAGAGGGTGGTGTCGAAGATGACAGCGAGCATTCTCCCATCATGGCGTGGCCAGCATCTTGGCGACGCGAAGTCCACCGCTTACGACCTGTCGACTCGCAAAGGAGCCCGGCTCCGGTCGCCCGGCGCGCGACACAGCTGCCCGATCGTTGGCTGTGGGACTCCGCGAATCGGGATATCCGGCAGGAGGACACGCCTTCTACGGTTGATCGCGTGAGCTTTTTACTCTGCCGCCCGAGCGGCGGTTCGAACGCTGCTGGCTGAGCGCCTGGTTACGGGCTCTCTTGTCTAGGCTCACCACACCACACCACAGCCAACGTGGGGAGGGCGGCATTCTGCTTGCGGCTGCTACTAGCGGGGCGGCACCTGGGCGTACAGCCGGAGCGCCCGACGTCGCTCGTACGCCACGAAGTCCGGGACGTAGCCCGGATGCTCGACCGACACTATGTGCCGCCAGCTGTCTGGGTCAAAGCCGATCATCCAGTCTGCTTCGTACCGTGTTTCGGTGAGCGGAGTCGCCCACGTCGTCGCGTCCTTCGGGCTTCGGAGAACAGCACTGTTCGGAGGCATGGGGAACCCCTTGGTGACGTTCTCAACGTTTGCCGCTACGTCTCCCTGGAGATAGGTGAACCCTGCAGCGATGTCACGATCCACCTGCTCGGGCGTTTCGACGAACGGTGAGAAGGAGAGCTGATCAGCGAAGGTAAACCCGACAAGGTAATGCGCCCCCTCCATGGAGAACTGCCCGACGACGACTCGCAGATCGCCGTTCGGGCAGCGCCCGTTGAGCCAGGCGTTCGCGGCCGCGATGTCGTCAACCGGCTCCTCGGGGTGCAAAGGGTCACCGACCGCCGGCTGGCTTTTGAGCGGGAACCCGGTCCACTCACCGCGGTGATCCCGGTGCACGATCTGTGGCGCGATGTCGGCGAAGAGCCGGAGCACAGTAAGCATCGTGCTCGTCAGCTCCTTGCCCTCCAAGTTCGCCTGATACGCGGGTTGCAGGCGCTGCGTACGCTTCTCCAGCTCGGCATGCGTTGCGGCAGGGATGGGGCGCCAACGGCCGTAGGTCCGCATGCCGTGGATACCGCCGATGATGACGTCCTCGCTCGGCGAGACCTCAAACATCAGGTGTTGGTCTACGTTGCGGGCGTACTTGACCGCATTGAGGAGCTCGGCGCCAGGCGTGGGCGTCGGCGTGAACAGCGCCTGGTAAGTGGCACTGTCACTGATCTGTTTCGTGAGCAGGTCGTTGAGGTTTTGCACCCGGCCGAGCCAGTTGCGAGCGCATACGCCGAGGTCACCGCCCCGGGCGGTCTCGGCGTAGTACGCGGCGACGTCGTTCTGGATGTCCTTCATGACCTGGCGGAGGCGTGGCTCTTCCCCAGGCGTGATGGTCAGCGGCGAGGTGCTCATCGGTCGTGTCCTCAGGGCTTGGGCGGGTTCGCTAATACTCCCAGACTTTTGCCGGTCTGGTAGAGCCGGGCTCCGCGGGACCTCCGGCCTAAGCCGGAAATGGGGGTTCCGAAAGCGCAACCCGACGTGTGAGACCAGCCCTCAACTCAGCCGTCGACCGCTCAAGCCGCTAGCCTCATGAATTGGCTGGTCAGATGGAACATTCTGAAGCGAAAATGTATGGGGATTGCAGCGAAGACGACACTGCTGGCCGCGCTCGTCGCGGAGTGCGGGCACCAGCGCGTGATCACGGTCGAGGAGACGTTCGAGCTCGGCGTGCGAGCACCCGACCTCGTCGCCCTCCAGGGGCGGCAGGCGAGCCTGGAGGGCGCCGGTGAGATCGCCCTGCGGCGCCTGGTGAAGGAGGCGCTGCGGATGCGGCCGGATCGGCTCGTCGTCGGCGAGGTGCGCGACGCGGAGGCGCTCGACCTCGTGCTCGCCCTGAACACGGGCGTTCCCGGCGCGGCGACCGTGCACGCGAACTCGGCCCCGGACGCGCTGGAGAAGCTGAGCATGCTGCCGCTGCTCGCCGGACGCAACATCGATCGGGCCTTCATCGCGCCCGCGCTCGCCGCGTCCGTCGACCTCGTCGTGCACTGCCGGCGGGAATCCGACGGGAGGCGCCGGGTGGTCGAGGTCATCGCCCCGACCGCCGTCGAACCCGACGGTCGCATCGGCTACCGAGCCGTCTCCGCGGGTACCCACGTCGACGAGGCCGTCGCGTGACTCTGCTGCTGGGTGCGCTGCTCGCAGCCGGTGTCGTTCTCGCAGCCAGCCCGTGGCTGTGGCCGGCCGGCGCGGGGCCGGTGCGGCTGCCGCGCGCCGGGGTGCCGACGCGGCTGCTGCGCGAGGCGGGATTCCGCGCCGACGTGCGGGTGTTCGCGCTCGTGGTGCTCTCCGGCGGCCTCGTCTCGGGTGCGGTCGCGTGGCTGATGACCGGCGCCGTCGCCTTCGTGCTCGTACTGAGCGTGGCGGGCGCTGCGGCGCCGGTGGTGTTCCTGCGTTCGCGCCGTCAGCGCCTGCTCCGGATACGGCGCGGTCTCTGGCTCGACGTGTGCGATCTGCTCATCGCCTCGATCCGTGTGGGCATGCCGCTGCCGGATGCCGTGGCGGCGCTGGAGCGGGCGGCGCCGGGGCCGCTGCGTCCGGCCTTCGCGGCGTTCGCGCGCGATCTGCACGGCACGGGGCGTTTCGATGATGCCGCCGCGAAACTCAAGGACGCGCTCGCGGATCCAGTCGGGGACAGGATCATCGAGACGCTGCGGATGGCCCGCGAGGTCGGCGGAACCGAGCTCAGCACCGTGCTGCGCGCGCTGTCGGGTTCTGTGCGGGCGGAGGCGGCACTGCGCGCCGAGGTGGAGGCGCGGCAGTCGTGGATCCGCGGTGCCGCGGTGCTGGGGGCGATCGCTCCCTGGGTGATCCTGGTGCTGCTCCTGCTGCGGCCCGAAGGCTCGCGAGCCTATGCCACTCCCGAGGGGATCGCCCTGATCCTGGGCGGTGCCGTGGTGTCGTTCGTCGCGTTCCGGATCATGCTGCGGATCGGTCGGCTGCCCGAGCAGCGGAGGTGGTTCCGGTGAGCGCGATCTCGGGGCTGGCCATCGCCGTGCTGTTCGGTGGCGCGTTCGCCGCCGGCGTCCTCCTCGTCCTCGCGGCCTTCCCGCGGTGGCGCTGGGCGGATCTGGGTGCGCGGATCGCGCCGCACCTGCGGGACATCGTCGACCTCGCCGAGCCGACCCCCCGGCTGCCGTGGCGGATGCCCGCGGGCGGGTCGTGGTCGACCCGGCTCAAGGGCGCCCTGGGACTGTTCGGCGGGGGAGACGCCGGGGTGACCCTGCGGATGGCGCAGGCCGGGCTGAGCGGCGGGTCGGGCGCCTTCCGCAGCCGACAGCTGATGTGGGTGCTGACCGGGCTGGCCGCGGGGGCCGCCGCCACCGTCGTCCTCGCTCTGATCGGACGGCTGTCGGCACCGGTCGCGCTGCTTCCGCTGCTGTCGGCGGTGACCGGCGGTGTGACCTGCGACGCGCTGCTCGGCGCCCGGGCGAGAGCGCGAGTTTCCCGTCTCGTCGAGGAGCTGCCGACCGTGCTCGAGTTCCTCGCGCTCTGCCTGTCCGCCGGAGAGGGCCTGCCCGACGCGCTGCGCCGCGTGGGCGCGGCCGGGTCGGGTGAGCTCAGCGCCGAGCTGCGCGGCGTCACACTCGCCGCGAACACGGGATCCTCGCTCGCGGACGCCCTCGGTGACGGCGCGCATCGGCTCCAGATCCGGCCACTGACCCGTGCCGTCGATCAGATCGTCGCCGCCCTGGAACGCGGCGCCCCGCTGGCTGCCGTGCTCCAGGCACAGGCCTCGGACGCGCGGGAGGAGACCAAGCGCGGCCTGATCGAACAGGCCGGCCGCAAGGAGATCCTGATGCTCCTGCCGCTGGTCTTCCTGATCCTTCCCCTCAGCGTCCTCTTCGCCGTGTTCCCCGGCGTCTTCATCCTGCGGCTCGGCATCGGCTGATCCGGTCCGAGCGCCTCCCTGAAAGGAACCTCACATGCTCGCTGAACGTGCGCCCGCGTCGCCCGCCCGTCCGGACCCGTCGTCTCTCGATCCGTCCGAGGACCCGGAACGGGGTGACGTCCCCGGCTGGGTGCTGATCACCTTGATGACCGCGGGGCTCGTCGTCTTGATCTGGGCCGTGGCGGGGCCCGCGCTCACCAACCTGTTCGAGCAGGCGATCGCGCGCGTGAGCGGGCTCTGATCCGACATGAACGGTGTGATGCGAGGGAGCGGTGCTCCCGGTGACGATCGCGGTTCCGGGCCGGTCGAGTTCGTGCTGGTGGGTGCGTTGCTGACGCTGCTCACCCTCGCCGTGCTGCAGCTCGCGCTCGCGATCTACGTGCGCAACGTCGTGCACGATGCGGCCGTCGAGGGCGCGCATATCGCGGCTCTCGCCGACACGGAACCCGGTGAAGGTGCTCAGCGCACCGAGGCGGTCATCGCCCGTGCCCTCGGCGCCGACGACGCCCGGGACGTCAGCGTGCGTGAGACGACGGCGCTGGGTGTGCCCACGATGGAGGTGACGGTGCGCACCACGCTGCCGGTCATCGGCCTGCTCGGGGTGCCGTCGGCACTGGAGGTGACCGGCCGTGCTCCCGTGGAGTCGTTCGCCGCAGCCGGGTGAGATGTCGTCACCGCTCTCGGAGAGACGTCGGCTGCGGCACTCCAGCGAGACAGGATCCGCAGCCGTGGAGTTCATCGGACTGGGCGTGATCCTGCTGGTTCCGCTCCTGTACCTCGTGATCGCCCTCGGTGCGATCCAGGAGGAGATGCTCGGAGTCGAGTCCGCCGCGCGGCACATGGCCCGGACCATGAGCGCGGCGACGGACGGGGCGGATGCGACCGCTCGCGCCGACGCCGCCGTGCGGTCCGCGATCGCGGAGTACGAGATGGATCCGGACACCGTCGAGGTCGACATCCGATGCGCGCCGCGCGGCGCGGAATGCCCGTCCGCCGGTGCGACCGTCGTGGTCACGGTCACCGCGAAGGTCGCGCTGCCGTTCCTGCCGCCGATGTCCGGCAGGGACCGGATCGGCGCCGTGCCGGTGCAGGCTTCATCGGCGTACAAGGTCTCGCGCACGTGGACAGGCGGATGAGCGTGGTGCGCGGATCGGAGACGTTCCAGGGACGGGCGCAGGGCGCTCGCCGACGGAACCTGCTCGCCGATGAGCGGGGGAGCACGGTGCCCCTCATCCTCGGATACCTGGTGCTCGCGATCGCCCTGATCTGGGTATGCGTGTGCGCCACGGATCTCTACATCGCGCAGAAGCGCCTCGACTCCGTGGCGGATGCGGCGGCGCTCGCCGGAGCGGACGGCTTCCGGCTGCAGGTGGACGGCGCGGGGATCCGTGCGCGGCTCGATGATGCGGACGTCGCGGAGCAGGCGGCCGCGGTGATCGCGGTGCTCGACGACGGCACGGAACTCGTCTCCGCGAGCAGTCCGGACGGGCTCTCCGCCCGCGTGACGGTGAAGGCCACTTGGTCGCCGCCGCTGCTCAGCGACCTCGTGCCGGCGGTGGTCTCGATCCGCTCCACGGGGACGAGCCGCACCTCGCTCGAGTGAGCCCGATGGCGGCTCGCAAGAGGCGCGACCGCTTCGTCGTCGCGCTCAGCTGCGATGCGCCCGATAGACCGTCAGCGCACGACGCGCCGCGCGCACACGCAGGTGATCGCTCGCCTCGCCCACCTCGCCGTCGCGCGCGATGCGCTCGGGTCCGCCGGGGAGGCCGATCTCGAACTCCGGAGCGGACACCTCGTGGTATTGCTTCACCCGGGCCAGCTGTCCGGTGAGTGTCGCGAGCAGGACGACGAAGCGCGACCAGCGGCCGGACACGTCGAGGATCCGCAGATCGATCAGGCCGTCCTGAAGGTCTTCGCGCACGGTGGGGGCGAAGCCGTGCGGCTGGTACTGGCCGTTCCCGATGAACAGCAGACTCGATTCCCGGGTCCTGCCGTCGACTGTCACGGAGACCGCGCGGTCCTTGCGCATCGTCCGCCACCCGGCGACGAGCGCCGCGAGCGGCTTGCCGATCTTCTTCTCCCTCCCCTCGCGGATGCGCACGAAATCGGTGTAGGCGCCGACGCTGGCCGTGTTGAGGAAGATCTGGTCGTTGAGGTAGCCGACATCGACCTTCGTCGCCGTGCCGCGCCGGATCGCGCGCACCGTGTCCTTCACGCGGTCGGCGCCGATCGTGCGGGCGAAGTGATTGAAGGTTCCGCCGGGGAACACCGCGAGCGGGAGATCCCTCTCGATCGCGGCCTGCGCGGCGGCGGCCACGGTGCCGTCGCCGCCGGCGACCGCGAGCACGTCCGCTCCGGCGGCCGCTCGGCGCATCACCGCCGCGACGTCGTCGGACTCGTGCAGCTCGACGATCCCCATGTCGGGCAGCGCCCGCCGCAGGACGCGCGTGAGATCTGCGCCGCGCCCGCTGTGGGACGCCGGGTTGACGACCAGCGTGACGCCCTTGCCACGGGGGCGGGGCTGCAGCTGGTCGAGCTCGCGAGGGGCGGACACGGCCGGCGTCGGCACGGGAGGCACGAGCCGTCGACCGATGGCCGCGACCGTGCTGCCCAGGACGAGACCCGCGGCGACATCCGAAGGGTAGTGCGCTCCGGTGGCGACCCGGGAGAAGCCCACGAGTCCCGCGAGCACCTGGAGCGGCACGCCCGCCGCCGGAAGCTCGGCGCTGACCCCGGCGGCGAAGGCCGCAGCGCTCGCCGCATGCCCGCTGGGGAACGAGGAGGAGTGCGGCGTCCTGCGGGACAGCCGGCCGAGCGGGACGAGCGTCTGGATCGGACGTTCGCGACGATGCAGGCGCTTGGCGAGCTGGTTCGCGATGAGGCTCGTCGCCCCGAGGGTCACGACCCCGCGCAGGCCGGCGCGCCGCGCGCGGCTGCGTCCGGTCAGATAGAGGCCACCCGCGATCCCGAGCCACAGCAGAGAGTGGTCGGCGGCGTTCGTGAGCCGAGGCATCCAGCGGTCCAGGACCGGGCTGGGCGTCGTCGCGACCGCGGAGAAGACAGCCGCGTCCAGTGCGCGCACCTGCTCTCGTGCCTCGGCAGCCGCGTCGCGGATCGGGCGGGGGCTTCTCCTGCGTGTCATCGGACACCTCCTCGATCCACGGTAGCGAAGAGCCGGTGTCGGAGCGCCCGCTGCGGGGCGCTAGAGCGTGGTCCGTCGCGGCACGAACCGGGGGATGAACCGCAGGAACCCGATGGCGCCGATGATCCCGATCGCGCCCATGGCGGCTGCTCCGATCGCGAGCGAGCTGATCGCCGCGATCCCCGAGAACAGCAGGGGAGCGATCGCGCCGCCGGCGTCGGTGAGCGTGCGCCAGGAGCCGAGGAACGCGGCGGGCTCGGACTGCGGGGCGACGTCGGCTCCGAGCGTGAGCAGTATTCCGCTGGAGAGCCCGTTGCCGACGCCGAGCACCGCGGCGATCATGCCGAACCAGAGCACGCTCGTGCTCGCGTCGTGCGTGAGGGAGAGCACGAGGAAGCCGGCGCCCATCAGCACCATCGCCGGCAGCGCGGCCCAGAGGCGGCCGAAGCGGTCCATGACCTGACCGCTCGCGTAGAACAGGGCGAAGTCGATCGCGCCGGAGACGCCGACCACCAGGGCGATCGACGAGGCGTCCAGCCCGATCGAGACGCCCCACAGCGGCAGCACCACCTGGCGGGCGGAGCGCACGGCCGAGAGGCTCGCCGCGGCGAGGCCCAGGCGCCCCAGCACCCCGCGGTTGCGCCACATCGTGCGGAAGACGCCCGCGCGCTCGATCGTGGGGATCGATCCGCTCACCGCCTCACCGGTGTCCTCGACATCGCCGGGATCGCGATCGGCGGCCGCGGCCTGCGCCTCCGGATCCGGCCCGAACAGCACGAGCAGGATCAGCGCGACCAGCAGCACGACGAAGAACCACAGGGCGGCGTTCTCGGTGTGGAACAGAGCCAGCAGCGCGGCGGCGATGAAGGGCCCCACGAACATGCCGGCACGGAAGGAGCCGCCCAGCAGCGACAGCGCGCGGGCGCGGAACTCGACGGGAACACGGGTCGTCATGAACGCGTGCCGGGCCAGTCCGAACGCCGCCGCCGACATGCCGACCACGAACACGGCGACCGTGAACACGACGAGGCTCGGCGCGAGCGCTCCCGCGACCACGCCGATGAGGGAGAGGGCACCGGCGATCACCATCGTGTACCGCTCGCCGACCCGCGACACCAGCCAGCCCGCGGGGATGTTGCCGCACAGCTGTCCCACCACGAGCGCCGAGGCGATGAGACCCGCCGACGCGAGCGTCGCGCCCCTGCTCGCCGCGATCACGGGGATGAGCGGCACGACCGCGCCCTCGCCGAGCGAGAAGAGGAGGGTGGGCAGGTACACCATCGGGCCGAACTTCCACAGCACTGAGATCGCCCGTTCCGCCACGACTCCACGGTAGACCCGTGCGCGGATGCCGGGTCGCGCACCCGCGGGCGGCGACGATCTGGCCCGAGGGTTCGTCAGGGCATCGCTGCGCGCGATACTCTGAGGTGCCATGCTCGAACTTGATCTCTCCGCCGAAATCGCGGCCCTCCGTCAGACCTTCGGCGACATCCGCGAGGTCGCCGACGTCGAGGGACTCCGCGCCGACATCGAACGCCTCAGCGAGGAAGCGGGCGCGCCCGACCTCTGGGACGACCCCGAGAAGGCGCAGAAGGTGACGAGCGCCCTCAGCCACCGCCAGGCGGACCTCAAGCGCGTCACCGAGGTGGAGCAGCGTCTCGACGACCTCGAGGTGCTGGTCGAGCTCGCCAACGAGATGGAGGACGAGGACTCCGCCGCCGAGGCGCGCGCCGAGCTCGCCTCCCTCACCGACACGGTGAATCAGCTCGAGGTGCAGACCCTGCTGGACGGCGAGTACGACGAGCGTGCCGCGATCATCACGATCCGCTCGGGTGCGGGCGGCGACGACGCCACCGACTTCGCCGAGATGCTGCTGCGCATGTACCTGCGCTACGCCGAGCGCCACAAGTTCCCGGTCAAGGTCATGGACACCTCCTACGCCGAGGGCGCGGGCATCAAGTCCACGACCTTCGAGGTCGATGCGCCCTACGCCTTCGGCACCCTCTCGGTGGAGGCGGGCACCCACCGCCTCGCCCGGATCAGCCCGTTCGGATCCGCCGACAAGCGCCAGACGTCGTTCGCCGCCGTCGAGGTCATCCCGCTCATGGAGGAGGCTACCGAGGTCGACATTCCCGAGGGCGACATCCGCGTCGACGTGTTCCGCTCCTCGGGTCCCGGCGGCCAGTCGGTCAACACGACCGACTCCGCGGTGCGCATCACGCACCTGCCGACCGGCATCGTCGTGTCGATGCAGAACGAGAAGTCGCAGATCCAGAACCGCGCCGCCGCCATGCGCGTGCTGCAGACCCGCCTGCTGCTGCTGCAGAAGGAGGAGGAGGCCGCCAAGAAGAAGGAGCTCGCCGGCAACATCACGGCGAGTTGGGGCGACCAGATGCGCTCCTACTTCCTCTACGGCCAGCAGCTCGTCAAGGATCTGCGCACCGGACACGAGTCCGGCAACCCTGCGACGGTCTTCGACGGCGACCTGGACGGCTTCATCTCGGCAGGGATCCGCTGGCGCAAGCGCAAGGACGAAGACGACTGATTGCCGTCGGACTCCCGGTTGCTCAGCGCCTTCCCAGGTGACGGAGCACGGGAATCCCCGTAGGGTGGTCTCCCGATGACGGTGACACGGAGAATCCCGATGACTCTGACCCGGAAGACGGCGGCCGGCTGCGCCATCGCAGCGCTGATCCTTCCTGCGGCGGCGACGGCGGCGTTCGCCTTCCCTCCCGCGGACCCGTCCGCCGGGCGCAGCGCGGTGTCGCTCGTCGTGGATCCGCAGAGTTACACGGTCGCGTCCGCCGCTCAGGAGCAGACCCTCTCCCGCGCCGCGTTCGAGGTCTACACGCCGCCGGCGCCGCCCGCCGCACCCGCTGCCTCCGAGGCGCCCGCGTCCTCGGCGACGGCCGCATCGGCATCCGCCGCGCCGCAGTCGTTCTCCGGTGAGGCCGTCGTCGCCTACGCCGAGACCTTCGTCGGCGTGGTCCCCTACGGCTGGGGCGCCGACCCGAGCGACTCCTTCGGCTGCGACGGACTGGTCCAGTACGTGTTCGGCCACTTCGGGATCAGTCTTCCCCGCGGCGCCGACAACCAGGCCGCGCTCGGCACCGTGATCTCCGCCGACGAGGCGCGGGCCGGGGATCTGGTCTGGTGGCCGGGGCGGCACATCGGCATCTGGGACGGCGCCGGGGGCATCATCGACTCGCCCGACTGGGGGCGCTACGTCGAACACCACGCGCCGTGGGCGAGCTCGGGCCCGCCGATCTACATCCGGCTCTGAGCGCCCGGCGCGGCGCCGCGGATCACGGCGCCGTCTTGCAGGCCGTGACCGCCTCCATGGTCGTCTGAACGACCAGCTGCCGCTCGGTCTCGTCGGACTGGATGTCGCGTCCGTCCGCCACGTTGATGAGACTCTCGGTCGAGACCTCCGAGTCGACGAGATGCTGTCCGATGCACAGCGCCTCATCGTCGGTGTACTGGCCGCTGGCGCCCGCCGCGTCCATGATGACGAGGAACCCGTCGGCGACCTCCTGAGCGGAGGGCCTGTCCGCGGCATCGGTGGTCGTGGTGCCCGGATCCGTCGCCGCATCGGATGCCGCCGGAGCGGATCCGTCGAACTCGTCCGGATGCGTGCTCGCATAGCCGAGGAAGACCGTGAACAGCACGATGCCGGAGACGATGCCCGCGACGATCGAGAGCGCGATCCCCACGATTCCCGGCCACTTCGCGCCCCGGAGGAACAGCGAGACGATCGAGAGCACGAATCCGATGCCCAGCAGGATCCAGCCGAACAGCATGATCGGCGGAATCCAGGAGACGATCGCGCCGACGGCGGTGACTCCCAGCGCGATCCAGCCGAGCACCCCGACGCGCTTGGTCCCGGGCGTGGGTGCGGCCATCGCGGGGACGGCCGTCCCGGGCACGGCCATCTGGGGTGCGGCCATCTGCGGCGCGCCCATCGAGGGGGCGGGGGAGCCCGGAACGACCGGAGGGGTCGATGGCTGCTGCGGGCCGGCGTACTGGTCGGTCCACTGCCGGCCGTCCCACCAGCGTTGCCTTCCGGATCCGTCGTCGTACCAGCCTGCCGGCGTTTCCATGGAGCCCCTCCCGTTGGCGAGGATCGCGCCCCATCGGCGATATCCTCAGCGTTCCAATAACACTCGCACAGAGTCTTCCCAGAATCATCCGGGACAGCAAACTCGCCGGACCGGGATCCCGCCGACTCGGCGCCGCCAACCCGCCGCGCGGGGGTGTCGCTCGCGGGCTGCGGGCCACGCCCGCTTAGGCTCGACACGCCATGATCCGATTCGAGAACGTCACCAAGCGCTATCGCGGCACCAAGCGTCCCGCGCTCTCCGGGGTCGATTTCGAGGTGCAGCGAGGCGAGTTCGTCTTCCTCGTCGGCGCGTCGGGATCCGGGAAGAGCTCCTGTCTGCAGCTGATCCTCCGCGAGGAGTCGCCGACCTCCGGCCGCGTCGCCGTGCTCGGGCGCGACCTCAAGTCCATCGCGAACCGCAAGGTCCCCTACTTCCGTCGCAGCATCGGGTCGGTCTTCCAGGACTTCCGTCTGCTGCCGTCGAAGACCGTGTACCAGAACGTCGCGTTCACCCTGCAGGTGACCGGCGCCTCGCGGGGCTTCATCCAGCAGGCGGTGCCCGAGGCCCTCGCGCTCGTGGGCTTGAGCGGCAAGGAGAAGCGCCTGCCGCACGAGCTCTCCGGCGGTGAGCAGCAGCGCGTGGCGATCGCCCGGGCCATCGTCAACCGCCCGCAGATCGTGCTCGCCGACGAGCCGACCGGCAACCTCGACCCCGGCACGTCCGTCGACATCATGCAGCTGCTCGCGCGCATCAACGCCGGCGGCACCACGGTGGTCATGGCCACGCACGAGGCGGCGTTCGTCGATCAGATGCAGCGCCGCGTGATCGAGCTGCGCGACGGCGAGATGGTGCGCGACGAGGTCGGCGGCGGCTACGGCGACACCTCCAACGTGCCGCGTCTGGAGCCCGAGGCGATCCGCGGTGCGGCGGCGACCGCCGCGCTGCAGACCGTGCGGGAGGTGCACCGCGAGACCGAGGCCGCGATCGCCGAACCGGTGGCCGCCCCCGCGCCCGCCGATGCGCCGAGGAATCCGCGACCGACGGCCTCGACGGCCGACGACGCGCCGCCGGCTTCGCCGCCGATCGTCGTCCCGCCTGTGGACCTCGCCGAACTCGGGGTCGCCGACCGGCTCGGGCTCGATACCGGCGACGACGAGGAAGTGGGTCCCGTGTCATGAGGTTCGGACTCATCCTCGGCGAGGCGCTGACCGGCCTGCGCCGCAACGCCTCCATGGTCATCTCCGTCGTGCTGGTGACGTTCGTGTCCCTCACGTTCGTCGGCGCGGCGATCCTCATGCAGGCCCAGATCGGCACGATGCGGGCCTACTGGCAGGACCGCGCGCAGGTCGCGATCTACATGTGCTCCTCGGTCTCCACGTCGCCCGGGTGCGTCGGCGGCGTCGCGACGGAGGATCAGATCAAGGCCGTCCAGGCCGAGCTCGACGGCGACACGCTGAAGCCGCTGATCGCCAAGAGCTCGTTCCAGACGGCGGACGAGGCCTACCAGGAGACGCTGAAGCTCGTCGGCAAGGACTACGCCGGTGTGCTCACCCCCGATCAGGTCAACGCCGTCTTCAAGGTGAACCTCAAGGACCAGACCCAGTCGGCCGTGATCGCGGAGGCCTTCAGCGGCCTCAAGGGCGTGGACGAGGTGAAGGACCAGCTCGAGTACCTGGATCCCCTCTTCAACGCGCTCACCGTCGCGACGTACATCGCCGTCGGGATCGCGGTGCTGATGCTCATCGCGGCCGTGCTGCTGATCGGCACCACGATCCGATTGTCGGCGTACGCGCGACGGCGGGAGATCGGGATCATGCGCCTGGTCGGAGCGTCGAACCGCTTCATCCAGACGCCGTTCGTCCTGGAGGGCGTGTTCGCCGCCGTGATCGGTTCGGTGCTCGCGAGCGCCGCGGTGCTGCTGGGCGTCCACTTCGGCGTGCAGGAGTACCTGACGAAGCGGGTCGCGTTCATCACCACCTGGGTCGGCCTCAACGAGGCGCTCCTCGTCGTCCCGGTGCTGATCGGCATCGGCGTGATCCTCGCGGCGCTCAGCGCCGGGTTCGCGATCCGCCGGTGGCTCCGCGCCTGATAGGCTGACAGGCTGCCGTGCGCCCGCGCGGCGCAGAATCAGGAGATCGCCATGCCCAGGGAACGCGGGGAGAAGGTCATCGCGACCAATCGTCGCGCACGTCACGACTACAACCTCGAGAAGTCGTACGAGGCGGGACTCGTGCTCACGGGCACCGAGGTGAAGTCGCTGCGCCAGGGGCGCGCCAACCTGACGGACGGATACGCGTTCATCAAGGGCAACGAGGCGTTCCTCGATGCGGTACACATCCCGGAGTACTCGCAGGGGCACTGGACGAACCACTCGGCCAAGCGGATCCGCAAGCTCCTGCTGCACAAGGAGGAGATCGCGAAGCTCTCGCACGCGGTCTCCGCCGGTGGCTACACGCTCATCCCGCTGCGCCTGTACTTCTCGGATGGGCGCGCCAAGGTCGAGATCGCCCTCGCGAAGGGCAAGCGCGAGTACGACAAGCGGCAGACCCTGCGTGAGCGTCAGGACACCCGCGAGGCGGAGCGCGCGATGCGCTCCCGCAACCGCCTGGGGGAGTGACCTCTTCGCGCGCGGGCGTCTGAGCCCGAGCTACGGGGCAGGATCGAACCCGAACACCTCGCCGAGGAAGCGCAGTTCGGCCTCCGCCGCGGCGATGATCGTCTCCGCCCGCCGGAATCCGTGCCCCTCTCCGGGGAACAGCAGGTACTCGTGCCGCACGCCGCGCGCGGCGAGCGCATCGCGGATCGCCTCGGACTGCGACGGCGGGACCACCGCGTCATCCGCCCCCTGCAGGATCAGCACGGGCACGTCGATCCGGTCCGCGTGGGTGAGCGGCGAGCGGTCGATGTACGTCTGCTCGGCCTCGGGCAGCGGCCCGACCAGTCCGTCCAGGTAGTAGCGCTCGAAGTCGTGCGTCTCCTCCGCGAGAAGGCGGAGGTCGACGACCCCGTAGCGATCGATCCCCGCGGCGAACACCCCGCCGCGCACGAGTGCGGACAGCACGGTCCATCCGCCGGCGGAGCCGCCGCGGATGGCGATGCGCGCCGGGTCCGCGATGCCGGCGTCGGCGAGACCCTGCGCCGCGGCGAGGACGTCGTCCACGTCGACGACGCCCCACTGGCCGTCGAGCCGCTCGCGGTAGGCCCGGCCGTACCCGGTCGACCCGCCGTAGTTCACCTCGAGCACGCCGATCCCGCGGCTGGTGAACGCGGTGATCCAGCTCGCCTGGGCTCCCGTCGCGTGCGCGGTGGGGCCGCCGTGCACCTGCACGATGTACGGGGGAAGGACGCCCGGCTCCGCACTGACGTCGGGGTTGGCGGGCGCGTGGTCGAACGCATGCACGGGGCCGTGCGGTCCCGTGAAGGTCACCGCGCGCGCCCCCGGCACCCAGGCCGGATCCACCGCGTCGCCGGCGCGGACCGCCCGAACGGTGCCGGCGTCGACGTCGAGCTCCCAGAGACCGGGGGTGACCCGCCGCCCCTGACCCGTGACGAGCACTCGGGAGCCACGGGCATCCTCGAGGCTGAGGTCGGCGTCGAACGGCACGTCCAGCTCGCGGAGGAGCGCGCCGTCCCGGTCCAGCAGGACCAGCGAGTCCGAGCCGTTCGTCCGGACCGCGAGGATCCGTCCGTCGTCCAGGATCCGGAACCAGCGCTGGCCGAGCACCCAGAGCCCGCCGCCGGTGTCGGCGTCGGCGCGCGAGAAGTCCTCGCGGGTTGCGGGGGGTGTCGGGATCGGAGGCGCCGGCTGCGCGCCGATGCGTGCGCGGTGCAGATTCCACCGGCCCGTCGCATCATCGGCGAACAGCAGCTCGTCATCCGAGACCCATTCGGGCTGCAGCGCCGCCCGGCTCGGGATCGCGCCGTCGGCGCCCGAGGCGAGATCCACGACGCAGGCGAGGGCGGCGTCCCAGGGCATGCGCGTGTCCGGCCAGACCACATAGGCGAGGCGGGATCCGTCGGGTGAGAGCGCGGGGTGGGCGTAGAAGCCGCCGTGGGAGACGATCACGCGGACGGCCTCGTCGTCCTCCGCCCCGGATCCGTCGACGGGGATCTCCACGATGGCACGCACATGCGGGTCGGGGCGCAGGTCCTCCCGCACGGCGAAGAGACGCCCCTGCTGCAGCCGGAGTCCTCCGTACTGCGCTCCCGAGGGCGTCAGCGGTACGGGTGCGACGGCTTCCGGATCCCACCGGCGCACGCGCTGATCGTCGCCGTCGACGAAGAACAGCGTGCCGTCATCTGCCACGGTCCACGCGCCGCCGCCGTACTCGTGCACGCGGGAGCGCGCGCTCCACGGCGCCGGCAGCACCTCGTGCACCGTGCCGTCGGGCGCGGTGCGGAGCACGCGCATGCGTCCGCGCTCCTGCGGCACCGACTCGCTCCACCAGATCCCGTCCGCGGCGAACCGTGCGCCGTCGATCCGCACGCCGGCGGCGGCGAGGTCGGCCGAGGTCAGCGGGGAGGGCCAGGAACCGTGTGCAGAGCTCATGCTTCGAGCCTAGAAGAGCGCGCGGCGGGCGCGGGCGCGGATCCGGCCGGGTGCGGTTCGCGGAGAGCGCGACACATGATGAAACACAGAATGCGTCACCCCTCGGCGCCGCCTACCGTGGGGGGACCACCCCGATGCAGGAGAGAGATGTCCTTCGATGCGCCGCCGTTCGCCCCGATCGGGGTCGTCGCGCCGCGCGTGCCGATCTCCTTCGAGCTGTATCCGCCGCGCACCCCGGCGCCGGTCGAGGCGCTGCATGAGACCATCCAGCAGCTCGCCTCGGTGACGCCGCGCTTCATCTCCGTCACCTACGGCGCCGGCGGCTCCGTGGGGGGCCGCTCGCTCGACGTGCTGCGCTACATCCGCGAGCACACCTCGGTCGAGCCGCTGGCGCACCTCACCTGCGTCGGCAGCACGTACGCCGGGGCCTCCCGGCTGATCCGGGAGTTCCTCGACGCGGGGATCCTCAGCTTCCTCGCCCTGCGCGGGGATCCGCCGATCGACGAGAGCGCGCCGTTCCTCGGCGACCTGGAGAGCTCGGCTCAGCTCGTGCAGCTCATCGACCGGGCGCAGGCCGAGCGTGCGCCCTACCAGGAGCGCCCCATCCCCGGCGTCCCGGGCGCCGTGCAGGTGACCCCGCGCCGCAAGGTGAACATCGCGGTCGCCGCCTATCCGAACGGGCACCCGCGCTCGACCTATCGGAACCAGGACATCGACGCGCTGCTGGCCAAGCAGGCGGCGGGGGCGACGCTCGCGATCACGCAGCTCTTCTTCCATCCCGACGACTACTTCGCCTTCGTCGAGCGGGCCCGCCGCGCCGGGGTGACGATCCCGATCCTGCCCGGGATCATGCCGATCACCTCGCCCGCCCGGCTCCGCCGTGTGCTGGAGCTCAGCGGCGAGGAGCTGCCCGCCGAACTGTCCATCGCGCTCGAGGTCGAGCCCACCGCCGAGGGGCGCACCGAGATCGGCATCGCCCAGGCGGCCGCCCTCGTTCGCGAGCTCGTCGACGGCGGCGCACCCGGCGTGCACCTGTACGCCTTCAACCAGCACCGCACCGTGCTCGACGTGCTCGAGAACGCCGGCGTGCTCCAGACCGTCGGCGCGCGCTGAGCCGCACCTTCCCCCTTCCGTCAGAGAGGACCGTCATGACCGCATTCCCCGAGGGCACCGTCCTGGGCTACCCCCGCATCGGCCGTCGCCGCGAGCTCAAGAAGGCCGTCGAGGCGTTCTGGGCCGGGCGGATCGACGAGGCCGAGCTCGAGCGCACCGCCGCCGAGCTGCGCGCGACCACCCGGGAGCGCCTCGCCGCGCAGGGGCTGGGCCGTGACGACTCGGCGATCCCCGAGTCGTTCTCGTACTACGACCAGGTGCTCGACGCCGCCGTCACGGTCGGCGCGATCCCGGCGCGCTTCGAGGATCTCCGCTCCGAGGACGGCACGATCGGCCTGCCCGCCTACTTCACCGTCGCCCGCGGCGAAGGCGAGCGCGCGCCGCTCGAGATGACGAAGTGGTTCGACACGAACTACCATTACCTCGTGCCGGAGATCGGCCCCGACACCGTGTTCTCGCTGTCCAGCGACCGCATCGTGCGCCAGGTGCAGGAGGCGGCGGAAGCCGGCTTCCGCACGCGTCCGGTGGTCGTCGGCCCCGTCACCTTCCTCGCCCTCGCCAAGGCGGCCGACGAGGCGCCCGCGGGCTTCGACCCGCTGTCGCGCCTGGACGACCTGCTGCCGGTGTACGCCGAGCTGCTCGGCGCGCTCAAGGCCGCGGGTGCGGAGTGGGTGCAGCTCGACGAGCCGGCCCTCGTGAGCGAGTCCCTGCCCGCCTCGGTCGCCGAGCTCGGCGCCGCCGCCGCACGCGCCTACGGCGTCCTCGGCGGGCTCGCCGAGCGCCCGGCGATCTTCGTCGCCGCGCCGTACGCGGCGCTCGACGCGAACCTCGAGGTCCTCGCCGGGGCCCCGATCGAGGCGATCGGCCTCGACCTGGTGCGCGGCACCGTGCCCGCTGCCGTCCCCGGACTCGCGGACAAGGTGCTCGTCGGCGGCGTGATCGACGGTCACAACATCTGGCGCGGCGACCTCGCTGCGGCCTTCGACACCCTCGAGGCGCTGCGCGGTCTCGGCGCGGCCGGCGTCTCCGCCGCGACCTCCACGTCGCTGCAGCACGTGCCGCACGACGTCGAGGACGAGACGAAGCTCGATGCCCGGCTGGTGAGCTGGCTCGCCTTCGCCGACCAGAAGGTCGCCCAGGTCACGACCCTCGCCACGGGTCTCGCCGAGGGCCGCGACGCGATCGCCGCCGAGCTCGACGCCGCGTCCGCCGCTCTCGCCGATCGCCTGAGCGCCTCCGGCGTGCGCGTCGAGGCCGTGCGTGCGCGGACCGCGGGCCTCACCGAGGGCGACTTCAGCCGCGGGGACTACGACGCCCGCGTCGTGGCGCAGGAGAACGCGCTGAACCTGCCCGCGCTGCCGCTCACCACGATCGGATCCTTCCCGCAGACCGGCGAGATCCGTCGCGCCCGTGCGCAGTTCACCCGGGGCGAGATCACCGCCGACGAGTACGACGGCTTCCTCCGCGACGAGATCGGCCGTGTCGTCGAGCTCCAGGAGGAGCTGGGCCTGGACGTGCTCGTGCACGGCGAGCCCGAGCGCAACGACATGGTGCAGTACTTCGCCGAGAACCTCGACGGCTTCGACGTCACCGAGAACGGCTGGGTGCAGTCCTACGGATCCCGCGCCACGCGTCCGTCGATCCTGTGGGGGGACGTCTCCCGCCCCGCGCCGATCACGGTCGCCTGGTCGCAGTACGCCCAGTCCCTCACGGCGAAGCCGATGAAGGGCATGCTGACGGGTCCCGTCACGATCCTGGCGTGGTCGTTCGTGCGCGACGACCAGCCGCTCGCGGAGACCGCGAACCAGGTGGCGCTGGCGCTGCGCGACGAGATCGCCGATCTCGAGGCCGCCGGCATCGGCGTGATCCAGGTCGACGAGCCGGCGCTGCGCGAGCTGCTGCCGCTCAAGAAGGCCGACCAGCCGGCCTACCTCGACTGGTCCGTCGCCTCGTTCCGTCTCTCCACCGCCGGTGCGGAGACCGCCACGCAGGTGCACACCCACCTCTGCTACTCGGAGTTCGGCGTGGTCATCGACGCGATCCGCGCTCTGGACGCCGACGTGACGTCGATCGAGGCCGCCCGCAGCCGCATGGAGGTCGTCACCGACATCGCCGCCTCGGGCTTCGACCACGGCATCGGCCCGGGCGTCTACGACATCCATTCGCCGCGCGTGCCGGAGACCGCCGAGATCGAGACGCTGCTGCGTCGCGCCGTCGAGGAGATCCCCACGCGTCAGCTCTGGGTCAACCCGGACTGCGGCCTGAAGACGCGTGGCTACGAGGAGACCAACGCCTCGCTGCGCAACATCGTCGAGGCCACCCGTCGCGTCCGCGAGGACGTGTCGGTCGCGGTCTGACCGTGTAGGTCGTCCTGCTCGTCGAGGCCCCCTCACAGCGCCGAGGCCCCCTCTCAGATCCGGATCTGAGAGGGGGCCTCGGTGCGCAGAGGGGGTATCGGCGCGGATGGCGCGATGGCGCGATGGCGCGATGGCGCGTGAGGATCAGACCGCGCGCAGCACGGCCACGACCTTGCCCAGCACGGTCGCGTCATCGCCCAGGATGGGCTCGAACGCGCTGTTGCGCGGCAGCAGCCACACGTGACCGTCGCGGCGGCGGAACGTCTTGACGGTGGCCTCGCCGTCGAGCATCGCGGCGACGATCTCGCCGTTCTCGGCCGTGCCCTGGGAGCGCACGACCACCCAGTCCCCGTCGCAGATCGCGGCGTCGATCATCGACTCGCCGGAGACCTTCAGCATGAACAGGTCGCCCTTGCCGACGAGCTGGCGGGGGAGGGGGAAGATCTCCTCGACCTGCTGCTCCGCCGTGATCGGCACACCCGCCGCGATCCGGCCGACGAGCGGCACCAGGGCCGCGTCGCCGACCGACGGCGCCGTGTCGGCGGGGTTCTCCGTGGAGGTCCCCGGGAGGTCGATCAGCACCTCCATGGCGCGGGTCTTGCCGGCGTCGCGGCGCAGGTAGCCGCTCAGCTCGAGCTGGCCGAGCTGATGCGTCACGCTGCTCAGCGACTTGAGGCCGACGGCGTCGCCGATCTCGCGCATGCTCGGCGGGTAGCCGTACCGGGCGATCGAGGTCTGGATGACCTCGAGGATCGCCATCTGCTTCGCACTGAGGCTCTTGCGGCGCCGCGTCCGCGGGGCCTCGGAGCCGGGGGTCGCGCCGTCGCTCATGCCATCTCCTTCGTGTGCGTCCGGCCTTCGCGGAGCCGTTCGATCCCGCCTGTCCGGGGGCGGCGGTTCGAATGTCGGTGGTCCGTGATGGGGTCTTGTTATCGAAACCGTATCCGAGACCGGAGCGGAATCGGTAGATCTGTTCGAGCGTGTCGATGAATTCGGATCCCCGATTTTCGAAGAACGCTTGACAGATGTTCGAACTCGAAAGTAGTTTCGGAACGTAGGTTCGCCTCTCCAGAGGCCCAGACCCCCGGAAGCTCACACAGAGGAGCTATCGGGATCCGGGGAGAGGCGGACCCGCACACAACAGAGGAGAAGCACCATGAGCAGCATCACCTTCGCCGCACCGGTCCCCGCCACGCGTCTGCGGATCACCGCCCGCGGTCGGCGCGTGCTGGCGGCGCTGGTCGCGCTGCCGGTGGCCGCCGGGATCGCCTTCGCCGCACTGAGCGGGGGATCGGCTCTCGCCTCGGGCGAGCACACCGCGGGAGGCGCGTTCGCGACGGTCACGGTGCAGCCCGGGGACACGCTGTGGTCGATCGCGGGCGAGATCGCACCCGACGCGGATCCGCGCGACGTCGTGGCTGACATCTCCCAGCTCAACATGATCGGCGGCGGCGTGATCGAGGTCGGTCAGCACCTGGCGATCCCCGCGCAGTACAGCGCGACGCAGCGCTGACTCGCACCGCGCCGGACTCGGCACCCGTGCTCCGCCGGAGCTCTGCAACCGCCGACATCTGTGCGCCGGTGCACATCCGAGCCGCCTAGCATGGCAGGGTGACTGCCTCGCTCGACGACTTACCCCTTCGTGACGACCTCCGCGGGCTCCGCCCGTATGGAGCCCCGCAGGCGCCGCTGCCCGTGGCGCTGAACGTGAACGAGAACACCCATCCGGTGCCCGAGAGCGTCGCGAGCGACATCCTCGACGACATCGCGGTGGCGCTGCGCGACGTGAACCGCTACCCGGACCGCGAGTTCACCGAGCTCCGGGAGGCGTTCGCGGGCTACCTCGGCCACGGCCTCGAAGCCTCGAACATCTGGGCGGGCAACGGATCCAACGAGGTGCTCCAGCACATCCTCCAGGCGTTCGCCGGTCCCGGGCGCACGGTTTTCGGCTTCGCCCCGACGTACTCGATGTACCCCCTGCTGGCCCAGGGGACGGGTGCGACCTGGGTCGCCGGCACGAGGCACCCCGACTACGAGATCACCGTCGACGAGGCGGTCGCGCAGGTGCGCGAGCACGACCCCGACGTGATCCTGCTCTGCGCGCCGAACAACCCCACCGGGACGCCCCTTCCGCTCGAGGTGGTCGAGGCCGTCTACGACGCCGCCCGCGGCATCGTCATCGTGGACGAGGCGTACCAGGAGTTCGCTCCCAAGGACTCGCCCTCCGCGCTGTCCCTGCTCGACGGGCGGCCGCGGCTGGCCGTCTCGCGCACGATGAGCAAGGCCTTCGCCTTCGCCGGGGCGCGGGTCGGCTACCTCGCCGCGGACCCCGCGTTCATCGACGCGCTCCGTCTGGTGCGGCTGCCCTACCACCTCAGCGCGCTGACCCAGGCGGCGGCGATCGCGGCGCTGCGCAACGCGCCGATCATGCTGGGGATGGTCGATGAGATCGTCTCCCAGCGGGATCGCATCACCGCGACCCTCGAGGCGCTGGGATACGCACCGCATCGCTCCTGGTCGAACTTCGTGCTGTTCGGCGGCGTGACCGACCCCGCCGCGACCTGGCGCGCGCTCTACGACAAGGGGGTCCTGATCCGTGATGTCGGGATCCCGAATCACCTGCGCGTCACGGCCGGCACCGAGGCCGAGACCACCGCGTTCCTGGACGCGCTCGCCTCGATAGGATCGGCCTCATGACCGCTCGTTCCGCCCGCCGCACCCGCTCCACCTCCGAGTCGACGATCGAGCTCGAGCTGAACCTGGACGGCACCGGTCAGAGCCACATCGACACCTCGGTGCCCTTCTTCGATCACCTGCTCACCGCGTTCGCGAAGCACTCGCTGACCGACCTCACGGTGCGCGCCTCGGGCGACATCCACATCGACGCGCACCACACGGTGGAGGACGTCGCGATCGTGCTCGGCCAGGCGATCCGGGAGGCCCTCGGCGACAAGAGCGGGATCTCCCGCTACGGCGATGCACTCGTGCCCCTGGACGAGGCGCTCGTGCAGGCCGTCGTCGACATCTCCGGGCGGCCGTACCTCGTGCACGAGGGCGAGCCGGCGGGCTACGAGCACCACCTCATCGGCGGTCACTTCACGGGTTCCCTCGTGCGGCACGTCTTCGAGGCCATCGCCTACAACGCCGCCCTCACCGTGCACGTGCGCGTGATCAGCGGCCGCGACCCGCACCACATCGCGGAGGCCGAGTTCAAGGCGTTCGCGCGTGCGTTCCGGCAGGCGAAGGCCCTCGACCCGCTGGTGGTCGGTGTGCCGTCGACCAAGGGCGCCCTGTGAGCGCGTCCGCCGAGGGGCGTCGCCCCACCGTCGCGGTGTTCGACTACGGCTCCGGCAACGTGCACTCGGCCGTGAAGGCGCTCATCCGCGCCGGCGCGGACGCCCGGCTGACCGGCGATCGCACGGAGGCCCTCGAGGCGGACGGACTCGTGGTCCCTGGTGTGGGCGCGTTCGCCGCCGTCCGCGAGGCCCTGGCCGCTCACCGCGGCGATGAGATCATCGAGCGTCGCCTCGCCGGCGGTCGCCCGGTGCTGGGGATCTGCGTCGGCATGCAGGTGCTGTTCGCCGGCGGGGTCGAGCGCGGGGCCGAGGTCGACGGGCTCGGCGAATGGCCGGGAGTGGTGACGGAGCTCGATGCTCCGGTGCTCCCGCACATGGGCTGGAACACCGTCGAGCCGGACGAGGGCAGCGTGCTGTTCCGCGGCATCGAGCACGAGCGGTTCTACTTCGTGCACTCGTTCGCCGCGCAGTCCTGGGAGCTGGAGGTCATGCCCCCGTTCCCGCAGCCGCGGCTCACCTGGGCGGAGCACGGATCGCGATTCCTCGCGGCTGTCGAGAACGGACCGCTCTCGGCCACGCAGTTCCACCCGGAGAAGTCCGGCGATGCGGGGATCCGGCTTCTGGGCAACTGGATCTCCACGCTCTGACCTCCGCGGCCGTGCGGCGGAGGGGATTGGTGCCCCACCGTCGCCCCGACTACTCTCTTCTCTCGTGCCGAGCCTGCAGCGGGCCGGCGCACCGTGACCCGAAGGACGACATGAACGAGTTCGCGCAGTCCCCCTCCCTGACCCTCCTCCCGGCCGTCGACGTGGCCGGCGGTCAGGCCGTGCGCCTGACCCAGGGCGAGGCCGGAAGCGAGACCAGCTACGGCGATCCGCTCGACGCGGCCGCCGAGTGGGTCGACCAGGGCGCCGAGTGGATCCACCTCGTCGACCTCGACGCGGCGTTCGGCCGCGGCAGCAACGCGCCCATCCTGCGTCGCGTCATCAAGCAGTTCCGCGGTGTCAACGTCGAGCTCTCCGGCGGGATCCGCGACGACGCGAGCCTCGAGGCCGCGATGGAGTCGGGCGCCGCCCGGATCAACCTCGGCACGGCCGCGCTGGAGAACCCCGAGTGGGCCGCCGATGTGATCGCCCGGTACGGCGACGCGGTCGCGGTCGGCCTCGACGTCCGCGGCACGACGCTCGCGGCGCGCGGCTGGACCAAGGAGGGCGGCGACCTCTGGACGGTGCTGGACCGCCTGGAGGACGCGGGCTGCAGCCGCTACGTGGTCACGGACGTGACGAAGGACGGCACCCTCAAGGGCCCGAACCTCGACCTGCTCCGCGAGATCACCGCGCGCACCCCGAAGCCCGTCGTGGCCTCGGGCGGCATCGCCAACCTCGACGACATCGCCGCGCTGCGCGAGCTCGTGCCGCTCGGCGTCGAGGGCGCGATCGTCGGCAAGGCGCTGTACGCCGGTGCGTTCACCCTGGCCGAGGCGCTGGATGTCGCCGGATCCTGACGACACCGCGTCCGCGGCGTGCGACCACGACCACGGCCCGCACGCCTCGGCCGGGACCGGAGACTCCGCCGGCGTGCCCTGGGCCGGTCGCTCGTTCCAGGAGAACACCCGCGCCGGTGACGACGGGTCGGCGGATCCGGCGCTCTGGGATGCGCTGACGCGCTTCCGCGCGGGGGAGGGCTCCCAGGTCGAGGTCGTGGACGCGTTCCGCGCCGCGCGCGTGCTGGTGCCCCTCGTCGCGGAGAAGGGCGAGGAGGGTGTCGCCCCGTCCGGCCTGACCGTGGACAAGACGCAGGAGCTGTCGCTCGTGACGGTCGCGTCGCCGGACGGACGCACGGTCCAGCCGGCGTTCACGAGCGTCGACACCCTGCGCGCATGGGACCCCGTGGCGCGCCCCATCCCGGTCGAGGCCGCGCGGGTCGCGCTGTCTGCGTCGTCCGGCGACGCCGAGCTGATCGTGCTGGATCCCGGATCCGCGACCGAGTTCGTGCTGCGCCGCCCCGCCGTGTGGGCGGTCGCGCAGGGCCAGCCCTGGGAGCCGAGCTTCTTCTCGCCCGAGGTCTACGCCGGGCTGCAGGCGAGCGTCGGCAGCGAGCTCGCCGTGATCGACGTCGCCGTCTCGGCAGGCGACCCGGACGCGCGGCTGCGCGGCCCCGAGCTCGTGGTGACCCTCGAGCTCGTGCAGGGCATGGACCGCGAGACGCTGGACGCAGTGTTGGCGCGTCTCGCCCAGCGCTGGGCCGCGGACGACCGGATCGCCGTGCTGGTCGACTCGCTCACGGTGCGGCTGCGCGCCGGCGTCTGAGCTCCGCCCCGGAGGGCGGGCCCGGTCAGGTGACCGGGCCGGTCCACTTCTCGCCCGGGCCCTGACCGATCGGGTCGGGGATCACCGACGCCTCGCGGAAGGCGAGCTGCACCGAACGCAGGCCGTCGCGCAGTGAGCGCGCGTGCATGTCGCTGATCTCCGGTGCTGCGGCGGTGATGAGCCCGGCGAGCGCGTTGATGAGCTTGCGGGCCTCGTCCAGGTCCTTCTGCGACTCAGGGTCGTCGGCGAGGCCGACCTTGACGGCGGCGGCGCTGAGCAGGTGCACGGCGGCCGTGGTGATGACCTCGACGGCGGCGACGTCGGCGATGTCGCGGGCCGCTCCCGCGGCGCCGTCATCGGTCGTGGAGACGGGGGAGACGTGCTCGTGGCCGTCGGGCGCGGGAGTGCTCACTGTGCCGGCTTTCCGAAGGTCTTGCCTTCTGATAGACTTCTGCGGGCTCCGGGGCTTAGGCCCCGGCACGAAAGAGGATTCACTTCCCACCCGCGCTTGCCGCTCAAGGCTACCGGGTCCAGCACTCCGCCGATTCACGTCGGTAGCCCGAGTCATCTCGGGAGGCACCGCGCAGCGACAGCTGTGCAGGCGTCAGGGTGCCGCCGGCGTCTGAGTGCCGGCGGGTGGGACGATTCCGCTTTCGCCCGTGATCCGTCCGGATCGCGGTGGCCGAAACCATCGTCTAAGGAGTCCGCATCAGCGATCCCCGCACCAATGAGCGCATCCGCGTCCCCGAGGTCCGCCTCGTCGGTCCCGCGGGTGAGCAGATCGGCGTCGTCCGCATCGAGGCCGCGCTGCGTCTTGCGCAGGAAGCCGACCTCGACCTCGTCGAGGTGGCCCCGAACTCGAAGCCTCCCGTGGTCAAGATCATGGACTACGGCAAATTCAAGTACGAGGCTGCGCAGAAGGCGAAGGAAGCTCGCCGCAACCAGGCGAACACCATCCTCAAGGAGGTGCGCTTCCGTCTGAAGATCGAGGCGCACGACTACACGACCAAGCTCAAGCGCGCCGAGGGCTTCCTCAAGTCCGGCGACAAGGTCAAGGCGATGATCCTGTTCCGCGGTCGCGAGCAGTCCCGTCCCGAGCAGGGCGTGCGGCTCCTCCGCAAGTTCGCCGAGGACGTGGCCGAGTTCGGCACGGTGGAGTCCAACCCCACCATCGACGGACGCAACATGGTCATGGTGATCGCCCCGCTCAAGAACAAGTCCGAGGCGAAGGCCGAGCAGAACGCGGTGCGCGACGCGCAGCGCGCGGCCAACAAGCAGGCCGCCCGCGACGCCAAGGCGCCCGCGGCGCCGAGCGCCCCGGCCGCACCGGCCGCACCGGCTGAGTGATCCGCCGGATCCCGTAGCCCCACACAGACCTCCCGCTGCATGCGGGCAGAACCCTGTCGCCCACCTGGGCGCCATACGAAGGAAGAGAAGATGCCGAAGCAGAAGACCCACTCGGGTGCCAAGAAGCGCTTCAAGATCACCGGCAGCGGCAAGCTGAAGAAGCAGCAGGCCGGCATGCGCCACAACCTCGAGCTGAAGTCGAGCCGTCGCACCCGCCGCCTCAACCAGGACCAGGTGCTGTCGAAGGCAGACGCCAAGGTCGCCAAGAAGCTCCTCGGCCGCTGACGCGCCCGATCGCACGATAGGAATACACGAAAATGGCTAGAGTCAAGCGCGCCGTCAACGCTCAGAAGAAGCGCCGCGTCATCCTCGAGCGCGCCTCGGGTTACCGTGGCCAGCGCTCGCGCCTGTACCGCAAGGCGAAGGAGCAGGTCACCCACTCCCTCGTCTACGCGTACCGCGACCGTCGCAAGCGCAAGGGCGACTTCCGTCGTCTGTGGATCCAGCGCATCAACGCCGCTGCCCGCCAGAACGGCATCACGTACAACCGCTTCATCCAGGGCCTCGGTCTCGCCGGCGTCCAGGTCGACCGCCGCATGCTCGCCGAGCTCGCGGTGAACGAGCCGGCGACCTTCGCCGCTCTCGTCGAGACGGCCCGCAAGGCTCTGCCGGCGGACGTCAACGCGCCCAAGTCGGCTGCGTAAGCACGGTTCCTGAGCCCGTCGAAGGGCTCGAAGGGGCGTCGTCCGTGAGGACGGCGCCCCTTCCGTGTCCCTAGACTGTGAGCGTGCTGGAGAATCCCCGATCCCCGCGCGTGCGCGCCGTCGCCAAGCTGACCAAGCGCAGTGCCCGAACCGAGACCGGCCTGTTCCTCCTGGAGGGCCCGCAGGCGGTCCGCGAGGCGCTGTCCTACCGCCCGGACGCGATCGTGGAGCTCTTCGCGACGCCGACCGCATGGGACCGGCACACCGACCTGCGTCATGCCGCCGCCGAGGCCGACGTGCGCCTCGAGTACGTGACCGAGTTCGTCCTCGCGGCGATGGCCGACACCGTCACCCCGCAGGGCGTGGTGGCCGTCGCGCGGCAGACGCCGACATCGGTCCGCGACATCTTCGCCGCATCGCCGCGCCTCATCGCGATCTGCGAGGAGGTGCGCGATCCCGGAAACCTCGGCACGATCATCCGCGCCGCCGACGCCACCGGCGCGGACGCCGTCGTGCTCACCGGTCGCACGGTCGACCTGTACAACCCGAAGGTGGTGCGCTCGACCACGGGATCCCTGTTCCATCTCCCCGTCTCTGTCGGGGGCGATCTCGCCGACGTCGTCGCCCGCGCACACGCCGCGGGCCTTCAGGTGGTCGCCGCCGACGTGAAGGGCGACGATCTGCTCGCGGCGCGGGCGGAGGGGGCGCTGGCCCGGCCGACGGCGTGGCTGTTCGGCAACGAGGCGCGCGGCCTCGAGGACGACGCGCTCGAGCTCGCGGACCGGGCGCTGCGGCTCCCGATCTTCGGCCGCGCGGAGTCGTTGAACCTCGCGACCGCGGCGAGCGTGTGCCTCTACGAGAGCGCGTTCGCGCAGCGCGCCTGACCGGCTTCCCCGGCCGGGACGGCTGATACCGTGGTGCGGATCCGGTCGACGGAGCCGGGGCACGCGAGGGGACGGCGTTCATGAAGATCCTGATCGTCGAGGACGACGAGCGCGTGGCGGACGCCCTCGCCGGATTCCTGGGCCGCGCCGGCTACGCGGTGGAGCGCGCCGGCGACGGACGCGGTGCGCTCGAGATGCTCGGCACCGACACCGAGGCGGTCATCCTGGACCTCGGGCTCCCGGACATCGACGGGATCGAGCTGTGCCGTCGCATCCGCACGGTCAGCGGCGTGCCGATCCTCATCGCCACGGCGCGCAGCCAGGTGCACGAGCGCATCCGCGGGCTGCGGGCCGGGGCCGACGACTTCCTCGTCAAGCCGTACGACGTGCAGGAGCTCCTCGCCCGCATCGAAGCGGTGACGCGCCGCAGCCAGGCGATCGGCGGGGGGCTGGGCCAGGTCGGCATCGACATCGACGGCGTCCGCATCGACCTCGTCGCGCGCCGGGTGCTGGTCGACGGCGAGCCGGTGGAGCTGACCCGCAAGGAGTTCGATGTCATCGCGGTGCTGGCCCGGTATCCGGGCGTCGCCGTGCCGCGGGAGCGCCTCATCCGCGAGGTGTGGAACACCGACTGGCAGAGCTTCGCCCGTTCGCTCGAGGTGCACGTCGCCTCCATCCGCCGCAAGATCGGCCGTCCCGCGCTCATCGAGACCGTGCGCGGGATCGGATACCGCCTGACGGGCCTCTGACCGTGCGCCGTCGTCTGTTCGTCGTGTTCCTGGTGCCGCTGGCGGCGGTGCTGCTGCTGCTCGGCGGCGCGTACGGATGGGCGGCCTCGCGCAGCGTGCAGCAGTCCTTCTACACCCAGCAGATCGGCGATATCGGCACGTTCGTGACGAGCGCGCGCCAGGCGCTGCTCTCGGGCAGCGCCGAGGTCCTGGACGGGGAGCTGCGCCGCTACAGCGCGCTGTACGGAACACGGGTGGTCGTCGTCGACCGCTCCGGCCGACCCTGGTCGCCGCAGCAGGCCGACGCGGAGGTGCTCGACCAGCCGACCGCCGACAAGGTGCAGCTCGCGCTCTCCGGGCGGCGCAGCGACCTGCCCGAGCCGGTGCTGCTGCCGTGGCAGTTCGCGGAGCAGTCCCTCGTCGAGCCCATCTTCGACGGCAGCGACGTGATCGGCGCGGTGGTGATGTCCGCGAGCGTGGACGCGCCGCGCTCCGAGATCGTGCGGCAGTGGATCCTGCTCGGCGTCGTGAGCGTGCTCGCGATCGGAGTCGGCCTGCTCGTGGTCGTGCGTCTGGCCGGCTGGGTGCTGCGCCCGGTGCACCGGGTGGACGAGGCGATGGAGGCGATCGAACGCGGCGACATGGAGGCGCGGATCGCCGACGACACGGGCCCGCCGGAACTGCACCGGATGATCCTGCTGTTCAACCGGATGGCGGAGGAGATCGAGCGGGTGGTGTCGCGCCAGCAAGAGTTCGCGCTCAACGCCTCGCACGAGCTGCGCAACCCCCTGAGCGCGCTCCTGCTGCGGGTGGAGTCGCTCGCTACCGGCCTGGACCGCAGCTGGGACCGCGACGTCGAGGCGACCCGGGAGGAGGGACGCCGCATGACCCGGATCCTGGACACCCTGCTCGCGTTCGCGCGCGGCGCGGATCCGGCTCCGTCGCGCGATCCGATCGACCTCGTCGCCCTCGCGCGCCGCCGGGTGGAGTCCTGGCGGGACGCGGCGGCGGCGAAGGGCGTCGCCCTGGTCCTGCTCGCCCCCGGGCCGGGGGCGGGCGGCCGCGTGCTCTCCAGCACCGATGAGACGATCGCGGAGAGCGCGCTCGACGCGGTGATCGACAACGCGGTGAAGTTCTCGCCCGCGGGCGCGCAGATCGAGGTCACCGCGGCGCGCGTCCAGGACCGATGCGAGCTGACGGTGCGCGACCACGGTCCTGGACTGCCCGAGGAGGAGCTCGCGCACGCGACCGACCGGTTCTGGCGCAGCGATCGCACGCGCACCACGCCGGGCACGGGTCTCGGCCTCGCCATCGCCACCGATCTGCTCGCCACCGTCGATGCGGGCGTGCGGGTCGAGGCGGCCGACGGCGGCGGCCTCCGCGTGGTGCTGATGCTGCCCGGGACGGAGACGCGATGAGTGCGGAGGCCGGCCGTCGCGTGCGCGGGAGGACCCGGGCGGCGCGGGCGCTCGCCCTGGTGCTGTGCCTGCTGACCGTGCTCGGGCTGGCGGCCTGCGCCCCGGCCGATCGCGGCTGGGCGGACCGGCCGCAGGCGATCGCCGGCGGGGGAGCGACGGGCGTGTACTACGCGTACGGGCAGCGGTTCGCGGCCGCGCTGAGCGCGCACCTCGGCGCGACGTTCACCGCGCAGGCGACCAACGGATCCGTCGACAACCTGGAGCGCATCGGCGCGGGCACCGCCGTGCTCGGCTTCGCGCAGGGCGACGCCGTGGCCGACGCCGTCGCGGGCACCGGAGCGTTCTCCGAGCCCCTCCCGATCGTGGCGGTGGCGCGGCTGTACGACGAGTACGTGCACATCGTGGTGCGGGCGGGGTCGGACGTGCACGACCTCCGCGACCTCGCCGGACGCGCGGTCTCGCTCGGCGCGCGCGGCTCCGGCGTGGATCTCGTCGCCCGGCGGATCCTCGGGGCGGCGGACGTCGATCCGGCCGGCATCCGCAACCCGGAGCTCGGGCTGGAGGCCTCGATCGGGGCCTTGCGGCGCGGCGAGATCGACGGCTTCTTCTGGGTGGGCGGGCTGCCCACGCCCGGTATCGCCACGCTCGCCGCGGACACCCCGATCCGGCTGCTGTCGATCCCGCCGGCGGTCGTCGACGCGGTCAACGCCGCGCACGCGGGCGCGTACCGGCAGGCGGACTTCCCCGTCGGCGCCTACGGCATCGACGCGTCGACCGTGACGATGACGGTGCCCAACTACCTGGTCACGCGTGCCGACGCCCCCGAAGGGCTCATCCACGACGCGACCGCGGTGCTGTTCGAGCAGCGCGGCGAGATCGCCCGGGGCGCCCCGGCCGCCGCCCTGCTCGACCGTCGTCAGGCGATCTTCACGGACCCGATCGCCCTGCACGACGGCGCGGTGCGCTACTACCGCGAGACCCACGACTGAGGTCGCGACCCCCTCCTCCGGAACATCGTCGTCGCCGGCGGGAAACACCCCGGAAACCGGAGCGACGAAACCCTCAAGGAATCCTCAAGCGAGGCGTTCCGCGGGCCGCGGAGCCAATAACGTCATCGCGTCGGGGCCCGCAGGGTCCTGGCGATAACCCGAACCATCCGGCCATTCGATTCATCGGAGAGTCAGTCATGACCGACGTCACCCCTGCTGCCCTCGGCGCCCCTCTCGTGGTCGTGCAGAACGTGCAGAAGCACTACGGCGAATTCCAGGCGCTGACCGACATCGACCTCACCGTGCACAAGGGCGAGGTGGTCGTGATCATCGGTCCGTCCGGATCCGGCAAGTCCACGCTCTGCCGCACGATCAACCGCCTGGAGACGATCACCAGCGGTTCCATCACGATCGACGGCGAGGAGCTGCCCGCGGAGGGCAAGGGCCTCGCCCAGCTCCGCGCGGACGTCGGCATGGTGTTCCAGTCGTTCAACCTCTTCGCGCATCTGACGATCCTGGAGAACGTCACCCTCGGTCCCATCAAGGTGCGCGGGATGAAGAAGGCGGACGCCGAGAAGGAGGCCATGCAGCTCCTCGAGCGCGTCGGGGTCGCCAAGCAGGCCTCCAAGCTCCCGGCGCAGCTCTCCGGCGGTCAGCAGCAGCGCGTCGCGATCGCACGGGCGCTCGCCATGCACCCGAAGGTGATGCTCTTCGACGAGCCGACCAGCGCCCTGGATCCGGAGATGATCACGGAGGTGCTCGACGTCATGGTCGAGCTCGCCGCGAGCGGCATGACGATGATCGTCGTCACGCACGAGATGGGCTTCGCGCGCAAGGCCGCGAACCGCGTCGTGTTCATGGCCGACGGCCGGATCCTCGAGGAGGCCGAGCCCGAGGAGTTCTTCACGAACCCGCAGTCGGACCGGGCCAAGGACTTCCTGTCCAAGCTGCTCACCCACTGACCTGATCCCCGCACCACAGCACCTGCACCGAAGGAGAAGCACATGCGAAAGTCACGGATCCTCACCGGCATCGGCATCGCCGCCGTCGCCCTGATCGCCCTCACGGGCTGCAACAGCGGCAGCCCGACCAGCCCCGGCGCGACCGGGGAGGGCGTCGCCCCCACCAGCGACAAGCCGCTGTTCGAGGTCGCCAAGGACGTCAAGCTCGAGGGCAGCCCCACGTTCGACCGGATCACCAAGAACGGCAAGATCACGATCGGCGTCAAGGAGGACCAGCCGGGTCTCGGCTTCAAGGACGCGACCACGGGCGAGCGCACCGGCTTCGACGTCGACATCGCGCGCTGGATCGCCGCGTCGCTCGGCTACAGCGAGGACAAGATCGAGTTCAAGGCGATCCCCTCCGCGAACCGTGAGCAGTCGATCGTGAACGGCGACATCGACTACTACGTGGGCACCTACTCGATCACCGACAAGCGCAAGGCCGTGATCGACTTCGCCGGCCCCTACTTCGTCACGGGGCAGGGCCTGCTCGTCCGCAAGGGCGAGGACACGATCAAGAGCGAGAAGGACCTCGCCGGCAAGACCGTGTGCTCGGCGACCGGATCCACGCCGCTGCAGAACATCCAGGCGAACTTCCCCGACACCAAGACGGTCGGCCTCGACCTGTACTCCGCGTGCGTGGAGCAGCTGATCAACAAGCAGGTCGACGCGGTCACGACGGACCAGGCGATCCTCATCGGCTACGCCGCGCAGGATCCCGAGGAGCTCAAGGTCGTCGGCGAGCCCTTCACGACCGAGCGCTACGGAGCCGGCCTCGCCAAGGGCGACACCGCGCTGCAGACGTTCATCAACACGATGTTCACCGACGGAGGGGACACCTGGACCGCGATCTTCGAGAAGAACCTGGGGGCGAGCGGCCTGAAGGTCACTCAGCCCGCAGTCGACAAGTGATCCGGGGCGGCCGGCGGGGCTGATCCCCGCCGGCCGCGTCTTCCCTCCCGGCGTCCGCGGACGCCTCCGAACCCAGTCCTCGAACTCGAAGGAGAGATGGCGTGGATGCACTCCTGGGCAACCTCGACCTGTGGGGTCAGGCGACCCTCAATACGGTCCTGCTCTTCCTCGGCGGCGGCGCGCTGGCCCTCGTGCTCGGCACGGTCGTGGGCGCCATGCGCGTCTCGCCCGTCCCGATCGCGCGGGGCGTCGGCACCGTCTACGTGAACCTCGTTCGCAACACCCCGCTGACCCTGGTGTTCTTCTTCTTCGTGTTCGGATATCCGAAGCTCGACCTCCCGGAGATCCCGTTCATGCCGCTGGGCATCATCGCCCTCGGCATCTACACGGCCACCTATGTCGCCGAGGTGCTCCGCGCCGGCATCAACACGGTGCCCGTCGGGCAGGCGGAGGCGGCGCGTGCGATCGGCCTCTCCTTCGGACAGGTGATGACCCTGGTCGTCATGCCGCAGGCGTTCCGCTCGGTCGTGCCGCCCATGATGAGCGTGTTCATCGCGCTGCTGAAGAACACCACGGTCGCCGCGGGCTTCTCCATCGCCGAGCTCGCCGCCCTCCGCGCCACGGTCGCCGATTCGGCGAACCGGCCCGGCACGGTCATGGAGATCCTGCTCTGGGTCGCCGTCGTGTTCATCGTCCTCGTGTTCCTGCTGAGCCTCGTGCAACGGCACTTCGAGAAGAAGTGGAGGATCGTCCGATGAGCGGCGCATCCGTTCTCTACGACGTCCCCGGTCCCCGTGCGGTGCTGCGCAACCGCATCCTCGGTCTCGTGACGGTATTGATCGTCCTCGCCGTGGTCGGCTTCATCGTGTACCGCTTCGCGGCCACCGGCCAGTTCGACGCGAGCCGCTGGAACCTCTTCACCTACTCGCTCGTGTGGCAGGGCATGGCCCAGGCGCTGTGGGCGACGGTGAGCGCGTTCCTCGCCGCCGGCGTCGGCAGCATCGTGCTCGGCTTCGTGCTCGCGATCGGACGGCTCTCGGACCACGCCTGGGTGCGGGTCCCGGTCACCGTGGTGATCGAGCTGCTGCGCGCCGTGCCGGTGCTGGTCATGATGATGATCTTCTTCTACGGCGTGAACTCGATCCCCGGATCCACGTTCCGGATGTCGGCCTACGCCGCGGTCGTGATCGGCCTGGTGCTCTACAACGGCTCGGTGCTCGCCGAGGCGCTGCGCGCGGGCATCGAGGCGCTCCCGAAGGGCCAGAAGGAGGCCGGGTACGCGATCGGCCTGCGCAAGTCCGGCGTGATGGCGTTCATCCTGCTGCCGCAGGCGATCCGCGCCATGCTGCCGGTCATCGTCGCCCAGCTCGTGGTCACGCTCAAGGACACCGCGCTCGGCTTCATCATCACCTACCCCGAGCTCATCTACTACGCGAAGTACCTCAGCTCGCAGCCGGGCCGCCCGCTCCTGCAGGCCGGGCTCATCGTCGCCGTGATCTACATCTCGATGTGCCTGATCCTCTCCGGCATCGCGAAGTGGCTCGAGGTGCGCACCCGGCGCTCGCCGAAGATGAAGGGCTACACCCCGGATGCGGGCGGTGGCGATCCTCGGATCCACGACGGCAGCACCGTCACGGAGGTCATCGCGATGCAGCGCGGCGCGGGCAAGTTCGACGGCACCAGCACCGGTCCGAGCGTCTGAGCCTGCGGGTGCGCGCCGGTAGACTCGATTCTCGTGTCCGACAACGCACAGACTTCCCCTGAGATCACGCCCGAGGCGGTGGAGACCGCCGTCGAGGCCGCGCTCGCCGCGATCGGATCCGCGGCAGACACCGCCGAGCTGAAGGCGGCACGCGCCGCGCACGTCGCCGAGGGGTCGCCGCTCGCGATCCTCAACGCGTCGATGCGCCAGGTCGCGCCCGAGCACAAGGCGGCGTTCGGCAAGCTCATCGGCCAGGGCCGCGGGCGCGTCACGCAGGCCCTCGCGGCGAAGGAGGCGGAGCTGGCCGAGGCCGAGACCGCCGCGCGCCTCGAGGCCGAGCGGGTCGACATGACCGCGGTCGCCTCGCGCAACCGCGTCGGCGCCCGGCATCCGCTGACCCTGCTGCAGGATCAGATCAGCGACGTGTTCGTCGGCATGGGCTGGGAGATCGCCGAAGGCCCCGAGCTCGAGCACGAGTGGTTCAACTTCGACGCGCTGAACTTCGACGTCGACCACCCGGCGCGTCAGGAGCAGGACACGTTCTACGTGGATCCGCCCTCGCGTCACCTCGTCATGCGCACGCACACCAGCCCGGTGCAGGTGCGCTCGATGCTCGACCGCGAGGTGCCGATCTACGTGCTCTGCCCCGGGCGGGTGTACCGCACCGACGAGTTCGACGCGACGCACCTTCCCGTCTTCACGCAGTTCGAGGGCCTCGTCGTCGACAAGGGCATCTCGATGGCCCACCTCAAGGGCACGCTCGACCACGTCGCGCGCCAGCTCTTCGGCCCGGAGGCGAAGACCCGCTTCCGCACGAACTTCTTCCCCTTCACGGAGCCGTCCGCCGAACTGGACCTCTGGCACCCGACCTTCAAGGGCGGCGCGCGCTGGATCGAGTGGGGCGGCTGCGGCATGATCAGCCCCAACGTGCTGCGCGCGGCGGGGATCGACCCCGACGTGTACAGCGGCTTCGCGTTCGGCATGGGCGTCGAGAGGGCGCTCATGTTCCGCAGCGACGTGCAGGACATGCGCGACATGGCAGAGGGCGATGTCCGTTTCAGCGAGCAGTTCGGGATGGTGGTGTGATGCGCGTCCCGCTTTCGTGGCTGCGTGAGTACGTGGATGTGGCCGACTCGGCGACGCCGGACGACGTCTTCGCGGCGCTCGTCTCGGTGGGCTTCGAGGAGGAGGAGCTGCACGGCTTCGGCATCTCGGGTCCGGTCGTGGTGGGACAGGTGCTCTCCTTCGAGGAGGAGCCCCAGTCCAACGGCAAGACCATCCGGTGGTGCCAGGTCGACGTCGGTGACGCCCAGGGGGGCGTCCGCGGCATCGTCTGCGGCGCGCACAACTTCGCCGTGGGCGACAAGGTCGTCGTGACCCTGCCCGGCGCGGTGCTGCCGGGGCCGTTCCCGATCGCCGCGCGCAAGACCTACGGGCACGTCTCGGACGGCATGATCGCGTCCGCGCGCGAGCTGGGCCTCGGCGACGAGCACAACGGGATCCTCATCCTGTCCGAGCTCGGCATCGACGCGCCCGTCGGAACCGACGCGATCGCCCTGCTGGGGCTGGACGACGTGGCCGTCGACATCAACGTCACCCCCGACCGCGGCTATGCGTTCTCGATCCGCGGCGTCGCGCGCGAGTACGCGCACGCGACCGGCGCGGCCTTCCGCGACCCCGCGGAGCGCGACTTCGCCGAGCTCCAGCCCGGCACGGGCTTCACCGCCGTCGTCGAGGACGCGGCGCCGATCCGCGGCAACGCCGGGGCGACCGAGTTCGTGACGCGCGTGGTGCGCGACGTGGATCCGTCCCGTCCCACCCCGCCGTGGATGATCGCCCGCCTCACGCTCGCGGGCATGCGCTCGCTCGGCGTGCTCGTCGACATCACGAACTACGTGATGCTCGAGCTCGGCAACCCCGTGCACGGCTACGACCTGGACAAGCTCGACGGGAACATCGTGATCCGTCGTGCCGCGGAGGGCGAGACCATGGTCACGCTCGACGGCCAGGAGCGCACGCTCAGCGCCGAGGACCTCCTCATCACCGACGGATCGGGGCCGATCGGCCTGGCCGGCGTCATGGGCGGCGGCACCACGGAGATGAGCGAGACCACCCGCAACGTGCTGATCGAGGCTGCCACGTTCGATCCGATCACGATCGCGCGTTCGGCGCGTCGCCACAAGCTCCCGAGCGAGGCCTCCAAGCGCTTCGAGCGCGGTGTGGATCCGCTCATCCCGTTCGCGGCGGCGCGGCGCGTGGCCGACCTCATGGTCGAGCTCGCGGGCGGCACGCTGACCGACGAGGGCGGTGCGCTCTTCGCCGAGGTCTTCGTCTCGGGCATCGAGCTGCCGGCCGGCTTCGTGCAGGGGCTCATCGGCGTCGACTACACGGACGCCGAGGTGACCGGCGCCCTCGAGACGATCGGCGCCGAGGTGACCCCGGTCGACGCTTCGACGGGCTCAGGGACCGGCTGGAACGTGATCCCGCCGAGCTGGCGGCCCGACCTCACCGACAAGTGGACGCTGGCCGAGGAGGTCGCGCGCATCCACGGACTGGACCGGATCCCGTCCGTGCTGCCCACGCCGCCGTCCGGTCGTGGACTCACCGACCTGCAGCAGGGTCGGCGTCGCGTCGCGAACGCCCTGGCCGCCGCGGGGCTCGTGGAGACCCCGGCGTTCCCGTTCACGACGCAGGAGCAGAACGACCTGCACGGCTCCGCCTCGGGGGAGAGCATCCCCGGCGTGCGCCTGGCCAACCCGCTCGACGGGCAGGCGCCGTTCCTGCGCCGTTCGCTGCTTCCCGGCCTGCTGCAGATCGCGCACCGCAACCTCGCGCGCGGCCTCGTCGATCTCGCGATCTTCGAGACCGGCATCGTGTTCCTGCCCGAGCCCGGCGTCGTGTACGGCACCGACGAGGTGCCGCCGCTGGGCGCCAAGCCCTCGGACGAGACGCTCGCGGCGCTGAACGCCTCGATCCCGCCGCAGGCCCGCCATCTCGCGGCGCTGTTCACGGGGCACGTCACTCCCCGCCAGCCCGGGCGAGCTGCCGAGGAGTACGGACTCAGCGAGGCGCTCGACGCCGTGCGCGTCGTCGCCGAGGCGGCGGGCGTCCCGATCGAGGTCGTGCAGGGAACCCGTGCCGCGCTCCATCCGGGACGCACGGGCGTGCTCCGGGTGCGCGGCGTCGAGGTCGGCTACGTCGGTGAGCTGCACCCGCAGGTGTCCGCGGATGCGGATCTGCCGGGACGCGCGGTGGTGCTCGAGCTCGATCTCGACGGCGTCCTGGCACGGGCGGGGGAGCGCGTGGTCGCGGCCTCGCTGTCGACGTACCCCGCCGCGACCCAGGACGTGTCGCTCGTGGTGGACGCGGGGATCCCCGCGGCGGAGGTGAGCGCGGCGCTCTCCGAGGGTTCCGGTGCGCTCCTCGAGTCGGTCCGCCTCGTCGACGACTACCGCGGCGAGGGCGTTCCGGCCGGATCCAAGAGCCTCAGCTTCGCGCTGCGGTTCCGGGCAGAGGACCGCACCCTCACCGCCGCCGAGGCGACCGAGGCCAAGCTCGCGGGCGTCGCCGTGGCGACCGAGCGGTTCGGAGCCCAGCTCCGCGACTGAGACGCCGCATTCCGGGGAACGGATCCGTTACACGGCGGAAACATGTTCGACCTCATCCCGATACCCCCGGGAGATTAGAGTCTCGATGTTCCCTGACATCGGAGGCTCTCCATGCACGCGAGTCCGGCTGAGACCGAGAAGCTCCTGCTGGCCGTCGCGGGCATGGTGGCGAGGGATCGCCACGCGCGCGGCGTGCTGCTGAACCACCCGGAGACGGTCGCGCTGCTCAGCACCTGGGTGATCGAGCGGGCGCGCGAAGGCGCGCTCGTGGAAGACCTCATGCGGCGCGGGCGCGAGGTGCTGACCGTCGACGACGTGCTTCCCGGGGTCGCGGGCATGCTGCACGACGTGCAGGTGGAAGCCACCTTCCCGGACGGTCGCAAGCTCGTGACCCTGCACCATCCGATCCAGGAGCCGCCGGGTGCACGGGCCGAGGACGCGGACGTCTCCGCCGAGGCGCCCGGCGCGCACCGCATCCTCCCGGGGGCGATCGAGGTGAACGTGCGCGACGCGGCGGACGCGGTGAAGAGCCTGGTGTTCCTGAACACGGGCGATCGCCCCATCCAGGTCGGATCGCATGTCCACCTGCCGGACGTCAACACCGCGCTCGCCTTCGACCGCGCCGCGGCGCGGGGCTTCCGGCTCGACATCCCGTCCGGGACGTCCCAGCGGTTCGAGCCCGGAGCCTCGCGCGAGCTCGCCATCGTCGCCGTCGCCGGAGCGCGCCGGGTTCCGGGCCTGCAGCGCGGGAACACGGGCCGCGCGGCATTCGGCGCGCACTCAGGGCAGGACGCCTGATGCGTCTGGATCGGGAGCGCTACGCCGCGATCTACGGGCCGACCGCGGGCGACCAGGTGCGTCTCGGCGACACGGATCTCTGGATCGAGATCGAGCAGGATCTCACCGTCGGCGGCGAGGAGGCCGTCTTCGGCGGCGGGAAGTCGATCCGCGAGTCCATGGCGCAGTCCACCGCCACCCGGGCCGAAGGCGCGCTGGACACCGTGATCACCAACGCGATCGTGCTCGACTGGTGGGGCGTCGTGCGCGCCGACGTCGGCCTCCGCGACGGCCGGATCGTCGCCCTGGGCCGTTCGGGCAACCCGGACATCGCCGACGGCGTCCATCCGGACCTCGTGATCGGCCCGTCGACCGACGTGATCTCGGGGGAGGGGCGGATCCTCACCGCGGGCGGGATCGACTCGCACGTGCACCTGCTCTCGCCGTCGCAGATCCATGAGGCGCTGGCGACGGGGATCACGACGATCGTCGGCGGGGGCACCGGTCCCTCGGAGGGGTCGAAGGCGACCACGGTCACCCCCGGGGCGTGGCACCTGGAGACCATGCACCGGTCGCTGGACCGCCTCCCCGTGAACGTCCTGCTGCTCGGCAAGGGCAGCACCGTCTCGCAGGACGCCCTGCGCGAGCAGGCGCTCGCCGGCGCCGCCGGATACAAGATCCACGAGGACTGGGGAGCCACGCCCGCCGCGATCGACGCCGCGCTCACAGCCGCCGAGGAGTGGGGTCTGCAGGTCGCGCTGCACTCCGACTCGCTCAACGAGACGGGCTACGTGCAGTCCACCATCGACGCCATCGGCGGGCGCGGCATCCATGCGTTCCACGTCGAGGGCGCCGGCGGAGGTCACGCCCCGGACATCCTCGCGATCGCCTCGCTGCCCAACGTGATCCCCGGATCGACCAACCCCACGCTGCCGCACACGGTGAACACCGTGGCCGAGCACCTCGACATGCTCATGGTCTGCCACCACCTCAACCCGGCGGTTCCGGAGGATCTCGCCTTCGCGGAGTCGCGGATCCGGGCCACCACGATCGCCGCCGAGGACATCCTGCACGACATGGGGGCGCTCTCCGTCACCTCCTCCGATGCCCAGGCGATGGGACGGATCGGCGAGGTCGTCACGCGCACCTGGCAGGTCGCGCATGTCATGAAGCACCGCCGTGGACGTCTCGGCGAGAGCCTGCCCGCCGACAACGAGCGTGCGCGCCGCTACGTCGCCAAGTACACGATCAATCCGGCGATCGGACACGGGATCGACCACGAGGTCGGGTCGGTCGAACCCGGCAAGCTCGCCGATCTCGTGCTCTGGGACCCGCGGTTCTTCGGCGTGCGCCCGGAGATCGTGATCAAGGGCGGCGGTCTGGTCTGGGGCGCGCTCGGGGATCCGAACGCGTCCATCCCGACGCCGCAGCCGGTGCTGATGCGCCCGGCGTTCCTCGACGCGATCGGCGCAGACCTGTCGGTGACGTTCGTCTCGCCCGCCGCGCTCGCCGACGGCCTTGCGGAACGGCTCGGACTGCGCCGCCGGCTCGCGGCCGTGCGCAGCACGCGGGCCGTCACGAAGGCCGATCTGAAGAACAACGACGCCCTCCCGCGCATCGACATCCGTCCCGACACGTTCGCGATCTCGATCGACGGCGAGACCGTGGTCCCCGCCCCCGTGGATCGGCTGCCCCTCGCTCAGCTGTACGCGATGTTCTGATCCCGGCCGCATTCATTCCGATCATGGCTGCTCCGGTGTCCACCCCCGTACGCTCCGCGTCGCTGACCGTGGCGATGCTGCTCGCCGACGGTCGGCTGCCGTCCGGCGGGCACGCGCATTCGGCGGGCCTGGAGCCGGCCCTGCTCGCGGGGATGCCCCCGGCGGACGTCCCCGCCTTCCTCGCGGGCCGCGCCCGGACGACGAGCCTCGTCGACGCGGGGACGGCGGTCGTCACGCGACATCGGCTGCGCGGCGCGCCGTCGGATCGCGGGCTCGGCGAGATCGTGGACCACTGGGCGGCTCGCACACCGAGTCCGGCCCAGCGCGAGGCGTCCCGGCTCCTCGGGCGGGGCTGCCTGCGCCTGGCCCTGCGGGTCTGGCCCGATTCCCGGGCCGTGCAGGCGTGCGCCGCGCTCGCGGCTCCACCGAGGCCCGTGGTGATCGGCGCCATCGCCGCGGCGACGGCCATGGATCCTCGTGACCTCGTCCGGCTCGTCGTGTACGAGGACGCCCAGACGGCCGCGGCGGCGCTGCTCAAGCTCGCACCGGCCGACCCGGCCGCGCCCGTCGGCTGGGTGCTGGCCGCGTGCGCGGCGGCCGAGGACCTCGTCGATGCCGTCGCCGCCCTGACCCGTCCTGCCGACATCCCCGCCGGCAGCGCCCCTCAGTCCGAGGGATGGGCGCAAGCCCATGCCCTCACGAACCGGAGGTTGTTCCGTGCCTGATCCCCTCGTTCCCCGCGCCCTTCGTCTCGGCATCGCCGGCCCGGTCGGCGTGGGCAAATCCACTCTCATCGCGACGGCCTGCCGCGTGCTCGCGGACGAGCTCGCGCTCGCCGTGATCACGAACGACATCTACACGGACGAGGACGCCCGCTTCCTCCGTTCCGCAGGCGTCCTGGATCCGGAGCGGATCCGCGCGGTGGAGACGGGAGCCTGCCCGCACACGGCGATCCGTGACGACGTCACGGCGAACCTGCTCGCCGTCGAGGACGTCGAGCGCGACTTCGCACCGCTCGACCTCGTGATCATCGAGTCCGGCGGCGACAACCTGACGGCGACCTTCTCGCCGGCGCTGGTGGACGCGCAGATCTTCGTGCTCGACGTCGCCGGCGGCGGAGACGTCGCGCGCAAGGGAGGGCCGGGGATCGCGCGCGCCGACCTGCTCGTGGTGAACAAGACCGACCTCGCACCCTATGTCGGCGTCGACGTGACGCAGATGGTGCACGACGCGTCGGATGCGCGGGAGGGCCGGGAGGTGCTCGCGCTCTCCCGCAACGACCCCGGCTCCGTGGCGCGACTGAGGGCCTGGATCCTGGACATGCTCGCGGCGCACCGTTCCGGCGCGCACGAGCCCCAGGATCCGGGACCGATGGCGCCGCACTTCCACGCCGACGACAGCGAGGCCGGCGGCTACGTGCACCGTCACGACGGCGACGGGACCCACGCGCACGCGCACCCGGCATCGCGGTGACGGTCGCCCTCGGCGCAGCGACCACCGTCGTCCAGGTCGCGGCGGGCGCTGATCGCGCCCGCGTCGTGCTGCGCTCCGGCGCGATCGCCGCACGCATCCTGGAGCGTCGTCCGCGCTACGCCCGCGTCGGGCTCGTCGCCGCCGGCGCGCTCCTGCTCGGGGGCGATGCCGTCGATCTGCGGATCTCGGTCGACCCCGGCTGCACGCTGGAGCTGGAGGACATCGGCGGCACGGTCGCCTACGACGGTCAGGGGCGACGCGCCTCGTGGTCGGCGCGCATCGAGATCGGGGACCACGGGACCTGCACCTGGCACGGCCAGCCCTTCGTCGTCGCCGACGGCGCCGACGTCGACCGGCGCACCGATGCGCAGCTCGGCGACGGCGCGGCGCTCCTGCTGCGGGAGACGCTCGTCCTGGGACGTGTCGGAGAGCGGGGCGGCGCGATCAGGGTGCGCACCGGGATCGCCGTGCAGGACACGCCCGTGCTGATCGAGCACCTGGACGTGACGGGCCGGGCACCGGTCCCCGGAGTCCTCGGCGCAGACCGTGTGCTCGACAGCGTGGTGCTGATCGGGCGTGAGCCTGCCGAGGACCCAGAGTCCTGGCGCAGGGACGGAACGGCCGTGCTCCGCCCCGAGCACGGGGGACTCCTGATCCGGTCGATCGTCGGCGCTGCGCATCTCGGTGACGTCACCCCGGCATGGCACGCGCTGCGCGAGGAGCTGTTCCGTGCGGCCTAGCCCGACGGCATATGTCGTGGCCGGGCTGCACGTGCTCGGCTGGGGAGCGCTGCTGCTGACCGCCGTCTCCCCGCTCGGCATCGGCCTGGGCGTCACGGCGTATCTGCTGGGACTCCGGCATGCGTTCGACGCCGACCACATCGCCGCGATCGACAACACGACGCGCCGGCTCCTCGCACGCGGGCGCCGGGCGCGCGGCGTGGGACTGTGGTTCTCCCTCGGCCACGCGACGATCGTCTCTGCACTGTGCGTGCTGCTGGCGCTCGGAGTCGGCGCACTCGCGAAGAGCCTGGAGGATCCCGGTTCGCCTCTGCAGGTCTGGACGGGGGTGATCGGCCCGGTCGTGTCCGGCGTCTTCCTGCTCCTCATCGGCGCGGCGAACATCCTGCTCCTGCGCCACCGGCGGCAGACGGGGAGCCACCGGCACGGCGGCCCCGCGTGGGCGCTGCTGGGGCGGTTCGACGCTGTGGTCGACCGGCCGTCGCGGATGTACGTCGTGGGGCTGCTGTTCGGGCTCGGGTTCGACACCGCGACGGAGGTCGGGCTCCTGGCGCTCGCCGGGACGGCGGCCTCCCGCGCCGTGCCCTGGTCGACGATCCTCATCCTCCCCGTGCTGTTCGCGGCCGGCATGTCGCTGCTGGACTCGGCCCAGGGGGCGATGTCACGGCGTGCGTATTCGTGGGGTGCGGAGGGTGGCGAGAGCAAGGTGCGCCGCTACGACCTGCTGGTCACGGGGGCATCGATCGTCGGGGCGCTCGTGATCGGCGTCGCCGAGCTCGCGGGGGTGGCGCTGCGCAGTCTGCCGCATCCGGGCGGGTTCGCGCGCGCGCTGGGCGAGCTCGATCTGAACGTGCTCGGGCTCGTGCTCACCGGGGCGCTGATCGTGTTCTGGGCGGGTGCCGTGGCCTGGTCCGGCCTGGAGCGCCGGCGGCCGTCCGTGCAGCGATCGCCGGGGGACTGAGAATCCCCGGGCGCCGGACCGGAGACGCATGGCTAGACTGACCGGCAGTGACACGGGGTGCCGCATCCGCGGCTGAGATCACACCCGTCGAACCTGATCTAGGTCGTACTAGCGAAGGGATGTCGCGATGAGCGCGCGTCTGGAAACGTCGTCCGAGTCCGTGGTGGGATCCGCCGCGGACCTTCTGCGGGAGCTGCGGGGGGAGCCCCCGCTCGTGCACTGCATCACCAACTCGGTGGTCACCGGGTTCACCGCCAATGTGCTGCTCGCCCTCGGCGCCGCGCCGGCGATGGTGGACATCACGGGCGAAGCCGGCATGTTCGCCGCGATCTCGTCCGGTCTCCTGGTGAACCTCGGCACCCCCACGCCCGAGCAGCGGTCGGCGAGCCTCGAGGCCGTCGGAGGGGCGCGCACGGCGGGCACGCCCTGGGTGCTCGACCCGGTGGCCGTGGGGGCTCTCCCGGTGCGGACCGCGCTGGCGCAGGATCTGCTGGGCCTGCGTCCCACGCTCATCCGCGGCAACGCGTCCGAGATCCTCGCGCTCGCCGGCCTCAGCCAGGGCGGGCGCGGCGTGGACGCGCTCGACGCGACGGAGGCGGCGGCGGACGCGGCTCGCGACCTCGCGCGACGGACCGGGGGAGCGGTCGCCGTCTCCGGCCCGGTCGACCTCCTCGTCGACGCCGAGCGCACGATCCGCGTCGCGAATGGCGACGCCCTGCTCACCCGGGTCACCGGGGGCGGTTGCGCCCTCGGCGCCGTCATGGCCGCGTTCCTCGGTACGGCGCGACGGACCGGGCACGACCCGCTGGTCGCCGCGACGGCGGCGACCCTCGTCTACACCGTCGCCGCCGAGGACGCGGCGGAGGGTGCAGCCGGACCCGGATCCTTCGCCGTCCGGCTCCTCGACGCGCTCTCGGCGGTCCGTCCGGAGCATCTCGCCGTCCGCGCTCGCGTCGAGGCGGGGCAGGGAGTGGCCGCATGATCGGGGCGGAGGTCCTCACCGCGCCGCAGGAGGCCGCACCCGAGGCGGTGCCGGCCCGCCGTGCTGCCCGTCTCCGCCGCGACGATCTCGCGCTCTACCTCGTCACGGATCCGGCGCTCTGCGGGGAGCGTGGCGTGGCCGCGGTCGTCGACGCGGCCGTCTCCGGCGGGGTGCGGATCGTGCAGCTGCGCGACAAGGACGCCGACGACGCGTCGATCGTGGAGCAGCTGTGCGCGCTGTCCGAGGTCATCGCAGGGCGGGCGCTGCTCGTCGTGGACGACCGCCTCGACGCCGTCGTGGAGGCGCGTCGCCGCGGAGCCCGCGTGGACGGGATCCACCTCGGGCAGTCCGACGCCTCGCCGCTCACCGCGCGCTCCCTCCTGGGCCCCGACGCGATCGTCGGGCTCACCGCGAACACGCCAGCGCACCTCGACGCCGTGCGGGCGCTTCCCTCCGGCACCGTGGACTACCTCGGCGTCGGCGTCATCCATCCGACGAGCACCAAGCCCGACCACCCGGCTCCCCTCGGCGTGGCGGGGTTCGCCGCGTTCGCCGCCGACAGCCCGCTGCCCTGCGTCGCGATCGGCGGCATCGAGCGCGCCGACGTCGCTGCGCTCCGCGCCGGCGGCGCAGCGGGGGTCGCGGTGGTGTCGGCGCTCTGCGCCGCCCCGGATCCGCGGGTCGCCGCACGCAAGCTGCTGCGCGCGTGGGGCGCGGGCGGGGTCGCGCGCGTGCTCTCGATCGCCGGCAGCGACCCCTCCGGGGGTGCCGGGATCCAGGCCGACCTCAAGTCGATCGCCGCGAACGGCGGCTACGGCATGGCCGCGATCACCGCGCTGACCGCCCAGAACACCCGGGGCGTCCGCGGCGTGCACGTGCCTCCCGCCTCGTTCCTGCGCGCCCAGCTCGATGCCCTCGGCGACGACGTGCGCGTCGACGCGGTGAAGATCGGGATGCTCGCCGACGCGGAGGTGATCGCCGAGGTCGGATCCTGGCTGCGCGTGCATCGCCCGCCGACCGTCGTGCTGGATCCCGTGATGGTCTCCACGAGCGGCGACCGGCTCCTGGATGCGGCAGCGGAGCAGGCGCTGTGCGCGCTGCTGCCGCTCGCCGACCTGATCACGCCGAACCTTCCGGAACTGGCCGTCCTCGTGCGCGAATCCGCCGCAGCGAGCTGGGCAGGCGCGCTCGCCCAGGCGCAGCGGCTCTCTGCGGAGACCGGCGCTCTGGTGCTCGTGAAGGGCGGGCATCTCGGCGGAGACGAGGCGCCCGACGCGCTCGTCGGCCCGTTCGGGCCGGTGCGGGAGTACCCCGGATCCCGGATCCGCACCGCCAGCACGCACGGCACCGGCTGCTCGCTCTCCGCCGCGCTCGCGACCCGGCGGGCCGCGGACCGCGACTGGCGCGAAGCGGTGACCGAGGTGCGGTCGTGGCTCCGCGAGTCGATCGCCGCCGGAGCCGGACTGCAGGTCGGATCCGGTCACGGCCCGGTCAGCCACTTCGCCGGGCTGTGGCGTCGCGGCGGGCTCGAGGCGCATCCCGCTCGCGAGGAGGTCGCCGCAGCGTGGTGGTCGTGGGTGGCGCCGGGCCGGCGCGCCGTAGACCCCCAGGCGGGCGAGCGCCCCCGCCGCCCCCGGCGGCAGCCGGGGGCCCCCGTGCGGGGGGGGCGCCCGGAGGCCCCCCCCGCCCCCGTGGCGGCCCCCGCGGGGTGGTGGCCGCCACGGGCGCCGAGCGGGCGGCCCCGCCACGACCTGCCGTTCCTGCGCCGCCTCGCCGACGGAAGCCTGCCGGAGGCCCCGTTCCGGGCGTACCTCGCGCAGGACGCCCTGTATCTGCGCGACTATGCGCGCACCCTCGCCGAGGCGGCGCGCCTCGCGCCGGACTCCGCGGAGCAGGCGTTCTGGGCGCACTCCGCCGAGCAGTCCGTCATCGGGGAGCTGCAGCTGCACGCCAGCCTGCTGTCGCCGGAGGGGATCGGCGCGGCCACGTTCCGCGCGGAGCCCGTGCCGGCGACGACCGCCTACCTCGACCATCTGCGGGGTGCGGCGTTCGACGGCGACTACCGGGTGCTCATCGCGGCTCTGCTGCCCTGCTTCTGGATCTACGCCGACGTCGGCACCCGGCTGCATGCGCAGGCGAAGGCAGACCCGGTGCGCCCTTACGCCGTGCACCCCTTCGCGGAATGGCTCGACGAGTACGCGGATCCGCGGTTCGCCGAAGCCACCGAGGAGGCGATCCGGATCGTCTCCGCGCACGCCGCCGCGGCCGACCCGGTCACGCGCGAGCGGATGCGGGTCGCCTTCGTGCGCTCGAGCGAGCACGAACGCGCCTTCTTCGCCGCAGCCGACCTCCGCGATTGAGGGGATCCGCCCGGTCTCCGGTGCGATGACGCAGGGCCGGGCCCTCGATTTGGACGAGGGCCCGGCCCCGCGATAGGGTCTCCGCATGCTTCCGGCTCCGCACACGACCACCCCGACGGGTGTCACCGTGGTGCGTCGACGCCGCTCGGGCGACCGCCGACTCTAGGCGACCCTGCGCTCCCGCGTCGTACGCGGTCGAGCGCCGGCGTCGCCGCCTCCGGCCCCGCATCGCACTCCTGCCGCGCGCCGTCTTCTTGGGCGTCCGCGGCAGACCCGACCGTTAAGGTGGAAGCATGACGTATTCCGTCGCCGTCTCCGGCGCATCCGGCTATGCGGGCGGCGAGATCCTTCGCCTGCTCGCGAGCCATCCCGACGTCGAGATCCGCACCGTCACGGCGCACTCGAACGCCGGCCAGAAGCTCTCCGAGCACCAGCCGCATCTGCGCTCCCTTGCTCACCTGACCCTGCAGGACACGACGCCCGAGATCCTCGCCGGCCACGACATCGTGTTCCTCGCACTGCCGCACGGGCAGTCGGGGCAGTACACCGATGCGCTCGGCGACGTCCCGCTCGTGATCGACGCGGGGGCCGACCACCGACTGACGTCGCAGACCGCCTGGGACGCCTTCTACGGCGGAGCGTTCCACGAGCCGTGGAGCTACGGCGTGCCCGAGCTCCTGGTCGATGGAGGAAAGCAGCGCGAGCACCTCCGCGGCGCGACCCGGATCGCGGCCCCCGGCTGCAACGCCTCCACCGTGAGCCTGAGCCTCGCCCCCGGCGTCGCGGCCGGCGTGATCGACCCGTCCGACATCGTGACGGTGCTCGCCGTCGGTCCCTCCGGCGCCGGCAAGAGCCTCAAGCCGCACCTGCTGGGCAGCGAGATCCTCGGATCCGCCAACCCCTACGCGGTGGGCGGCACGCACCGGCACATCCCCGAGATCCGTCAGGCGCTCGCCGCCGCGTCGGGCCCGTCGACCGTCTCCGGGATCGTGGATCCGGAGGGGATCCGGATCTCCTTCACCCCCGTCATCGTGCCGATGGCGCGCGGGATCCTCGCCACCTCGACCGCGCCGATCGCGCCCGGTGCCACCGACGCCCAGATCCGCGAGGCGTGGGAGAGCGCCTACGACGGAGAGACCTTCGTGCAGCTGCTGCCGGAGGGATCCGTCCCGCGCACCGCCGACGTGCTCGGCGCCAATACGGCGCTCCTCGGCCTCGCGATCGACCGCGCCGCGAACCGCGTCGTGGTGGTCACCGCCGTCGACAACCTCGTCAAGGGCACCGCAGGCGCCGCCATCCAGTCCATGAACATCGCGCTCGGTCTCACCGAGACCACGGCGCTCACCATCAACGGAGTCGCCCCATGAGCGTGACCGCACCCCAGGGATTCGAGGCGGCCGGCGTCGTCGCGGGCCTCAAGTCCACCGGCAAGCCCGATGTGGCCCTGGTGGTGAACCGCGGGCCCCGGAAGGTGGGCGTGGCGGTGTTCACCAGCAACCGGGCCAAGGCCAACCCGATCATCTGGTCGCAGGAGGTCGTGAAGGACGGCATCGTCGAGGCCGTCGTGCTGAACTCCGGCGGCGCCAACTGCTTCACGGGACCGTTCGGGTTCCAGACCAGCCACCTCACCGCCGAGCGCGCCGGAGAGCTGCTGGGCGTCAGCGCGGGGGACGTGGTGGTCTGCTCCACCGGCCTCATCGGCACCGGGGACGAGGTCTTCCGCGGCAAGGTGCTCGCCGGGGTCGAGGCCGGCGTCGCGCAGCTGAGCGCCGACGGCGGACAGGCCGCCGCCGAGGCGATCATGACCACCGACACCGTCGCGAAGACGGTCGCCGTGACCCGCGACGGCTGGACCATCGGCGGCATGGCGAAGGGCGCGGGCATGCTCGCGCCGGGGCTGGCGACGATGCTCGTGGTGCTCACGACCGACGCCGTGCTCGACGCGGCCGAGGCCCACGCGCTGCTGCGCCGTGCGACCGGCACCACCTTCGACCGGCTCGACTCGGACGGCTGCATGTCGACCAACGACCAGGTGACGCTGCTCGCCAACGGCGCGAGCGGGATCCGGCCCGATCTGGACGACTTCGCGGCCGCGCTCACCGAGGTCTCCGACGAACTGGCCCGCAAGCTGCAGGACGACGCTGAAGGCGCCAGCCACGCGATCTCGATCGAGGTCCGGCACGCCGCGAGCGAGCAGGATGCGGTCGAGGTGGGCCGCGCGGTCGCGCGCAACAACCTGTTCAAGGCCGCGATCTTCGGCAACGACCCGAACTGGGGGCGTGTGCTGGCCGCGATCGGCACGACCCGCGCCGCGTTCGATCCCTACGACGTCGACGTCTGGATGAACGGCGTGCGGGTGTGCACCGCCGGCGGTCCCGACCGGCCGCGCGAGGAGGTCGACCTGACGCCGCGCGCGACGCACGTCGTGATCGACCTCAAGGTCGGCGAGGCCGCGGCGACGATCCGCACCAACGACCTCACCCACGATTACGTGCACGAGAACAGCGCGTACTCCTCATGAGCGATCTCCAGGACACCGCGCCCGAGGAGGCCGCGATCAAGGCGCAGACGCTGATCGAGTCGCTGCCCTGGCTGAAGAGGTACCGCGATCAGATCGTCGTGGTCAAGTACGGCGGCAACGCGATGATCAGCGACGACCTGCAGGAGGCGTTCGCGCAGGACATCGCCTATCTCCGCTACGTCGGCGTGCAGCCGGTCGTCGTGCACGGCGGGGGGCCGCAGATCTCCGACATGCTCGAGCGGCTCGAGATCCCCAGCGAGTTCAAGGGCGGCTACCGGGTCACGAACACCGAGGCGATCAGCGTCGTCCGGATGGTGCTCACCGGCCAGGTCAACCCGCAGCTCGTCTCGAAGATCAACTCGCACGGACCGATCGCGACGGGGCTGAGCGGCGAGGACGCCGGGCTCTTCGGCGGACGTCGCCGCGGTGTGATCATCGACGGCGAAGAGGTCGACCTCGGTCGCGTCGGCGACGTCGTCCAGGTGGATCCGACCCCGGTCCACGATCATCTCGCAGCCGGACGAGTCCCGGTCGTCTCCAGCATCGCCCCGGATCTGGATCATCCGGGTCAGTCGCTGAACGTGAACGCGGACGCGGCGGCGGCGGCGCTGGCGACGGCGCTCGGCGCGGTCAAGCTCGTGATCCTCACCGATGTCGCCGGACTCTACGCGGACTGGCCGAACCGCGACTCGCTCGTCTCCCACCTGACCACGTCGGAGCTCAAGACCATGCTCCCGTCGCTCGAGTCGGGGATGATCCCGAAGATGACCGCATGCCTGGAGGCCGTGGAGTCGGGCGTGCATGCGGCGGCCATCATCGACGGGCGGGTGCCGCACTCGGTGCTCGTCGAACTGTTCACCAGCAAGGGAATCGGAACGGAGGTGGTGGCGGGATGACGTCGCCGGCCGAAGGTACTTGGCAGGAGAGCGCCGAGCGCGACCTGATCTTGAATGCGGGCACGCGGTACGAGCTGCTCGTCCGCGGCGAGGGATCGCACCTGTGGGACGGCGAGGGGCGACGCTACCTCGACTTCCTCGCGGGCATCGCGGTCACCGCTCTCGGGCATGCGCACCCCGTCTTCGTCGAGGCCGTGTCCCGCCAGGCGGGCACGCTCGCCCACGTGTCGAACTACTTCGCCACCCCGCCGCAGCTCGAGCTCGCAGCCCGGCTCAAGCGCCTCGCCGGCACCGGCGACGCCGGCCGGGTGTTCTTCGGGAACTCCGGGACCGAGGCCAACGAGGCCGCGTTCAAGCTCGCGCGCCTTCACGGCGGGGCGGAGCGCCCGCGCATCCTGTCGCTCGACAACGCGTTCCACGGCCGCACGATCGGCGCGCTCGCCCTCACGGCGAAGGCATCGATGCGGGATCCGTTCCAGCCGCTGCCCGGCGGCGTCGAGCACATCCCCGCCACGATCGAGGCGCTCGAGCAGGCACTGGACGACCGGGTCGCCGCGCTGTTCGTCGAGCCCATCCAGGGCGAGGCCGGCGTGCTCGAGCTGCCCGACGGCTATCTCCGCGCTGCGCGCGAGCTGACGGCGAAGCACGGGGCGCTGCTCATCGTGGACGAGATCCAGACCGGTGCCGGCCGCACCGGGGACTGGTTCGCCTTCCAGTACGAGGACGTCGTGCCCGACGCGATCACCCTGGCGAAGGGCATCGGCGGCGGCTTCCCGATCGGCGCGCTCGTCGCGTTCGGCGACGCCGCAGCCCTGCTGGGCCCGGGCTCGCACGGCTCCACGTTCGGCGGCAACCCGCTCGCCACCGCGGTCAGCAACGCCGTGCTCGAGGAGATCGAGCAGGCGGGGCTCGTGCAGAACGCGCGCGACCGGGGCGCCCAGGTGCGCGCGGCCGTCGAGGGGATCGGATCCCCGCTGGTCACCGGCGTCCGCGGACGCGGGCTGCTCATCGGCGTCGCTCTCGCCGCCCCCGTGGCGGGCGAGGTGGTCGCCGCGGCCCAGCGCCTCGGCCTCATCGTGAACGCCGCGAACCCCTCGTCGGTCCGGATCGCGCCCGCGCTCACCATCGGCGACGCCGAGATCGCCGAGTTCACCGACCTGTTCACCGCCGCCCTCGCGGAGGTCGCGGCCACCGCTCTCACGGAGACGAACGCATGACCCGCCACCTGCTGCGCGACGACGACCTGACCACGGCCGAGCAGACCGAGATCCTCGACCTCGCGCTCGAGCTCAAGAAGGACCGCTGGGCCGACAAGACCCTCGCGGGTCCGCAGACGGTCGCGGTGATCTTCGACAAGTCCTCGACCCGCACCCGCGTCTCGTTCGCGGTCGGCATCGCCGACCTCGGGGGATCCCCGCTGATCATCTCGACGGCGAACAGCCAGCTCGGCGGCAAGGAGACCCCAGCCGACACGGCTCGGGTGCTGGAGCGCCAGGTCGCCGCGATCGTGTGGCGCACGTACGCGCAGGCGGGTCTCGAGGAGATGGCAGAGGGCACGCGCGTCCCGGTCATCAACGCGCTGTCCGACGACTTCCACCCGTGCCAGCTGCTCGCCGACCTGCTCACGATCCGCGAGCACAAGGGCGACCTCGCCGGGCTCACGCTCTCGTTCTTCGGCGACGGACGCAGCAACATGGCGCACTCCTACGTGCTGGCGGGCGTCACCGCGGGCATGCACGTGCGGGTCGCGTCGCCCGAGGCCTACGCGCCCCGCGCCGACGTGGTGGCCGACGCCCATCGCCGCGCCGCCGAGACCGGCGGTTCGCTGACCCTGGTCACGGATCCGGACGAGGCCGCGGCGGGTGCCGATGTCATCGTCACCGACACCTGGGTGTCGATGGGCAAGGAGGAGGAGAAGGCGCAGCGGCTGCGCGACCTCGGCGCCTACAAGGTGACCACCGGCACCATGGCGCGCGCCGACAGCGAGGCGATCTTCATCCACTGCCTGCCCGCGGACCGCGGCTACGAGGTCGACTCCGACGTCATCGACGGCCCCCAGAGCGTGGTCTGGGACGAGGCGGAGAACCGCCTGCACGCCCAGAAGGCGCTGCTCGTGTGGCTCATCGGGAAGTCTTCGGGACCGTCGAGCGAGGGAACGAAGTGACCGAGACTCGCCGCGCCGCCGCGCACGGAACCAATCAGGGCGCGCTCTGGGGCGGCCGGTTCGCCGGCGGTCCCAGCCCGGAGCTCGCCGAGCTGAGCCGGTCGACGCATTTCGACTGGATCCTCGCGCCCTACGACATCGCCGGTTCGCACGCGCACGCCACGGCGCTCGAGGCCGCGGGCTATCTCGAGGCCGATGAGGCGGTGCGCATGCACGCCGGCCTGGACGCCCTCGCCGCGAAGATCGCCGACGGCACGCTTCTCCCGCAGCCGGGCGACGAGGACGTGCACGGTGCGCTCGAGGCGGCGCTCATCGCCGAGGTCGGCGCCGATCTGGGCGGACGCCTGCGCGCGGGGCGCAGCCGCAACGACCAGATCGCGACGCTCGTGCGCATGTATCTCATCGACCACGCACGCATCATCGGCCGCGACGTCCTGGGCCTCATCGACGCGCTCGTCGCCCAGGCGCAGGCGCACGAGAGCGCGATCCTGCCCGGACGCACCCACCTGCAGCACGCCCAGCCCGTGCTCCTCGCGCACCATCTGCAGGCGCACGCCTGGCCGCTGGTGCGCGACCTCGAGCGCCTGGTCGACTGGCGCGCGCGGGCCGGGGTGTCTCCGTACGGCGGGGGAGCGCTGGCCGGATCCACGCTCGGACTCGACCCTGCCCTGGTCGCCCGCGAACTGGGCCTGGACCGACCCGCGGAGAACTCGCTGGACGGCACCGGGTCGCGCGATGTCGTCGCGGAGTTCGCCTTCATCACCGCGATGATCGGCGTCAACCTGTCCCGCTTCTCTGAGGAGATCATCCTCTGGAACACCCGCGAGTTCGGCTTCGTCACGCTCGACGACGGCTACTCCACGGGATCCAGCATCATGCCGCAGAAGAAGAACCCCGACATCGCCGAGCTCGCGCGCGGCAAGTCCGGGCGTCTCATCGGCAACCTGTCCGGGCTCCTGGCCACCCTCAAGGGTCTGCCGCTCGCGTACAACCGCGATCTGCAGGAGGACAAGGAGCCGGTCTTCGACTCGGTCCGCACCCTCGAGGTCGTGCTGCCGGCGTTCACCGGGATGGTGGCGACGCTGCGGTTCGACACCGACCGCATGGCAGAGCTCGCTCCCCAGGGCTTCTCGCTCGCGACCGACGTCGCCGAGTGGCTGGTGAAGAACCGGGTCCCGTTCCGGGAGGCGCACGAGATCTCCGGTTCCCTGGTGCGCGCGTGCGAGCAGCGCGGGCTCGGTCTCGAGGACGCCGACGATGCGCTCCTCGCCGAGGTGTCGCCGCACCTGACTCCCGCCGTCCGGGAGGTGCTCACGATCGAGGGGTCCGTGGCCAGTCGCGACGGCGTCGGCGGCACCGCCCCGGTGCGCGTCGCCGAGCAGCGCGCCGAGCTCGTCGCGCGTGCGCAGTCGGCTGCTCACGCTCTCGGGATGTGACCCGAAAGAACCTCCGCGGATGCTGTTCCGTCCGCCGAAACCCTCCTCTGGGCGTCCGCCTGGGGGAGGGTTTCCTCGTTCATCAGGTGTTTCGTCCGCAGAACCCGCCGAATCGAGGGGCGCGACACGCCCGGGGTGCGGCCACGATTTGCCGGAACCCCCGGATCCGCGTAACTTATTACTTGTTCGCCCCAAGCGGTAGAGCGAAGGGCCGGAAGGCCTGACTCCCCAAGCGGCGAACGAACCCCATCTCAACGAAGAACTTCCCCTGTGGAAGATCATCGAGTATGATGGGTAACTCCCGGCTCAGGTTCGTCGCAAGACGCAGCGAGCGGGAGTGAGATCTAGCCCTACTTGTGATGCCGCGAGGCTGAACTGTAGGAGCATCCGATCCTTGAGAACTCAACAGCGTGCACTTGTCAAATGCCAATTTATTCCTCGTCCAGTCTTCGGGCTGGTTGAGAAATTCCTTTGGATCAAAGACCAACTC
>NZ_JBBCVH010000014.1:0-62896 GCF_037147555.1 Microbacterium sp. MMO-35
CACTTCCCTCGGCAACCTCAGCCCCGTGGAGTTCGAACGACTTCACATCCCCGCCGCCACCGCGGCATGATCAACACAAACAACCCGTCCGGAAAAGCGGGTCAGGCTCCCGTTGCCCAAATGCTGCTCGTTGAATGGAGGTCAGCATGTTCTAGCACCCGACTCAAGTGGCAGTCCTTCGCTTCTGGGATGATCTGACGGCGACGCCGGTCGGTTACCTAGGCTCAGAACATGGACGCAATCGAAAGGGACGGGATTTACGGGGAGTCCGATACGTTCCTGCCCGTCGCGGATGTCGAAGCGGCCGAGCGTGAAACCGCGGGAACGACCCAGCCAGTCGATGACGAGTCGTTGCCCGATCTCGATCAGGAACGTGCTCGTCGGCGACCTCGCTAGGCCGCACGGGCGGGAACGGCTCCCCGGAATGCTTGGAGCGCCGAGGCGACTCTGTCTCGCAGGGTCGGTGGCTTATCTGCGCCCGGCGTCTGGGTGAGTTCTCGGATCTCGCGCATGGTGCTCACGTAGGTGGAGGAGACCGATTTGGCCGCGTACCCGGTTGCGGCGCCCTGAAGGGTCCAGTTCAGCAGGAACTGGGACGTCCGCTTTCGTGGCCAGAACGTCGAAGCGGCAGAGGATGCGACGACGGCCAGCACGCTTGCTCCTGCGGCAACGCCGGATGTGGTGAGTACCTCGAGGGCGAGCATGAGGCCTGCCAGGTAGAGCCCGGAGGGGATCATCCAGGCCATGACCTTGCTTGTTCGGTCGCGTGCGGTGCGGAAGGTGTGTAGACCGTGCACGCTCGCGAAAGCGAGCCCGAGCGCGATCAGCCCGTACAACAGGAACAAGACCACGATCGATCCCGTCGGGCGAGTAAGAATCAGCGTCATCCCGATCCCGATCAGGCCGCCGGTGAGGGTGTGGACGGTGACGACGAGCAACATAGGTTTCCGGGACCGCCGGCGGAGGGTGTTCAGGCGGCCCTTCGCCCAGTCGCGCGAGCGTTCCGCAGAGGCCAGGCGTAGTTCTCGTTCGAAGACGATGAACCCGCCGAGCTGGATGGCGAGGAAGAACATCACCCCCGCGACGGGCAGGATCACGAATAGCGCCCCCGCCTGGGACGGGTCAGCGATGCAGGCGGCGAGGATCAGGACGAGAGCGGGAACGAGGGCGCCTGTCATCGCCTCGGCGACGAACCCGAGAATGCGGCGGGTCCTGGCAGCGGTCGCCGGGTCAGCGACGAGTTGCCCGCCGATCACGATCGCGTAGAAGCCGAGCAGGATCGGAATGTAGGCGCCGAATGCCCAGCCGATGTGCTGCAGAACCACCGCACCCGCCGCGGGGGCAAGACCCATGGCACGGTAGACGCCGTCGTTGCCACCGGGAAACGCAGCCAGGACGAACACGATGAACAACCCCAGGACACTCATCCCGATGATCTCCGTCACGGCTTCTTTCACCGGACGGGACGGCAACAGATCTTCAACACGCGATGCGCTCATGCCCAAAACGCTATGAACGACCACAGACATCGCGTCCCTTCCACGCTGGAACAGAGAAGGAAATCGGAGTGTAATGATGCGGCAAGCGGCGGTGTATCTGCGGATCTCGCAGGACCGCACCGGCCTGCAAGCCGGCATCCAACGCCAGCAAGAAGACTGCGCCGCCCGCGCCGCGAAGCTCGGCTTCACTGACCCGCAGGTGTTCATCGACAACGCCGTCTCCGCGTTCGATGGTGGCCGGCGGAACGGGTACGAAGCACTCGTCGCCCAGGTGCGGGCGGGGGTAACGCACATCATCGTCTGGCACGTCGACCGCCTCTACCGACAGCCCCGCGAGCTCGAAGACCTGATCGACCTGGTCGAGCAGCACCCGGTGCGGATCGAGGCCGTCCGCGGTGGCGGGTTCGACCTGAACACCACCGAGGGCCGCCTCATGGCCCGCCAGCTCGTCGCGATCGCCGCGTACGAGTCCGGGCACAAGTCCGACCGCGTCAAACGCGCCAACAAACGCCTCGCCGAGCAAGGCGCCTGGCACGGCCCTGCCCGCTACGGATACAGACCCGGCGGCGTCCTCATCCCGGAACAAGCGGCGGTGATCCGACAGATGGCCGACCGGTTCCTCGCTGGCGAATCCCTCCGCTCCATCACCGCCTGGCTCAACCGCTCCGGCATCCCGCCCCTGCGCGCGGGTTCCGGGACGTCGGGGCTGTGGCATCCGTACACGGTGCGCAGCGTGCTGTCCTCCGCCCGCATCTCCGGGCAACGCGCCTACGCCCCCGACACCCGAACGGACCCCGCGGGCGGGCGGGAGATCCTCGGCCCGGGTGATTGGGAACCGATCATCACCCCGGAGGAGACCGCGCAGATCCGGGCGATCCTCGCCGATCCCACCCGGCGCCGTACCACAGCGGCACGCCCGACCCTGTTGGGCGGGATCGCGCGCTGCGGGAAGTGCGGCGCCGGGCTCACCATCACGGGGAAGCTCTCCGCGACCGGTGACTCGCAGCGGTACACCTGCCAGAAGGATCCATCGCGTCCGGAGCGTGGCGGGTTGAGCATCAACGCCGCCCACCTCGACGACTACGTCACCGAACGCATCCTGCACCGCCTCAGCCATCCGAGAGCCGGCGTGGACAGCGCCTCAACCAGCGGGCTGCTGCGGCAGATCGTGGGGATCAACGCCCGGATGGCCCAGCTCGATCAGGACTACCAGGACCGCCTCATCACCCGCCGCGAGCACCGCACCGGGGTCGAGGCTGCCACCACGGCGCTGCGCGACGTCGAGCGGCGCCTCGTCAACGCTAACGGGGCGATCGCGCTCTATGCAGCGCCGATCGGGAATCGGCACGCGCTGGAGGTGTGGTGGGATGCTCTCGATGTCATCGACCGGCGCGCGGTGGTCACGACGCTGATCGCCCGCCTCCGGATCGCTCCTGGCCGGCCTGGGCGAAGCTTCGACCCGGGCCGGGTCCGCATCTCTTACCGCCCCTGATCATCACCGTCCGCGGCCCGGCGCGGTCATCGCACGTCTGCGAGGCTGACGTGCTGGCTGTGCCGCACCGGAGTGCCCCATCGCAACGACGACTGCTCTGCTCTACTTACGGATCTCTGCGAACCGCACCAGCGAACACGCTTCCATCGAGCAGCAGCGAGCCGACTGCACTGCCCTGGCCGCCCAGCTCGGCTACGCGCGCACGGTCGAGTTCGTCGACGAAGCCGCCTCCGCCTACCAAGACCGCACACGCCCCGCCTACCAGCAGCTCCTCCGACACCTCGAGGCATCCGAACGGGAACCGTGGTCGTGTGGCACCTAGACCGCCTCTACCGCAAACCCCGAGAGCTCGAACAACTCCTCGACCTCCTAGACGTCCGCCCCATCCGGGTGGAGTCGGTACAGGGCGGGTCCTTCGACCTCAACCGGCATGAGGGACGCTTGTTCGCCCGGCAGCTCGTCGCGTTCGCGAACTACGAATCCGCCCACAAAGGCGCCCGCGTCGCCCGCGCCCAGCAACACCGTGCCCACAACGGGTTCCTGCACGGGGGAAGCCACTACGACGGGTACCGCGACGACGGCTCCTTGCATCCGGTCGAGTCCTCCGTGGTCCGCCGAATGGTCGAGGACAACCTCCTGGGGCTGTCCCCGACTGTCATCGCCCGAGCGCTCACCACCGACGACATCCCCGCACCCCGGGCGGACGGATGGCACGCGACCACCGTCCGGAACATGCTCGACAGCGACCGGCTCCACCAGCGACGGCGCAACCACGACGCCGCCCGGCCCGTTGCCGGGGGCTGGGAACGCCTCCTCACGGAAGACGAATCTGCGCTCGTCCAGGTGAGCCTGCTCGTGCCACGTCGAGACGGTACCCGCTCGTCCACGACCCTCCTCGGCGGGATACTCCGCTGCCGGCGGTGCGGCAATCGCATGGTCTCCGGCGCCACCCGCCATGGCAAACGCGTCTACATCTGCAAGACGGCCACCGGGCGATGCCACAGTCCCTGCCTGCCCGCCGACGACCTCGACGCCGAAACCGAGGCAGCCGCACTGACCCGATTCGCGAACGCCGACAGCCCGAAGCCGCCGCGTCCACGCAACATGCTCGAACGTGCTCTCACGGCCCGCCTCCAACTGACCGCCCTGGCCGCCAGCTTCGGCCGCGGAGACCTCGCCCATAGCGAGTTCCTCACGCGGCGCCGCCCTCTGGCAGACGATCTCGACCAGGTCGGTCGTGAGCTCACCGCTCACAACCGACTGCGGATACTCGCACTCCACCCGTCCGACCTCGCGCGGCGTTGGGCGTCCCTGTCATTTCGCCGCGCCGCGGTCTGTGCACTGTTGCCTTCGACCAGACAGCGGCGAACTTGACGTTCTTCGTCGAGGCGAGACCTGCGGCGCTTCCCATCTGAACCGGGCGCTCAGCTCAATCGTTGCCGAGTGAGCAGAACTGACTCGAAGGGTTCTGAGGAGAGTCGCCATCGCCACGGGGGCATCACAGCCAGGATTCGCGATTCTGCTGACGTTAGTGGCGCTTCCTCTTTCCGCGCAGCCTCTTGGTTGGCCGGCGCGCGGACGGTGGGGTGGGCCTGCTGGCTCGCCCAACGGGCTGCAGGCCCATCGCTACCACCAATCGGTCGAGACCCGGATCGGAACGCGGAGGATTCGTCAGGTAGATGAACTCGAGAAGATCCCCTTCTGCGCTGAAGAGCAGACCGTACGCGCGATCGGACTGCAGCTGGTACCCCTTGACCCGCACGTACTGAGACAGCTGATCGCGGTAAGCAAGGCTGTTCCCGGTCTCCGGAGCTACTCCAACGAACACGGTGGGATGCCCCCACATGCCCGCGAAAGACATGAGCATGTCGTGGTAGCTGCGGTCCGCGGAGGTCCTCCGACAACACTCGCGGATGCCCTTCACAAGCCGTGTCTGCGCTTCACCGGCAAGGCCGAGCAGATCAGTCGTGCATCGCAACCAGCCGGGCTCACCCAGGTCAGCGATCGAATCGAGAACCGGGACGATCTCGGCAGCGATGTTGAAAGTGGGTTTCGCGGGTCGCGGTTCAAACTCGGGAATCTGATCACGCAGGTACCACTCGCTCAGCGGTTGGCAGTGATCGGCGACCATCGTCCCGACTGCGCTCTCGTCGCGCCGCCTTCTGTCCCGGGCCTTCGCTGGAGGGGCGGATACGTGTTCACGCCGCACTTCGTCCGGATCATCGTCGACGTATAGGTCTCCGCCGAGGAACAACATGAAGAGATCGAGTTCATCGGCCCCGCGGTAGAACGTGGCGACTCCGCTGTCAGTCCGGCGTCGCAGATACAGGAGAAACTCACTGGGCCGATCGCAGATCTCTGCGATCACCATCAGGTCATGCAATGACGCAACCCAGGGAGGCCGCTGCTCAGCGAGCAGTCCGGCGGCCTGAAGATCTCCGATGGCGACACCGAGCGGACCGACGTCGTCCAGCAAGACAATGACTGAACGCACTTCGCGGACCTGCGACAGGTCTAGCCATGAGTCCGGCGTGAGCCAGACGCCTCCGTTCAGTTCGATCAGTCGTTGCAGTCGCACGGCTTGATTGTTGGCGTCGCCGATTGTCGCCTTCAGATCGGATTCGAGTCTGCGAACGTCGCCACGTCGAGACTGACTAGCAACGGACTTCGCCTTCACCTCGACAACGATCGCGACGTCGTCGACCAAGAAGAGACCGTCTCCCTCGACGCGGTCCGCCACGAGGTTCACGTCGCTGCATCCTGCGTCGAGCCCAGCCTCGCTCCGTCCCTTCTTCGGCGCGTAGTAATGGAACCCCGAATAAAGCGCCGCGCACCCGAGAACACGTTCGAGACTCGCGATGGCAAGGCCCTCGCTGACCGACTGCCGAGCCCGCTGATCGTAGCGCCGCATGTCGGACGCGTGCGGCGCGAGTGCTCGCTCAAGTACACGGCGGAGCGAATCGAGCCCAGGATCGTTGACCGTGGACACGAAGCCACCTGCACCGTCCGCGATGAGCGGAGTGATGAGGAACGGGTTGGTGGCTGTGAGGAGATCGAAGACTCTCGTCCCCGCAGCGACCGAATCGTCGAAGACTTGGGAGTACGAGTTCAGGACGGTGAGAGCTTTCGCCTCGTCTAGCTGTCCAGCTTCGGCAAGTTCGCTGGCGCGGATCGTCGCACGCTCCCCGGGCAGGAACATGAAGTCGATCATCGCTTCTCGAAAGCGGGCGATCACTTGTTCTGGCATCTCTTCCGCAGAGACGCCCTGGTACTCGAGGATGATGTCGCCGGTCTCATCACGGAGACTCGTCATCCGATCTGCAGAAATAGCTTTCAGCGCATCACGGACACCCACCACGTCGTCGTAGCCGTAGCCTAGGTGCTGATTCATGAGCCCCTCGGCCACAGGATGCTGGAAGAGACGACGCTCCTGCTCATCTCGGATGTGGTCGTACTGAAGGTTTCGAATGTTTAGCACGGCCGCCTGGTACTCCGACGCAAGACGCGCCAAGACATGCTCGCTGAGATAGGCCTCATACTGCTGCCGGTATGTCGCCAGTCGCGCGAGCCGCTTGGCGCGCGCGTGCAGCTCTGCGATCTGCTCGTGCGGACGGGTCTCCTCACGCGGGACATCGCTCGGCTTCCGACTAGAGCGAGAAAGCAGCATCGCAGCCACCAACTCCACGGCCAACGCAGACCCCCCTGGCATCGTCACTCGTGGATCGGGAACCGGGGGGAACTCACGCATCCGCATCAGCTCAATCACATCGAACGCGTCAGCCTCCGCAACAAGATCAAGCATCGCGGAAGTCTCAAGCTCCACCTGCTCGCGAAGAACCGATCGCACGTCCGCGACGGACTCGCAGCCAGAGAACAGAGACAGCTCTCGCGCCGGGTCCCCGAAGTCCTCGACATCGATATCACCAAGCACTCGCCCGAGCCTTGCCGAGCCCCCACTCGCTCCAGCCCCGATCATGCCCGTCCCTTCCAGCCCGCCTCCGCGTGGCGGCGGTGATAGAGCTAGTCAAGCTGCACCCCAGCCCCGACCGCTTTGACACGCTAGGCGTGTCAAAGATCCCATGTGGTATTCCCGGCATGGGTCGGACCCGAGATGATCACGCTGCGCCCGCCCCGCATCGCCTCGGCGAGCAGTGCGGCCGTCGCCGGGGGCAGCATCCCCTGCGCGACGAGGGACTCCAGGCTCCGATAGCGCGGCACGAACTTCCGGATGTTCACCGCCCAGCCGTCGCGGACCACAAACCATCGCGTGTTGCAGTGAATGCAACTGTTCACGTTTGCAAACGACGCCTATTCGTCTTGTTCGGTGCCGAACTGCTCTGACCATAACAGCGCGATCTTGCGGATGCCGAGTCCTGAGTTGACATGGTGATGCACTGTCCCATACTTTGTTGCATCTAATGCAAGACTTTGGGGCTTCTCCAGCGGCGCTTCGACTGATCACTTCAGCTTCGAACGTCGCGCTGGCGAACCCTGAGGAGCAGGTCTTCAACGCGATGATCGAGGGCTGGCGGAACCAGCAGTTGTCACGGGGGCTTCGTGATCAGACGATCCGAAATCGGACGGCGACGGTGACCCGGTTCCGTGATTTCGTGGACAAGCCGCCGTGGAAATGGACGGTGGCGGATGTGGATGAGTTCACTGCGGAGTCCGGTGGCCGGACTCGGACGCTGTCGACGATGCGCGCCAATCATGGGTCGATCCGTGGGTTCTGTGACTACCTCACGAACCCGTTGTACGACTGGATGGAGATCTGCGATCGCGAGTTCGGGGACGTCCCCTCGCAAGTGTGTCTGCCGTGGAACACAGTGGCGCACCGGTTCGAGTTCGAAGGCGATGGGAAGCGTCGCCCGTTCACGTATGACGAGGTGGAGCGCCTGTTCGACACGGCCGACGCCCGCGTTGAGCTGCTCGTGGCGTCGGGCCGCAAGGGCGCGCTCGGCGCGCTGAGGGATGCCCAGTTGCTGAAGACGGTGTACGCGTTCGGTCTGCGCCGCACCGAGGCGGTGATGCTCGATACCGTCGATCTGCACCACAACGCGAAGATGCGCCAGTGGGGGCGCTTTGGTGCGATCCATGTGCGGTGGGCGAAGGCCGCGGGCGGCGGCGCACCACGACGGCGCACGGTGCTGCTGGTGCCGGAGTTCGATTGGTGGGTGCCCGGCATGCAGCAATGGCTCGAGCAGGCCCGGGAGCGCTTCGCGCCCGGAGATGACCTCGACGCGCTCTGGGTGACCGAGCGCCGCACGCGTCTGTCCGCCGGTTATCTCGACCGAAGATTCGCGGAGCTGCGGGACGAGGCCGGCCTGTCGAAGGATCTGACGCTGCACAGCCTCCGGCATTCCTATGTGACGCACCTGCTGGAGTTCGGCTACGCCGATCGATTCGTCCAGGAGCAGGTCGGGCACATGCACGCGTCGACGACCTCGATCTACGCCTCTGTCTGTTCGGACTACAAGAACCGGGTGCTCGCCGAAGCCCTGAAGGCCCTCATCGAAGGAGAAGCTGATGACCATTGAGCTCGATACCGGATGGAATCTGCGCAGTGTGATGGCCTCGCGCGGGATCTTCCAGACCTCCAAGCTGAAGCCTCTGCTCGAGGACCGCGGCATCGACCTGTCCCGAGAGCAGGTGTATCGGCTGGTGACGCAGCCACCCCAGCGGGTGCGTCTCGACGTCCTCGCTGCTCTGTGCGATGCGCTGGAGTGTTCACTCGACGATCTCGTGACGATCACTCGCCGGGAGGCCTCGGCCCCGGTTGCCGTGGGCGAAGAAGCGACGCGCGGGTCGATTGGCGATCTCCGCCCCGTTCGCGCGACGATCCGCCGGCCGCGGACGAAGTAGCCGCGGTGGCGAAGCCTCCGCAGCAGCCGCGAGTCGCGGAAGTCGTCGACCTCGTACGCCCCCTTGTTCCCGAGATCTCGCCCGAGCGTCTCGTCGAGATCGTGCATTCAGTCGCGCCGGTGCCGCTGACGCAGCGGCTTCTTGAGCTTGCGCTGATCAAGCAGCCGGGGGTCCTCGAGGGGCGGCATGCGAACGTGCCGGTGACTGTTCAGGACCTGGCCCGTGCGCTCGTCGACGACGGAGCAGGCATGGTCGTCCTGCCGACGTGCGAGTCGTGTGGCCGCGCGGTCCGTCTGCCACACAAGACACCGAACGGTGGTCGGCACTGCTCCCGATGCGAGCGGAACGCCCGGTCGGTTTCCTGCGCTTCCTGTGGCCGGGTCCGACCCGTGCAGCGCACGATCGACGGGCAGCGCTTCTGCCGCGACTGCTGGCGAGCCGACCCTCGATCGTTCGGCGACTGCTCGCGGTGCGGTCAGCATGCGACGATCATCGTCCGCCGCCCGGAACTTGTCTGCCTGGCCTGTTACACCGCACCGATCAAGACCTGCGGTCTCTGCGGAGAGCCTGGCCGCGTCGCCTCCCACCTTGACGGGCGACGGGTCTGCGCGCGTTGCTACTACGCGATGCGCAGACCCCAGCCCTGCCCCGAGTGCGGGCGCAGGGTGTTCCTCACCGGGTTCATGAATGATCAGAAGGTCTGTGCTGACTGCGCGGGTGCGCCGGTAACGATGGCTTGTCCTGGCTGCGGCTCGATCGAGGAGATCCGCAAGCATCACCTCTGCGTCGAGTGCCGCAGGCCCATCGCGATCCAGCAGCTGCTCGCCGACGACACGGGAGAGATTCGGACGGATCTTCACCCTCTTGCGGACTACCTGCTCACGCATCACAGCAAGGCGGCGTCGCTGGAACGCTGGCTGCACAAGAGTAAATGCGCGAGCGTACTCCGCGAGCTCGCGGACGGAGCCCTGCCGCTCACCGCCGAGGCGATCATTACCCGAGCCCAGTCAGGACAGGCCGTCGCGTTCCTCCTCTCGCTTCTGGTCCGCTCAGGAGTGCTCCCGGCGCTCGACGTCGAAGCAACACGCTTCAACCACTGGCTCAACGACTGGCTCGACGACATCGACCACCCCGAGGACCGGCTGATCCTCCGCCGCTACTGCACCTGGGAGCTCCTCCGGTCCACTCGAACCCGCAGCCAATCCAGCCCCGCCGCCGGCTTCCAGAGGCAACGAGCCGCGCTGAAGTACTGTGCCGCGCTCCTTGGGGAGATCCGGGCGCAACAGGAGACACCGGCGACGTTCCCGCAGCGCCGGCTCGACGCCTATCTGACCGGTTCGCCCAGCCAACGCGACGCGCTGGCACCGTTCACTCGCTGGCTCCGAAAGCACCGGCTGAGCACCCTTCGGGTCGAATTCCGAGCCCACCGCCTCGAAGGGCGAGACTACGCCTCCGACCACCGCTGGCAGATGGCCCGCAGGTTCCTGTCCGATCCTGACCTGGACCCGAAGACCCGGGCCGCAGGTCTCCTCGTGCTGCTCTACGGAATACAACTGACCCGCATCGTCACGATCACACGGACACAGGTCAATACGAGCTCGCAGCCCGTAACACTCACCGTCGGAGCCGGGCCGATCGAGCTCCCCGAGATCCTCGGCGACGCCATCGTCGAACTTGTCGATGCTGCCCAGCACCACCCAGAAGGATGGCTGTTCCCCGGCAGGAACCCCGGCCGTCACCTCACCCCGGGCCCGCTGAGCCGCCGTCTTCGCACCGAAGGTTTGCTTGCCGGGAGCGCCCGCACGACAGCGCTCATCGAGCTCACCCGGCAATTGCATCCCCGGATCGTCTCGGATCTCCTCGGCATCACGACGGCGTCCGCTGCATCATGGTCGCGTCTCGCCGGCGGTGAATGGTCCGACTACCCGGCGCTTCGTTCCACCCACGCCTGAACGAGCATCACACGTCCGAGCCGGGGCCGGAAATCGCTTCGCGCAGCTGATCGACGGTCGGTGACCCTGCCAGCCCGGCAGGGGTGCGGAACACTCGACAGGCGAGCCCCACCGGCGCACCCTCCTCCGCGAAGGGGTCCACGCCGTTGACGAGGACGGTCGGAGACCCGTGAAACCCGAGGCGGGCGGCGTCCTCGGCGGTCTCGACTCGCTGATGGGCGACGCGGACATCCGCTCGACCCTCGACGACCTGAGCAAGCCGGTGATCGAGCACCTCCCAGTTCGGGCAGCCGTCGAAGTACTGCAGTGTGATCTCCATGAAGGTCCTCTCAGTTCTCGGTGCCGCGGATCATCAACAGCGCTCCGGCGATCGCGGCGGTGACGATCACGATGTCGGCGACGTTCCCGATGAACCAGTTGCCATAGGCGAGGAAGTCCACGACGTGCCCCCGAGCGAATCCTGGGGCACGGAAGAGCCTGTCGCCGGCGTGCGAGGCGGCGGCCCCGCCGAGCGCGCCGATGACGATCGCCCACCCAGGGCGTCGGACGCGGAACGCGAATACGATCGCAGTGACGGTGGCCGCGACGGCGATGAGAGCGAACACCCAGGTGGAGCCCTCGCCGAAGGAGAACGCCGCTCCGGGGTTGTACGCGAGCTGCAGGCCCAGCAGGTCGCCGACCAACGGGATCCGCTCGTGCTCCGACAAGGCGGCCTCGGCCCACGCCTTCGTCCCCTGGTCGACCAGGACGACGAGGACGGCGATCAGCAGCGCCCAGGCCGTGAGCCGCCAGCGCCCTCTCTGCGACTGCTCTTCCGACGCCCGCTCAACGTCAGTTTTCGCGTCCGGGGTCATGCGAGGACCTCGAAGAGGCGGACAATGACGCCGGATTCGATCAGGATGAACAGGCCCAGGCCGATGAAGACGACGGGAACGAGCCAGTGCTCGACGCGCTCGAGCGTCTCCGTGACGGCCTTGTGGGTCCCGATCAGTCGGCCAGCGGCGCACCAGACGGCGACGAGGATCAGGAACACGACGATCATGATCGCGACGTCGCCGGGGGTGCTGGTGCGGAAGATCGGCGTGTAGAGGGAGATGTTGTCCGCCCCGTTGGCGATGGTGATCCCCGCTACGCCCCACAGCCCGACCGCAGTGATCTTGTGGTCGTCGTCATCGTCGTCTCCGTTGCGGCGCAGGCCGCGCACGAGGGTCCAGATGCCGATGCCGAGCGGGATCAGGCCGAGGAACCCGACCCATTCGTCCGGGACGATCGTCAAGCCGAGGGCGGCGACCACGCTGATCACGACCAGGGTGATGAACCCGAGGTACTGGCCCGCGACGATCTGCCAGGGTCGTGGGCTCCCGCGCCGGGAGGCGAGGAAGAGAACGGTGAGCACGACGATGTCGTCGATGTTGGTCGCCGCGAACAGACCGATCGCGGAGCCGATGGTCGCGAGCATCAGCTCTCCAACCGTGGGGTGCGGGTACGGGCGGCGCGCAGCCCGTTGAGGATCACGATGACCTCGGCGATCTCGTGGACAAGGACGACGGCGGCGAGACCCAGGACCCCGAACAGGGCGAGCGGGAGCAGCGCGGTGATGATCAGCAGCGACAGGATGATGTTCTGGTTGATGATCCGCCGTCCCCGGCGGGCGTGGTCGAACGCCCGCGGGATGAGGCGCAGGTCGTGGCCGGTGAAGGCGACGTCGGCGGACTCGATCGCGGCATCGGAGCCGGTCGCGCCCATCGCGATGCCGATGTCGGCGGCCGCGAGGGCCGGAGCGTCGTTGATGCCGTCGCCGATCATCGCGACCGATCCCGCCTTCGACAGCTCGCCGATCGCGGTCGCCTTGTCCTCAGGACGCAGTTCCGCGCGCACGTCATTGATCCCGGCCTGCGCAGCCAGTGCACGAGCGGCGCGGGCGTTGTCGCCGGTGAGCATGGTCACCTCGATGCCCTGATCCGCGAGGGTGCGGACGACTTCGGGGACTTCTGGTCGCAGTTCGTCACGGACGCCGATCGCGGCAACAGGTGCCCCGTCACGGTGCACGATCACGACAGTCATCCCTTTCTCCTCGAGAACCGCCACCCGGTCGCCGAGCCCAGCGGCGTCAAGCCAGCGGGGGCTGCCGACTATGATCCTCGCCCCGTCGACGGTGCCTTCGATGCCGTGCCCCGCCTGCTCGGTCACGCCGGCAGCCGCCGGAACACCCGGCGCTGCCGCGGTGATCGCCGCAGCGAGAGGATGCGTGCTGTGCTGTTCCAGCGCTGCCGCCCAGGCGAACGCCTGCGTCTCGGTCACGCCGTCGGCGGTAAGGACGGCGGTAACCGTCGGCTCGTTGCGGGTCAGGGTGCCGGTCTTGTCGACAGCGACGTGCCGGACAGCACCGAACCGCTCGAACACCGCACCCGACTTGATGATCACGCCGAACTTGCTCGCCGCGCCGATCGCGGCCACGACCGTCAGCGGCACCGAGATCGCCAGCGCGCAGGGAGAGGCGGCGACCAGCACGACGAGCGCGCGGGTGATCCACACCTCCGGGTCGCCCAGCAGCGACCCGATCAGCGCAACCAGCGCAGCGAGAATCAGCACGCCCGGCACCAGCGGGCGCGCGATCCGGTCCGCGAGACGCGCCCGCTCGCCCTTCTCCGTCTGCGCCTGCTCCACCAACTCGACGATGGTCGTGAGCGAGTTGTCTGTGCCCGCCGCCGTCGTCTCGACCTCCAGCGCGCCGGAGCTGTTGATCGCGCCGGCCGACACCGCATCCCCGGGCCCGACCTCGACCGGGATCGATTCCCCGGTGATCGCCGACGTGTCCAGGCTGGAACGCCCCGCACGAACGATCCCGTCGGTCGCGATCCGCTCGCCCGGACGAACGACCATGACCTGGCCGACCGTCAGCTCCTTCGCCTGCACCTCCACGGACCCGCCGTCGCGCAGCACGGTCGCGGTCTCCGGAACGAGCTTCAGCAACGCCCGCAGACCCCCGCGGGCCCTGTCCATCGCCTTGTCCTCCAGGGCCTCAGCAATCGAATACAGGAACGCCAGCGCTGCGGCCTCCTCCACGTAGCCGAGGATCACCGCGCCGACAGCGCTGATCGTCATCAGGAGTCCGATGCCGAGCTTGCCCTTGAACAGCTTCCGGATCGCACCGGGCGTGAACGTCGACGCACCCAGCAGGAGACCGATCCAGAACAGCACCAGCGCCGGGATCGCGAGGCCGGACCACTCAAAGACCAGACCGGCCAGGAACGCGACACCGGAGAACACCGGCACCATGACCCTCCGGTCCCTCCACCAGGGCCGCTCGGCCTCCTCGTGTTCCTCGCCCGCCGTGGCGGCAGGCTCATGCTCGCAGCCGCACGCCGCGCTCACGCGTCAGCCCCCGCTCCGCAGCACCCCGGCACCGTGCACGCCGAGTCCACGCACGGAGCGTGCTCGTCGACAGCCAAGGTGACATCCACCAACGCGACAAGCGCGGCGGCGAGGTGCGGGTCGGCGATCTCGTAACGGGTCTGACGACCCTCCGGTTCGCCGACCACGATCCCGCAGTCACGCAAGCACGTGAGATGGTTCGACACGTTCGAGCGCGTCAGCTCCAGCTCGCGCGAGAGCACAGCCGGGTAACTCGGGCCATCGAGCAGGGACATCAGGATCCGGGAACGCGTCGGGTCTGCCATGGCCCGGCCGAGCCGGTTCATGACATCGAGGCGTGAAGCAATGGTCAGCATGCACTGAACTATACAGTATGCGCTGATCAATCACGGATCGGCCGGTGGCCAGCCACCACCCGGAAGCCAGCCGACATCTGGTCAATTCGCGACTCAACAACAATCGGCGCTACCAGTATCCGCGATCGCGACGTGCAGACGGGATCCGTCGGGGAGCGATGCGTCGACGAACGGCTGCCCGATGTCCACACGGCGCCCCGCGGTGTGCAGCATCCGTTCGACCACGTCGCGCAGCTGCGCCTCGCTCACGGCGATCGGCACGCGTTCGCTGCGCCCCGCGCGCGCGACAAACACCTGCGACGGGCCGTTCAGCCAGATCTCCTCGACCGTGTCGTCGTCGAGCAGCGGCTGCAGGGGCCCGTACCCCGCGACTCCCGCCAGGACATCGCGCACGCAGGCGTCCTCGTCATCGATCGTCGCCGTGCCGCGGGCGAGGGCCTGATCGTTGTGCCGGCGCACCTCGAACTGGGCGATCCGACGCGCCTCGCCGGGATGGAGGGACGGATCCGTGCGCTCGGCGCGCAGGCGTGCACGCACCCTCTCGGTGACGGCGGCGGTGGTGAGGCTCACCCCCGCATCGTGGCAGGATCCGCGGATCCGCCTCGGAAGTTATCCACAGGCCTCCGCGGACGGAGGCTCAGCCGGCGCGGGCGACGTCGTGCAGCGCGTCGACCATCGGCAGCAGCTCCGGCTGCTCGGCGGCATCCGCGAGGACGCGCTCCAGGGTCTCGTCGTGCACGGGACGGGCGCGCTCGTACAGCTCCTGCCCGCTCGGAGTGAGCTCGGTGTAGATCCCCCGACGATCGTCGAGGCACAGGATCCGGGTCAGCAGCCCGCGGTCCTCGAGACGGTTCACCAGGCGCGTGGTCGCGCTCGGGCTCAGGGCGGCGGCGCGGGCGAGCTGCTGCATGCGCATATGCCAGCCGTCCTGGCGGCTCAGCGCCTCCAGCACCGTGTACTCGACCACGGAGAGCCCCGCCTCCGCGGACAGGGCGCGCTCCAGCTCCGCCTCGATCATGGCGTGCAGAGCGGCCATCGTGCGCCATCCGCGGGCACGGATCTCGACGGCGTCATCGGCGATGCCCATGGATCCTCCAAAGTAGTTGCTTGCGCTTTTTATTTGCGCGTGCAAGTATTGTCATCACCGACGCAAAAGACCGCGTCTGCAACTATCTCAACGGTACCAGGAGTCCTCCCATGCCTCTCGGCCTGATCGCCCTCGCCCTCGGCGCCTTCGGAATCGGCCTCACCGAGTTCGTCATCATGGGCCTGCTGCCCGAGGTGGCCGCCGACTTCGGCGTCACCGAGGCCGCCGCCGGCTGGCTCATCTCCGGCTACGCGCTGAGCGTCGTCGTCGGCGCGCTGTTCCTCACCGCCGCCACCACGCGCCTCCCCCGCAAGCCCGTGCTGCTCGGCCTCATCGTGCTCTTCATCATCGGCAACGCGCTCACCGCCCTCGCGCCCGGCTACGGCCTCGCCATGGTGGGCCGCATCATCGCCGCCCTCACGCACGGCGCGTTCTTCGGCATCGGATCCGTGCTCGCCGCCTCGCTCGTCCCGGCCGCGAAGAAGGCCGGTGCGATCGCGATCATGTTCACGGGCCTCACCGCGGCCAACGTGCTCGGCGTGCCCTTCGGGACGTTCCTCGGCCAGCAGCTGGGCTGGCGCGCCACGTTCTGGGCGATCGCCGTCATCGGGGTCGTGGCCTTCGCCGGGATCGCACTGCTCGTCCCCGCCACCCACGACATCCCGCCGACCCGCCTGCGCGATGAGCTCGGCGCCTTCCGGTCAGGGCAGGTGTGGCTGTCGCTCATCGTCACCGTGCTCGCATACGGAGGCATGTTCGGGGCCTTCACCTACATCGCCTACACGCTCACCGAGGTCAGCGGCTTCGCATCGAGCATGGTGCCGTGGCTGCTCGTCCTGTTCGGCGTGGGTCTCTTCCTCGGGAACTGGGCCGGCGGCAAGGCGGCGGACCGGTCGATCGACATGACCCTCATCATCTTCATCGCTGCCCTCGTCGTCGTCCTCCTGGGCTTCGCGCTGGTCGCCGCGAACGGGCCGGCCACCGTCGTCGCGCTCTTCCTCATGGGCGGCTTCGGGTTCGGCACGGTCCCCGGCCTGCAGTCGCGGATCATGGGCTATGCCGCATCGGCCCCGACGCTGGCCTCCGGAGCGAACATCGGGGCGTTCAACGTCGGCAACGCCCTGGGCGCCTGGGCCGGCGATGTCGGCATCGCCGCGGGCCTCGGCTACACCTCCCCCATCTGGATCGGCGCGGGAATCACCGCGCTGGCCCTCGTCGTGATGGCCGTGGCAGCCGTGGCCGCCCGCCGAGGCGGCGCCGGCGCGCGCCGCGACGCCGGCCACCACCACGACCGCGACTCCGGTCCCCGCGGGCGCCGGACGCTGATCCCGCTCCCCCCTCGGCGACGCCCCCCTCGCCACATCGACACTCTTCGCAAACCGACAGAAGGACGAACGACATGACCGTTCCCACCATCACGCTGAACAACGGCGTGGCCATGCCCCAGCTCGGATTCGGGGTCTTCCAGGTCCCCGACGACGAGACCACCGCCGCCGTCGCGAGCGCCCTGCAGACCGGCTACCGCAGCATCGACACCGCGGCGATCTACGGCAACGAGCGCGGCGTCGGTCGCGCGATCGCCGAAGCCGGCATCGCGCGCGACGACCTGTTCATCACCTCGAAGGCATGGAACGCCGAGCAGGGCTACGACGCGACCCTGCGCGCCTACGACGCGAGCCTGGAGAAGCTGGGCCTGGACGCCCTCGACCTCTACCTCATCCATTGGCCCGAGCTCGGCGACGGCGACTACGCCGGCACCTGGCGCGGACTCGAGGCGCTCTACGCCGAGGGCCGGGTGCGCGCGATCGGCGTCTCCAACTTCGAGCCGGTCCACCTCGCGCGGATCCTCGAGACCGGATCCGTCATCCCCGCCGTCAATCAGGTCGAGCTGCACCCGGCCTTCCAGAACCGCGCGGTGGTCGCAGCGGACGCCACCGCCGGCGTGGCGACCGAGGCCTGGAGCCCGCTCGCCCAGGGCGCGGTGCTGCAGGATCCGGCCGTCACCGCGATCGCCGCCCGGCACGGCCGCACGCCGGCGCAGGTCGTGCTGCGCTGGCACCTTCAGCAGGGTCGCGTGGTGATCCCGAAGTCGGTGACGCCGAGCCGCATCGCCGAGAACTTCGACGTGTTCGGCTTCGACCTCGACCCCGCAGAGCTCGCCGCCGTCGACGCGCTCGACCGCGACGGACGCACGGGCCCGCACCCGCACGAGTTCCACGGCTGATCGCCCGACGAAGCGGGTGGATCCGGTCTCAGTAGACTGGATCCACTCGCGGGAGTGGTGAAATTGGCAGACACGCAGGATTTAGGTTCCTGTGCCTCCGGGCGTGTGGGTTCAAGTCCCACCTTCCGCACATGAGCGCCGGGGCGGCCGCAGGCCACCCGCCGGCGCCCTTTCCGTCCCGTGCGCCGCACTCCCAGCCGGACGAGACCTGGCCGCTCTAGACTGCAGAGCAGCCGGCATCTCGGCATCACTCCAGCGACGACTCCACGGACGGGAATCACCTGTGCACCACGCCGCCCTCATCCCCTGGCTCGACCCGAACGTCATCATCAACGGCGCCGGCCCCTGGGCGCTCGCCGTGGTGCTGTTCATCATCTTCGCCGAGACCGGTCTGCTCATCGGATTCCTGCTTCCGGGTGACACGCTGCTGATCATCTCGGGTCTGCTCACCCACACGAACCACGTGTTCGGGGTGGACATCTGGGCCGTCGGCCTGCTGATCGCGCTGGCGGCGTTCCTCGGCGGCGAGGTGGGCTATCTGATCGGGCACAAGGGCGGTCCCGCGGTGTTCGAGCGCAAGGAGTCCGGCCTGTTCAGCCGGAAGAACGTCGAGCGCACGAACCACTTCTTCGAGCGCTTCGGCGGACTGACCGTGATCCTGGCGCGCTTCGTGCCCGTGGTCCGCACCTTCGCGCCGGTCGCGGCGGGCGTCGGGCACATGCCGTGGCGCAAGTACAGCCTGTACAACCTCATCGGCGCGCTGATCTGGGGCTTCGGGCTCACCTACGTCGGCTACCTGATCGCGTACATCCCCTGGATCGCCGACCTCGTCACCAAGTACATCGACGTGATCCTGCTCGGCGTCGTCGCCCTCACGCTCGCGGTCACCGTCTGGCACTACCTCAACGAGCGGCGCAAGGCGAAGAAGGAGTCCGCCGCGGGGATCCCGGCCGTCGAGCCGGAGATCTGAGCCGGGCTCAGCCCGCGTCGCGGACGCCCGCGTCGCCCTTCTCGGAGGATGCGGCGCGTGCGGCCTTCGACTTCTCGACGCTGGCCCGCAGGGCCTCCATGAGGTCGATGACCTCGCCGCCCTTCTCGGCCGGCGCGAACGTCTCCTCCGTCTCGAACGCCTCCCCCTTCTCGATCTTGGCGTCGATGAGGGTGCGCAGCTCGACCTGGTACTCGTCGACGAACGCGTTCGGATCGAAGTCGCCCGAGAAGCCCTCGACGAGGCTCGCGGACAGCTCCAGCTCCTTGTCCGAGATCGTGACGTCCTCCGTGAGCGCGGGGAAGTCCGCCTCGCGCACCTCGTCGGCCCAGAGCAGCGTCTGCAGCACGAGCACGTCGCCGCGCACCCGCAGCGCCGCCAGGCGCGTCTTCTGCCGCAGCGTGAACCGCACGATCGCCGTCCGATCGGTGGCTTCGAGGGTCTTGCGCAGCAGCACATAGGCCTTGGGGGACTTCGAGTCCGGCTCCAGGTAGTACGCCTTGTCGAGCGTCAGCAGATCGACCTGGTCCGAGGGCACGAACTCCACGACGTCGATCTCGCGGCTGCGCTCGGCGGGCAGCGACTCCAGGTCTTCCTTGGTCAGGACCACGGTCTGCGTCTCGTCCTGGTAGGCCCGGTCGATCTCGGAGTAGGCGACGGTCTCGCCGCAGATCTCGCACACCCGCTTGTACCGGATGCGCCCGCCGTCCGCATCGTGCACCTGGTGCAGCGCGACATCGTGGTCCTCCGTCGCCGAGTACACCTTGACCGGCACGTTGACCAGGCCGAAGGTGAGCGAGCCCTTCCAGATCGTCCTCATGGCACCAGTACACACCACGCGCACGGGGGCGGGATAGCCTGACGGCATGGCAGAGGGCCCGCAGTTCGTGCGCATCGGCGAGCGAAAGCTGCGCGTCACGAACCTCGACAAGGTCGTCTATCCCGAGACCGGCACCACCAAGGGCGAGGTCATCGACTACTACGCGCGGATCGCCCCGCTGCTGCTGCCGGTCGTCGAGGGACGCCCCGTCACGCGCAAGCGCTGGGTCGAGGGCGTCGGCACCGAGGCGGATCCGCAGGGCTCGTTCTTCGCGAAGCAACTCGAACCGGGCGCCCCCGGGTGGATCCGCCGCCAGGAGATCCCGCACTCCGGCGGCGCCAAGGACTACCCGCTCGTCGACGAGGTCGCGACCCTCGTCTGGATGGCCCAGGTCGCCGCGATCGAGCTGCACATCCCGCAGTGGCGCTTCGCCCCCGACGGAGGCCGGGGCAATCCCGATCGGCTCGTGCTCGACCTGGATCCGGGCCCCGGCGTGACGCTGGCGCAGTGCGCGGAGGTCGCCTTCCTCGCCCGCGGGATCCTGGACGGGATGAGCATGGACGCGGTGCCCGTGACGAGCGGCAGCAAGGGCATCCACCTGTACGCGCCGCTTCCCGGCGACCGCACGAGCGACGAGATCTCCGCCTTCGCGCACGCCCTGGCGCGGGCGATCGAGACCGATCGGCCCGACCTCGTCACGAGCGTCATGACCAAGACCCTGCGCGCAGGGAAGGTCTTCCTCGACTGGAGCCAGAACAACGGCAAGAAGACGACGATCGCGCCCTATTCGCTGCGCGGCCGCCCCCAGCCCTGGGTCGCGGCCCCGCGCACCTGGGAGGAGTTGCAGGATCCGGACCTCCGCCAGCTGCGGTTCGACGAGGTGCTGGAGCGGGCCGAGCGCGGGCTCGATCCGTTCGCCGCGATCACGACCGCGGCTCCGATGCGGTCCGCGGTCTCGACCCGGGCCGCGACGCCCCGTTCCGGGGCATCGGACGCCGGGGAGTCCGGCCCCGCTCGCACCCGCAGCACGCCCCCACGCCTCGACGCTCCCGAGGCGGAGACGCCGGACACCCCCGTCCCCGTCTACTCCCCCATGCTCGCGGAGCACGGCACGCCCGGCACGGCGCGCGGGCTCGGCTGGGCCGAGATCAAGTGGGACGGGATCCGCGCGATCGGCACCTGGTCGGGGGGCCGCTTCCGGCTCCGGGCCCGCAGCGGCACCGACATCACGGACCGCTATCCCGAGCTCACCGCCGACGGCGCACCGGGCTTCCCTGTCGGGGAGGCCGTGGTCGACGGCGAGATCGTGGCGTTCGACGCGGCGGGCCGGCCCAGCTTCCACCGCCTGCAGGATCGGATGCACCTGACCCGGGCGCGCGAGATCGAGCGCGAGGTCGTCCGCACCCCGGTGCGCTACCACCTGTTCGACCTGCTGCGCCTCGAGGGCCACGACCTGACCCGTCTGCCTTTGCGGGATCGCCGGGAGCTGCTGGAGCAGATCGCGACGGACCTCCCCGCACCGGTGATCGTGCCGCCCGTCTTCGACGATGTGGACGCCGCCCTCGCGACCAGCGCCGCGCTCGACCTCGAAGGAGTGGTGGTGAAGGATCCCGCCTCCGGGTATCTTCCCGGCGGCCGTTCCCCGCGGTGGCAGAAGCTCAAGCTCACCCGCACCCAGGAGGCGGTGATCGTGGGGATCCGGCCCGGCAAGGGCGACCGCGCGGGGCGCATCGGGTCGCTGCTGCTCGCCATCCCCGAGCCCGCGCTGCCGTCGGGGCTGCGCTACGTCGGACGCGTCGGGACCGGCTTCACCGACCGGGCGCTGCACGACCTCGGCGCACGGCTGGAACCGCTCCGCTCCTCCGCGCCTGCCGTGGACGGCGTGCCGGTCGCCGACGCCTCGGACGCGCTCTGGGTGCGCCCCGAGCTCGTCGGAGAGGTGGAGTTCGCGAACTGGACCGACGACGGCGTGCTGCGGCACGCGCGATGGCGCGGACTGCGGCCCGACAAGCGCCCGGACGAGGTGGTCGTGGAGGGCTGAGACCCTGCGAAGCCCTCAGGCGTGCACGGCCTCGCAGTCGCCGGCGCTGCCGGATCCCGAGGCGTCCGGCTCGATCTGGAACGTGGAGTGCTCCACGTCGAAATGATCCGCGAGGCAGGACTGCAACTGCGCGAGCAGACCCGACGCGCCCCCGTCGGCGAGTGCCGCGGGCTGCACGGACACGTGCGCGGTGAACACGGGCGCCCCGCGGGTGAGCTGCCACACGTGCACGTCATGCACGCCGGTCACACCGGGGTAGTCGAGAAGGTGCTGACGGATCTCGCTCACCGCGGTGCCCTTCGGCGCCGACTCGGCGAGCACCGAGAACACCTCGCGCAGCAGCGAGACCGCCCGCGGGATGATCATCGCGGCGATGATGAGCGAAGCGATGGCGTCGGCGGGCATCCAGCCCGTGGTGATGATGACGATCGCGGCGACGATCACCATCGCGGAGCCGATCAGATCCCCCATGACCTCCAGGTACGCGCCGCGCACGTTGATGCTCGTGCGCTGCGCGGCGCTGAGCAGCCACATCGAGACGCCGTTCGCCACGAGCCCGACGGCGGCGACGGTCAGCATGAGGGGACCGGCGACCTCGACCTCGGACGGATGCAGCAGCCGCGAGACGCCCTCGAACGCCACCCAGGCAGAGAGCAGGATGAGGATGATCGCGTTGACGAGCGCTCCGAAGACCTCGGCGCGCTGGTATCCGAAGGTGCGCCGGTCGTCGGCGGGACGGGCGGCGACCGCGCTCGCGATGAGCGCGATGACGAGGGCGGATGCGTCGGTGAACATGTGCGCCGCGTCGGCGAGCAGTGCCAGCGACCCGCTGAGGATCGCCCCGACCACCTGCACCAGCATGATCGTGCTGGTCAGCGTGAGGGAGATCGCGAGCAGGCGACGGTGACCTGCGGAGCGGATCCCGGAGGCGGGGGCGTGATCGTGCATGCCTCCAGGGTAGAGCCGAGATCCCCCGGTCGGAGGCGTTTTCGCCTAGTCGGGAATGGGGATGATTCTCACTAGCGACCGACGCGGCCCTGCCGGGCCGCGACCGCCGGGCTCAGAGCTCGGCGAGCAGCGGCACGAGCGCCACGAAGGCGCGCGCGCGATGCGACTGCGCCTGCTTCTCGTCGGAGGTGAACTCCCCGACCGTGCGCTCGGGATCGGACTGCCCCTCGGGCACGAACACCGGGTCGTAGCCGAATCCGCCCTCGCCGGCGGGGGCGTGCGCGAGCCGGCCCGGCCACTCGCCGCGGACGGTCCATTCCCGCAGGTCGGGCAGGGCGAGCGCGATGACGCTGACGTAGCGGGCGGCTCGGTGCGGATCCGCGATGTCCCGGAGCTGGTCCAGGAGGAGCTCCCGGTTCGCGACGTCGTCCTTCTTCTGCCCCGCCCAGTACGCGGAGAACACCCCGGGCGATCCGCCCAGCACGTCCACCGCGATCCCCGAGTCATCGGCGAGCGCCGGGAGTCCCGTGTGCGCGGCCGCGGCGCGCGCCTTGATGAGCGCGTTCTGCTCGAAGGTCACGCCGTCCTCGACGGGCTCCGGTCCGTCGTAGCCCACGACCTCGAGATCGGGCCGGGTCGCGGCCACGATCTGGCCGAACTCGGCGACCTTGTGCGCGTTGTGCGTCGCGAGGACGATCCTCACGCCCGCTCCTCCGCGAGGGTCGCCACCTGGCGGTCGCGCAGGTCGGCGCAGCCGTTCACGCCGAGCTCGAGCAGGGCGTCGAGCTCGCGCTTGTCGAAGGGGGCGCCCTCGGCGGTCCCCTGCACCTCGACGAAGAGACCGCGTCCGGTGACGACGACGTTCATGTCGGTCTCGGCGCGCACGTCCTCGACGTAGGCCAGATCGAGCATGGGCTCGCCGTCGATGATGCCGACCGAGACCGCCGCGACGGAGTCGTGCAGCACCTGGGCCTTCTGCCCGATGAACTTCTTGCGCCGACCCCACTCGATCGCGTCGGCCAGGGCGACGTACGCCCCGGTGATCGCCGCGGTCCGGGTGCCGCCGTCGGCCTGCAGGACGTCGCAGTCGATCACGATGGTGTTCTCGCCGAGCGCCTTGGTGTCGACCACGGCGCGCAGGGCCCGGCCGATCAGGCGGGAGATCTCGTGCGTGCGTCCGCCGATGCGGCCCTTGACGCTCTCGCGGTCGTTGCGGTCGTTGGTGGCCCGCGGCAGCATCGCGTACTCGGCCGTGACCCAGCCCTTGCCCTTGCCGGTCAGCCAGCGCGGCACGCCGTTGGTGAACGACGCCGTGCACAGCACCTTGGTGTTCCCGAAGCTGATGAGGGCGGATCCCTCGGCCTGGGCGCTCCAGCCGCGCTCGATCGTGATCGGGCGGAGCTGGTCGACGGTGCGGCCATCGGCGCGGACGGTGGACTCGGTCATGGGATCTCCTTGAGGTGGGGAAGGTCGATGACGCCGGTCTGCACCAGCCGCACGCCGCGCACCTCCTGGCCCATCAGGCGGTTGGCGAGGGCGGTGAAGTCGTCGGCCGAGGCGCCGGTCGCCTCGTACACGTAGCGCGGGCGGGCATCGGGCGAGGCGAGCAGGTCGCCGCGGACGAGCTGCCGGTACACGTCGCCGGCGGTCTCGTCGTCGCTGGAGACGAGCGAGACGCCCTCCCCCATGACGTAGCCGATCGCGCCGCGCAGGAACGGATAGTGCGTGCAGCCCAGCACGAGCGTGTCGACCTCCGCATCGCGCAACGGCGCCAGGTACTCCTCGGCGACCCGGAGCACCTCGGGGGTGTCCGTGATCCCCGCCTCGACGAACTCGACGAAGCGCGGGCATGCCGCCGTGAACACGGCGAGGTTCTCATTCACCTCGAGCATGTCCTGATACGCGCGGGATCCGATCGTGCCGATCGTGCCGATCACGCCGATCCGGCCGTTGCGCGTGGTCGAGATCGCCCGGCGGACGGCCGGGCCGATCACCTCGACGACGGGCACGTCGTAGCGCTCGCGGGCGTCGCGCAGCATCGCCGAGGAGGCGGTGTTGCACGCGATCACGAGCATCTTCACGCCCTGGTCGACAAGGGTGTCGAGCACTTCGAGCGAGTAGCGGCGCACGTCGGCGATGGGCTTCGGCCCGTACGGCGAATGGGCCGTGTCGCCGATGTAGACGAAGGACTCCCGGGGCAGCTGCGCGCGGATCGCGCGCGCCACGGTGAGGCCGCCGACTCCGGAGTCGAAGATCCCGATCGGCGCGTCGTTCATGATGATCCAGCCTAGTCGGCGCACGCGTCCCCACGCGCAGGTCGCGCCCCGCGCCCGTATGCTGATCGCCATGACCGCGTCCAGCGCCCTCAAGACCGATCGCTACGAGCTCACGATGCTGGAGGCGGCGCTGCGCGACGGCACCGCCTCGCGGCAGAGCGTGTTCGAGCTGTTCTCCCGGCGTCTGTCCGGCGGACGCCGCTTCGGAGTGGTGGCCGGCACCGGGCGCCTGCTCTCCCTGCTTCGCGACTTCCGGTTCGGCGACGAGGAGCTGCGCTACCTCCGTGACGCGAAGGTCGTGGACGCGGAGGCGCTCCGCTACCTCGAGGGCTATCGCTTCTCCGGCACGATCCGCGGCTACCGCGAGGGCGAGCTGTACTTCCCCGGATCCCCGATCCTCACCGTCGAGGGCACCTTCGCCGACGCCGTGATCCTGGAGACCCTGGCGCTGAGCGTGCTGAACCACGACTCGGCCGTCGCGACCGCGGCCTCGCGGATGAGCATCGCCGCCGGAGAGCGCCCGCTGGCCGAAATGGGGTCCCGGCGCGCCGCGGAGGACTCGGCCATCGCGGCCGCTCGGGCCGCGTTCATCGCGGGCTTCGGCGCCACCAGCAACCTCGAGGCGGGGCGCACCTGGGGCATCCCCACGATGGGCACCGCGGCGCACTCGTGGACCCTGCTGCACGACAGCGAGGAGGACGCCTTCCGCGCCCAGATCGCCGCGCTCGGCACCGGCACGACGCTGCTCGTCGACACCTACGACATCCGGCAGGGCGTCGAGACGGCCATCCGCGTGGCGGGCACGGAGCTGGGCGGGGTGCGCATCGACTCCGGCGACCTGCCGATCATGGCGGCCGAGGTGCGCGCGCAGCTCGACGAGCTCGGCGCGACCGGCACGCGGATCACCGTGACCAGCGATCTGGACGAATACGCGATCGCTGCCCTCGCCGCGTCGCCGGTGGACGCCTACGGGGTCGGGACCTCGGTCGTCACCGGCTCCGGCTACCCCACCGCGAGCATGGTCTACAAGCTCGTCGCCCGCCAGGGCGCGGACGGAGGCTGGGTCGCGGTGGCCAAGGCTTCGGCGGACAAGGCCTCGAAGGGCGGGCGCAAGGCCGCGTTCCGGGTGCTGGCCGACGGGGTCGCGCAGTCCGAGACCGTGCTCGTGGCCGACGGCTTCGAAGAGCTGGGTGCGCAGGACCACCCCGACGGGCGTCCGCTGCAGGTCACCCTCGTCGAGGGCGGCGAGATCGACACCGCGTTCGAGGGACCCGCCGGCACCGTCGCGGCCCGCGAGCACCACCTCCGGGTGCGGGAGGAACTGCCGGTGCGCGCCCTCGCGCTCAGCAAGTCGGATCCGGCGATCCCCACCGTCTTCGAGGACGTCCGCTAGACCCGGGCGTTTCCCGATCGAGAGGCGGAGCGACGCGTCGAAAGGTCGTCAGCCGACCATCGACTCGTAGATCTCCTTGCAGGTGGGGCACACGGGGAACTTCTCCGGATCACGACCCGGGGTCCATTTCTTTCCGCACAGGGCCCGCACGGGCTTGCCGGTCAGAGCGGACTCGAGGATCTTCTCCTTCTTCACGTAGTGGGAGAACCGCTCGTGGTCTCCCGGCTCCTGGAGCTCCTCGTTGAGGAGCTGCTCGAGTTCGCGATCGAGGGTGGCGACGCCGCCCTGATCCGGGGCGTCCAGCGGGGTACTCATGACGGCGAGTCTAATCGCGCGGCGCCGCTCGGGCGCCGCGCGATCGAGGATCCGTGATCCGCTCAGACCGTCTCGACGAACTCCATCAGCTCGGCACCGCGTCGATCGAACGCCCAGGCGCCCGTGCGGACGCCCGCGGCGAAGACCAGCACGCCGGTGACCAGCCCGGTCCACAGCGCCGGCGCCGTCGACGCCGTGTCGTCGGTGAGCGCGTGCCACGCCAGCAGAAGGGTGGGCAGGCTCAGCACCACGGCTCCGATCAGGGCCCCGGCCTGGCCCAGCGCGCCGCCGCGCGAGCGCTGCGGCTGCTGGAACGGGCTGTCGCCGGGACGGGACACGCCGTACGGCGCCACCGCCGAGACCACGCTGGAGATACCGAGGCCGGTCAGCAGCAGGCTCGTGACCACGCCGATGAGCACCGGGAGCAGCGACCAGCGTCCGATCACCGCGAGGGTGACCGGGATCGCCACCGCGAGCGTCGGGACGGCGATGAGCACGACCGGAACGAGGCGTCCGAGTCGATCGGGCACCCCGCGGACGCCGCTGGCGACGTGGATCCAGAACGCCGTGGAGTCGTAGGCGACGTCGTTGTGCGGCAGCCATCCGAAGAACAGGGCCATCACCGCGACCGGCAGTGCCGCGGCGACCGAGATCGGCACACCCGCGACGAGCAGCGGCACGGCGGTGAGCACTCCGGCGACGGGCACGATCACGACGTTGATGATGTAGCGGCGATCACGCAGCCAGTACACGAGGCTCCGTGCCGCCACGGCGCCGAACGCGTTCGACGGCAGCAGAGCGAACCAGCCGAGGCCGGGTCGCTCGCGCACCGCAGTGGGCCGCTCCCGGGTGGTCAGGGCACGGTGCACGAGCGCGAGCCAGCCTGCCGCGACACCCACGACGCTCAGCACGGCGACGACCCCGGCCACCCAGGCGGCGCCGGTCTGCCCTGCGGTGACCAGGAACGGGAAGGCCGCGGAAGCGCCGAGGGGCGTCATTCCGAGCACCGCGGCCGCCGAGTGCAGGAGCGGCGGAACCGCGCCGGCCCAGCCGAGGGAGGCGACGAACACGCCCACCGGCACGGCCACCACGATCACGGCGAGCGCGAACAGCGCGGTGAGCTCCCGCGAGCGCCGCTCCGGCAGCAGTCGAGCACTGAGCGCCATCCCCGCCCTCGCCGCCAGCACCGCGGTGGCGAGTGTGACCAGTCCGGACAGCACGGCGACCGCCCACGGCGCGCCGAACGAGATCGCGACCCCGACCACCGCCCCCTGGACCAGCAGCAGGGCCAGGCTCGGCACGCTGACCAAGGCGGCGAGCGCGAGGATCGCCGGGAGCCGCCGCTCGTCGACGCCGAAGACGGCGAAGCGGCGCGGATCCAGCTGATCCACCGAGCCTGCGAGGATGGGCGCGACGAAGAAGCCCAGCACCACGGCCGAGCTGCCCAGCACGATCACCGTGTGCGCGGCAGCCTCCGAGGTCTGCGACAGGCTGCGGATGGCGATGACGGCGACGGCCGTCGCCGCGGCGGTGAGCAGCAGCGCCGCCACCGTCCTGGCCACCCGGCTGCGATCGCCGCGCAGGGCGCCGAGCGCGAGCATCAGCCTCAGGCGGAGAACGTGTGCAACCACTCCAGGCCCTCCACCTCGCCGGCCGAGCCGGACAGCTCGACGAACCGCTGCTCGAGGGTCTGGCCCGCCCGCACCTCGTCGACGGTGCCCTCGGCGAGGACCTCTCCGCCCACGATGATCGCGATCCTCTCGCAGACCTGCTCGATCAGGTCCATGCCGTGACTGGAGAGGATGACCGTGCCGCCGTGGGCGACGTACGCACGGAGGATGTCGAGGATGACGCCGGACGACACCGGGTCGACCGACTCGAACGGCTCGTCCAGCACCAGCACGCGCGGGGAATGGATCATCGCACCGGCGAGCATGATCTTCTTGGTCATGCCGGCGGAGTAGTCGGAGACCACCCGGCTGAGCGCGCCGGTCAGATCGAAGGCGCGGGCGAGATCGGCGACGCGCTTCTCGACGACATCGGCGGCGAGGCCGCGCAGCAGCCCGTAGTAGTGCAGCAGCTGTCTGCCGGTGAGCCGGTCGAAGGTGCGCAGCCGGTCCGGCAGCACACCGAGCGCCTTCTTCGCCGCGGCGCTGTCGGTCCTCTGGTCGATGCCGCTGATCAGCACCGTCCCCGCGTCCGGGCGCAGGAGCCCCGCGATGATCGACAGCGTGGTGGTCTTGCCCGCGCCGTTGGGGCCGACGATGCCGTAGAAGGATCCCGCGGGGGCGGTCAGGTCGATGCCGCCGACCGCGACGGTGTCCCCGAAGCGCTTCACCAGCCCGCGGACGACGAGCGCCTGCCCCTCGTGCGACGCCGATACCCGGTCGTCTTCGCCCGGAGCATCAGGCTCGGGCGCCGCCGGCGCCGGAGCGGCCGCGCTCTCGGCGCCGATCCCGACGGGGTCGGACGGCTCGTCCGCCACGGCCGGATCCGATGCCGTCGTGCTCTCCGGCGCGGTCGGTGCGACCGGCGCCTGCTCGGCATCCGTCACCGCTGCGTCCGCCGTCGCCTCCGCCGCCCTCGACGTGGCTTCCCCCACCGGCCCAGCCGCCCCAGAATCGCTGTCCACAGAAGCATCATGCCCTGCGGCATTCCCTTCAGGCGAGGGGTTCTCGACGGTCTCGTCCGCCGCAGGGGCCGCCTCCTCCGCGGAGGAGGTCGCCTCGTCCGCGGAGGTGGTCGTCTCCTCCGCGGTGGTGGTCACCTCGTCTGCGGTGGTGGTCGCCTCGTCCGCGGAGGTGATCGTCTCCGCGGTCGTGGTCGTCTCGTCGACGGTCGTTGCCGGCTCGGCGGGGGCGGTGGGCGCCTCACCCGCGGTCGCGGTCGCGGCCGCAGCAGCAGCGGCAGCGGCAGCGGCAGCCGTCGGAGCCTTCCGTGGCGCCCGCCGGGCAGTCGTGGCCTTCGGGGTGGTGCTCTTCGCCGGGGTGCGCTTCGCGGCCGCGGTCCTCGACGCGGTGGTGCTCTCCCCCGCGGCGGCGCTCTTCGCGGCGGCGGTGGTCTTCGCGGACGTGGTCTTCGCGGACGTGGTCTTCGCCGTCGTGGCCTTCGCGGCGGTGCTCTTCGCGGTCGTGGTCCGCGGTGTCGTGGCCTTGGCCGCCGTGGTCCGGGCCGTCGAGGTCTTCGCGGCTTGCCGCTTCGGCGCAGCGCCGGCACCTTCGTCCGCGGCGCCCCCCGACGCTGCGGCGGGTGCCGTCGCACTCTTCGCGGCCGTCGCCTTCTTCGTCGTCGTGCGCGCCGTCCGCGCGGGAGCCGGCGTCGCGGCCTTGACCGCCGCGACCTTGGCCGCCTGCGCCTTGGCGTTCTCGGAGGCGGCCTGCGCCTTGGCGGCGGCCGCCTTCTCGTTCGCGGTCTTCGTCGCGGCGGTGCGCGCCGCGGTCGTGCGCGCTGCCGTGCGCTTGGCCGTGGCCGAGCGCACGGCAGCGGCCTCCCCTTCGGCCTTCACGCGCGCGGTCTACGCGGCCGTCTCCTTTGAGGTGCCGGAGGCGGTCCGGCGAGGCCTCGAGGGAGGAGAGGAATCCTTGGGCGCACGGGGGTCATGGGATGCTCCGGTCATGCCTTTCACGGTATCAACCGACGGCGACGAGGACGGGGGCGACGACCCGAACCGACGTGATCGGGGCCGGAACCGGATCCTCTGACGAACCTGGGAATGCACCGAGCACTCGATAACGGAATGGCATCTCGCCCCTCCTCCGCATGTCCCGCGCGGGGCGGATCGATACCATGGCTTCTGGCACGAGGAAGTGTCCCATCGGTGACTTGACCGTGAACACACGTAACAGGAGCATTTCTGTGACTCTTCAGACCATCATTCTGGCTGCCGGGATGGGCTCGCGCCTCGGGCGCTCCCTCCCCAAGCCGCTGACCGAGCTCAACGACGGACGCTCGATCATGCAGCAGCAGCACGACAACATCCATGCGGCCTTCGGCGAAGACGTGCGCATCACGACCATCGTCGGCTACCGCGCCGAGACGATCATCGAGGCCTTCCCCGATGTGAACTACGTGCACAACGAGCGCTACGACCAGACCAACACGTCCAAGAGCCTCCTGCGCGGTCTCTCCGCGACCGGACGCAGCGGCGTGCTCTGGATGAACGGCGATGTCGTCTTCGACCCGCGCATCCTCGGCCGCGCGATCGCGTTCATCGAGCGCGACCAGTCCTTCGTCACCGTCAACACCGCCAAGGTGAGCGACGAAGAGGTCAAGTACACGGTCGACGCCGAGGGATACATCAAGGAGCTCTCCAAGACCGTCAAGGGCGGCATCGGCGAGGCCGTCGGCATCAACTACATCTCCTCGCGCGACAAGCAGGCGTTCCTGCGCCAGCTCCAGCGCGTCGACGACCAGGACTACTTCGAGCGCGGCCTCGAGCTGGCGATCGTCGAGAACGGCCTCCTCCTGGAGCCGATGGACATCTCCGACCTCTACGCGGTCGAGGTCGACTTCGCCGAGGACCTGGAGCGGGCGAACCTGTTCGTCTGACCCCTTCCCTCCGAGCGGGCCCGTGCGATGAGCACGGGCCCGCTCGCGTTAACGGCCGATCTTCAGACGGAGCCGTCCTAGGCTCTGGTCCATGGGGAAGAGCGATGCGAAGCGCAGCAAGCGCGACCAGTCCGTGCAGCGGATCCACTCCCTGCCCGACGACGCCCCGTGGGCCGGCGGGCTGCCTCCGGCGGGATCCTCCGAGCACCCGATGCACATCCGCGGTCTCGACCGGGTCCTCGCCGTGCAGCGTCCGCTCGTGCTCGCGCACATCCGCAGCATCCGGCTGCGGCACCCCGACGCCACACCGTCGCAGATCATCACACTGCTGGAGCGCCGTTACCTCGCCGCGGTGACGACCGGAGGAGCCGCGGTCGGCGCGACGGCCGTGATCCCCGGCATCGGCACCGGGGTCACCCTCGCGCTGTCCGGCGTCGAGACCGCCGGGTTCGTCGAGACGACGGCGCTGTTCGCCCAGTCGATCGCCGAGGTCCACGGCATCACCGTGGAGAATCCCGATCGCGCCAGGGCGCTCGTGATGACCCTCATGCTCGGCAAGGAGGGCGTGGATCTGATCCGCCAGCTCGCCGGGCAGGCGACGGGCAAGGGCGCAGGCCGTCCCGCCTACTGGGGCGAGCTCGTGACCAAGTCCCTCCCCCGGGCGGCGGTGGGTCCGCTGGCCGACCGGCTCAAGAGCATGCTGATCAAGCAGTTCGCCGGCGTCGGCGGCGCCTCGTTCCTCGGCAAGGCGCTTCCCTTCGGCGTGGGGGCGGTGATCGGCGGCGCGGGCAATCACGTGCTGGGGCGGCGCGTGCTGACCAGTTCCCGTCGCGCCTTCGGACTCCCGCCGCAGACGCTGCCCGCCGAGCTCGAACCGCAGGAGGGCGCCCAGCGCATCGAGCGCAGGATCGCCCGGGGTGCGCAGCTCGCAGGCGCCGCCGTCGCCGGAGCGGCCGGATCCGCGGCGCGCGGCGTCGGCGTGGTCGGCCGACGCGCGGCGGAAGTCGTGCGACGCCGCCCCGCGCCGGTGTCGGCACCCGAGGCGCCCGGCCCGGAACTGCATCCGACGGCGCCGGATCGGGAGCTCTGAGCGGTCCGCACAGCGGCGCTTCCGGAGGAGTTCTGCACAACCGTCGTCGCGACCGCGTCCGACGGCGCCGAGCCGTCGGCACCCGCTCTTATCGTGGCGCCATGACCCGCCCATCCGATCCCCCGTCGGCACGGTTCCCCGACGTCTCGTACCCTGTGCCCTGGCGCGTCGATCGGCGCGATCGCACGCATCCGGTCGTGACCAACGCCGACGGCGGCCTCGATTTCGTGCGCGCCTTCGCCCGCACCTCGACGAATCCGGGGCGCACCCTGCTCTGGGGAAGGGTGCGCCCCGGCGAGCAGATGGAGATCTGCCTGTGCGACACCGACGTGGACGACGTGGTCGTCACACTGGCCTGGTTCCGCCCGGAAGACGGCCTGGAGTACGTCTGGCGGTTCGTCGTCTGAGCGCCGCGGACGCCGCGGTACTCTCGAATCCGCTCCCCGGGGAGCGCCGAGAACGAGGACGGGATCATGAGCTCTGCACTGACCGGCAACAGCCGCACCACACGGCTGGCGCTGCTCGTGGGCGTCGCCGCCGCAACCGTGGGCATCATCTACGGCTACGACTCCTCCAACATCGGCGGGGCGATGCTGTATCTGGCCAAGGACTTCCACCTCGATCCCGCCGCGCAGTCCTGGGTCACCACCACGGTGGTCGTCGGCGAGATCCTCGGGGCGCTCTTCGGCGGCGCGCTGGCCAACCGCATCGGCCGTAAGCCGACCATGGTCGCCGTCGCCCTGGCCTTCGCCGTGTTCTCCCTGCTGTCCGGTCTCGCCCCGGCCCTGTGGGTGCTGGTCGCCGCCCGCTTCCTGCTCGGACTCACCATCGGCGTCTCGGTCGTCGTCGTCCCGGTGTTCGTCGCCGAGTCCGCGCCCACCCGCTCGCGCGGCGCGTTCCTCGTGCTGTACCAGGTCGCCACCGTCTCCGGCATCATCCTCGGCTACCTCGTGGCCATGGCCCTCGCGCCGACCGAGAGCTGGCGATGGATGCTGGGCCTCGCGGCGATCCCCGGTGTGGTCATCACCCTGGTCCTGCTGCGCCTGCCCGACACCGCGCGCTGGTACGTCATGAAGGGCCGCACCTCGGAGGCCCGTGCCACCCTCGCCCGCATCGAGGGCCCCGAGATCGACGTCGACGCCGAGATCGAGACGATCACCGCGGGCTTCGCCTCCGCGCACACCGCGTCGTGGCGCGATCTGCTGCGCAAGCCGTTCCTCCGCGCCACGCTGTTCGTCGTCGGACTCGGGTTCTTCGTGCAGCTCACCGGCATCAACGCGATCGTCTACTACAGCCCCCGGATCTTCGAGGCGATGGGGTTCACGGACGACATCGTGAAGCTGGGACTCTCCGCCCTGGTCCAGGTCGCCGGGCTCGTCGCGGTCTTCATCGCCCTGCTCGTGATCGACCGGATGGGGCGCCGCCCGGTGCTGCTGATCGGCATCGGGACCATGATCCTGGCGAACCTGCTGCTCGTGATCGTGTTCGCGATCGGGGGCGGCCACTTCGACGGCGCCCTCACGATCGCCGGGTTCATCGGACTCGTGCTCTTCACCGCCGGCTTCACGTTCGGTTTCGGTTCCCTGGTCTGGGTCTACGCCGGCGAGGCGATGCCGGCGCACCTGCGCTCGCTCGGTGCGAGCGTGATGCTCACGAGCGACCTGGTGGCGAACGTCATCGTCGGCGCGCTCTTCCTGACGATGCTCAACGCCCTCGGCGGCGCGGGCACCTTCGCCGCCTTCGGGGTGATCGCGATCCTCGCCTTCTTCTTCGTGGTGTGGCTGGCTCCCGAGACCAAGGGGCGCCCGCTCGAGGACATCGGCCAGTACTGGCAGAACGGCGGACGCTGGTAGCCCGACGCGCCCGGACGGCCCTCCCGCCGGTCTTGCAGGCCGGACGTGCAAGGATCGACGGGTGAGCCACCCCGACCCGTCCTCCCCCGGCGCGGATGCCCCGCTGTCCGGCGCGGGCGTGTCGTTCGTGATGCCGGTGCTGAACGAGCGCACCTATCTCGAGCACGCCGTGGAGTCGGTGCTCGCGCAGGACGTGGACGGCCCCACGGAGCTCGTGCTCGCGCTCGGCCCGTCCTCCGACGGCACCACCGACCTCGCCGAGCGCCTGGCGGCCCGCGAGCCGCGGCTGCGGATCGTGCACAACCCGGCCGCCGACATCCCGGTCGGCCTCAACGCGGCGATCCGCGCCAGCGCGCATCCGACCATCATCCGGGTCGACGCGCACTCCGAGCTCTCCCCCGGGTACGCCCGGCGCGCGATCCAGACGCTGGAGCGAACCGGCGCCGCGAACGTCGGAGGGGTCATGCGTGCCGACGGCCGCACCCCGTTCCAGGCGGCCGTGGCCCGCGCGTACAATTCGCCGGTCGGTCTCGGCGGCGGCAGCTACCACGGGGGGACCAGGGAGGGAGCCGCCGAATCGGCCTACCTGGGCGTCATGCGCCGCAGCGTGCTGGACGAGGTCGGCCTGTTCGACGAGTCGATCCGCCGCGGCGAGGACTGGGAGCTCAATCTGCGGATCCGCCAGGCGGGGTACGCGGTGTGGTTCGATCCGCAGCTCGCGGTGACCTACTGGCCGCGGGAGAGCTGGATCCGTCTGGCGCGGCAGTTCCGCTCGACCGGAGCCTGGCGCGGCGAGCTGGTACGCCGCTACGGGCGCAGCAACGGCGTGCGCTTCTTCGCGCCCCCGGCGCTCCTCGTCCTCCTCGCGCTCGCCGTGGTCACGGGGGTGCTGCAGCTCACGGGCGTCCTCTCGGGCGTCGCCGGCGTGATCGCGTCGGCGGTGTATCTGCCGCTCGTCGCCTATGCGCTGCTCGTGATCGCGATGGCGCTGGCTCCGGGGCGCCCGACCGATCCGCCGCGGAGCCCGCGGGAGCGCATCTGGACGCTCGCCGTGCTGCCGACGATGCACCTCTCCTGGGGGCTCGGGTTCCTCATGGGCGTGCTGCGCGGCGCGCACGACACGGTCGACACCTCACGGCTCGGCACGCGGAACACCCCGCTGCCCTGAGCGGCCTCCGCACTCGGCGGGCCCCGGGCGGGACGGCTCAGCCGTCGAGCCAGCCGAGATCCAGGATCCGGTCGACGACCCGCGCGGACGCGGACCCGTCGTCGCGGCCGTTGAACTGCGCCTGCCAGGCGACGTAGGACGCGGCGTGCTCCGCGACCGCCGACACGTCGGAGAGCGCCGCCACGAGCTCCTCCTGCGTGCGCACGAGGGGGCCGGGCGCACGGGCCGGGAGGTCGAAGTAGAAGCCGCGGAGCTTGCCGCGGTAGTGCTCGAGATCCGGCACCAGGAAGTAGATGGGCTTGCCGGTGGCGCTGAAGTCGAACATCACCGACGAGTAGTCGGTGATCAGCGCATCGGCGGCGAGCAGCAGCTCCGCGGTGTCGGGATAGCCGGTGACGTCGATGACCCGGGATCCGGCCTGGTCGCGGCCGGGGCGGATGGTGCGGGAGTGGCCGCGGACGAGCACGACCGCGTCGGCGGCCTCGGCGAGCGCGGTCGGATCCAGGAAGTCGACCATCTCCGACCGGTCGTCCCGCCAGGTCGGCGCGTACAGCAGCACCCGCTCCGACGGACCGATGCCGAGCGCATCGCGGATGCGCGCGGCATCGCCGGTGACGAGCACATCGTTGCGCGGGTAGCCGTCCACCCACACCGGCCGCTGCAGGAAGGCGTAGGCCTTGCGCAGCACCCGCTCCGCGTACGGGTTCTGGGCGAGCAGGGCGTCCCAGCGTCGCGATTCGCGGAACACGGCGAGCCAGCGCCGCGGGTGCAGGCCGGGGCGATGCAGGGCGAGACGCTTGAGGGGCGTGCCGTGCCAGGTCTGGAGCACGCGTTGCCCGGGCTTGCGGTCGAAGCGGCGGCGCAGCCAGTCGTTCACCACGAGCAGCCGTGCATCGGCACGCGCCCGCCACCACTCCGGCGATCCTTCCACGACCGCGATCGCCCCCTCCGGGACCGGGATCGAGAGGTCGACCACGCTCCAGTACCGGGTCACTCCTGGGGCGCGCGCCGCGAGCTCGCGGTCGATCGCGCCGGGGTTGCAGCCGCTGGACTGCCCGTAGAAGGACTCGAAGAACACCGCGTTCTCCCCCGCGCCGGGAAGCGCGGCGTAGCGCCCCTCCAGGGCGAGCCGTCCCTCGGCGGTCTCGTACACCGGGTCGACCGGCGGGTCGATGCGCACGGCGCCGTCCGCGCCGACGCGGAGCCCGGCCAGCACGACGGTCTCGAGCGCGGGCACGTCGACCGCGCGTCCGTCGAGCAGAAGCGCATAGTCGCCGCTCGGCAGCGGAAGCACCGGCCCGCCCCATCGCGCAGCCTGCAGCGGCAGCACGGCGCTCCAGCCGCGGTCGTCCCGGTCCGCATCGACGCCGGCCCGGGAGACGGCACGGCGGCCGGCGAGCTCGATCTCGGCGGGAGCGGTCCCCTCTCCGCCGATCAGCAGCGCCTGCTGCTCCTCGTCGACGCGGACGCTCGTGACGCGGCTCGTCATGGGGTTCCCTTCGCTGCGGGGGTCGGGCGGGCGGCGCTCGTGGCGTCGCCGGTACGGGCGAGGATCGCGCCGAGGACGCGGGCCGTGTTCCGGCCGTCCCGATGGGCGTGCATGCGCACGCTGAGCGCGCGGGAGAGCTCGGCGCGGCGGTCGCGCTCTGCGACGTCGGAGAGGGTCGCCTCGAGCTGACCCCCGGCCTCCGCCCAGTCGCTCGCAGGGTCGCCGCCGGCGACCTCGGCGTACGTCCCGTAGAAGCCGCGGGCGGCGGCGTACTCCTCGGGATCCGGGGCGAGATAGACGACGGGCATGGACAGCAGCCCCACGTCATAGGCGAGTGACGAGTAGTCGGTCACGAGCACATCGACCGCGGGCAGCACAGGCGTGATGTCCGCGACGGTCGAGGAACCGATCATCCGCACGCGGTCTGTGGGGACCGGCGGGCTGTAGTCGCCCTCGCCGAGCGGGTGCGAGCGCACGAGCAGCACGCTGTCGGTGCGCTCCAGCACACCGAGCAGATCCGCCCACTCCGCAGCGGTCGGGACCGAGGGGTCCGGCGCCCCGTCCCGCCAGGTGGGCGCGTACAGCACGACGCGCACGCTGTCCGCGATCGGTCCGACCGCGGTGTCCCGTCGCGCGATCGCGCGCGCTCGGCGTTCCTCCGGATCCCCGGCGGAGAGCACGTCGACGCGCGGCTCGCCGGTGACGAGAACCTGCCGGACGCCGAGGCCGAACGCCGATTCCAGGCGCCCGCGGGACCGGTCGGATGCGGCGGGGAGCACCCGGATGCGCCGGGTCTGGCCGCGGTACAGGAACCCGAGCAGGCGCTGCAGCGGGACGAAGCCCGGCAGGAACGCGCTCTGCACGGTGGCCGGGGAGTCCAGCCCGACGCGCTTGAGCGGGATGCCGTGCCAGAGCTGCACGATCACAGGAGGGCGTGGGAACGCACCCGAGGTGGCGTACCGGTTGACGTCGCCGAAGCCGTGCGTGACCACGACCACTCCGGCCCGGGCGGTCGCCCACCAGCCGCGCAGACCGCTCTTCGGGATCGACCTGATGCCGAGTTTGTCCGCATCGCGTCGCTCGCGCTCGGACCCCGTCAGCCAGAGCGGCTCGAGACCGCTCTCCACGGCCGCGTGCCAGAGGGCGAGGGCGCCGTCGCCGATGCCGGCGCCGCACCCGATCACCCAGCCCCGCCCCCGAGGGACGACGAGGGTTCCCAGCCTGCCGAGCAGATACAGCGGGATCCTCAGCAGCTTGCCGGCGTTACCCGCACGGAAGGAGAAGGACGCCACCCCGCGAGCCTACCGGCCGGGGACTCGGTGCGGAAAAGGAGAGCACCGCCGTCCCGGCCGCAGCGCGGATCCGTGCCCCCGACGAGGAAGACGCCACCCGCGACGTGTCGCGGGTGGCGTCTTCCTCAGCGCAAGGATCAGGAGCGGCGGCTCACGGGGCGAGGGTCCCCAGGGTGACCTTGATCTCCTGGCTCTGACCGTTGCGGACGACGGTCAGCGTGGCCGTGCTCCCCCCGGCGACGGAGCGCACCTGCGCGGTCAGGTCGCTGGCGTCGGTGATCGGGTTCCCGTTGAAGCCCGTGACGACGTCGCCCGCCTGGATGCCGGCGTTCGCCGCGGCGCCCCCGTTCGTGACCGACGCGATCGCCGCGCCGACGACCGTCGCGCCCTTCTGAGCGCTCGCGTCCTGCACCGTCGCACCCAGCAGGCCGTGCGTGGCCTTGCCGTCGGCGATGATGTCGTTCGCGATGCGCTTGGCGATGTTCGACGGGATCGCGAAGCCGACCCCGATGTTGCCGGACTGTCCCGACGAGGAGGACGAGGATCCGGCGCTCGCGATCGCGACGTTCACTCCGATGAGCTTGCCGTCGCTGTCGACGAGCGCACCGCCCGAGTTGCCGGGGTTGATCGCCGCGTCGGTCTGGATGACCGAGATCGAGATCGTCGCGGCGGAGCTCTGCGAGCCGGAGCCTCGACCCGGGATGTCGAACTGGAACGGCTGCTGCGAGCCGTCCTGGTTCGGGCTCTGCTGCTGGTCGCCGCTCGAGCCCTGAGACGGGGCCGCCGAGGACTGGATCTGGATGCTGCGGTTGAGCGCGCTGACGATGCCGGTCGTGACCGAGTTGGAGAGCCCCAGCGGCGCGCCGACGGCGACCGTCATGGACCCGACGTTGAGCTTGGACGAGTCGGCGAACTCCATGGGAGTCAGGCTCGAGCCGTCCTTGACCTGGATCACCGCCATGTCGTAGGTCGCGTCGATCCCGACCACGGTGGCCTCGAGGATGCGGCCGTCCGAGGTCGTCACCGTGATGGCGGGGTCGGAGACCTCGCCGTCCAGGGTCACCACGTGCGCATTGGTGAGGATGTGCCCCTGCTTGTCGAGCACGATGCCGGATCCGGATCCTGCGGCGCTGGATCCCGAGACCTCGATCGTCACGACCGACGGCACGGCCTTCGCCGCGATCGCCGTGGCCTCCGACACGGACTCGGGGTTGTTCACGGTCACGGTGCTGGGCCCCGTCACGCCCTTCGAGGACGATGAGCTCGAGGCGGTCAGCGAGCCGTAGCCGACCGCGCCGCCGACGCCGGCGATGCCGCCGACCAGGGCCGCCGCGATGATGATGGCGGCGATCTTGCCGCCGCCGACGCCGCTCTTCGCCTTGTGCTCGATGGTCGGGGTCGCGGCCGCGCCGAAGGCGGCGCCGGTGTGGACGCCCGGGTGACCGGGGTTGCCCGGCTGTGCCGGGTGGGCCTGCCCCTGCGGCGCGTACATCCCGGTGGGCGGGAGGGGAGTGGTGGGAGCCGTCGCGCCGGCCTGTGCGGCGGCGTCGGCGGCGGGGGTGGACGAGAACGCCGGGGGCACGGAGTGTCCGGCGTCGGGGTGAGGCGTCTGCTCGTTCATGTCTGCTCCTTCGAACCTTGCCCTTACAGACTGACGGCCGTTTCTGTGTTTTTCTTATGCCCGCTGGGAGATTCCGCTATGGCGTTACCCTGGGCGCCATGGGAATCCTTCCGGGCGCATGGCGCCGCACCGCGGCCGGGGCCGGCCTGCTCTCCGAGGCCGGCGAGGTCGCCCCCACCATCTTCGCCGAGATCTCCGCGCTCGCGGCCCGCACCGGGGCGATCAACCTCGGGCAGGGCTTCCCCGACGAGGACGGGCCCGCGGAAGTGCTCGAGGCCGCGCGCACCGCCATCCTCGAGGGCGCCAACCAGTACCCTCCGGGGCGCGGCGTGCCCGATCTGCTCCAGGCGATCGCCGAGCATCAGCATCGTTTCTACGGTCTCGAGGTGGATCCGGATCGCGAGGTCCTGGTCACGGCGGGTGCCACGGAGGCGATCGCCGCGGCGCTCCTCGCGCTCGTGGACGGGCCCGCCGACGAGATCGTGGTGTTCGAGCCGTACTACGACTCCTACGCCGCCATCGCGGCGCTGAGCGGCGCGACGCTGCGCACCGTGCCGCTGCGCCTGCCCGACTTCCAGCCCGACCTCGAGGAGCTCGCCGCGACGGTGACGGATCGCTGCCGCGTGATCCTCGTGAACGATCCGCACAACCCGACCGGCGCGGTGCTCAACGACGCCGCGCGGGCGGAGATCGTGCGCCTCGCACACGCGCACGACGCGATCATCGTCACCGACGAGGTGTACGAGCACCTCTCGTTCACGGCGCCGCATGTGCCGATCGCGACCCTGCCGGGCGCCGCCGAGCGCACGCTCACGATCTCCTCCGCGGGCAAGACCTTCGCGGTCACCGGATGGAAGATCGGCTGGATCCACGGGCCGGCCGAGCTCATCACGGCCGTGCTCAGCGTCAAGCAGTTCCTCACCTACGTCAACGGAGGCCCGTTCCAGCCGGCGGTCGCCGTCGGATTGCGCCTGCCCGAGACGTTCTTCACCGATGCGGCGGAACGACTGCGGGCGAAGCACGACCTGCTCGCGGAGGGCCTCGCCGCGGCGGGCTTCGAGGTGCACCGCCCTGACGGCGGCTACTTCACCGTCGCCGACGCGACCGCGATCGGGGGCGCCGATGCGGATGCGTTCTGCCGGACCCTCCCCGAGCGGATCGGCGTGGCCGCGATCCCGCTCACGGCGTTCGTGCGCCCCGAGCACCGCGACGCCTACCGGGGCCTCGTGCGTTTCGCCGCGTGCAAGCGGCCCGAGGTGATCGCCGAGGCGTCGGAGCGACTGGCCGGGCTGCGGTAGTCCGCGCGCCGCGATCAGCGCGGCGAGACCCGGTAGCGCCGCAATCGCAGCACGGGGTTGACCTCGCGCACCCGTGCGACCGCGGCGGGATCGAGCTCGGCGACCGCGATCCCCTCCCCCGTGCCGACCCCGGCGACGACGACGCCCTGCGGATCGACGACCGCGGAATGACCGACTCCCACCGGCACCGGGTGATCGGCCGCGACGACGTAGGCCGTGCTCTCGATCGCCCGCGCCGCGAGGAGAGTGGTCCAGTGGTGCTCCTTGAGCGGACCGCGCACCCACTCGGCGGGGATGACGAGCACATCGGCCCCGGCGTCGACGAGCGTGCGCGCCACCTCGGGGAAGCGCAGGTCGTAGCAGGTCATCAGCCCGAACGTCAGGGCGTCCACGACGAACGTCGCCGCTCCCCCGACCCGGCCCGGCTCGATCCACCGCGACTCGGTCTGCCCGAACGCGTCGTACAGGTGCTGCTTGCGGTAGACCGCCAGGATGCCCGTGGCATCCACCGCGACGACCGCGTTGCGGATCCGCCCCTCGTCCGCGCGCTCCACCAGCCCCGCGACGATCACGACGTCGTGCCGCCCGGCGAGGCGGCGCAGCTCACCGGTGAACTCGCCGTCGAGGTCCTCCGCGTTCGCGGCGAGGGTCTCGTCGAACGGGTCCACGAAGTAGCTCGAGTACTCCGGCAGCACGACCACCCGCGCCCCGCGCGCCGCCGCGCCTGCGACGAGCGCGCCGATGCGCTCGCGGTTGGCGGAGCGATCCGCCACGGGCGAGAACTGGCAGACGGCGACGATCACGGATCCGGAGGACATGGATCCATCATCCCGTACGGGCGACGACCGCGCCCGGCCGGGACGGCGCCCGCGTCAGAGCTCCCAGCGCCGCATGATCGGCACCCCGACCCGCGAGGCGAGCGCGCCGAGCGCTGTGATCGCGCGGCGCGTGGCCGCCGGGAGATGGGCGGCCTGCACGGCGCTGTACTCGATCGCCGGCTCCCCTCCGCGGAGCCGCTTGAACTGCGCGGCGCCCGCGCTGAGGTTGAGCTCGGCGCCCCGCTGCCGCGTCGAGCGCAGCACGTGCGCCATCAGCAGACGGTAGAGGCCCGCCTGCTGCGGCCAGGACGTGTCGTAGCCCACGACGGTGCGGTGAGCGCCGCGCCCTGCCCGAACATGCCCACCACCGCCCGGAGGGTTCCCTCCGCGTCGCGGAAGCCCGCGAGCTCGAGCAGGCCGGCACGATGCCAGGCTCGGAGGAACGCGGCGCTGTAGCGCGGGTTCAAGGTCGAGTACTTGTGCAGGTAGAGCTGCGCGTACAGTCGCTCGGCCTGCGCGAAATCCTCCTCCGTGAAAGCGTCGTGGTGGACCGCGGTGAGCTCCGTGCGGTCGAGAAGCCGCAGATCGCGGCGCAGGTCCCGGCTCGGGCGCGCCGCGGAGAGATCGCGGAACAGGTAGACCTGACGGCTCGGGATGAGCGTGAAGCCCGCCTCCGCGGCCGCGCGCAGCCAGTCGGGGTGCTGGACGGCGTTCAGCGAGCGGATCCAGATCGCGTGCTCGGGCCAGCGCTCCCGCGCCTCCCGGACGAGCCGGTTCAGGTCGATCCCGGCGAGGTCGGGATGCAGGTTCGTGCTCAGCAGCCAGTTGTCCACCGCCACGGCCCGATCCAGGCGTCGGCGCCGCATGCCGCGGTCCACGCCGGCGATCGTCGCGCGCAGCGGAGGACGCAGCAGCCCGGGAAGAAGCCGCTCCGATTCCTCGAGCGCGTACCGCCCGTAGGTGGTGGTGGGCGAGCACACCCAGGCATTGCCCGGAGGCTCTGATGCGTCGTTCACGGTGACGGGGAGGATCAGGTCGCCCGCCGTCACCGCGTCGATCCGGGTGACGAGATTGCCGGCGAAGTACGTGGAGTCCTGCCCGCGGTGCACGTCCAGGAACGCCCGCGCCTTCTCCGCGAAGAGCGCGTGCGGCACGCTGCCGGGACGGCTCACACCGGACCGCCGGGAACGGAGGCAGACGGCGCCCCCGAGAGAGCCGGCCGCGCCTCATCGCCGTCCCACTCGATGTCCGCCGTCGCAGCCTCACGCAGACTCTGCCGCGCGGCGCGCGCCCGCCTGGCATGCCCGGCGAGGTCGTGCAGCCCGCCCCGCAGCGGCGCGCGATCCCCGGCGACCGCCAGCACATCCTGTGCGGCCCGCCGGTCCGCCGCCCACTGCGCGATCCGTCCGGTTCGCACGGCCTCGCGCAGGCCCTCGGTGAGCATCATCGGCGCGATCATCCGCGGCCGCGGATCGATCGGCTCGATGCAGCCGTCGAGCTCGCCGGCGAGCGCCGCGGGCAGCGGGTCGTCCGCCCCGAACAGGTGCAGGCCGCTCGTCGCGCGCGGATTGCACTCGAGCGGGCGGATCCGGCCGTCGGCCTGCCGGATCCAATCCAGCGAGATCTGCCCGGTGAAGCCGATCCCGGCCACCAGCCGCCGTACCGCCGCACGGATGAGGTCGTCCCGAGCGGGGGCGAAGTAGAAGCTCGCGCCGCCGGGCATCGACCATCGCGGGCGATACACGGCGTGGGCCAGCACGCGCCCCCGATGGGCCACGGCGTAGGAGCACCGTTCATCGCCGGTGAGCAGCTCCTGCACGACCCAGGCGCCGCCCTCCCCCAGCTCCGGCGCGTCCTGCGGGATGCCCGAGGCATACCGCCGCACGTGCACGCCGAACCGGGAGAACTCCGGTTTGAGCACCACGCCGCGTCCCTGCGCCCATGCGCGCGCCTCGCGCAGCGTGCGCACCCGGGCGGTCTCCGGAACGTCCAGCCCGTGCTCCGCCGCGAGGACCGGGAACTCCGCCTTGCTGTGCAGGCGGCGGAGCGTGCCGAGCTCTTCGGCGAGCACCGACACGTGCTCGGGCAGCCGGTGCCGCCACCGCGCGACGTGGAAGACCTCCTCGCACGTCGGCAGGACCAGATCGATCGCGTGCGCGCGCACCGCCCCCTCCAGGTCGGCGGCGAAGCGCTCGGGCTCGCGCCGGGGCGAGGCGAGTCGCACGACCGAGGCGACCGACACCGAGGATCCGCTGATCCGGCAGGGCGCGCTGTCGGCGACCCGCGCGGTCCAGCCCGCGTGCGCGAAGCGGCGGGCGAGATCGAGCGCGACCGGGGTGCGACCGCCCAGGATCAGCACGTTCGGCATGTGCGGCGATCCCTTCGAGCCGGCGCCGTCGCGGAGCGCGCGGCGGGTCCGGCCAGTCTAGGCGCGGCCCGCCCGCGGACCTGCGTCGATCCCGCCCCCGAACGGCGCCGCCGTCCGCGAGCGGGAGGAGAATGGGAGCACGGCCCGCGGCACGTCACCGGAGCCGGAGGAGGCGGTCCCCATGACCCCGCTCATCATCCTCAGTGTCGTGGTGATCCTCGCGATCATCGCGTTCTTCCTGTCCGCGCGGATCGTGCGGCAGTACGAGCGCGGCGTGGTGCTGCGCTTCGGCCGTCTGCACAACGTGCGCGAGCCGGGGATCCGGTTCATCCTCCCCCTCGCCGACGTGCTGATCCCGGTGTCGCTGCGGATCGTGACGATGCCGATCCAGTCGCAGGGCATCATCACCAAGGACAACGTCACCGTCGGCGTCTCGGCGGTCGCCTACTTCCGGATCCAGGATCCGGTGAAGTCGGTGATCGCGATCGAGAACGTCCGCGCCGCGATCGATCAGATCGCGCAGACCACGCTGCGCCGGGTCGTCGGCCAGCACCACCTCGACGAGATCCTCTCCGACACGGCGGCGCTGAATGCGAACATCCGCGAGATCCTGGACGTCACGACGGTCGAGTGGGGCGTCGAGGTGACCCTCGTCGAGCTCAAGGACATCCTGCTGCCCGACTCGATGAAGCGCGCGATGGCCAAGCAGGCCGAGGCCGAGCGGGAGAAGAGGGCCAAGATCATCGCCGCGGAGGGCGAGGCGCTCGCCGCCGCTCAGCTGGGCACCGCGTCGGACACGATGATGTCGCACCCCCTCGCACTCCAGTTGCGCACCCTGCAGACGCTCGTCGAGATCGGCGTGGACAAGAACACGCTCGTGATCGCGCCGGCCCCGCTCGTGAACTCGATCGGCGACGTGATGAACCTGATCGATCGGGAGGCGGCGGTCGCGCAGATGCGCGCGCACTAGCGACGGCGGCCGCGATCCGGTCTCCGAAGCGCTGAAGAACCCGGGAAAGCCGAAGGCCCCCGATCGGGATTTCTCCTGATCAGGGGCCTTCTCTTGTTGCGGGGACAGGATTTGAACCTGCGACCTCCGGGTTATGAGCCCGGCGAGCTACCGAACTGCTCCACCCCGCGGCACAAGAAATGAGCCTAGCACGGGATTCGGCAGTGCGCGAATCGGGACCCCTTCCGACTACTTCCCGGGCGTGTTGGCGTTGCCCTGCAGCTGGATCAGCTTGTTCACCGCATCGGTGAGCTGCTGATCCGCGGTCGCGAACGCCGCGAGGTCGCCCGCCTTGAGCGCCGCGTCGCGGGCGAGCATGGCCGCCTTGGCGTCGGACAGCGCGGCCTGGAACGCCGCATCCCCCGTGGGAGTCGTCGTGCCCGTCCCGCTCCCGGTGCCGGGCGTCGGCGTGGGCGTCGGGGTGACGTTGCCGTCACCGCCGGTCGCGCCGGCGTCGCCGCCGAAGAGCTGATCCAGCGCCTCGGTGAGGGTGTCCGCGAAAGCGATCTTGTCGCCGAACGCGACCAGGATCTTCTGCAGACGCGGCACCTGCGTGCCGCCCGAGGACTGCACGAACACCGGCTGCACGTAGAGGAAGCCGCCGCCGACCGGCAGGGTCAGCAGGTTGCCGTGGGTGACCTTGGACTGCCCCTGCTTGAGCAGGTTCAGCTGCTGGCCGACGGTCGGATCCGAGTCGAACGAGTTCTGCACCTGGCCGGGGCCCGGCACGGTCGTATCCGCATCGATCTCCAGCATGCGCAGCTTGCCGTACGAAGCCGACTTCTTGCCCGACGTCGACCCCGCGTCGGCATCCACCGACAGGTATCCCATCAGCACGTTCCGGCTGTTCGCCCCCTGTGATGCGGGGATGAACGTCGTGTACATCGAGAACTGCGTCGCGTCCTGTCCCGGCATCTTCATGCTCAGGTAGTACGGCGGCTGCAGTTCGGGGTTCGCCGAATCGCTCTGCGGGTCGTTCGGGGTCTCCCAGAGGTTGTCCTGGCGCGCGAAGGACGCGGCGTCGTTGACGTGGTAGGTGCCGAGCATGGCGCGCTGCACCTTGAACAGGTCCGTGGGGTAGCGCACGTGGCTCATCAGCTGCGACGACATGTCGCTGATCGGCTTGAGCGTCGACGGGTAGATCTTCTGCCACGTCTTCAGCACCGGATCGGTCGGATCCCAGGCGTACAGGGTCACCTTGCCGTCGTAGGCGTCGACGGTCGCCTTGACCGAGTTGCGGATGTAGTTGATGTCGTCCGTGACGAACCCGGGCTGCGTGTTGACGGAGTCGCTGATGGCCTTGGGCAGGTTCACCGTCGTCGAGTACGGGTAGCTCGAGCTCGTGGTGTAGCCGTCGACGATCCACACGATCCGACCGTCCACGATGCTCGGGTACGGGTCGCTGTCGAGCGTGAGGTAGGGCGCGGCCTTCTGCACGCGCGTCGCCGGGTCCCGGTCGTAGAGGATCTGGGAGTCCGGGTTCACGCTGTCCGAGAAGAGGATCTGCTCGGACTGGAACTTCAGCGCGTACAGGAGCTTCGTGAAGAAGTTGCCGATGCGCGGTCCGCCGTCGCCCGTGAAGGTGGTCTTCGTCTGGTTCTCGCTCGAGTCCTGACCGCGCGGGTAGTCGATCTCGATCGGGGACGTGCCCTTCGGGGCGCCCACGATCGAGTAGGGCGGCGAGTTCTCACCGAAGTACACCCGCGGCTCGAACTTCTCGCTGTTCGTCAGCGCGCCCGAGGTCGGGATGCCCCGCTCCAGGAACACCGGCTCGCCGTCGTCCGTGCGCTGGTTGCCCGCCGCGGCGACCAGGCCGTAGCCGTGCGTGTACACGAGCGTGCTGTTGTTCCAGGTCGGGCTGGGGATGCGGTTCGTGTCGATCTCACGGACCGCGACCACTGCGTCCTGCGTCTTGCCGTCGATCGCGTAGCGGTCGACGTCGAGCTTCGTCGGGAACTTGTAGTAGCTGCGGTACTGCTCCAGCTGCTGGAAGGTGGGGCCGATGACGTTCGGATCCATGATCCGGATGGACGCCGTGGTGTCGGCGTCGCTGCGCAGCTGCCCCGTCTCGGCCGTCGTCTGCGCCTTGAACGGCGTGGTCTCCACTCCGTCGATGCCGTAGGCGGCCTTCGTCGCCTTCAGGTTGCGCTCGTAGTACTGGGCCTGCAGCTGGTTCTGGTTCGGCTTCACCTGGAACGTGTTCACGGCCCACGGGTAGGCGATGCCCAGTACGAGCGCGGCGACGATGAGCAGTGCGGTCGCCGCGAGCGGGAAGCGCCAGCGGCCGATCACCGCGGTGACGAAGAACAGGACGGCGACGAGCGCAGCGATGATCGCGAGGATCGCGAGGCCGGGGATCGTCGCGTTGACACCGGTGAACGCCGCACCGGTGATCTTGTCCTCGGGCGCGGTCAGGGTCTTGTACCGGTCGACCCACAGGCTCACGGCCTGGACCAGCAGGTACACGCCGGCGATCACGGCCAGCTGCACGCGCGCGGCCTTGGAGATCCGCAGCTCCCCCTGGCCGATGCGCACCGAGCCGTAGAGGTACAGCACCAGGGCCGACACCAGCAGGCACAGGATCAGGACGGCGGAGACGAAGCCGAGCAGCGCCTCGTAGAAGGGCAGGTCGAACAGATAGAACCCGGTGTCGAGATGGAACTGGGCATCGGTCTGCCCCGTGGCGGTGCCGTTCGCCCACTGCCACACGATCTCCCACTGCCCGGCCGCGGCAAAGCCGGCGAACAGGCCGAAGAACACCGGCATCCCCCACATCGCGAGGCGCCGCAGCGGCTCCACGACCTCCTGATAGCGGTCGAGCTGCGAGCTCAGCCGCACGTACACGGGGCGCAGGCGATAGGCCAGCTGGATGGCGACGAACATCGGCGCCGCCATGCCGAGGAAGCCGACCACGAACATCGTGGCCGTGGCGATCCACCGGGTGGTGAGCACCTGGGCGAAGTTCAGCTGGTCGTACCAGAGGAAATCGGTGTACATCGTCGCGAACACGAAGAACGCGGCGATGAGCACGGCGAGGATCACCACCGTCGCGAGGACGATGCGTCGGGCAGTTCGGGGCGCGGCCGGTGCGGGTGAGGTCACCGTTCCATCCTAGGTCGGCGGATTCCCGTCGTCCTGAGCGCAGCCGCGGCCGGCTTCGCCCGTCGCGAACGCACCCCCGCCTGCGGCGGCTACTTCTTGACGTCGGCGGCGGTGCAGGCGGGGAGCTTCGCGACGTCCCCGCCGTCGGCGATGACCTTCAGCGCATCCAGCGACTGGCTCAGGCTGTCGGTGCGCACGACCGTGAGACCCGAGGGGATGTGCCCGTAGACCTCGTCGCAGTTGGATCCCGGGGCGAGGAAGTAGGTCGCCCCCGCGGAGCGGGCGCCGTAGAGCTTCTGCCTGATGCCGCCGATGGGACCGACCGTGCCGTCGGCGGTGATGGTGCCGGTGCCCGCCACCTGCTTCCCGCCGTTGAGCGCACCGGGGGTCAGGGTGTCGATGATCCCGAGCGCGAACATCATGCCGGCGCTCGGCCCGCCCACGTTGTCGAGCTGCAGCTTCACGTCGACCGGGAAGCTGTACTCCTGCTGCAGGGTGATCCCGAGCAGCCAGCGGCTCGCACCGTCGACGGTCTGCTCCCGCGGGGTGACCGAGACGTCTTCGCGCTGTCCGTCGCGCTCGATCGTGAGCGTGACCGGGGATCCCTTCGCGTCCTGGATCTCGGCGCGCATCGCGTCGGAGTCGGCGGGGTTGGCGCCGTTCACGGCCACGACCGTGTCGTCCTTCTGCAGGATGCCGTGCGCCGCGCCGTCATCGGTGACCGAGGCCACCTGGATCGTCACCGGGACCGTGTAGCCCAGCTCGCGCAGGGCCGCGGCCGTCGCCTCCTGCTGCGAGTCGACCATCATCAGCTGGTTCGCCTGATCGCGCTGGGTCGTGGTGACGCCCTGCGGGAACACCGCGTCCACCGGGACGACCGCCTTGGACGAGTCGAACCAGGCCAGCACGATCTGCATCCAGCTCGGCGGCGCCTCCCTGTTGCCCACCACCTGGACGGTGGTGAGGTCGAGCGCACCCTTGGTCGGGTGCGTCTCGGCGCCGCTCACGGAGATCAGCGGCACGCTCTTGCCCTGGGCGTCCTTCACCTCGCCCAGCGTGTTGAAGACCGGTCCCGGCTGCTCGATCACGTACGGGAGCGGAAGGAACGTGAGCACCAGCAGCGCCGCGAGCGAGGCGATGAACGCGATGAGACCGATCCGACCTGCGCGGCTGGAGCGCGTGCTCGTCACTGTGTCTCCCCGGGGTCGTGGATGCTCGTTCGCGAGCGGCGTACAGCGGGGCGGCCCGGTTCGGGGCACTCCCACTGGTGGTGCAACTAGCGTAGTCAGCACGGGCTATACACGTGCTGAGAGGGCTCCCCATGGCTGACAACGACCCGAACCCCGACGACTTCATGGAGATGCTGCGCCGCATGCTCGGCGGATCGGCGGAGGGCCTCGATCTGAGCGCCCTGCAGGGCATGGAGGGGCTGAACATCGACCCCGCCATGATGCAGCAGCTGATGCAGCAGATGCAGCACGCGATGAGCGGCGACCCCTGGGAGACCGCGCTGCGCCAGGCGCTGCACATCGCCAACCGCGACGGACTGGGCATCGACTCCGGAGCGCGGTCGTCGATCGCCGACGCGTTCGCCCTCGCGGACCTGTGGGTCGGCGAGGCGACCACGATCTCCGAGCTGGGCTCGCCTCCGCGCGCGCTCACCCGCGGCGAGTGGGTCGAGCAGACCATGCCGGTGTGGAAGGAGGTCGCGGCCCCGGTGTCCACGAGCATCGCCGACGCGCTGATGAGCGCGCTCGAGGGGCAGACCCCGGAGGAGATGCAGGGCGCCGTGCAGGGCGCGGGCCGTCTCATGCGCGGCATCGGCAGCTCGGTGTTCGCGATGCAGTTCGGCCAGGTGCTCGGCAACCTGTCGCTCGAGGTGGTCTCGGGCGGCGACGTCGGGATCCCGGTCCTGCCCGCGGGCACCGCGGCCGTCATCCCGCAGAACCTGTCGGCGTTCGGCGAGGGCCTGGAGATCCCCGAGGACCAGATCGCGCTGTACCTCGCGGCCCGGGAGATCGCCTACGCCCGCCTCTACCGGCACGCGCGCTGGCTGCACCTGCACGTGATGACCCAGATCACCGAGTTCGCGAAGGGCGTGACCGTCGACGTCGCCAAGCTCGAGGACGTGGCGGGACGACTGGACCCGTCCAACCCGGAGGAGCTGCGCGAGGCGATCGAGGGCGGCGCCCTCCTGCCCGAGCTCTCCGAGGTGCAGCGCGAGGCGCTGGAGCGCCTGGAGAACCTCATCGCCACGATCGACGGCTGGGTCGACGTGGTCACCACGCAGGCGACGTCGCGCCTGCCCGACAGCGTCCGCATCGCGGAGGCCGCCCGGCGGCGCCGCGCGGCAGGCGGTCCGGCCGAAGACGCTCTCGGCGCGCTGGTCGGGCTGAAGATCCGTCCCCGCCGGCTGCGCGAGGCCGCGGCGATGTGGCGCGCGGTCACCGACGCGGTGGGCGTGGAGGCCCGCGACGCCCTCTGGGACTACCCCGATCTGATGCCGGACGCCTCGGACATCGACGACCCCGCCGCACTGGTGGCGCGCCTGCAGGCGCGCGCCCGGGGCGAGCAGCCGGTGCAGGACGAGATGGACGAGGCGCTGGAGCGCCTGCTCCGGGGCGACGACTTCGGCGGCCCCGATGCCCCCGGCGACGACCCCGCACCGGACGCACCGGCGTCGGACGGCCCGGACGGCGGATCCGGCGAGAAGCCGGTCTGAGCGAGTTCTCCACCGATTCCGGAACGGGATCCGGCCGCGGCGGCGATGCGGTCATGATCGGGACATGCCCACGATCCGACTCGACCCCGCGCTGCCCGTGCTGTGGCGCGATGCCGACTGCGTGCAGCTCGGCGCCGACGCCGCTCTGATGCTGTCCGTGGACGGACCGTGGATCCCGCGGATGCTGCAGAAGCTGACGCACGGGATCGACGAGCGCGCGTTCGAAGTGGTCGCCCACGGCCTCGGCGCGCCGCTCCCCGCGGCACGCCGGCTCCGCGCCCTGCTCGGTCCGGCTCTCGTCGGCGATCTCCCCCGGTCCCTCGTGCGCCTCGACGCCGCCGCGGTCGGCGTGCGCACAGCGCTGCGGCTGGAGGAGGCGCTCGCGGACGCGGGCGTCGACGTCACCGACGCCCGCGACGCCGTCACCGTCGTGGTGCGCCACGGTGCGGTGGCGGCGCGGGATGCGATCGGACTCCTCGCCGACGACCGCCCTCATCTCCCGGTCGCCATCGACGCCGGAGGATCCACGGTCGGCCCCCTGGTGGTGCCGGGGAGCACGCCGTGTCTCTCCTGCCGCGACGGCCACGATCGCGCGCGGGACCCCGCCTGGGCGGCCCTGCACGTGCAGCTGCTGGAGCGCGATCCGGGACGGGTGCCGTTGCGTGCCGTCGCCGCGGCCGCGGACGCGGCGGCGGACCTCCTCGCCGTGCGAGCCGAGTCGGAGCGGGACGGATCCGGCCGGCGGATCAGGATCCGCCGCGACGGGACCCGATCATCGCAGACGGCGGAATTTCACGCAGACTGCCTCTGCCGATCTCCGCGAGGAAGCGCGAGGGACGCCGCCCTGCCCGATCCACGTCGCGCGACCAGGTCAGCGTCAGCGCTCGCGCGGCCCGCGTGACACCGACGTACGCGAGGCGCCGCTCCTCGTCGATCGCCTCGAACCCGCTCGCGTACGAGATCGGCAGGAGCCCCTCCGAGCACCCCACCAGATACACCTCGGGCCACTCGAGCCCCTTCGCGGCATGCAGCGTGGACAGGGTCACGGTGCGCAGCACGGGTTCGTGCTGGTCCTTGGCCCGCGCGAAGAGGTCATCGGCGAAATCGCGCATCGTGGTGCCGACCGGCGCATCCTCGGCGAGACGCAGCACCGCGCGTCGCGCCTCCCAGGCGTCGCGCAGGGCTCCGCCGGCCTCGGGAGGGTCGTCGCTGTACCCGAGACCGCGCAGCACATCCCGCACCGCGTCGAGGAAGGAGTGCTGCTGCGGGGCCACGGCGGCCGCCCGCAGGGCCTGCACGGCCTGGCGCACCTCCGGCAGGTCGAAGAAGCGCTTGCCGCCGAGCACGGTAGCGGCCACGCCGGCGGCGGCGAGCGCCTGCAGCAGCGCCGCGGACTGCGAATGCGCCCGGTAGAGCACCGCGATCTCCTCGGGCGGCACGCCGGACGCGATGCGGCCGGCGATCGCGGCCGCGACCCCGCGGGCCTCGTCCGCGTCGTCGTCGAACGCGACGACCACCGCGGTCTCCGCCACCGCGCGCTCCGCGGGCGGCCCGGCCTGCGACGCGGCCGGCTGTGCCGCAGGGACGAGCTCGAGGGCTCCGGGGCGTCCCTTCATCAGAGCGTTCGCGACGTGCAGCACTCCCTCGGCGGAACGGTAGTTGGTCTCCAGCCGCACGACCGTGGCATCCGCGTGCCGCCGGGCGAAGTCGAGGAGGTAGCCCTGATCGGCGCCGGCGAACGAGTAGATGGTCTGGGACGCATCGCCCACGACGCAGAGGTCGCCCCGATCGCCGAGCCACAGCTCCAGCAGACGGTGCTGCAGCGGCGAGACGTCCTGGTACTCGTCCACCGTGAAGTGCCGGTATTGCTCGTGCACGGCCGCCGCCACCCGCGGTTCGGCCTCCAGCATGCCGGCGCACGCGAGGAGCACGTCCTCGAAGTCGAGCTGATGCCGGTCGTCCTTGAGGGTCTCGTAGGCGCGGGAGAGATCGGCGACCTGACCGGGATCCAGCCGGCCGATCGATCGGCCGCGGGCGGCCGCCTCCTCGATCGAGAGCATCGAGACCTTGCGCCACTCGATCGCGGACGCCAGATCCCGCAGCGTCGCCGTGTCCGGCCGCAGCCGCAGCATGTCGGCGGCCTGCGCGAGCAGGCGGACCTTGTTGTCGACGATCGCCGGGGCCGGGGCACCGGCCAGCTGCGGCCAGAAGAAGCCGAGCTGCGCGAGCGCCGCCGCGTGGAAGGTACGCGCGGAGACGCCCTGCACCCCGAGGCCGCGGAGGCGACCCCGCAGCTCACCGGCCGCCTTCGCGGTGAACGTCACCGCCATCACCCGTGCCGGGGAGTACGCGCCGGTCTCCACGCCGTGCGCGATGCGATGCGTGATCACGCGCGTCTTGCCGGTCCCTGCCCCTGCGAGGACCGCCACCGGTCCGCGCAGCACCGATGCGGCCTCCCTCTGGCGTTCGTCGAGTCCGTCGAGCGCGCTCACCGCCGATACCAGTCGACGATGAGGCGATGGGCGATGGACGCCTCGCCCGGAAGCCCCACGGGCCCGTCTCCGGCGAGAGCGGATCCGATCTCGGCGCGGCTCAGCCAGCGCACGTCGATGATCTCCTCGCCGTCGCCGTGCACCTCGGCGTCGTCGACGGCCGTCGCGTGGAAGCCCACCATGAGCGAGCGCGGGAACGGCCACGGCTGCGACGAGAAGTACGTCACATCACGCACGCGCACCCCCGCCTCTTCGAACAGCTCGCGGTGCACGGTGGTCTCCAGCGCCTCCCCCGCCTCGACGAAGCCGGCGAAGCAGGAGTAGAAGCGGCCCTTCCACTGCGCGTTGGCCCCGAGCAGGAGCCGCTCGCCGTCGGCGCTCTGCACGGCGACGATGACGGCCGGGTCGGTGCGGGGGAAGTGCTCGCGTCCGCAGGATCCGCAGTGCCGGGACCAGCCGCTCTGCCGCAGCTCGGCCGGGCTGCCGCACGCGGGGCAGAAGCCCGCGTCGCGCAGCCAGCCGGCCAGGGCGATCGCCGCGACGACCAGCTCGCCGTCGGCCGCGTCGACGAGGGGAAGCGCCTCGCGCAGATCGCTCCAGCGCGGAGCCCAGGATCCATCGGCGTCGGTGTCGTCCTCCGGCTCCTGCAGCGCGAGCAGCAGCCCGCTGCCGTCCGGCCTGCGGCCCAGCAGCGCCCACTCGCGGGTGCGGGCCAGCACGGCGTCGTCGGCCGGCACCAGGATGAGGCCGTCGCCCAGGGGCACCCGGCGCTCGCGCACCACCAGGACCCGGGTGCGGGGATCGGCGCGCAGGCGCGGCAGCGTCTGCGGATCGTCACGCCACTCCGCCGCGCGGTCGAGCGATGCGCCCTCGGAGGCGGCGTCGGCGAGAGGCGCCACGCCGACGGCGGATGGTTCGGGGACGGTCTCCGGCACGGTCACGACTCCCCTTCTCACAGGCGTGGCGGGCCCTGTGCGGACGAGGCTCGACCTACCCTGGTGACATGGCTCGCTCACCCTTCACTCTAGCCGCGGCGGTCACGGCGGCGGTGCCCGGAGCCGATGTCGTCGGCGTCCGCGCCCTGTCATCGGACGGCGACGCCCGTTTCGACTCCGCCGTGGCGACCCTCGCGGACGGCACGGAGGTCGCGATCCGCGCCTCGAACGATGACGAGACCGCCTCCGAGCTCGCCCGGGAGAGTCTGGCGCTGCGCGCGCTGACCCCCGGCGCCCGCTCGATGCTGCGCTTCGACGCGCCGGAGCACCTGGGCGACGGCCGCGTCGGCGACGCCCGCGCCCTCGTCACCACGCTGCTCCCCGGCTTCCAGATCGACGCCGCCGACGTGCCGCCGGGTCCCGGCGCCGCGGTGGCGATCGGCAAGGCCATCGCCGGCGTGCATGCGCTGCCGGCCTCCGTGGTGCGCGGGGCGGGTCTCGCCGAGCGCACTCCCGCGGACGCCCGCGACGACGTCCGGGTGCTCATCGACCGCGCCGCGGCCACCGGACGCGTCTCGGCGCGGCTCACCGTGCGCTGGCGCGAGGCGGTCGACGCCGACGACCTGTGGCGGTTCGAGTCCGCGGTCACCCTCGGCGGCGCGCATGCGGAGTCGTTCCTCTTCGCCGATGACGACGAACGCGGTCCGCGCGTCACGGGGGTGCTCGGCTGGCACGCGCTCGCGATCGGCGACCCCGCCGTCGACCTCGCCTGGCTCACCATGGCCGCGGACGCCCGCGACGACGTGCTGGACGCGTACGCGTCCGCGACGCTGCGCGCCCCCGACGCCGGCCTCGGCATCCGCGCCCGCCTGCTCGCCGAGCTCGAGCTGGCGCGCTGGCTGCTGCACGGCCACGACACCCACCGCCCCGACGTCGTCGACGATGCCGCGCAACTGCTCGATGCCCTGGCGGACGGGATCCACGACGACCTCGCCCCCCGGGCGAGCGCGGGGGCGGGGGTCGACGAGGCGATGTCGGCGCTGGACCGTGTTCCGGCGACGGGGGCCACGCGCGTCGACACCTCCATGCAGACCGACGCCTACGACGCCAGCGCCTTCGTGGGGATCACGATGGACGACACGTCCGCGTTCGGTCCGCGAGGGCTGTCGTCCGAGCGCGACTCCGCCGCGGCGGCGGACGAGCACCGGGACTCCGCGGACGCGGCCTCCGACGACGACGCCGACCGGGACGCGCAGGATCTCACCGCGACCGGTGCGCTCGAGGATCTGGATCCGAACGCCACCGAGGACCTCAGCGACCTGCGCCCGTCCGCCGAGGCGCGCGACGACCGCGACTCCCGGGGCGACGAGGACGACCGTCCCGCCCGCTCCGGCACGCTGCTGCCCAGCGAGGGCGGGATCGCCGGCTCGGAAGCGGACGTCGCCGACGCTCACCGTGCGGCGCGCGCCGCGTTCCAGCGCTGGACCAGCGCCTCCTCCGAGTAGACCGTGTCGCCGCGGAGCACGAGGTCGTCGGCGACGTAGAACAGCGCGACGTCGATCTCCTCGAGCGGCACGCCGTAGCGGCGGTGGTACGCGAGCCGATACAGCGCGAGCTGCAGCATGCGCTCCTCGCGCTCCGCCGCAGTGGCCGGCGGTCGCCCCGTCTTCCAGTCGACGATCTCGATCCGCCCCCCGCGATCCGCACGACGATAGACCGCGTCGAGCTTGCAGATGACGATGCGCGGCGGCTCCCCCTCGCCCACCGGGAGCGCGAAGTCGATCTCGGTCTCGACCGCGATCGGCTGCAGCTGCGCCCACTCGCTCCGTTCGAAGACGGCGCGCAGACGGGCGAGGTCCTCGGCGTCCGCACGGGCGATCTCGTCATCGGCCGGGGCGTCCATCCCGCCCGATGCCCCGGGAGCGGCGAAGTCGTCGTCGAGATCCCAGAGCGCATCGTCCAGCGAGGTGCCGACGCCCACGGATCCGGACCGGTGCTCGACCCAGGCGTGGAACAGGGTGCCGAGTCGGGTCTGCCGATAGGGCCGCTCGGGCATCGGCCGGGTGAGGGCGCTGATCGTGCCGCGGTAGTCGGAGACGTAGTCCTTGAACCGCGACGCGGGAACGCGCGTCGGGGCGTCCGCCGCGGTTCCGCGCTGACGGGCCGCGCGCTCGGCGAGCAGTCGCTCGAGCTCCTCCGTCGGCGTGGCGCGCTCCGCATCGGTCATCGCCCGGCGCACCTCTTCGGCCGCCGCGGTCACCCTGCCCCGGCGGGCGCCGAGCGGATCCAGCGGCCAGGCGCTGGTCCGCGCAGCCCCCTCGTAGGGGTTCTCCGCACCCTCCGGCTCGCCGATCGGATCGAAGCCGAGCACCTCGATCGCCTCGGCGAGGTAGGGGCTCACCCGGCGCGGGTTCTTCTGCCCCGACCAGTGCGCGCCGGTGAGGAGCAGGTCGGTGCGCGCGCGGGTGACGGCGACGTACGCGAGCCGCCGCTCCTCGGCCCGCTGATAGTCGCGATAGGCGTCCTTGAACCGCCGCAGCGCCCCGCCATGCGGATACTCCTTGGTCTCGCCGGCGAGGAGGGAGGCCTTCGCGGCCTTCTCCCGCTTCGCCGGATCCGGCCCCGCGGCCTCGCGCGCCGCATCGGGATCCCAGGAGAACCGCGGCAGGGCCGCCGCGTCGCCGCGGAGCGCGAACGGCACCACGCCGAAACCGAACCAGCCCTGGGTGTCGGCGATGCGACCGGGCAGCTCGTCCTCGACGAGGCGGACCACCGCCACCGCATCCCATTCCAGCCCCTTCGAGCCGTGGATCGTCAGCAGCTGCACGACGCCGGGCTCGGGCGGCTCCGTGCGGGGCATCAGCTCGTCGGTGACCTCGGCCTTGTCGAGCCAGGCGAGCAGGCTGGAGATCGTGCCCCGGTCGTCGGCGGCGAGGAACGCGCGCACCTCGTCTCCGAAGGCGCGCAGCTGGGTCGCCGCGACCCTGGCGGGCCCGCGCGTCTCGTTCACGGCGAGCTCGATGTCCAGCCGCAGCTCGATCTCGATGAGCCGGATCAGCTCGAGGATCGGCTGCCCCGCGGCGCGCCGCAGCCGCTCCAGCAGGTCTCCGGCCTGGCGCAGCCTCGCCCGCCCCTCCGCGCTGATCCCCTCCAGGAGCCGGTAGTCGTCGCGCGCGGTGCGCACGAAGTCGACGGCGTCCACGATCGAGACCGCCTCGTCCGCACCCTGGGATGAGCGCAGCCGCTGCTTGAGCTCGTCGCCGAGGGGCGCGAGCGCGCCGTCGCGCTGGGCGAGCTGCGCGGCCAGGTCGTAGAGCGCCCCCATGTCGGCGACGCCGATGCCGAACCGCGGCCCCACCAGCAGCCGGATCAGGGCGGATCCGGCCGTCGGGTCGTGGATCACCCGCAGAGCGGAGACGACGTCGACCACCTCGGGCGTCGCGAGCAGTCCGCCCAGCCCGAGGATGCGGTGCGGGATGCCCCGGGCGGCGAGCCCGGCCGCGAACGTCTGCATGTGCCGCTTCGAACGGAACAGGATCGCGCCCGTGTGCGGCCGCCCCGCGGCCGCTTCGTCGTGCGCGGCACGGCGATCCGCGAACCAGCGCGCGACCTCGTCGGCCTCGTCGTCGACGGTCTCCGGGAAGCGGACCTCGACGCGGCCCTGCCCCGATCCCGGACGCGGCTCGAGCGCGGGCACGTCCAGTCCCGGCCGCTGCAGCGGCTCGAGCACGCGGTTCGCGACGTCGAGGATCCGCGCATCGTTGCGCCAGCTGGTCATGAGCGAATAGCTCGCCGGCGCCTGCTCCTCGGCGAAGGTGCGCCCGAACGCGTAGAGGTTGTCCGCGCTCGCGCCGCGCCAGCCGTAGATGGACTGATGCGGGTCGCCCACCGCCATCACGGCGCCGTCGCGGAACAGCGCCGACAGGAAGCGGGTCTGGATGACCGACGTGTCCTGATACTCGTCCAGCAGCACGACCCGATGCTCGGCGCGCAGCTGCGCGCGCACCTCGGGCGAGGCCTCCACGATGTCGAAGGCGCCGCCGACCTGATCCGCGAAGTCGAGCACGCCGCGGCGCTCCTTCTCGGCGATGTAGTCGCGGACCAGTCCGGTGAGGACGGGCATCGCCCGCAGGTTCGCGACGATCTTGTCCAGGTCGGTCTGCGGCAGGAAGGGCTCGAACTCGTCCGCCTGGCGGGCGGCGATGCGCATCATCGCATCCAGATCGACGCGATGGTCGAGCACGTCCCCGGCGAGGCGCTGCACGGCGTCGATCACCCCCGTCGCGCTGCGCTCGATGTCGCCGAGCCCTGCATGATCCGAGCGCAGCACGACCGCCCGCGCGATGAGCCACGATGCCGACTGGCTGAGCATCGCCGAATCCGGGTCGCGGCCGATGTGCGCGGCGTGCTCGCGCACGATGCCGTCGGCGAACGCGTTGTAGGTCGACACCCGGGGCCGGCTGATGAGGTCGTCCGCGGAGCGCGGGGCGGTCGGATCCCAGCCGGTGTCGAAGCGCTCGGCGAGCGCGTCCAGCACCTCCCGCTGCAGGAGCGCCCGCTGAGCGGGCGTGCGAGCGGCGTCCAGGCGGGCGAGGGCGCCGGTCGCGACGATCTCCGGCAGGTGCGGCAGCAGGCCGCGTCGGCCGTACTCGTCGATGCGGTCCAGGCGCAGTGCGATCCGCTCGGCCAGCTCCCCCGCGGCCTTGCGCGTAAACGTGAGTCCGAGCACCTCCTCCCGGGCAACGAGCCCGTTCGCGACGAGCCACACCACGCGGCCCGACATGGTCTCGGTCTTGCCGCTGCCCGCACCGGCGACCACGAGCGCCGGTGCCGGCGGCGCCTCGATCACCCGCTGCTGCGCCGGGGTCGGCGACGGCAGGCCCAGGGCTGCGGCGATGTCGGTGGCGGCGATGCCGTGCCCGCCCTCCCAGCCGGCCGCTCCCGTCGCCGCGCTCACGCGCTCACCGCCGGGATCGTGTGGATCCGGCAGATCTCGACCCGGTTCGCGGAGGTGTCCGCGCAGTGCGCCTCGACCTGGGCGGTGAAGCTCGACGCGGCCATGCCGCGGCCCGCCTCGACGACGCGGTCCAGGAACCGCTCGCGGGCCTCGTCCTCCAGCCGGTGCTGGTGCGCGACCCGGTAGGTGCTGCGGCCGATCGTCTTGGAGACGATCACGAGACGTGCACCGGCCAGCCCGTCCGGATCCGCCCCCGGCACGAGCCCCTCCTCCACCGCCAGCTGATACGCCGCCAGCTGGGCGTGCTCGCGCACCTTGTCCTCCGTCACGTTCGTCTCGCTCTTGCCCGTCTTCAGGTCCACCACGACGACCCGCTCCTCGGCGGCGCCTGCCGACATCGGCGCCCAGTTGCGGGCCGGCCCCCGGGCCTCGGCATGGTCGCCGGCCCCGGGCGGATACGCCTCGACCCGGTCGATCGCTCCGCTCACGACCACCTGTCCCGCGGGGTGCTCGGGATCGACCGGATGCGTGCGCGGCTGCGCGCCGGGATCCAGTTCGATCGCGAACCGGAACGTGCCCTCCGCGGAGAGCAGCCGCCCCTCGTCGCGCTGGACCGCGGCGAGGTAGTCGTGGAGGCTGTCCAGGTACTGCTCGGCGCGGCGTCGTTCCTTGGCCGCCATCCAGGGCGCCTCGAAGTCGAGCTCGCCCCAGCGCTCGTCGAGCACTGCCCGCATGCGCTCCCGGTCGCCGTCCGGGACGCGCTCCATCGCCGCATGCACGATCGTGCCGATGCCGGCGGACGGCGAGCTGCTCGTGTCCCCGCCGAGCGCCGCGATCGCCCAGTTCACCCCGCAGGTCTCGAACGCCTCCAGCCGGGACGGCGAGACCCGCACGGAGCCGGTCTCCAGGTCCTCCAGCGGACCGGCATCGGACACGGGCCGCACGCCGAACCACTCCCCCGGATCCGCGCCCGGCACCTCGGCCTCCGCGAGCAGGCGCAGCTGCCCCGCCGCGGCGGCACGCGCCGCAGGATCCGCCGAGGTCGTGAGCACCCGGCGGTGCCGGGCCACGAGCCCGCGCAGCGTGAGCGGGTGCGCGTGCCGCTCGTCGACCGGCAGCGGATCCGGCAGGAAGCCGAAGAACGCGCTCGGACTCTGATCGTCGTCGTCCACGGCGGTCACCAGCAGCCGATGGCGGGCGCGGGAGGCCGCGCGCACGAAGAGGCGCAGCTCGTCGTGGAGCGCGGCGCGGCGCCGGTCGAGCGTGGAGTGCACGTGCTCCGGCTCTCCCGAACGCGCGGCACCGGTCGCCTCGGCGAGCCGCCAGGTCTCGAGCAGGCCGCCGCGCAACCGCACGTTCGGCCACACCCCGTCCTGCACGCCCGCGATGACGACGGCGTCGAACTCGGTGCCGAGCGCGGTCGCCGGCGTCATCAGGGTCACGGTCCCCGGCCGCTCCGGCGCCGAGAGGGAGTCCTCCGGCACCTCGCTGTCGAGGATGTCGTGGATGAACGCCTCAGGACCCTTCTCCGGCGCGCGCTCGACCGATCGCTTCGCCGCATCGAAGAGGGCGACCAGCGCGTCCAGGGCGCGCGCGGTCTCCGTCCCCGCCGCGCCGGATCCCCGCGCCGAACCGCCCGAGCCCGGCCCGTCGGCGATCTCCCGCCAGGCGACGGCGAGCCGCCGGCCGTCCGGGGCGCGGGAGCCGTCCCACACCCGCCAGAGCAGCTCATGGATCGTCTCGCCGCGCTGCCAGCCCTCGCGCACCTCGCGCAGCACCGTGCCGAAGCGGTCCGCCGTGCGCGCCTCGGCGGTGTCGACGCGGGCGAGCTGAGCGGGCTCCGCGATCCCGTCGCGCAGCAGCAGCCGCGCAGGGGCGGATCCTCCGGCCTCGAGCTCGAGGTGCCGCAGCCGTGCGCGCAGCCGGCGCAGCCCGACGCCGTCCAGCCCTCCGAACGGCGTCCGCAGCGCCTCGGCGAGCAGCTGCGGGTCGCGCTCGGCCGGCTCCGTGAGCGCGAGTCGGACGATGCCGACGATGTCGCGCACCACGGTCTCGCTGCCCAGCGGACGCTGCACGCCGGCTGCCCTGGTCGGAACCTCCCGGGCGGCGAGCTCGGCCTCGAGCGCGGCGACCTGGCGGGTGTCGTGCGCGATCACCGCCATCCGCTCCCACCGCACACCCTGCAGCAGGTGCCATTCCCGCAGCGTCCGCGCGATGAGATCGTGCTCCTCGTGGGGCGAAGGCGCGATGTACGCCTGCACCGCGCCGGGATGATCCGCCGCGTCGGACGCGATGGGGGCTCTGCGGTGCTCGACCCGGCCCGATGCGCCGATCGTCTGCACGACGGTGCGGGTGAGCGCGGTGAGCGGCGGATCCTGCCGATGCGGCTCGTCGAGCACATGGACGTCGCCGAGCATGCCCACCAGCTCCGCGAACAGTTCGGGCCCGGCCCCGCGGAACGCGCCGGAGGAGATGTCCGGATCCCCGAAGGCGAGCACGGCGACGCCCCGCGCGCGCAGGGCGGCGACCAGCGCCACCCCTCCGGCGGTGAGCTCCTGCGCGTCGTCGATGAGCACCGTGCTCAGCCGGCTCAGGGCGCCCAGCTCGTCCGGCGCTGCGCCGCGCAGGGTCGTGGCGGCCTCGGCCAGCAGGTCGGCTGCGTCCCGGTGCGCGGAGCGGGCGCGGTCCAGCACCCGGCGGTAGGAGCGGGCGAAGGATCCCACCGCGCGCCAGGCGGGACGCTCGGAGGTCTCGAGATCGGCCGGGGTCAGGCCGAGCTCGGTGCACTCGGCAAGGAACGCACGCAACTCCGATCGGAACGCCCGCGACGCGCGCACGGTGGCGCCGAGGCTCTCCGGCCAGCGGCTGCGGATCCCCTCGCGCTCGTCCTCCGCGTCTCCCGCGAGGAGGTCGGCGATGATCCGGTCCTGGTCGGCGCCGGTGAGCAGCGCGGGCGGCTCGAGGCCCGCATGCACCATGGCCCCGCGCACGAGCTGGAACGCGAAGGACCCGAGCGAGCGCGCCATCGGTCCGGGCGTGGCGACCCGCGCGCGCACGCCGATCCGATCGCGCAGAGCGGTGGCCGCCTGCCGGCTGGGCGTCAGCGCGAGCACCTGCTCGGGAGCGAGGCCGCGCTCCAGCAGCGCCGCGACGCGCTCCACCAGCGCATGCGTCTTGCCGGTGCCCGGGGCTCCGATCACCGTGCCGACGGCGTTCGCCGGGGCATCGATCACGGCCGCCTGCGCGCGAGTCGGAGCGGAGGCGTCGGGCATGCCTCCACGCTATCGGCCGCGGCCGACATCGATCCGGCCGTGGAGGACGTCCATCCACGGAGAACATCGAAGCAGCCGGTCTCGGGAATTGCGGCCGGGTCGGCGGCGCTGCTCAGGCGAGTTTTTCGGTGCGTGCTCTGCCGCCGGGGCGGGGTGGGGCACTGGTGCCGGGTGGGGGCAGGAACCAGACCTTCGCACGGATCCCGGTGCCGTCGACGCGGATGCTCCAGTCGT
>NZ_JBBCVH010000015.1:0-56394 GCF_037147555.1 Microbacterium sp. MMO-35
TTCGCGCATGCGGATCACAAGCTGCACCAGTTGACGGCGAACATGGACGGGCATCTCGACGACGTCATCCGCCAGGTCAAGGACAAGGACCACTACGACGGCAAGGTCGACACCACGCGGACGAACCCCACGGCGATCGACGGGAGTGTGAGAGCCGCGCCGCGACAGGAGCTTCCGCCGAGTCTCGCGGCGACCTTCGAGGACGGCGCCTATCGCACGGTGGAGACGACGGAGGCGGTCACGCTGTTCCGCGTCTACGGGCACTCCGCCGAACAGGGCGGAGGCTTTGCGACGACGTCGACGTCCGGCAACCGGATCAATGCGGCGATGGAGAGCGCCCTTCTTCCCGAGTGGAAGAACTCGCGTGAGTTCGAGGCCACGATCGAGGTGCCGGCGGGCCAGGTGCTCAACATCGGCACCGTGGCGCCGCAGACGACCATGTCCGGAGCGATCCTGCCGGGCGGAGCGGATCAGATCCTCTTGCCCCGTGATTGGCCGAGTTCCTGGGTTCAGAATGTCGACAGGCTGCCGGTAGGTTTTCAGGGGAGGATCCCATGACGACGAAATACGAGGAGGCGCTCCTCGCCGCCCTGCAGGCGCTGGAGTCGGCTTCGGCGGATGGTGTATTCCCGGCGTCCTTGAGTTCGTCGCTGCGCGGGCAGCTGGAGGAGGAACTTCAGACCGTCCGTGCGGGGCACCTGTCGCCTCGCTCGCTCGCCACCGCCCTGAGCCATCAGATGGTCGACTCCGGACACATCGACGACCGTGTCTCGGCCGCCTTGGACGGCATGCTCGCCGCGGAGGGGAGCGCGCAGGGCGAGCCGTCGCTGCTTCCGCGGGTGACCGTGCGTCAGCTGGGGGAGAGGGGCGTGCGGACCCTGGCTGCGGCCGAGCATCTCCTCGGGCGTTACGGTCTGCTCCTGCCGGTGATGAACGCGCAGGACGGCACCCGGCTGATCACGATCGAGGTCGAGGGAGGCAGAGTTCTCCCGGCGTTCTCGTCGCGTGAACTGTTCGACGAGTGGGCGAGCGGCGCACCCGAGGGTGCGAGTCCCGCGCTCGTCCCCGCGGGCGGCGTCGGCCGGCTCGCCCCCGGAGTCGACGTCGTGATCAATCCGCTCAACGAACGACTCATGCTGGCGAACGAGAGAACGATCCCGGCCGGCACGGTGAGCTTCGGGCGCCCGGGGCACGTGGATCCGCGCATCCTGACCGCGGTTCGCGCTGCGAGCGACAGCGCGGGCATCGCCCGGGTGTCACTGGCACAGGTGGTCGCCGACGGACAGTCGGCCCTCACGGCTGTCCCGACGGGTGATTCCGCTTCCCTCAGGGCTTTCGCCGCAGCGCTGGGGGGAGCTCTGCCGGCGGGAGTCGGCCTCGACATCCTCCCGAGCGACACCCAGCTGGGTGCGGCCGTCGCCGCGGAGATCCCGCCGCTCTTCGAACGACCCTGACGGTCAGCGCCCGGCGTCGGCCAGGTGGCGCGCGTCGTGGCTGAGCACCTTCACCATCACGCCGTGCCGGCGAAGGGCGGCGACGGTGCGGGCCTCCTCGTCGAGATCGCGGCCGAGCGCGTGGATGTTGGCGACGACGAGCACGTCGCCCGCCCGCAGGGTGTCGATGAGGCGGCCGATCCGATCCGTCCAGCTCTCCAGGATGTCGGGCGCCGGGTGGCGGAAGCCCTCGATCGGTACGCCGAAGCGGGTGAGGTCGTCGCGCTGCTGCACCACGGAGGGCATGCCGTCGCGCGCCACCACCAGGCCGACGAGGCGGGATCCGTCCGGCTTGGCCGACCACCAGTCGCGGTTCTGCTGCAGCTCGGTGAAGCACTTGGGGCACTCGGCCGCCGCGTGCGGAAGGTGCAGCGGGCTGGTGAGGGCGGCGTCGAGGGAGGCCTCGGTCGTGCCTTCGGCATCGCCCTGCGTGTGCGTGGTCGCTTCCATGTCATCCGCCTCCACGACTATTGTGCCTTCTCCCGCCGACACCGGCGTGCCGAGCCCCGCAGATCGCGACCGGGCGCGCTCCCACAGCGGCGCGGGGTACTCTCGCACATGTCCGCCACGGAGCCCGAGGAGTCCGCATGCCTGTCGTCGCCGCCTATGCCGCACCGAGCGAGGGCGCGCCCCTCGCACCGACCACGATCGAGCGGCGCGAGCCGGGTCCGCACGACGTCGTGATCGACATCGCCTACGCCGGGATCTGCCACTCTGACATCCACACCGTGCGGGGCGACTGGGGGCCGCAGCGGTATCCGCTCGCACCCGGCCACGAGATCGCCGGCACGGTCGCGGCGATCGGATCCGAGGTCACGCGCTTCGCCGTCGGAGACCGGGTCGGCGTCGGCTGCCTCGTGAACTCCTGCCGTGAGTGCCCCGCCTGCCTGCGCGGCGAGGAGCAGTACTGCACCGGCGGCTCCGTCGGCACCTATGGCGCGATCGACCGCGACGGCACCGTCACCCAGGGCGGCTATTCGCGCCAGGTCGTCGTCACCGAGGACTTCGTCCTGCGGATCCCCGACGCCATCCCGCTCGACCGCGCGGCACCGCTGCTGTGCGCGGGCATCACCACCTACTCGCCGCTGCGCCACTGGAAGGTCGGCCCCGGTTCGCGCGTCGCCGTCATCGGACTCGGCGGCCTCGGCCACATGGCCGTCCAGATCGCGCACGCGCTGGGCGCCGAGGTCACCGTGCTCTCGCAGTCGCTGCGCAAGAAGGACGAGGGGATCCGGCTCGGCGCCGACCGCTACCTCGCCACCTCGGAGCCGGAGACGTTCTCGGGCAACCGACGCGCGTTCGACCTGATCCTGAACACCGTGAGCGCCCCGCTGCCGCTGGACGACTACCTGCGCCTGCTCGACACAAACGGAACCCTCGTGTGCGTGGGAGCCCCGCCGGAGCCGATGTCGGTCTCGATCAACCAGCTGCTCGGATTCCGCAGGTCGCTGGCCGGATCCGCGATCGGCGGGATCGCCGAGACGCAGGAGATGCTCGACTTCTGTGCGGAGCACGGGCTTGCGGCGGAGATCGAGCTCATCGACGCGGCCGGCATCAACGACGCCTACGAGCGCGTGCTCGCGAGCGACGTGAGGTTCCGCTTCGTGATCGACGCCGCGACGATCTGACGCCCGCCCGCTCAGGACCGCGTCTCGTCTCTCGGTCGCCTGCGGCGTCCTCGCTCGACGACCCCGGGATCGGTCGTCGAACGAGCCCCGAGCGGAGCGAGGCGCGAGACGGAGCGCGGCGGTCTCGCCGGGTCAGATCAGCCCGAGTGCGCGCACGGCGTCCCGCTCCTCGACGAGTTCGGCGACCGAGCGGTCGATGCGCTCCCGCGCCCAGTCGTCCGGGTCAAGACCCTCGACGATCTGCCACGCGCCGTCGACCGCGCGCACCGGGAAGGAGCTGATCAGCCCCTCCGGGACGCCGTACTCGCCGTGCGAGACGACGGCGGCGCTCGTGCGGCGTTCGCCGGTGCCGAGCGCCCCGTCGCGCACGTGGTCGATCGTCGCGTTCGCCGCCGACGCCACCGAGGACGATCCCCGCACCTGGATGATCTCGGCGCCGCGCTTCGCGACGCGCGGGATGAACGTGCTGTCGAGCCAGGCGCGCACGTCGCCGGTCTGCTCGGCCAGGGCGTCCCAGACCGGGCGTCCGGCGACCGTGGCGTGCGCGACGTCGGGGAACTGCGTCGCGGAGTGGTTGCCCCAGATGGTGACCCCGGCGATGTCGGCGACCGGGGCGTCCAGGGCTGCGGCGAGCTGACCGCGCGCGCGGTTCTCGTCGAGGCGGGTGAGCGCGCTGAACCGCTCCGCGGGCACGCCGTCGGCGGCCGCCGCGGCGATGAGGGCGTTGGTGTTGGCGGGGTTGCCCACGACCGTGACGCGCACCCCGGGTGCGGCGTGCGCGGCGATCGCCGCGCCCTGCGGGCCGAAGATCGATCCGTTGGCGGCGAGCAGGTCGCCGCGCTCCATCCCGGGGCCCCGCGGGCGCGCCCCCACGAGCAGGGCGTGGTCGGCGCCGTCGAAGCCCACGGCCGGGTCGTCGGTCACCTCGACGTGCTCGAGCAGCCCGAAGGCGCCGTCCTGCAGCTCGAGGGCGGCGCCCTCGGCGGCGGCGATTCCCGCGGGGATCTCCAGCAGTCGCAGCCGCACCTTCTCCTCCGGGCCGAGCATGTCGCCCGCCGCGATCCGGAACAGCAGCGCGTAGCCGATCTGCCCGCCGGCCCCGGTCAGAGTCACCGTGGTGGTCACTTTCGGCTCCCTTCGGTCGCTGGCGCGACGCTCAGTGCGAGCCTATGCCTCGCCGTCCGGCCATGGACCGTGGAAAACTGTGCTCATGACGTTCAACCCGGATGCCGATGTCTCGGACAACAAGGTCAAGCGGCGCAGCGGCGGCCGCACGGCCGCGATCGCCGGCGGCGGCGTGGTCGGGCTCGGCGCCGTCGTGGTGCTGCTCATCAGCGCCTTCACCGGGGTCGACCTCTCCGGCCTCCTCGGGGGCGCGACCGGAACCTCGCAGAGCCAGCAGCAGGGGGACGGATCCACCGAGGGATCGGTGCAGAGCTGCAACACCGGCACCGACGCCAACAACAGCGTCGACTGCCGTGTCGCCGCCGTGTCGCTGGTGCTCAACGACTACTGGGCGAAGCACGTCAAGGGCTACGTCGAGCCGGGGCAGGTCAACGTCGAGGGCTCGACGTCCACCCCCTGCGGCACCGCCTCCAACGACGTCGGCCCGTTCTACTGCCCGTCGGATCAGACCGTCTACATCGACCCCACGTTCTTCCAGCTGCTCAAGCAGCAGTTCGGCGCGGAGGCCGGCGACCTCGCCCAGGTCTACGTCGTGGCGCACGAGTACGGGCATCACATCCAGAACATCACCGGCACGATGGACAAGTACCCGAACAACGGCACGGGGCCCACGAGCAACGGGGTGCGCACCGAGCTGCAGGCCGACTGCTATGCGGGCGCGTTCATCGCCGACATGACGCAGGAGAAGGACAAGAACGGCGTCGCGTACATGAAGACGCCGACCGATGCGCAGATCAAGGACGCGCTGAACGCGGCCGCGGCGGTCGGCGACGATCACATCCAGCAGCAGTCCGCGGGCTACACCAACCCGGAGAGCTGGACGCACGGATCCAGCGACCAGCGGGACAAGTGGTTCGCGACCGGCTACAAGTACGGTCTCGGCAAGTGCGACACCTTCGCGGTGGCGACGCCGTAGCCGCGAACCCTGTCGTTCCTTCTCTCTTCCGGGGTCGTTGAGCGAGCGCAGCGAGACGAAACGCGGCGCTCTCGCGAGGTCACCGCGTTTCGTCTCGGTCGCGCTGCGCGCGTCCTCGCTCAACGTCTATGGGGAGAGAGGCGGGGCCTCCTCGCGCTACGCGCGCATCGCCTGGACGAGCGTGCGCACGAGTGCGAGCACGCCGCCCTGCGCGCGGAACCGGGTCAGCCCCTCGCTGACCTCGGCGGCCGTGCGCGACGAGGCGAACCACGGCGGCTTCGGCAGGATCGTGAACCGGCCGCCGTCGCGCACGATCGACGCCGACCGCGGGAACGGCCGGAACGGGCCGCGCACCACGGAGCGCTCCACGTCGGCGAGCAGCAGGGCGTTGTGCACGACGCCGATCCCGCTGCCGACGTCCGCGATCGTGTTGCCGGGGAACGCGCCCCAGGTCACGGTCGGGGTGATGAAGCCGAAGGCGGTCCACGTGTTGATCGCGATGGAGCCGTAGTGCAGCGCCGTGATCGCCCGCTCGAAGCCCGCGCCGAGCGATGCCTCGGTGGCCGGATCGATCAGCACGTTCGCGCCGAGGGTGCCCTGCAGCTTCTCGTTCGCATGCGCGACGGCGGCATCCAGGAACGCCTGTCCGGTGCCGGGCAGCTGCTCCACCCCCAGCACCGGGGCGAAGTACTCGGTCTGCTCCAGTGCGGTGGCGTCGTCGCCGTCTCCGATCTCGACCAGGAGGCGGTCGGCGAGCACGAGCGCGTCGGGATACGACTGCTCCGCCTGAGCCATGCGCTCGTCCGAGCGCGGGTACCAGATCGGCCGCTCGGGGGCGATCGCATACGCGCGGCGCAGCTCGATGAGGAACTGATCCTTCTGCGCCCAGTCGCGGGAGAGGAGCACGACCTGACCGGCGATGCAGTTGTGCCCGGCGTTCTGCAGCCGCATCGTCGCGACGTGCTCGGCCTGGAAGCGCAGGTCCTCGTCGCTCCAGTCGCCCGGCACGACGATGATCGGCGAGACCCCGCCGAGCTCGGCGGTGATCGGCTTCTTCAGCCGCGGCCGGTTCTCGCGCCTGCGGCGCTTGCCCTGGGCGCCCGTGCCCCACACGATCGCGTCGAAGGTCGGCGCGGATCCGGTGATGTGCACGTGCGCGAACGCGTCGTTCGCGGTGAGGTACGTCCCGACGTCGGCGCCGCCGCGCACGATCCGGAGGAAGCCGGGGGCGATCAGCGGCGCGAGCGCCCTCTCGAAGACCGGCACCAGGGCGTCCTGCGTGGGGTTGACCTTGAGCAGCACGACGCGGTCGTGCGCCAGCAGCTCGTACAGCACGTCGAGCACCGGGATCGAGGTGATGTTGCCGGCGCCGAGCACGAGGCCGATGCCGCCGTCCGTGGCCTCGGGCGAGCGCTGGGCGAGGCCGGCGCGGGACCGGGCGTCCCCCGGCGTGACGCCGGGGGCGAGCCACACCTCGCCCGTGAAGCCCGAGAGCAGCAGCTTGTCGATGCCTTCGAGCGGGAAGGAGTGCACGCGGGTCTGACCGCTCGCCGTCCGGTCGACGGTGAGGCCGTCCAGCGGGTTGCGCCCGGTCGCGATGCGGTCGAGCGTCTCGATGTACGCGTCCACCGCGCCGAGCGTCGCATACGGACCGCTCAGCCACTCCTCGCCGCGGAGCGGATGATCGTCCGTCAGCTGCTTCGAGCGCACCGCGGTGCGGGCCCAGGTGCGCGCGGTCGCCGCGACGGTGCGGCGCACGCCGCGCAGCAGCGTCACGCGCTGGCTCACGGTCAGGGCGGACCAGGCCGCGGATCCCTTGCGCAGGGCCGCGATGTCCTCCTCGATCGGGGCGCGGACGTCGTCGGCGAGGGTGTCGGGCATCGGATCTCCTTCGGCGCGGTCTGGTCTCAGGGTACGCGCTCGGCGTGAGACGGAGTCTCACCGTCGATGTCCCCGCGACGCAGCCCGTACCGGGCCAGGGTGAACAGGCTCAGCAGCATCAGCGCCGCCGGCACGATGCTGAAGATCACGACGATGCCGGCGACCGCGCTCGCCGGCTGGGCGAGGGCGGATGCGTCGCCGGCCGTGCGCGAGACGTAGCCGGTGATCGCGAGGACGACCGAGACGATCGTCGTCCCGAGCGCGAAGCCGACCGTCTCCGAGGCGGTCCACATCCCCGTGAACGTGCCCGCGTGCCCCGGCCCGCTGTCGCGCTCGTCGTGCGAGATCACGTCGGGGAGCATCGCCATCGGGAGCGCCTGCATGCCCGCATAGGCGATGCCCGCGACGGCGACCGAGAGGTAGATCCAGGATCCGGGAGCCCACAGGGCGAGGACGATCGACGCCGAAGCGACGAGGAACATCAGCGAGGCGATCCGGAAGGCGCGCTCCTTGCCGATCCGGCGCGACACCCGCTCCCACACCGGCGTCGCGATGACGGCCGGGGCGACGAGGGCGACGAACAGGAGCGTCACCGCGCTCTCGGAGCGCATCACCCAGGTCGCCACGTACTGTGCGCCCGCGAGCATCGTCCCGGTGGCGAGGGCCTGCAGCAGGTAGGTGCCGAGCAGGGCGCGGAACGGCTGCGAGCGGCGCACCGCGGCGAACCCCGCGGCGTACTGGGCGCGGATGCCGACGTGCTCGACCGCGGCGGGGGCGGCCACCGCGTCGTCCGCGGTGCGCGCGGCGATGAGCATTCCGACGCCGATCACGACGCCGGCGACGATCCCCATCACGAGGTAGCCCGTGACGGGGTCGCCGGTGAGGCGGCGCAGTTCGGGGCCGCCGCCGCCGAAGAGCAGGATCGTGACGGTGAGCGCGATCACCCGCCAGCTGAGCAGCCGGGTGCGTTCGTCGTAGCTCGACGTGAGCTCGGCGGGCAGGGCGATGTACGGCACCTGGAACAGGCTGAACGCGGTGGCGGTCGCCAGGAAGGCGATCAGCACGCAGATGACGCCGGCGACGGGGCCGAACACCGGCGGCACCGCGAAGGTGAGCGCGAAGAACACCGGCAGGGTGAAGGCGCCGATGAGCATGAAGCGCTTGCGGCTGCCCGTGCGGATGAGACTGCGGTCGGACCAGGCGCCGATCACCGGGTCGATCACGACGTCCCAGATCTTCGCGAGGGTCACGATCGTGCCGGCGAGGATCGCCGCCACGCCGAGGTTGTCGGTGAGGAAGTAGGCGAGCACCAGGCCGGGCAGCGTCGCGAACCCGCCCGTTCCCAGGGAGCCCGCGGCATAGCGGGCGACGGTGCGGGCGGGAAGGCGCGTGGGGGCTCGTCCGGCGCGAGCGGCGATGCTCATGCGCGTCAGTGTATCGGCGCGCGCGGCGGCCGGATCAGGCCCGCTCCGCGTGCGCCGGAGGGAGTCAGATCAGGGACAGCTCGCGCAGCTTCGCCTCGACGTCGGCGTTGGACGGCTCGACGTGGTGCGAGGAGTCGGGGTACACGACCACCGGGATGTTGGTGCGGCCGGAGATCTCCTTGGCGACGTCCGCGGCCGCAGGATCCTCGACGAGATCGACGTAGGTGTACTCGATGCCGAGCTCGTCGAGCTGCTTCTTCGTGCGGATGCAGTCACGGCACCAGTCGGCGCCGAACAGGGTGATCGTGTCAGAGACGGGGGTGGTCATGAGTCCAGGGTACGGCGGATCCGGGGGTGACGGCTCGGCCGGGAGGATCGCCGAGACGGGGGACTTCACCTCCCGTTAGCCTGGAGCGGGCAGGGTGGCTGACGGGAAACGCGCAGGTTCTGCATGGTTTCCCGTGGGATCATGGCGAGTCAGCGATCGGAGGAGGGGCATGGGCGACATGTCGGCAGGGGAGCGCATCCCCGGTGCCACGGTCATCATTCCGACCTACAACGAGCGCGACAACATCGCGGCCCTCGTCTCCCGCGTCTCCGCCGCCGTCTCGGACCGCGACGTCGAGATCCTGTTCGTGGACGACAGCTCGGACGACACCCCTGACGTGATCCGCCGGATCGCCGTCGGCGCTCCCGTTCCCGTGCGGCTCCTGCACCGGGAGAAGCCCGTGGGCGGTCTCGGCGGCGCCGTGGTGGAGGGCATCTCCGCGGCCGCCTACGACGTGTGCATCGTCATGGACGGCGATCTGCAGCATCCGCCGGAGCTCCTGCCCGACATGATCGACCGCTTCGAGGACGGGGATGCGGACGTCGTGGTCGCCTCCCGCTACGTCGGCGGCGGCGACAACGGCGGTCTCGCCGGAGCGGTGCGCGTCGGCGTCTCCCGCGGCGCGACCCTGCTCACCAAGGCGATGTTCCCGATCCGGCTGTCCGGCGCCTCGGATCCCATGACGGGATACTTCCTCGTGGACCGTCGCCGCATCGACCCGGTGGCGCTGCGCCCCAACGGCTTCAAGATCCTCCTGGAGATCCTGGTGCGCTCCGACGTGCGCATCGCCGAGGTGCCGATGGAGTTCGGCGAGCGGCTGCACGGGCAGTCCAAGGCGTCGTTCGTCCAGGGCATGGAGTTCCTCAAGCACCTGGCCCGGTTGCGCTTCGGCAAGATGTCGCTGTTCGCGATCATCGGCGGTGTGGGCGCTCTCGCCAACCTCGTCATCATGTGGGCGCTCACCCACCTCGGCGTGGAGTACGTCTGGGCGGCGATCATCGCGGCCGAGGTGACGATCATCGGCAACTTCATCCTGCAGGAGCGCTACGTCTTCAACGACATGCGCGGCGACGCCTCCGCGATCGGCGTGCGCTTCGCCCAGTCGTTCACGTTCAACAACGTCGAGGCGGCCGTGCGGATCCCGGTGCTGGCGCTCATGGTCGAGACCTGGCACATCTCCAGCATCCTCGCGGCGGCGATCACGCTGATCGCGGCGTTCTTCGTGCGCTTCCTGTTCCACTCCCTCGTGGTCTACGCACCGCGCCGGTCGGTGCGCCAGGAGCGCAAGGCCGAGGAGCGCCGGCGCGTGCGCCTCGAGGCCGAGGCCGCCGCGGACTGATCCTGGATCCGGTGGCTCCCGTTCGGGGCGCCGCCGGGCGAGCCGCCCCGGATCCCGACCCCTCGGATCCGCCCCCTCGGGGCGTCAGCCGATGTTGTCCTTGAGACCCTGGACGGTGTCGCCGTAGTTGATGCGGACCACCGGGAGCTCGAGCTTGTTCGTGCCGATCTTCACGTAGCCGAACTCGATGGTGCGGGCGAGCAGGAACCCTGCCTTGGTCACGCCCTCCTCCGCGGTCGCGTTGTAGTGACCGTAGGGGTAGGCGATGACCTCCTTGGCGCCGAGCACCTTCGCCGACTCCTCCAGATCCGCCGCGACCTCGTCGGCGGACAGGTTCACCATCCGGCCCTTGCCGTTGTCGCCGGCGCGGTGCATGTCGTTCGTGTGCGAGCGCTGCAGCACGTAGGGCGACGGCGAGCCGTCCTTGCGCTCGCCGGTGATCACGAACGACGTGGTCAGCAGCTTCCGCTCGGTGACGACCGGGACGGCGAGCTGAAGCCAGGTCGGATCCGCGTCGTCGTCGGTGATGACGAGCGAGTGCTGGGGCAGGAAGAGCTTGCCGTCGATGAACGCGTTCAGCTCATCCCAGGTCGGCAGGTAGAACTTCTGCGACGCGACGTAGTCCATCTGCGCCTTGAAGTCCTCGATGTAGACGTAGTTGTTGCGCAGCCAGTTGTCCTCGCCCTCGGGCTTGGTCGTGAACTGGTGGTACATCAGGATCGGGATCTTCGCCGCCGTCGCGGTGTTCTGGTCGGGCGTGGTCCAGGCGGCGTGCAGCGTGAGCTGATGATCGGTGCACGCGGTCAGCTGCGACCCGTTCACGCGATCGGTCTGCACCTGCGTCTGGGCGGTCTCCGGAGTCGGGTACCAGCCGGCGAACACGGCGCCGGGACGCTCCGGGATCGGCAGACCGGTGTACAGCACGCCCTCCGTCTGGAGCATCGGGGGCTGCGTGATGCCTTCGCCCGCGAACGACACCGCGCACGCGGTGGCGGGGTCGGCGGCGGTCTTCAGCAGCTGCTGGGCCGGTGTGAGCGGCGTGGACGTCGGCTTCGGCGTCGGCGTGGACGCGGTGCCGGCGGCCTCGGCCTTCGGGCCGCCCCCGGAGAACGCCCGCACGGAGATCGTCGCGAGGACCGCGACGAGCGCGATCGCGAGCACGGCGATGAGCCCGACGATCAGGCGGCGTCGGCGGATCACCGCGGGCGAAGGGCGCGCAGAGCGCGACGAAGTGGGGGAGCCTCCGGACATGGTGCCGAGTGTAAGGGATCCCCGGGTCCGGAACCTGAAGCGGCGTCGGGAGCGTCAGAGCAGCCAGCCGCGCTCCTGCGCGATCCGCGCGGCATCGGCACGGGTGCGCGCCTCGAGCTTCTGCATCGCCGAGGACAGATGGTTCCTCGTCGTGCCCTCGGACAGGTGCAGGGCGCGGGCCACGTCGGAGATGGTCCCGCCGTCCCGGGCGGCGGCGAGCACCTCGGCCTCGCGCGGGGTCAGCGGCGACGGCCCGGCCGTCAGCGCGTCCGTCGCGAGGGCGGCGTCGATGACCGTCTCCCCGCGCATCACCCGGCGCACGACCGCGGCCAGCTCGGAGGCCGGCGTGTCCTTGACGACGTAGCCGCTGACGCCGGCGGAGAGGGCGCGGGACAGATAGCCCGCACGGCCGAAGGTCGTGACGATCACGATCCGCACGTCGGGCAGCGCCTGCCGCAGCTGCGCGGCGGCGGTGAGCCCGTCGATGCCCGGCATCTCCACGTCGAGCAGGGCGATGTCGGGGCGGTGCTGCTGCGCGGCCGCCAGCACCTCGTCGCCGCGCCCCACCTGCGCGATCACCGCGAGATCGTCCTCGAGGCCGAGCAGCGTCGCGAGCGCTCCGCGCACGAGAGCCTGATCGTCGGCGAGCAGGATCCGGATCGCCGGAGCGTTCGTGCCGTGCGTCATGCGGTGACCTCCAGGAGGAACCCGCCGTGGCGGGAGCGGCCGATCCTCAGGGCGCCGCCGGCGTCGGCGGCCCGCTCGGCGAGACCGTGCAGCCCCGTGCCGCCCGGATCGGCCGGCGAGTGCGCACCGGGACCGACCCCGTCATCCTCGACCGTGATGCGTCCGGGGGCGAGCACGACCCAGCAGTGGGCGGCTCCGGCGTGGCGGATCACGTTCGTCGCGGCCTCGCGCAGCGCCCAGCCGAACAGCTCGCGGTTGCGCTCCGGAACCTCGTCGGTGGTGGTCGGCAGGTGCGCGGTGATCCCCGCGGCGGGCAGGAGCGTGCGCAGCGACGCGAGCTCGCTCGCGATCCGCACCTGGCGGTACCCGGAGACCACGGCGCGCATGTCGCTCAGCGTGGCCCTGGCCAGGGTCTGCACCTCGCGGATCTCCGCCGACGCGGCGTCGGGATCCCGTTCCGAGAGCGTGGCGGCGAGGTCGGCCTTCAGCGCGATGGCCGACAGCGAGTGGCCGAGGATGTCGTGCATGTCGCGCGCGACGCGGTTGCGCTCCTCCTCCACGGCGACGGTGGCGAGCTCCTTCTGCGTGCGCCGCAGCTCGGCGAGCGTCTGCAGGTTGCGGGTGAACGCCGCCATCAGCGTTCCGATGGAGAGGATGACGAGCGGCATCGTCCACGGCGGCGTGCTCGAGGGCTGGAGGGCCCCGTCGACGAGGTTGAGCACGAACGCGGCCGCCGCCAGCCCGACGACGGCCAGGAGCGCGCGGCGATCGCCGCCGAAGCACATCGCCGCGGAGACCGCGACGTAGGTCCACAGCCCCGAGAGGTCGGGTCCGAGCACGAGGAGGAACGGGAGCGACAGCAGCAGCAGCGCGGCGGGCGGCACCCACCGCCAGGGGCTCGGCAGCGCCATCGCCGCCGGGAAGGAGACGGTGAACAGCGCACCGTAGACCAGCACCCCGAGGCCCCAGAGCCAGGACGCCGGGGCCGGGAGCTGGGTGAGCAGGGGCACCAGGATGAACCCGATGATGAACAGCTGGCTGATGAGCGCCCCGGGGTACCACCGCTTCGCGCCGGGGGCGCCGAGGGTCAGCCGCAGCCGGGGCCACCCTGTGGCGCCGTCGAGCGAGGGCGCATCCAGGAAGCCGCCCTGGCCGATGCCGAGGCGCAGCGGGAAACCGCGACGAGCAGGGCGCCCGGCCGAGGCCGTGGCGTCCTGCTCGTCGCAGACGTCGTCCGTCACGTCAGACGCGCTTGGTGTCCCGGCGGAACATCAGCACCGCGAGGCCCGTGAAGACGAGGAACCAGACGATGAGGTTCGGCACCGACCAGCCGTCGGGGGCGACGCCGATCACGGCCGACTGCGACAGGTTCGCGATGCCCCACAGCGGGGTGAACTTCGCGCCGATCTGCACGGCCTCGGGCATGATCGCGAGCGGCACGAACAGGCCGCCCATGAAGCTCAGGATCGGCAGGATCGGGCCGAGGTAGCGCATCGCGTTCTGCGCGGGGAAGGCGTAGCCGACGGCGAGGCCGAGGCTGGTCAGCATGAGCGAGCTCAGCCAGGCGAGCACGCCGGCAGCGATCAGGTTCCCGAGCGGAGCGGTGATGCCGAGCACGGCGCCGACGATCAGCGTCACGATCACGGCGATCGCCCCGAGGACCATGCCGCACACGACCTTGACCAGGATGTAGACGACGGGGTTCAGTGGCGTCAGGCGGAGCTGGCGGCTCCAGCCCTGGGCGCGCTCGGAGGCGACGGAGACGCCGGTCATGGTGCTCGCGACCATCGCGCCGTAGACGGCCATCGAGATCATGATCGGCACCGCGGCGGACATCCCGCCCTGGCTGACCGGCACGCTCGAGATGGACGTGTTCTTGTTGGGCAGCCCGATCATCACGAGCATGGCGATCGGGAAGATCAGCGTGAAGACGACCACGCTGGAATTGCGGAACAGGCGCTTGAGCTCGACGCCGAGGAAGGTGAGGCTGAAGCCGCCCATCGGCGGCACGCGCCGGGAGGACGGATCGATCCGGTCCAGGCGTTCGGTGGCGGAGGTCACAGTCATTCCCCTTCCGTGTCGTCGCCGGTGAGCTGGAGGAAGGCCTGCTCCAGGTTCTGGCTGGTGATGGTGATGTCGTGCGCCGAGGTGCGGGTGAGCAGGTGGCGGGCCACCGCATCGGAGTCGTTGGCGCGGATGATGATGCGCGGACCGCGCACCTCGACCGAGTCGACCCCGGCGAGGGCGGCGATCTCGGCCTGGCCGGATCCTGATGCGTCCTCCCATTCGGCCTCGACCGTGCGGCCCGACGCCATCGCCTTGATCTCGGCGGTCGTGCCGTCGGCGACGATGCGGCCCCGGCGGATCAGGATGATCCGGTCGGCGTACTGGTCGGCCTCTTCGAGGTAGTGCGTCGCGAAGAGCACCGTGCGCCCGCGCTGGGCGTCGGCGTGGATCGCCTGCCAGAACGAGTGCCGGCCCTCCACGTCCATGCCTGTGGTCGGCTCGTCGAGGACGATGAGGCCCGGATCCGACACCAGCGCCATCGCGAAGCGCAGCCGCTGCTGCTGACCGCCGGAGCACTTCTGCACCTTGCGGTCGGCGATGTCGGCGATTCCGGCCCGCTCCAGCGCGGCGTCGATGCTGGTCGTGTGGGCGAACAGCGACGCGGTGAGCTTCATGGTGTCGCGCACGGTCACGTCGCTGAGCAGGCCGCCGGTCTGCATGACGGCGGAGACCAGGCCGCGCCCGATCGCCTGGCGCGGGGAGAGGCCGAACAGGGTCACCTCGCCGTCATCGGGCTGGGAGAGCCCGAGCAGCATGTCGATCGTGGTGGTCTTGCCGGCGCCGTTCGGGCCGAGGAAGGCCACGACCTCTCCCTGCGCGACCTCGATGTCCACGCCGTCGACGGCCGTGAAGCCGCGGAAGCGCTTCGTCAGGCCGTGTGCGGCGATCGCCGCCGGAGGGGTCGCGGGGGTGCGGGTGGCGGCGGGGGCCGTCCGGGTGTCGCTCATGATGTCGCCTCGTTCATGTGATCCAGTCTGCTCCGCGGCGCGCACGGCGCACGATGAACGATGTCATGGATCGGCTATGACATCCGTCATGGAACGCGGGGCGGACGTCCGGCGACGCCGTCGCCCGGCCGGCCGCTCAGGGGGTGAGCGCCGCGATCGCGCTGACCTCGATGAGCGCGCCGGGAACGCCGAGCCCCGCGACGCGCGCCGCGGTGACCAGCGGAGGAGCCCCGTCCCGCGCGAGCTTCGGGCCGACGGCGCCGTAGGCGGCGCGCAGATCCGCGTCCTGGTGGATCAGCACGGTCCAGCCGATGACGTCGGCGAGCGTCGCCCCGGCCGCGGCGAGGGCGGCCTCGGCGTTGTCGAGGGCGCGGGCGGACTGCACGGCCACGTCGTCGGAGACGACCGCGCCGGACTCGTCGACGCCGTTCTGGCCGCCGACGTGGATCATCGTGGACCCGGGCGGGATCACGGCGACATGGCTGAAGCCGGGGCTGTTCACGAGGCCCGGCACGGAGGGGTAGGAGATGCTCATGGCGCGAGGTTAGCCGCGGGCGCCGACATTGCACGGATCCCGCCACGTCGTGCGCGACGGATGCAGGATGCTGCGACCTCTGCAGGACGGATTCGGTCCTTGGCTCCTGCATCCGTCGGCGGATCCTGCATTCCTCGCGACGGACGCGGGGCGGACGCGCGACGCCGACCCGGATCCGGACCGCGGGTCGAGGCCGCCCGACGCGGCGCGATAGACTCGAGAGGCTCAACAGGAGGTTGCCCGGTGATCCTTCACTACATCGTGTTCGGAATTCTGTTCCTCGGCGGATTCGTGCTGCTGGGCATCGCCCCCGGCCTGCCCGCATGGCAGGGTCCCGTCTTCGTCGCGGGCATCCTGGCGATCAGCCTCGCTCTCGCGTACATGATGCGCGAGCCGGGCGGCGCCACCAAGCGCAGCCGCTCCTGGGAGAACTGAGCCCCGCCACCGCGCATCCGGCTCAGGGCTTCGGGTGCGCGGCGAAGAACCGCCAGATCGTGCCGGTCGCGTCGAGCGCCTCCGACGGCTGATTCCCGCCCGCGGTGGAGCGGCCGGCCTTGACCGGCGAGCCCGGCCAGCCGTGCCCCCCGTCGGCGATCGTCACCAGCTCCACGGCCCGGCCCTCGGCGCACGTGCCGACCGCGGTGGTGACCACCCCGGCCGTCGTCGAGGTCGCCGGGGCGCATCGATCGACGACGCGCCACTGGTCGATCACCGCGGGGACCGGCGGTCCGTCGATCGCGGCCGGCCCCGTGCCCGTCCCGCCGTCGAAAGGGATCGTGGTGTCCTGCAGGCCGTGGATGTGGATCACCGAGGTCGGAGCGGGGGTCTCGCAGGTTCCGAGCATCGTCGCCGAGTCGGGGCCGATCGCGGCGAACAGATCGGTCCGGCACGCCAGCGTGTAGGCCATGATTCCGCCGTTGCTGATCCCGGCGGCGTAGATCCGCCGGTCGTCGAGGGGGATCCGGGATCCGATCGCGGCGACCATGTCCTGGATGAAGCGGACGTCGTCGATGTCGTTCCGAGCGGGGTAGCCGCAGCAACCGCCTCCGGTGTTCCAGGCCGGTTCGACGGGGCCGAGACCGTCGGGGTAGGCGACCACGAACTTCTCCCGGTCGGCCTCCTGATCCCAGCCGTAGTACTGCTCCGCGACCGCCGCGCTGCCCCCGCCGCCGTGCAGCATCACCACGAGCGGAGCCTCGGGCGGCAGCCCCGCGGGCGTGTGCACGCGGTAGGTGCGCGCGATGCCGCCCGAGACGAGGGTGAACTCCTCCGAGCCGGAGGCTCCCGGCACAGGGGCGGGCGTCCCGGTGCCGGAGGGCGCGGCAGGCGCGACGGGTGACGGCGAGGGCGACGCCGAGCCGGTCCGGGGCCCGGCGCCGCCCGGGTGCCCGAGGAGCCCGGCCGCCGCGGCGCCGCCGAGAAGGGCCAGCGCGGCGACGGCGCCGAGCGCGATGAGGACGCGGGACCGGAGCATGCCGCCGAGCGTAGCCGCGGGATCCGGTCCGCCTCGTCCTCCCCCGGGTGCGAGCTGAAGCGGCGGACTACTCCTCCGGGAGTACGCGTGCGGTACCCCGCGGGCGGATCCGCCTCCGCGGCGGCGCGATTAGCATCGGAGGATGCCCGATCAGCCGCTCGAAGACATGCCGAGGGCGTCGACGGCGTGGTTCGGCCCGGACACGGGGCGGATCCCGGCGGGCCCGCCGGCCCGGGTGGGGCTGATCGCACCGGTGGTGCTGAGCCTGCTCGTCCAGGTGCCGGCGAACGCATGGATCGCGGCCCATCTCCCGGGTCATGGGTTGCGCTGGCGGATCGTCCTGCACCTCGTCCTCGCCGTCACCGGGCCGCTCGCGCTGCTCGCGGCCCGGCGATTCCCGGGTCCGACGGTCGCGCTCGTCTCGGGGCTGGCACTGCTGGACGTGCTCACCGCGCCGGTCGCCGGCCCGCCCTACCTCGCCCTCGCGTTCGCGATCGCGATCGCGGTCGCCCGCGGGGCGGTGATCTGGGCCGCGGTCTCCGTGGCCACCGGCTGGGCGGCGGCGATCCTGATCGGCGTGAGCATCGGGCGGGTCTGGCATCCGGGCCTCATCGTGGCGGCCACGGCCGCGCTCGCGGCGAGCTTCGCGATCGGCGCCTTCGTGCGCGTCCGCGGCGCCCGGGTGGCGGAGCTGCGGGCGGATGCGCAGCGGCGCCGGCGCAGCGCCGAGGAGCGTGAGCGGGTGCGCATCGCCCGGGAGCTGCACGACGTGCTGGGGCATGCGCTTTCGCAGATGAACGTGCAGGCCAGCGTCGGGCTGCACCTGTTCGACCGCGACCCCGAGCAGGCGCGCGCGGCGCTGCAGAACGTGAAGGACACCTCGAAGCTCGCGCTGGAGGAGGTGCGGGGCGTGCTCGGCGTGCTCCGCGACGGCGAGGCGCCGCTCGTGCCCCAGGCCGAGCTCGCCGAGCTGCCGCGGCTCATCGCGGGACTCACGACGCCGGGCCTGGAGATCGCGCTGGACGACCGCCTCGGCGGCACCGCGCCGAGCCGCGCGACCCAGTTCGCGGCGTATCGCATCGTGCAGGAGGCGCTGACGAACGCGGTCCGGCACGCCCAGGCCGCCCACGTGAGCGTCATCCTGGAACGGCGGGAGGGTGCGGATCCGGCGCTCGTCGTGACGGTGGCCGACGACGGGCGCGGCTTCGGCGGCGCGGATCCGGGCGCCTCGGGGCACGGCGGCGTACTGGGCATGCGCGAGCGTGCGGCGCTCCTCGGCGGCGTCGTGGAGGTCGGCGACGGCCCGGACGGCGGGGCGCGCGTCGTCGCGACGCTGCCGTGGGGGAGGGCCTCGTGATCCGGGTCGCCCTGGCCGACGATCAGCTGCTCGTGCGGGCGGGGTTCCGCGCGCTGCTGGACGCGGAGGACGGCATCGAGGTCGTCGCGGAGGCGTCGGGCGGGCAGGAGCTGCTGCGGAGGATCCGCGAGACGCCCGTGGACGTCGTGCTGATGGACATCCGCATGCCGGACGGCGACGGGCTGTGGGCCACCGAGCAGATCGCCGCGGATCCGGCTCTCGCCGACGTGCACGTCGTGATCGTGACGACGTTCGAGCTCGACGAGTACGTGGTGCGGGCGGTGCGCGCCGGCTCCGCCGGCTTCCTCGTGAAGGACACCGAGCCGGCCGATCTCGTGCGCGCCGTGCGCGTGGTCGCCGCGGGGGACGCGCTGCTCTCCCCGGGCGTCACCCGGCGACTGCTCGAACGGCTCACCGTCGGGCTGCGCGATGCGCCCGACCAGCGCGCGCTCGACGGCATCACGGAGCGCGAGCGCGAGGTGCTGCGTCTGGTCGGGCAGGGGCTCACGAACGACGAGATCGCGGCACGCCTGTTCCTCAGCCCGCTCACCGCGAAGACGCACGTGTCGCGGATCATGGCGAAGCTGCACGCGAGGGATCGGGTGCACCTCGTCGTCCTCGCCTACGAGACCGGCCTCGTCGCCCCCGGCTGGCAGTAGCCCCCTCTCCCCACGATCGAGTCGGCCCCCTGAGCACGGCCTAGGGCTCGTGCTCAGGGGGACGACTCGATCAAGGGGCGATACTCCCGGGGGAGCACGTCGAATCACTCCCGGGGCCGGATTCGGCGGAGCGCGCAGATCGCGAGGCTGGATCCATCGGTCGAGATGCGGCCGAACCGATCCAAGGATGGTCACTCATGATCGCAACCGTCGCGGCCGCCGCCGCGCATCCCGGACACCTGGGCTTCCACCCCTTCTGGCCCGTCTTCATCATCGGCCCCCTGATGTTCCTCGTCATCGTGGGCCTCCTCGTCGCGATCCTGGTGCGCCGCCGTCGCTGGGGCGGCCCCGGGCCCTGGGGCTGGCACGGCGCCCCGGGCACGCCGGGCGCTCCGGGCGCGACCGCGCCGTGGGCGGGATCCGCGCAGAGCCGCACGGCCGAGCAGATCCTCGCCGATCGCTTCGCCAAGGGCGACGTCGACGAGACCGAGTACCGAGCGCGGCTCGAGGTGCTGCGCGCGAACCGGCCGGAGGCCTGAGCCCGGCGCCCCGGGCGGGATCCCGGTGACCGGTGGCCCGTCGTGCCTGTGCGCGGCGGGCCACCGGTGCGCGTGCGCGAGAATGGGGGCATGCCCCGGTCGACCTCTTCGCTCGCGTCCGCAGGCGCGCCGTGACCGAGGGCGGCCGCGAGGGCTCGCGCACCGCGCAGATCTCCGCGGACCTGCGCCGGCGGATCGCCGAGGGCGGGTTCGCCGCCGGCACGCGCCTCCCCAGCGAGGCGGCGCTGAGCGTCGAGTACGGCACGACCCGCAGCGTGATCCGCGGGGCGCTCGCCCGGCTCGCCAGGCTGTCGCTCGTGGTCTCGCGGCCGCGCGGCGGCTGGATCGTGCAGGCCGCGCATCAGACGCAGGGCTTCGCGCGGATGCAGTCGTTCACCGAGTGGGCGAGCGAGGGCGGGCGCACGCCGGGCGGCACGATCACGTCCCGCACCGTCGGGCCCGCCGACGCGCGTGAGGCCCAGCTGTTCCGGATCCGGCTCGGCGCGCCGCTGCACCGTTTCGTGCGGCTGCGCACGCTGGACGGGCTGCCGGTCATGATCGAGCGATCGGTCTGGGCGCCGTGGGTCGCCGAGGTCGTCACCCTGATGCCGGACGACGTGCGCTCGACCACGGCCGCGCTCGCCGAGGCCGGGATCCGCGTCGCCTCGACGAATCACCGGATCGAGGCGGCCGCCGCGACGACCGAGGACGCGGCGCTGCTCGGCGTGCGGCGCTCGAGTCCGCTGCTGCAGGTGGGCCGCACCACGACGACGCGCGAGGGACGGCTCGTGGAGCTCGGCGTGGACCGCTACCGCGCGGGGGCGATCGCGTTCGAGATCGAGGCGGGGCAGACGGTCCGCACCGCGCTCTGAGCTCGGGGTGGGCGGCGCGTTTCGTCTCGGGCGGCTGCGCCGTCCTCGCTCGACGACCCCGGGGAGGGGCGGGGTGCGCCGTTGTCGCTCGACCCCCGGGAACCGGGGAGGGGCGGAGACAGCCCAGTGTGCACGCTCGGCGGCCGGATCCGGGGCATCCCGGCCCGATGCCACCGGTTCGTCCTCCCGCGTTCACCCGCCGTTCCCCTCCGCTTGCTGTCCTCGAGGTCGGCACCGATCCGGTCGCCCACCCGCCGTCCCGAGGAGCGTCCATGTCCAGCGAGCCCGTCCCGTTCACCCCGGACCCCTACGACCGCCCGCGGACCGTCCCCGACGAGGTCCTCCGCTCCGGGCTCACCCGCCGCGGCATGCTGCGCGCGCTCGGCCTGCTGGGCGGCGCCGCCGCCGTGGGTGCGGGGATCGGCGCCGGGGCCGCGACCTCCTCCGCCTCGGCGGCGACCGGCGCGGGCCGCGGAGCGCTCGCCGCGGGCGGCGCGCGCGCCTATGCCCTGCCCGAGGGCTTCTCGGGCGACATCACCGACATCAAGCACGTCGTGATCCTCATGCAGGAGAACCGCTCGTTCGACCACTACTACGGCGCGCTCCCCGGCGTGCGCGGCTTCGACGACAAGCAGGCGCTGCGGTTCCCCAACGGCACGGACGTCTTCTCCCAGCCGCAGGGATCCTCCTTCGTGAAGCCCAGCCGGGTGACCACGGTCGCCGGCACGACCACGGGCCTGGACCACTCGTACTCGGGCGGCACGTCGGCCTGGGCCGGCGGACGCTACAACAACTGGGTCGGGGCCAAGGGTGCCAACACCATGCACTACGTCTCCGGCGAGGAGATCCCCTGGCAGTACTCGCTCGCGAGCGCCTACACGATCTGCGACAACTGGCACTGCTCGGTCATGGGCCCGACCACGCCGAACCGCCTCTACGCGTGGACCGGCACGTCGGGCGGCGTCGTCGACAACGGCGGCGAGTCCAACGGCAACCGCGCCTGGCAGACCTACCCCGAGGCGCTGCAGGCCGCGGGCGTGTCGTGGCGGATCTACGTCGACAACACGAACAACGGATCCAGCTGGGTCGGCGACTACACCGACAACCCGATCCGCGGCTTCAACGCCTTCACGACCTCTGGCTCGTCCGCGCAGGACACGGCGAACCGCAACGACGCCACGAAGAACGCGGCCGGCACGGGCCTGGTGTGGCGCGCGGGATCCGCGCCCTACGCGTCGACCGGCGTCGTCAACAACGACAGCGACGCCAACCTCAACGGCGTGCTGAAGGACTTCATCGCCGCGTGCAAGCCCGGCGCGCAGTACCCGCTGCCGCAAGTCTCCTGGATCGTCGCGCCGTACAGCTGGTCCGAGCACCCCTCGGCGAACCCCGAGCACGGCGCGCACTTCTCGAACCGCGTGATCCAGACGCTGCAGAGCAACCCGGACATCTGGAAGAGCACGCTGCTCATCATGACGTTCGACGAGAACGACGGGTACTTCGACCACGTGCTGCCGCCGTTCGCCGAGCCGGGCACCCCGGGCGAGTACAACGGATCCACCCCCATCGGCTACGGAGCCCGGATCCCGACCATCCTCGTCTCGCCGTGGACGCGTGGCGGCTGGGTCGGCACCGAGACGTTCGACCACACCTCGCTCATCCGGTTCCTGGAGACGTGGACGACCGCGATCGGCACCCCGGCGCTGTCGACCACGATCACGGCGTGGCGCCGGGGCATCAGCGGCGACCTCACGAGCGCGATGGACTTCGCGCACCCCGTGATCGACGTGCCGTCCCTGCCCGACACCGACGCGCTCGTGCAGATCGCCCGCGCGGGCGGCACGATCGGCACCCAGGTGCCGCCGGCCGACAAGTGGTCGAGCACCCCGCTCAAGCACCGTCCGCTGTCGTACCACCCGCACGGCGTGTTCGTGGAGGACCGCAAGACGGGGAAGGTCAGCGTGCAGCTGAGCCTCGTGGGCGGCCCCGCCGGCAAGGCGGTGAGCCTGCAGGCCTTCCCGGACAAGTACCTCCCGTTCGCGAACACGCCCTACACGGTGTCGGCGGCCAAGCCCGCGGCGCACGTGTGGGACGCGACCGCGCAGGACGGCCGCTACGCGTTCTCGGTCTACGGTCCGGACGGATTCGTCCGCTCGCACGCCGGCACGGTCGTCCCGGCCGGGCAGAACGGCGCGGGAGTGCCCCGCGTCGACGTCGATCTCCTCCCGGGCGCGACGCCGACGGTGCAGATCGCGCTGCGCAACGACGGACGTCAGCCGGTGCACTACAGCCTCGTGCCGAACGACCACGCCGGCACCGCCCAGCGCATCTGGGTGAAGCCGGGCGGCACGGAGAAGATCACCTGGCCCACCGACGAGGGCTACTACGACGTCGTCATCACCGCCGACGCGAACTCCGGCTGGCGGCACCGCTACGCGGGTCGCGTCGCACAGCTGCCGGCCTGACCGCGTCGCCGCCGCGCACCGCACCGAGTCCCGAACACCGCAGCACCCGATCCGATGGAGTCCCGCATGACCGTCCCGCGCCGGCGCCTGCGCCGCTTCGCCCTCACCGCCGTCGTGGGCGCCGCCCTCGTCGTCTCGACGCTGGCCGCGACGCCGGCCGCCGTCGCCGACCCGACACCCGCCCCGTCGGCGACGTCCGCCCCGGATCCGTCCGCGAGCGCGCCGCCCGCCTCCTCGTCGCCGGCGCCGACCGCACCGTCGTCCGACCCGGCGCCGCAGCCGGCCGTCACGACCGCGCCACCGGCCGCGCCCGCCCCGGCCGTGCGCGCGGCGGTGCCGGGGGCGATCGCCCCGGTCGCGTCGTACGCCTTCGACGCCGACAGCGGATCCACGGTGAAGGACGTCTCGGGCAACGGCAACGACGCGACCTGGGTCGGATCCCCGGGATACCGCCCGGGCGTCTCCGGATCCGCGGCGACGATCGGCCTCGGCACGAACTACGTGAAGCTGCCGCTGCTGGCGGGCAAGACCGACGGATCCGGGAGCTTCTCCTACGAGTTCTGGATGTCGGAGCAGAGCCGCACGTCGTACGGAACGCTCATGAGCAACCAGGACTTCGCGTCCTGCAACAACGCGGGCCTCACGCTCTACAACCAGACCACGCAGGGCGTGCTGCAGGCGTGCTGGGGCACGACGGCCGGCGGCACCAAGCGCTACCTCAACAACGCCTCCCCGAACATCGCCGGATCCTGGCACCACGTCGCCGTGACCGTCGACCGCACGGCGAACGTCATCATCGTCTACACGGACGGCGTCGAGACCAAGCGCTCGGCGGCGGGCGAGGTGACGGCCTCCACGAACCTGAAGAGCGGGTTCGCGTTCAACATCGGCGGGTTCAGCGGCAGCGAGAAGGACGTCAGCGACGGCTACGTGAGCGCCGCGATCGACGACCTGCGGTTCTACAACGCGGTGCTCCCCGCCGCTCAGGTCGCCGACGACTACTCGACGCTCAAGCCGGACTCGGGCACCTACACGGTGGCCTTCGACGGCAACGGCGCCGCCTCCGGGGCGATGCCCGCGCAGACCCTCACGATCGGGAAGTCCGCGGCCCTCCCGGCCAACGCGTTCGTCCGCCCCGGCTACCAGTTCCAGGGCTGGGCGCTGAGCGCGAAGGGCCAGGTCGTCTACGCCGACGGGCAGTCGGTGGCCGACCTCACGGTCCGCGCGGACACCACGGTCACTCTCTCCGCGATCTGGAGCCGGCTGCGCGCCCCCGGCGACGCCGTCGCTCCGTTCGCCTCCTACGACTTCGAGACGGGCGACGGCACCGCGATCCCCGACTCCTCCGGCCGCGGCAACGACGCGACCTGGTCGGGGACGCCGTCGTACGTCGCCGGGACGTCCGGCAAGGCGGCGTACGTCAACGCCCCGGACGGCAGCACGCGCGGCGTGAACTTCTTCTCGCTGCCGCTCGTTCCGGGTCGCACCGACGGATCCGGAAGCTTCTCGTACGCGTTCTGGCTGAAGGAGGCCTCGTCGAGCTCCGACTCGCCCCTCGTCTCCAACCAGGACTTCCGGCACTGCTACAACCGCGGCGCGACGCTCTACAACACCGCCGGCAGCCCGGGGATCCTGCGCGGGTGCTTCGGGCAGAACGGCACCTCGACGACGCAGAACTACCTCTCCGACGCCAGCCGCACCTCGGTCATCGGAGCCTGGCACCACGTCGCGGTCGTTGTCGACCGCGCGGCGGGCACCATGACGACCTATGTCGACGGCGAGCAGACCGCGCAGAGCACGAGCCTCGGATCCGGGTTCTCCCTGGTCAGCGGCTATCCCTTCCGGGTCGGCGCCGAGGGGTCGCTGCTCGACGACGGCGACGGCTTCGTGAACGCCGCGATCGACACCTTCGACTTCTACGACCGCGCGATCTCCGCCGCGCAGGTCCAGAACGACTACACCGCGACCCACTCCGGCGACGTCGTGACCGATGGGTCCACCGTCGCCCGCGGCTTCGTGTCGGGCGTGCTGCGGGCGCCTTCCGTGCGCGCCGGGGCAGCGGTCTCGCAGTCCGTCGCGGGCCTCTGGAACGGCGGATCCGTGACCTCCTACACGAAGGTCGAGGGGGATGACTGGCTGAACGTCGACGCCCAGGGCGTCGTGACCGGCACCGCACCGGCGACGGCGCCCGCCGACCCGGGCTCCCTCACCGTCGAGGCGACGGACGGCACGACCACCGCCCGCATCGAGGTCGAGGTCCCGGTGATCCCGGCCGACGCCGCGGCGCCCTTCGACGCGGTGACCTGGAACCTCTGGGACGCGGGCGGGCACGTCAACGACGCGATGCTCAAGAACCTCGCCGTGATCGCCGAGAACGGCTTCGACGTGATCGGGGTGCAGCAGGACGGCGGCACCGCCGCGACGGCCCTCGCGAAGGCGCTCGGCTGGAACGCGCTCGAGGGTCCCGGCGGCGTCGGCCTGATCTCGCCGCACCCGCTCAGCGCGCGCACCGTGGTCGGCGATCAGCCGGGCATGGGGGCGACCGTCGACGTGCTCGGACGGAAGGTCCGCGTGTGGACCATGGGGCTCGACCGCACCGGGTACGGGCCCGAGGCGGCCTGCCTCGGCGGGGTCGCCGACCCTGCGACGCTCGTCGCCGCGGAGCGCGGCAGCATCCGGTACGCGCAGGTCGACGCGCTCGCGACGGCGATCGGACAGGAGACCTCGGGCGCGACCCCGGTGGTCGTGCTCTCCGATCTGGAGTCCCCGTCGGGCGCCGACTGGACCGCCGCGACCGCCGCCGCCCACTGCGGCGTCGGCGCCGTGGACTGGCCCGTGCCCGCCCGCCTCGCGCAGGCCGGGCTCGCGGACGCGTACCGCACCGCGAACCCCGATCCCGTCGCCGACCCGGGAAGCACCTGGTCTCCGATCGTCGTGAAGGCGCCCTCCGGCGCCGACGAGCCGCAGGACCGCATCGACACCGTGCACTACGCCGGATCCGCGCTGCAGGTGCTCGGGGCCAACACGGTCGTGGCCGGCTGGCCCTCGCCGACCGCCGTGCTCCGCAACGCCTGGGCGAGCAACCACCGCGCCGTCGTGGCGTCGTTCACGATCGGCAAGGCCGCACCGGATCCCTCCTCCCTGCCCGCGGTGGTCGCGGCGGCTTCGGGGCGCACGGTGACGCTGCACACGGTCCCGGCGGGATCGGCGGGCATCGAGTACCGCGTCGACGGGGGCGCCTGGCAGCCTTATGCGGCACCGTTCGCCGTGCCGGGCACGGCGGCCGCGCTCGTCGAGTACCGGGCGACCGACCAGGGCGTGACCGGCCCGGTCTCCGGGCTGCGGCTGGCCGCCGCGACCGCGGGGGCTGTCGCCGATCTGCTCGCCCTCGGCACGGCGAAGACCGTGCAGAGCGGCACCGCCTTCACCGGCGTCGGGGCGAAGGCGGTCGACGCCGACGGCAACCCCGTGGCCGGCCTGACGGTGACGTTCACCGCGCAGGGGGCGACCTTCGGGACCGCGACCACGGCGACCGCGACCACCGACGCGGGGGGCATCGCGCTCGCGCCGACCGCGACGGCCGGGGCGGCGGGCACGGCGACGATCAGCGCCCGGCTCGGCGACCACTCGGTGACCCTCCCGGAGATCACGGTCGTGGATCCGGCTCCGACGCTCGGCGCGGACGTGTCGGCGAAGGCGGCGATCGCCGGGACGAAGACCACCCTCACGGTGACGGTGACCAACACGTCCTCGACCGCCGCCGACGTCAGGGTCGTCACGAAGTACGGCACGCGGACCTTCCCGGCGGTCGCCGCCGGAGCCAGGATCGACGCGGCGTTCACCACGCCGCTGCCCTCCCTGCCCGCGGGGTCCGTCACCGTGACGGTGTCCGGACCCGCGGGGCAGCGCACCGTGACCGCCGCCTACGACGCCGCCCGATGACCCGCCCGCAGCAGCAGCCGAATCCCCTCGGACAGGAGACGCAACGATGACCGAATCGACCCCGCACCCCGCCCGCATGCTCACCCGGCGCCGGATGCTCGTCGCCGGAGCCTGGTCGGTCCCCGTGATCGCGGTCGCGGTCGCCGCCCCGCGCGCCGCCGCATCCGGAGAGGTCGTCCTCGAGCTGCTGGGCGCCTCGGACGATGCGCTGACCATGACGGTCCCGGTCGGGGATCCGGACAGCTCCTCTGACGCGTTCTACGTGACGGCGACCGGCACCGGATCCGTCCCGCAGAACTGGACCGCGAGGATGCTCGGCGCGACGGGGATCGCCGGCTGGGACTCCAGTCTCCTGGCGGATGCCGGCGGAGACGGGGTCATCGTCCCCCTCGACGCCGGCGTGCTCGCCCTGCCCTTCTTCGCGCTGAAGGCCGGATCGTTCGTCCTGCGCATCAGCGCGGAGGGGACGGGGATCTCGAAGGACTTCGCGATCACGCTGGTCGTGCCGTGAGCACCGTCCGCGGGGCTCGGATCCGGATCCGGGTCGGTGCCGTCCTGTCCACGGCTCTCGTGGCGACGGCCCTGCTCGCCGGCTGCACCGGCGCCGGGACGGCGCAGAGCGCGCCGCAGGGCGGGAAGGCGGCAGCGGACGGGAAGGGCGTGCGGATCGCGGTGGTCGCCCCCACCGAGGCCGTGAGGCTCGGCGACGAGATCGACCTCATCGTGCGCATCACCGAGGACGGCCGGCCGATCGCCCCGCGCAGTGCGACCTTCGAGGTCGTCTCGGGGCCGGGGTCCTACCCGGGTGGCTTCGAGAGCTCGAGCACGGACTCCGACGGGATCGCGACATCGCTCGCGATGCAGGCGACCGCCGCCGGTCCTGTCGTCGTGCGGGTCGCCGCGGGACAGGTCAGCGCCGACGTGACGGTGACCATCGCCGGATCCTGAGCAGATTCCGACGGTTGTATCCCACATCGAGAATGGCATACCATTTCGGCACCACTCGGAACGACGGGCCCACGCCCGTCGCTGGCGTGTGCGGAGGTCGCGTGATCGGACTCGCGAGGGCGGCTGAGCCTCGGCGCACGCGCCGGTGACGAGTCGATCCGGGACGTCCGGAGGAAGCGAGTACACAGGGTGATCAGCACCAGCAGGCCCGGCCACGGAACGACGTTCGTGGTGACGGAGAGTCACAGCGACAGGATCGCGTTCGTCGATCTCACCGATCCCGGATCGCCGGTGGAGTCCGAGGTCGTCGTGGGGGAGGCGCCCTGGGCGGTCGCCGTGCACGAGGGGTCGCGGCGGGCCTACGTCAGCACCGCGGTGGGGCTCGCCGTCGTCGACCTCGACGTCCGCGAGCGGATCGCGCTCGTGCCGTACCTCGCGCAGCCGACGGTGGTCGAGTACGGCGAGGAGCGCCCGGGCGGGACGGGCGTCGTCGTGACGCCGGACGGATCCGCCGTCTACGTCGCCGTCACGCGCGCCGGCCTGAACTCGGTCGTGGAGCGCTTCGACACTGCGGCCGAGGCCTTCACGGACTCCTTCGAGGTCGGGCTGCGACCGTTCGATGTGCAGATCTCACCGGCCGGAGACGAGGTGTACACGATCGATCACGACTCCTTCACGCTCAACACCATCCGCCTCCCGGAGCACGTCGTGACGAGCGCGGAGATCGCTCCCTTCGGCACCGAGGGCGGCCTGATGTCCCACTACAAGCCGCACTACGCCGCGGTCGCCGAGGACGGCACGCTCTACCTGCCCTACCAGGGGCAGGGGCTCGTGGTGTACTCGCCCGGCACGCGCACCTACGAGACGCGGGCGATGACCGCCGACTCCCACCAGCACGGCGTCGGTCTGACGACGGACGGACGGCTGCTGGTGGTCGGAGTCGGCGCGATCGGCGGCGCGACGAAGGGGCCGAGCCTCACGATCCGCGACCTCGGATCCGGTGAAGAGACGGTGCTTCCGCTCGAGAAGGGCCACGAGAACGTCGTGGAGTGGCTGGATGCGCCCGACGGCAGGCGCAAGGCGATCCTGACCGGGGGATCCACCAGCCGGGGGCCGTGGGACGGTCTCGCGATCGTCGATCTGGAGTCGCTCGCCGTCTCCGAGATCGCCGTGCCCGGCCGCCCGCAGATGGGCGTCCTGATCGCTGCGGCGTGAGCGGGGATCGAGGGGCGCAAAACCCTTGACTTCCCCAAATTTGTATACCAAACTCGTCTCTCGTAAGTAATGTATTACACACTACTTGCGCTACCCGATTTGCCTCCGCGCACGTGTCGAGACCACGCGGCGGACGAAAGGAACCCGAAATGTCAATGAAGACACAGCGGCGCGGGCGCCTCATGGCCCTCGGCGTCGCCCTCGCCCTCGGCTCGGTGCTGCTGTCCGGCTGCATGGGGAGCGCCGGCTCCGCGACCAGCACGGGAGGCGGCGCGACGACCGCGCCGGACAACGGCTCCGCGACGCTCGCGCTGCCCACCGAACCGGCGAACATCGATCCGATCATGATGCGGTCGATCTCGGCGTGGAACATGTACTACGCCGTGTTCGACGGCCTCACCCGGATCGACTCCGCGGGCAAGATCCAGCCCGGCCTCGCGACCGAGTGGAAGTCGAACGCCACGCAGGACGTCTGGACGTTCACGATCCGCAAGGGCGTCACGTTCCAGGACGGATCCGCGCTGAACGTCTCCGACATCGTTTACACCTACAACAAGATCCTGGCCAGCGACAAGTCGACCAACCGGGTCGCGATCGCCATGATCTCCAAGGTCGAGGCGACCGACGACCACACCGTGCAGTTCACGCTGAAGAACCCGTTCAGCGCATGGCTCAACCAGGTCGCCACGATCGGGATCGTCCCGGAGAAGGTCTACGAGGCGGAAGGGCCGGACAAGTTCCCGGACGCGCCCGTGGGCTCCGGACCGTACAAGTTCGTCTCCTGGAACCACGGCGTCGACTACAAGGTGACCCGCAACGACGACTACTGGGGCGACAAGGCGAAGATCAAGGACATCACGTTCTCCTTCGTCGGTGCGCCTGACGCCCGCGTCACGGGCGTCGAGTCCGGCACGCTCGACACCGCGATCATCCCGGCCAGCCAGGTCCCGGTCTTCACGGGCGCGTCGAATGCCAAGGTCGTCGAGGCGGCGTCGAACCAGATCGCGTTCATCGGCGTGAACACCACCGCCGGGGCGCTGTCGAACCTCAAGGTGCGCCAGGCGATCCCGCTCGCGATCGACCGCAAGTCGATCATCGACAGCCTGCTGAACGGCTACGCCTCGCCCACCGGGCAGCCCGTCGCGAAGGGCGTCACCGGCTACGTGGACGGGTTCCCGACCCCGAAGTACGATCTCGCCGCCGCGAAGAAGCTCGTCGCGGACTCCGGCTACGACGGCTCGGAGATCACGCTGCAGTACGCGAGCACCGGTGGATCCCCGACCGACCCCGAGGTCGCTCAGGCCATCGCGGCGGACCTGGGCAAGGCCGGCCTGAAGATCAAGCTGGTCGGCGCCGAGCAGTCCAGCCTCAGCCTGAGCCTGGCCAACCACCAGATCACCGGCCTGTACCTGAACGCGTGGTCGCCCTCCAGCATGGACGGCGATGTCGTGGTCAGCCAGCTCCTCGCCGGCGGCCCCGAGGACTACGCCCGCAGCCCCGAGATGGCGCAGCTGTACCTCGACCAGCAGGCGGCCAACGCCGACAAGCGGGCCGACGTGTTCAAGAAGATCTGGTCGTGGAACGCCACCAACGTGTCGAACGTCCCGCTCTGGCAGAACACGAACACCTACGCGGCCGCGAGCACCATCTCGTGGACCCCCGCCGTCGACGGCATCTACCGTGCCGCAGAGGTCGGCCGCTCGGCCAAGTGACCTCAGTGCGGGGCCCGTGCCGCGGGCCCCGCACTGATCTCATCCCCTGGAGATCACATGTCCTACGTCATCCGCCGCATCCTGCAGGCCCTGGTCACCCTGTTCGTCGCGGTCACCATCGCCTTCGTGCTCGGGCGCATGTCGGGCAAGCCTGCCGCGCTCATCCTCACCGAAGGGGCGACCGCTCAGCAGATCGACGAGCTCAACGGCAAGCTCGGATTCAACGACCCGATCCTCGTGCAGTACGGCCGCTATCTCGCCGGCCTCCTGCACGGCGACTTCGGGGTCTCGTATCGCAACCCCGGGCAGTCCGCGATCGGCATCATCCTCGAGCGGCTTCCCGCCACCACCACGCTCGCGCTGCTGTCCTTCGCGATCGGCCTCGTGCTCGCGGTCGTCGCGGCGGTGCTGGTGCACATCACCGGGAGCCACACGCTGCGCGCCCTGTTCGTCTGGAGCGGGGCGCTGCGCTCCTCGGTCCCTGACTTCTTCTTCGGCGTGCTGCTCGTGCTGATCTTCGCCGTCGGCCTGGGATGGCTGCCGAGCCTCGGATACACCGGCCTCCCCTCCTTCGTGCTCCCGGTCGCGACGATCGCGACGGCCCAGTTCGTGCTCTACGTGCGCCTGCTCGACTCGGCGCTCAGCGAGCAGACCACGGCCGAGTACGTCCGCACCGCGTACGCGCGCGGCAAGAGCCACGCGGCCGTCGTCGCGACGGAGATGCTCCCCAACGCCTTCCTCCCCATCCTCACGGTCGCCGGCCTGAACCTCGCCGGCCTCCTCGGCGGCACGATCATCGTCGAGCAGGTGTTCTCCTGGCCCGGCATGGGCGTCGCGCTGATCAACGCGGTGAGCCAGCGCGACTTCGCCGTCGTGCAGGCCGGCCTGCTCGTGGTCGTGCTCATCTTCGTGGTCGTCAACGTCGTCGTCGACCTCCTCTACTCGCTCATCGACCCGAGAGTGAAACTCGCATGACCGACACAGTGGCAATGGCACAGGTGGGCACGGCGGCGCCCCGCCGTCGGCGGCTCAGCGCGCGGCAGGGGCGGTGGCTCTCGACATGCGGCGGCCTCATCGTGGTCCTCGTGATCCTCGCGATCATCGCGGTGCACCTCTGGCCCGGCTTCGACCCCTTCACCCAGGACCTCGCGCATGCGCGACTGGGACCGTTCGTCGACCCGAAGCATCCGCTGGGGACCGACGTCGTGGGACGGGACCTCCTCAGCCGCGTGGCGGCCGGCGGACAGACGACCCTCCTCATCACCGCTGCGATCGTGCTCGTCAACTTCGTCGTCGGCACCGTGCTCGGCCTGCTCGCCGGGTTCTTCGGCGGCTGGGCCGACAACGTCATCGCGCTCGTCACGGACGTCAGCCTCGCGCTGCCCGCCGTGCTGCTGCTCATCGCGCTCTCGGCGATCTTCGGGCCGAGCGCCCTGCTGATGATCCTTGTGCTGGGCTTCACGCACTGGATGAGCTTCGCCCGGCTCGCGCGGGCGACGGCGCTGTCGTTGCGCAGCCGCGACTTCGTCATGGCGCCGCGGATGCTCGGCGCCTCCTCCGCGCGCATCATCCGCACGCACATCCTGCCGCACGTACTCCCGCAGATGTTCATCGTCGCGGTGACGAGCATCGGATCCGTGATCCTGCTGCAGGCCGGCCTCGACTACCTGGGCCTCGGGATCCAGCCGCCCGACCCCACCTGGGGCGGGCTGGTCCTCGAGGGGCAGAAGTACATGCGCCTCTCGCCGTGGCAGGTGATCCTGCCGGGGCTCGCGATCTTCCTCGTGGTCGGAGGAACGACGTTCTTCAGCCAGCGGTTCACGGCGGAGAGCACCCAGCCCCTCCGAAAGGTGCGGTGACATGTCTGCAGAGATGATCCGGAAGGCTCCGCTGCTGGAGGTGAACGGACTCGTGGTGACCACCACGGGCCCCGACGGGGAGACGGTCCGACTCATCGACGACGTGTCGTTCACCGTGGACGACGGCGAGGTCGTCGGCATCGTGGGGGAGTCCGGGTCCGGGAAGAGCCTGACGATGCTCGCGGTGATGGGTCTGCTCCCGTACGGCCTGGAGGTCGCCGCGGGATCCATCCTCTGGCGCGGAAAGGACATCGTGGGCCTGCGCGAGCAGCAGCTGCGCGAGATCCGCGGGCGCGACATCGGCATGATCTTCCAGGATCCGATGACCGCGCTCAACCCGCTGCGGCGGATCGGCTCGCAGCTCGCCGAGGCGATCCGCCTGCATCAGCGGGTGCCGCGCCGTGTCGCGAGAGCCCGGGTGCACGACCTGCTCGACACCGTCGGGGTGAAGGATGCGGCGAAGCGGGCGCGCGCCTACCCGCACGAGTGGTCGGGAGGCATGCGCCAGCGCGCGGTCATCGCGATGGCGATGGCGAACGATCCGGCGCTGCTGATCGCCGACGAGCCGACGACCGCGCTCGACGTCACGGTGCAGGCGCAGGTCATGCGCACGCTGGAGAAGGCGCGTGCCGAACTGTCGTCCGCGCTCATCCTCATCACGCACGATCTCGGCCTCGCCGCGCAGAACGCCTCGCGCATGCTCATCATGTACTCCGGGCGGATCGTGGAATCGGGCAGCACGCGGGACATCTTCCTGTCGCCGACGCATCCCTACACGCAGGGTCTGCTGAAGAGCCGGCTCGCCGAACGCGACGAGCGCGCCTACGCGATCCCCGGCAATCCGCCCTCTCCGCGGCTGCGGCCATCGGGTTGCGCGTTCGCGCCGCGCTGCGAGCTCTCGCGCGGGCGCTCGATCTGCGTCGACGCCCGCCCGCGCCTGGAGCTGCGGGCGAACGGCTCGTGCTCCGCGTGTCATTTCGCCCAGGAGCTGGGCGCTCCCGTCGCACCGGTCGGATCGGAGGCATGATGTCGGACTCGCGCAGCGACGAACCCCTGATCGAGGTCGCCGATCTGCACGTCACCTACGGACGACGCGGTGCGGTGCGTCGCGGCAGGGGCGTGCAGGCGGTGCGGGGAGTGAGCCTCGCGCTCACCGCCGGGCGCACCCTGGGACTCGTCGGAGAGTCGGGCTGCGGCAAGTCGACCCTGATCCGGTCGCTGTTCGGCCTGAGCCCGGTTGCGTCGGGGACGATCCGCGCCTTCGGACAGGACATCACCCGGATCCCGCCGCGCCGCCGCCGCGAGTTCGGCGGACGCATGCAGATGGTGTTCCAGGATCCGTACTCGGCGCTGGATCCGTGGATGACCGTGCATGAGATCGTGGCCGAGCCGCTGCGGATCACGGGGCGGTACGACCGCCGAGCGATCGATGAGCTGCTGGACCGGGTGGGCGTGAGCGCCGAGATGGCGGCGCGCCGACCGGGGGAGTTCTCCGGCGGGCAGCGGCAGCGCGTCGGCATCGCCCGCGCGCTCGCGCTCAACCCGAAGGTGCTCGTGCTCGACGAGCCGGTGTCGGCCCTCGACGTCTCGATCCAGGCGCAGATCCTCAACCTGCTCGACGACCTGCAGAAGGACCTCGGGCTCTCGTATCTGTTCGTCTCCCACGACCTGTCCGTCATCCGTCACGTGGCCGACGACGTCGTCGTCATGCAGGCCGGCCGTTTCGTCGAGGAGGGAACGATCGAGCAGGTCTTCGACCACCCGGAGCACCCGTACACGCGGACCCTGCTCGACTCCATCCCGCACGTCGATTTCGTCTGAGAGGATCCGCGATGCCGCTGAGGAACGATCCCGGGTCCGCCCCGTCCCCGCCACCGTGGTGCTCCGCGACGCGGCGATCCTCGACGTCGAAACCGGTGAGGTGTCCGCCCCGCGCACGATCGTCGCGCAGGCGGGGGACATCGTCGAGATCTCCACGTCGACGCGCACCGTCGCCGGGGCCGAGGAGTTCTCCGTCGCCGGGGCGACGGTGCTGCCCGGCCTGATCGACGCCCACGCCCACGTGACGCAGGCGTCGGGCGACTTCGCCGAGATCCTCTCGTGGACACCGGCCTATCACGCCGCGCGCACGGCTCGCGAGCTGCACCGCATGCTGCTGCGCGGCTTCACCACGGTGCGCGACATGGGCGGCGCCGACACCGGCCTGCGCCGAGCGGTCGAGGAGCGCCTGGTCACGGGGCCGATGCTCAAGGTCGGCGGTCCGATCTTCGCGCCCACCGGCGGGCACGCCCTCACCCGGGTCGTCGACGGCGAGGTCGAGGTGCGGCGCGCGCTGCGCGCCGAGCTCCGGGATGGCGCCGACCACATCAAGCTGACGCTCTCGGGCGGGGTGATCTCCCGGATGCGGATCGATTCGCTCGGCTTCTCCGAGGCCGAGATCCTGGCCGCGGTGGACGAGGCGCACCTCGCCCACCGCTACGTCGGCGCCCATGTCTATTCGGCCGAGGCGGTGGCGCGGGCGCTGCGGCTCGGCGTGCGCACGATCGAGCACGGCAACTTCCTCGACGAGGAGTGCCTCGCGCTCTTCCTCGAGCGCGGTGCGTTCTACGTGCCGACGCTCGCCACCTTCTGGGCGATCGTCGAAGGGCACACCGGCCGGCATCTCGATCCGGACGCACGCGCCGCCGTGGTCGAGGTCTTCGAACGCGGGCTGGAGTCGCTCGCCCTCGCCGACCGGGCCGGGGTGAGGATCGGTTACGGCACGGACCTGCACGGGGAGGGCCTGGCGTTCCAGCTCGAGGAGTTCAGGATCCGGGGGCGGGTGCAGGATCCGCTCTCCGTCATCCGTGCGGCGACCGTCGTGGGCGCCGAGATCATCGGCGAGGAAGGCAGGGTCGGCATCGTCCGGGAAGGCGCCCGCGCCGACCTGATCGCGCTGGACGGCGACCCGTCGCAGGACCTGTCCCTGCTGTCCTCGGGCACCGCGCTGCGCCTCGTCCTGACGGACGGACAGCCGATCCGCCTCGACGGCTCTCAGCGCCGTCGCACGACGTAGCACCCCGTCTCACGACCGACAAGGGACAGTTCTTGCCCGATGGCAGCATGCCTGTCTTGTCTGATGGCATCATGCCCGCCGGCGGCCCCCGCACGATGCGGGACTCACGCCGTGCCCGCGGGTCAGGCGAGGATCTCGGAGCGGGCTCTCCCGCCGAGCCGGGGTGTGCGCAGCGGGTCCGTCGACGGGGGCGGAAGGAACCACACCTTCGCTCTCACGCCGGCGCCCTCGATGCGGATGTCCCAGCCGTTGTCGTGGATCAGGTGATGGCACGTCTCGCAGAGCAGCACCCCGTTCTCCAGGTCGGTGCCGCCGTGGTCGCGAGCCCACCACTCGATGTGATGGGCTTTCGTCATTCCGGGCGGCAGCCCGCAGAACGCGCATCCGCCGTCCCGCTCGGCGAGGGCGGTGCGCTGGGCCGCCGTGAAGAACCGCTGCTTGCGGCCCCAGTCGAGCACCTCGCCCTTCGAGCCGCAGACCCAGGGGATGACGCCGCCGCCCGCCGCCATGCGCCGCACGGTCGTGGCGCTCACGGGCTGGTCGATGCCGTCGATGAGACCGTGGCCGGTGCCGTTCATGAGATCGTCGAGTCCGATCCGCACGACGACCGTGGCGCCGTGGAGGGAGGCGGTGCTTTCGCAGGTCAGGGCGTGCTCCGCGAGGTGCACGAGGGCGTCGGCCTGGATCGCGGCGACGCTGCGTCGGTCGGCCTCGGGGGCGGAGCGATCGCGCCCGTCGCGCTTCGCGGCGAACTCCGCCGACACGAAGCCCTGGATGGCGGCCTTGACCGGGGCGCCGCGCGCGGGGTCCAGCGTCACGCTGATGTGGAGCATCCCCTCGCGCTCGAACATCGACAGCGACGCCCTCGCCCGCAGTTCGTCCTCGCGCGGTGCGACCCCATCCGGGTCGAGGTGCGCCTCGAGTCGCGTGATCATCCGTCGGACGTCGTCGTGCGAAAGCCCGGGTGCGCGCTCCGTGAGCACCCGTTCGGCCTCGGCGGTGCGGGTCTCGTCGACGGTGAGCCGGATCCTCTCCAGGAACACGATGATCGCGCTCGCGGCCGCCGCGCTCAGCCGCCCTTCGCGCATCGCGGCCTGCACCAGCGGGAACCGCGAGGGGCGGGGTTCGCCGAGGAGGTTCGTCCGAGGCGCGATCGCCTCGCCGACCTTGACGAGCCGCGCCGCTTCGCCCGTGGAGGCCCCGGTCGTGGTGGCGATCAGCTGTGACGCGGTGCGGAAGCCCTGCTGCTTGGCGAGCGACTGCGGGCCGAGCTCGGGGCGGGACTCGTAGGAGATCCGGCTGCCGACGTCGGACTGCAGCCCCTCGGAGATGCGCTTCACGAGGCCCAGCGCCTCGGTGACGGCGAGCAGCTGGGGGCGCGAGAGGTCGGCGGAGGTCGGAGCGGCACCCCACGCCTGCTGGAGGCGTCGGGTCGCCTCCCGCAGGGGATCGAGTGTGCTGCTCATCCCACGATTCTATCGATTCATCGAAGATAGCTTCGAAGTTATCCACAGATGGCGATCGTCGTCCGAGCCCGCGGATCCGGCCCAGTGCGCACACTCGGCGCGGGGATTCCGCCCGGGAGGCGGTCCGAAGCGGCGACGTCGTCTCCTGTTCACCTCTCGTTCGGCCGGCTTTGCTGGCCTCGGGATCCGACAGGCGTTTCCGCGACAGCAAAGGACCCCCATGATCTCTCGACGTTCGCTCATCACCTCGACGGCCACGGCCGGCGCCCTCCTCGCCGCGAACGCCGCCTTCACCGCGGTGCCGGCCGCCGCGGTGGTCCCCGCGGGCAACGGCAAGGGCAACAACGGCAACGGGAAGGGCAACGGCGGCCCGAACGGCCGCATCACCTCCTTCACCGTCATCAGCGACATCCAGGGCGACCTGAACGACTTCGCCCGGGCCCTGCAGGACATCGCGGAGATCAACCCGGGCAGCGCCGGGATGGCGATCGCCGGCGACATCACGCCCCGCGGCTACGACTTCGAGTACGCGCAGGTGAGCAAGGTGCTCGACGCCAACCCGAAGCCGTCGACGCTGGCCTGGGCGATCGGCAACCACGAGTTCTACGTGCCCAAGTACTCCGACCCGAACACGCTCGCCCAGGCGACCTGGCCGAACGGCGCGACCGAGGACTCCCTGTTCAAGAGCTTCTACACCTTCGCCGGTCGCAACACGATCTACAACGAGCAGCTGTTCGGAGACGTGCCGGTGCTCATGATCGGCACGGAGAAGTACATGCACTACCACGACGCCACGCTCTGGGACGAGGTCTGGATGAGTGATGCCCAGTTCGCCTGGCTCGAGGACCGCCTGTGGTACTGGCGCGGGCGTAATCGCCCGGTCATGGTGATCAGCCACCACCCGCTGCCGAACACGGTGTCCGGCTCGCGGAACAAGCTCTACATGTCGGACTACCTGCAGACCGACCGGCTGCTGGGGCTGCTGGGTCGTCACCCCGACGTCTTCCTGTTCACCGGTCACACGCACTGGGATCTGAACCTGTCGGACTGGTACGCACGGCGCGTCGTCCCTGGTACCGGCAACCTCGACGGCTTCAACGTCATCAACACGGGCGCGATCCAGACGGGCTGGACCGACAACGGCGCCGGCGGCGAGAGCGTCGTCCCGGGCGACTTCAACCAGGGTCTGCAGGTCGAGGTCGGATTCGACCGCGTGACGATCAAGGCGCGCGACTTCGGCCGCAAGCAGTGGATCAAGCAGATCCAGATCCCGCTCTCCGGCCAGTGGTCCTGACGCGGGGGTGAGGCGCCTGGGCGACTCCCTCGGATCGCTCGGGTGCTCCTGATGCGCGTTCTGTTCAATCCCGGAGCCGCGACCATCCGTACCGTCGGAGTCATCCACGAGCGGAGGTTCGGTCATGAGCAAGGTCATCTGCGGTCTGTCGGTCTCGGTCGACGGGTTCATCACGGGGCGGGATCCACGACCGGGGCACGGGCTCGGCGACGGCGGTGTGCTGTTCGACTGGTACGGCAGCGGAGACGTGCCGAGCAGGGTGTTCGCCGGCTTCCGGCTGTCGGCGCCGAGCGTGCGAGTGTTCGACGAGCTGGCGTCGCGTGTCGGCGCGAGCCTGGCGGGGCACACCACCTACGCCGATTCCGACGACTTCGCCGGAGGAGCACCGCACCCCACTGCTCCGCTCGTGGTGCTGTCGCACGAGTCGTTCCCGCCGGCGAACGAGCGTCAGACGATCGTCAGCACGGGCCTCGCCGATGCGGTCGAGGAAGCCAGGCGCCTGGCCGACGGAAAGGATGTGGGGCTCATGGGCGGCGTCCTGGTCACCGAAGCGCTCAAAGCCGGGCTGGTCGACGAGCTCATCCTGCACCAGGTGCCTGTGCTGCTGGGCTCCGGACGCCGCTTCTTCCACGAACTTCCGCGGCACATCGCACTGCGGATCCACGACGTGGTGTCCGCGCCCGACGTCACGCACCTGCACTACCTCGTCGAGAACGCCGGACGCACCATGACGCAGGAGGACGCGCGATGATCCTCGTCACCGGAGGCCTCGGCATGATCGGCGCGCACACCGCGGCCGCGCTCGTCGACCGCGGCGAGGAGGTGGTGGTCACGGCGCATCGGCGCACGGACGTGCCCGCGTTCCTCGTCGACCGTGTCGCCATCGAGACCGTGGACGTGGCCGACCGTGAAGCGTTCCTCGCGCTCGGCGACCGGCACGACATCGGCGGCATCGTGCACCTGGCCGGCAGCATCCCCGAAGCGGATCCGATCCCGTACTTCCGGCGTGACTCCGCGGGGCTGTTCACCGCACTCGAGGCCGCGCGGACCTGGGGGGTCGACCGATTCGCCGTGGCGGGCAGCATCAGTTCCTACGAGGGGCGCGACGAGCGGCCGTGGACCGAGGATCTCGCCCTGCCGCTCGCGGTGCCACCGCACCCGATCGCCGCCTTCAAGAAGGCGGTCGAGCCGCTGACGCTGTCGGCGCTCGCCGGCACCGCCGTGCAGCCGGTGCTGCTGCGGATCGGCAGCACCTGGGGTCCGTTGATGGATCCGGAGTCTCCGTTCAACCCCGTGCCGGGGACCGTGAGCGCCGTGCTGCGTGGGGAGCGCCCTCGCCCGCTGCCGGCCCGCGGCGGCGACTTCGGCTACGCGCCGGACTCCGGTCGCGCGATCGCCCTGCTCATGACCGCGCCTGTGCTCGCGCATCTCGCGTACAACGTGTCGAGCGGGGTGCCGTTCACCGCGGCTGAGCTCATCGACGCGCTCGACGCCGCGCTGCCCGGATCCGGGATCGCGCTGACGCCGGACGCGGATCCGGCCGGCGAGGGGCCGTACCTCGACATCGCGCGACTGCGGGCGGAGACGGGGTTCGCTCCGGCGTTCGACGTGGCCGGCGCCGTGGCGCACTACGTGGATTGGCGTCGCGAGAACCCGCGGTAGTGCTCCGGAGGGGCTTGCCATATTTACTCAGTTAAGTAATTATGAGGACATGACTCCGACGCGCAGCTATCGCACGACTCAGGAGCGCCGCACCGAGATCGTAGAGGCGACGCTCCGGGTGCTCGCCGAGCAGGGCTTCGCGAGTGCATCCTTCGCGCGGATCCGCGAGACGGCAGGGCTCAGCAGCACGCGCATGATCTCGTACCACTTCGCCGACAAGGCGGCGCTCATGGCCGCGCTCGTCGAGCACGTGGTCCAGCGGGCCGCGCTCGTCATGGTCCCCGCCATGGAGGCCGAACGGACGTGGGCGGGCAAGCTCACGGCGTACCTGAGGGCCAACCTGCGCTTCCTCGCCGACAACCGGCTCTCGGCCCGCGCCGTGATCGAGGTCATCCGCAACGCCCCTCGCGCCGACAACGATCTGCGCGAGGACACCTCGGCACTGCTGCTCTCCGTGCTCCTGACGCACGGGCAGGCGGCGGGCGAGTTCCGCGCCTTCGACCCCCTTGTGGTGGCGCGCTCGATCCGCGCGACCATCGACGCGTTCGCCATGACCATGCCGTCGGACGAGGCCGCCACCGCGACGGCGATCGAGGAGATCGTCGCCCTGTACCAGAGGGCCACCCGCCCGGAAGAAGGAGTCCGATCATGACCCTGTCCATCGACCGTCGCGCGGCGGTGCGCCCGGCGCTCGACACCGTGCGCCGGCTGTGGTGGCTGTGCGCCGCGGTGTCGCTGATCGCGCTGGCCGCCGCCGCGGTTCTCGCCGTCGTCGACCCCGCCGAGGTGAACTGGGTCGTGTGGCTGCGCGGCTCGGTCGTCGCGGTGGCGAGCCTCGTGTTCGTCGTGGTGACGAGAGCGGTGGCGCGCGGGAGCCGTCGCGCCTTCACGAGGATGCGATGGATCTCGATCCTCGCGCCGATCGGCATCGGCCTGATCATCGTCTCGCCGGATTCGGGCTATCCGCTCTGGATGAAGATCGAGCAGGGACTCATCGGGGTCCTCATCGTCGTGATCGCGGTGCTGTTGAACAGCCGGCAGATGCGGGCCGCCTTCCCCAAGGAGAGCTGAGGCGAGATGGCCGACACGTACCGCGAGCGGCAGCCGAGTGCGGCGCTGGCCGGCATGGTGCGCACGGTCTGGGTGCAGCGCGTCGGCGACGAGCCCGTCATCCACCGTCACCTGCCCACCGGCGGCATGGAGATCCATGTGGTGGTGGGAGGGGGCGCGCGGGTGTTCGGCCCGCTCACCCGGCATCGACTCGAGGCCATCCCGTCGCGCACTACGATCCTCGGGGTGCGCTTCCGTCCGGGTGGCGCGCCGCCGCTGCCGATGCCGTTCGAGGAGCTGGTCGACCGGAGCGTGCCTCTCGTGGAGGTCTGGGGAGGCCTCGCGGAGCGCCTTCTCGACGACGTCGCAGCGGTCGGCGCCGCCGAGCGCGGGATCGGACTGATCGAGGCGTTCCTGATGCAGCGATTCCGGGTGGGGAGGGCGGCCGATCCCCTGCTGCGCGCCGCAGTCGAAGCGCTCATGCCCTGGCGTCCCGTCGAGGTCGGCGCGGTCGCCGCGGACGTGGGGCTGTCGGAGAGTCAACTGCGGCGGCGCTCGCTGAGCGCGGTCGGACTCAGCCCCAAGGTGCTGCAGCGCACGCTGCGATTCCAGGGATTCCTCGCCCTCGCTCAGGCCGGCGCGACTTCCCATGCGCGGGTCGGCGCCGACGGGATCGCGGGGCTGGCCGTGGATGCAGGGTATGCGGACCAGGCGCACCTGAGCCGCGAGTGCTTGCGCCTGGCCGGCCAGACGCCCAAGGAACTCCTGCACGGCGACGTCGAGCGCTGCGCCTGCGGGCACGATCATTCCGCGTCGTACCGCCCGTTCCTCGCGGGGCGGACCCGTGTGCCGGGAATCTGAGTTCCGAAGGGCGGGGCTGTCGCCGCCGCAGCGTCGACAGCCCCGCCGGCTGTTTCGTCAGCGCTGCCGGACGGCGTCCTCCGAGGAAGAGGAGGTGGGGGCCAGGCGCGACCGGTCCTCCGCGTCGAGCGCGCGCAGATCCGCCCCCTTCGTCTCGCGGGCCGCGGCCACAGCGATGAGCGTGATCGCGCAGGCGATCGCCACGTAGATCGCGACCGGGACGCTCGAGCCGTACTGCGCGAGCAGGCTGGTCGCGATGATCGGGGCGAGCGAGCCGGCGAAGATCGACGTGACCTGGTAGCCGAGGCTGACGCCCGAGTACCGCATCCGCGTCGGGAACATCTCCGCCATGATCGCGGGCTGCCCCGCGTACATCGCCGCATGGAAGACGAGGCCGAGGGCGATGGCCGCCCAGATGACGACGGGGTTGCCGGTGTTCATCATCGGGAAGGCGAAGAAGCCCCACGCGGCGCCGAGGATCGCGCCGACCGCATAGACGGGCTTGCGGCCCCAGCGGTCGGACAGTCGTCCGAACAGCGGGATCACGAGGAAGTGCACCACGTGGGCGCCGGCGAGGATGAGCAGCGTCGCCGACGTCGCCTCCTTGACGGACTGGGTGAGGTACACGATCGAGAAGGTGACGACCACGTAGTAGAGGATGTTCTCCGCGACGCGCAGGCCCATCGCGACGAGCACGCCGCGCGGGTAGCGGCGCACGACCTCGAGCGGACCGAAGCTCTTCGAGGCCTCCTGCTCCTGCGCCTGCTTCATCTCCAGGAAGATCGGCGCCTCGGTGACCTTGGTGCGGATGTACCAGCCGATGAGCACGATCACGGCGGACAGCCAGAACGCGATCCGCCAGCCCCACCCGAGGAACGCGTCCTGCGGCAGCGTCGCGGACAGGGCGAAGAGCACGAGCGTGGCGAGCAGGTTGCCGACCGGGACGGCCGCCTGCGGCCAGCTCGCCCAGAATCCGCGCCGCTCGCGGGGGCTGTGCTCGGCGACGAGCAGCACGGCGCCGCCCCATTCCCCGCCGATCGCGAAGCCCTGGGCGAAGCGGAGCAGCACCAGCAGGACCGGCGCGAGATACCCGACCTGGGCGAAGCCGGGCAGGCAGCCGATGAGGAAGGTCGCGGCGCCGATGATCAGGATGCTGGCCTGCAGGAGCTTCTTGCGCCCGTACCTGTCGCCGAGGTGCCCGAACACGAGCCCCCCGAGCGGGCGGGCGATGAAGCCGATCGCGTAGGTGACGAAGGCGGCGATGATGCCGCTGAACGGGTCGTCCGAGGGCGGGAAGAAGACGGCGCCGAGCACGAGCGTCGACGCCGACGCGTAGAGGAAGAACTCGTACCACTCGACGACCGTGCCCGCCATCGAGGCGGCCACGACTCGGCGCAGGCCGGAGGGGGATGCTGTGTCGTACGCCATGTGTGCTCCTTTGCACGTCCTGTTCGGCTGTCGACTCCCCAGCCTGAACGGAACACCGCACTGCGGCAATGACTATTTGCGGCGAACGCGATGTGCGAAAACGCACAGCGCACGCCGCGCGGAGACGAGGCGCCCGCGCCGACGGAGATGCGATATCACCCTTCGGGGTGAAGACACCGCGCCGCCCGCTCCGTACCGTGAAGGTGGGGGAGCGGACGGAGGCGGACGCATGGACGGGCTTCAGGACGGCGCGGAGTCGCGCCGGGACGCATCGGCGGGGCCGCGCCGGATCGCGCGTCCGCGAGCGGAGTTCGTCCGCGCGGGCGGGCGGCCGTGGAGCGAGATGACGATCCGCGACCTCATCATCGAGCTCGGCAGGGTGGAGGACGCGCTCGGGAGCCGGGCGACGGCGGACGACCGTGATGGCCCGCGCCGGTACCTGACCCGTCGGGAGGCGCTGATCCTCGAGGAACTGCATCGACGGAGGTCTCCGGATCCGTCTCCGGTCGTCTCCGGAGAGAGCGCGGCCGCGGCATCCGCGTGACCCGGCGGGCCGCGTGATTTCACCCCTAGGGGTGAAGACGGCAGTCCCGCCCGCTGGTTAGCGTGGGGAGCGGAGCAAGGGCGCGTCGGCGTCGCACGCGGCGCAGGGCGCCGGCGACGCATCGCCCGACGACGGAAACGTCTGCCGTGCGAGCAGATGACGACAGGGAAGGGGTTGCGCGAATCATGACCTCTCCCGTGCCCGTGGTCCCTACACTTCTCGCAGGATCGCCGGTCCCCCCGGCCGATGGAGGAGTTCCGATGCTGCGAGTCGCCCTGGTGAATGACTACGAGGTGGTCGTGCGCGGCCTGGCCGCGATGCTGCGCGCCTATCGCGACGTGATCCAGGTCGTGGAGCTGGACCTGAACAAGCCCGTTACCCAGCAGGTCGACGTCGCCCTCTACGACACCTTCGCGTCCACGCAGGGCGACCGCTCCGACGTGCACGACCTGGCGGCGAATCCGCGGGTCGGACGCGTGGTCGTCTATTCCTGGGTCCTCGACGAGGGGCTGATCCGCGCCGCGATCGAGAACGGCGCGGGCGGATACGTGTCCAAGGGCATCCCCGCGCGGCAGCTCGTCACCGCTCTGCAGGAGATCTGCGCCGGTGGTTCTCAGGTGTGGGTCGACACCCAGGGCAAGCCGGCTGTCACCGCCGGGGACTGGCCAGGCCGCGAGGAGGGCCTCACGGTGCGGGAGGCCGAGGTCCTCGCCCTGATCACGCAGGGCCTGTCGAACGCCGAGATCGCGGATCGCACGCATCTGTCGGTCAACTCGGTCAAGACCTACATCCGCTCCGCCTATCGCCGCATCGGCGTGCGCTCGCGCACGGAGGCGGTGCTCTGGGGCGTCGAGCACGGATTCCGGCCCGACCGGCTCCGGGTGCGCGGCCCGCAGCTCCCCGAAGACGGAAGCGGCACATGACGCCGGAGGAGCGCTTCGAACTGCGGCAGGTCGCCGTCAACGAGTGGAGCATCAGCGACCACAGCTACGACGCGCACGACGAGCGCTGCGTGGTCGCGTGCATCTGGTGGGTCGCGCTCGACGAGTGCGAGGTCAGCTGGATGGTCGATCTCGGACTCCCCACCCGATACCCGAGCCCGGCGAACGTCATCGAAGACCTTCGCCTGCTGGTGCCGCGCCGCACCAAGCCCATCCCGATCGCCCATTTCGCGCCGCCGACGACGCGGCCGACCCCAGATCCCGGATAGGCGGACCCATGGGAACCATCTACTACGGCGGATCCGAATCCCCGATCCACATCGAGGACCGCGTGCTCGCCCACCTGAAAGTCGTGATCACGACGAAGCTGCGCCGTGGCGAGAGCCTCACCGTGTCCTGGGCGCATCCCGGCGATCAGTCCCCGGGACGCAGCTCGATCTGGCTCAACCCGGCGGTCCCGCTGAGGTTCGTCTTCGAGGAGGCGGAGGGGCCGGAGCTGGACAGGAGGATCCTCACGGAGCTGGCGGACGCCGCGAACTCGGCCGGGGGGATCCGCCTGAGCGCCGAGGACGTCGGGCCGCGCACCTGCTCCCCGCGGTCCTGAGGCGCGGCAGCACGCCCGTCCCTGAGGCGGCGAACCTCACGGCCGCGGGTGCTCGTCGATGCGGAGGTCCTCCATCTGCGCGTCCGTCGGATAGATCATGTGCGCCGGCGGGCGGTTCGTGCGCTTGCCGACGACGTAGTACAGCACCGAGGTCACCGCGAGTCCCACGAGCCAGGAGATGTCGGCACCGCCGAGCAGTTCCGTGATCGGTCCCGTGTAGAGCGTCTGCGCGAGGAACGGGATCTGCACGACGACCCCGGCTGCATAGACCGCCAGGGCGGGCCAGTTCCACGCCCCGTAGCGTCCCTTCGCGTCGTACAGCGCCGGGATGTCGATCCGTTCCTTCGAGATCAGGTAGTAGTCGACGAGGTTGATCGCCGACCACGGGATGAACACCATCAGCAGGAGCAGCACGAAGTTGCGGAAGAAGGCGAGGAACTCGGCACTGGCGGCCAGGGCGACGATCATCGACAGCAGGATGAACCCGACGATGTACAGCGCGCGGGCGAGGGTGGAGATGCGGGTCCGGCCGCGGAAGGCGGTCACCGTGGTCAGCGTGGACATGAATCCGCCGTACGCGTTCAGGGTGTTGACCGCGAGCTTTCCGCAGACGATCACCAGGTACAGCACGATCGCGATCGCGGCCGGGCCGGCGAGCTCGCCGATGAATCCGACCTGGTTTCCGAGGAACGCGTCGCCCGCGACGGCGGCGACGAGGGCGCCGAGGGTCATCGACCACTGCGAGCCGATCACGCTGCCGGTGAACGTCGCCCAGAACGTGGTGGACTCGCTGGTCGAACGCGGCAGGTACCGGGAGTAGTCGGCGACGTACGGTCCGAACGTGAGCTGCCAGCCGGCGCCGAGCGAGATCGCGAGCAGGAACGTCGCCCATTCGAAGGGCTTGAGGTTGACGTGCGCGGCGACGTCGTAGGTGAGGAACAGGCGGATCAGCAGGTAGGTGAACCCGATGATGCCCGCGACGGTCGCGATGCGGCCGACGACGTGGATGAGGCGGTACCCGAAGATCGCGACGATCGCGGTGAGCACTCCGAAGACGATGATCCCGACGGCGGGGGCGTCCACGCCGAGGATGAGGTTGATCGCCTGTCCGGTGAGCACGGTTCCGGTGGCCGCGAACCCGAGGTACATCAGGATCACGAGGACCAGGGGGACGGCGGCGCCGCGGACGCCGAACTGCGCCCGGCTGGAGATCATCTGGGGCAGGCCCATGCGCGGTCCCTGCGCCGCGTGCAGCGCCATCACGACGCCGCCGGCGAGGTTGCCGATCAGCAGCCCGATGATGGCCCAGAGCGCGTCGGCGCCGAAGACCACGGCGAGGGCGCCGTCGACGATCGCGGTGATCTGCATGTTCGCGCCGAACCACAGCGTGAACTGGCTGCGCGGCGAACCGTGCCGCTCGGCGTCCGGCACGACGTCGATCGTGCGCGTCTCGACGGCGAGCATCTGCGTGGTCGGAGTGGGTTCGTTCTCGCTCACGGGAAGGGGATCCTCTCGGGTTTCGTCGGGGCGGGTCGACGATGACCGCGCCGGGTGCTTCTCAGGGATGGTGCTCGGGCCGGCCGCCCGGGGGCGGCAGCCGGGGCCGGAGGCGAGAAGACCGTCTCTCCTTCGGGACCGTAGTTGTATAGTGCGGTATATACAGGCCTCTGTCAAGAGGTGGACGCAGGAACCCGCCAGTAGAATCCGGGGGAGCAGCAGCTCGTCCCCGGAGGAGAAGCGACAGACGAAGGAGGTCTCCCGTGCCGCAGGTCGATATCCAGGATCTCGTCGGCGCCTACGCGGCCTCCGTCGGAGACGGCGCACCCGCGTATGAGCGGATCAAGCGCGCGATCCGGAGTCGCATCGAGGTCGGCGAGTGGCAGGAGGGGGATCAGCTCCCGTCCGAGAGTCAGCTCGTCGCCGCTCTCGGCCTGTCCCGGATGACCATCAACCGCGCGCTGCGCGAGCTGGCCGCCGACGGCGTGATCTTCCGCAACATGGGCGTCGGCAGCTTCGTGGCCTCGGTGAAGGCCACCTCACCGCTGTTCGACGTGATGAACATCGCCGAGGAGGTGCAGGGCCGGGGCCACCGGCACAGCACCAGGGTCGTCCTGCTGGAGCGGGAGGCGAACCCCGTCGCGCGGCACCTCTCCGAGGACTTCTCGGGCGAGTATGTCTTCCACTCCGTCATCGTTCACTACGAGGACGATGTCCCCATCCAGCTCGAGGACCGCATCGTCGGACCGCTGCTCGCCCCCGACTACCTGGATCAGGACTTCGCCAGGATCACGCCCAACGACTATCTGTCCCGCGTCGCTCCGATGACGCGCGGCGAGCACATCGTCGAGGCGGTCCTCCCGACGGTGGAGGAGAGCGACCTGCTCGAGCTCGGGCCGATGGAGCCGTGCCTGCAGATCCGGCGCCGGACCTGGTCCGCCGGAGGGCTGGTCAGCATCGCCCGTCTCGTGCAGCCCGGATCCCGGAGCCGCCTCGAAGGATCCTTCGGGCGGGATCGTCCGACCCGCGTCGTCCGCGGCTGACGCTCCGTCGCGCCGTGACCCCGTCGAGCGCGAGGGGTGCGGCGATGCCGAGCAGGACCAGCGCGAGACCCGCGAGCTGTCGTCCCGCCAGGATCTCCCCTGCCACGAGCACGCCGAGGAGCACGCCCGTGACCGGGTTGAGCAGGCCGATGAGGCCGACCGTGCCGGAGGGCAGGTGCTTCAGGGCGGCGAACCACGCGACGTTGGCGAGGGCGGTCGCGACCAGGGTGAGGTAGCCGTAGGCTGCGAGCCCCGCGCCGTCGACCACCGGGGGCGGTCCCTCGACGAGCACCGCGAACGGGATGAGCGCGAGACCGCCGAACACGAGCTGCCAGGCCGTGGAGGGGAGGATCCCGACCTCGCCGTTCCAGCGCTTGGCGAGGATGAATCCGATCGAGGACATGGCCATCGCGGCGATGGAGGCGATCACGCCCCGCGGGTCGACCGAGGTCGTGGTGCCGAGCAGCATGAGCGCGACGCCGCCGATGCCGACGAGCGCGCCGAGCAGGCGCAGGATCCCCGGGCGCTCGCGCAGGATCGCCCATGCCGCGAGGGCGATCGCGACCGATGAGGTCGCCATGATCGTCGCGGCGATGCTTGTCGGCAGCAGCTGCGCCGCGGCGTAGACGAGCACGAAGAACGCGCCGACGTTGAGGGTGCCGAGCACTGCGGACTTCCACCACCAGGAGCCCCGGGGAAGCCGGCGGACCAGTGCCAGCAGCACGAGTCCGGCGGGCAGGGCGCGGATGGCCGCGCCCCAGACCGGGGCGTCCGGCAGCCACTCGCGGGTCACGAAGTAGGTGCTCCCCCAGGCGATCGGCGCGATCGTCGCGATGAGGAGCCATCTCCGATTAGTTTCCATGGAAGACACTATAGCTTCCTTGGAAGATATAGTGAAGAGGTGACGGACATCGACGATCAGGTGGCGCGGATCCAGCAGGCGTGGCGACGGGAGCGGCCCGACCTCGACGTGACCCCGATCGGCACGATCGGGCGCCTGCACCGCCTGGCCCTGGCGCTGACCGAGGAGCTCGTCGCAGTCTACCGCGCGCACGGACTCTCGGAGGGCGACTTCGACGTGCTCGCCGCCCTGCGCCGCACCGGTGAGCCGTTCGAGGCGAGCCCCAGCGACCTCGCCGCATCGACGATGGTGACGAGCGGCGGCATGTCCAAGCGGCTCGACCGCCTCGAAGGCGCGGGGCTGGTGACCCGCCGGGTCGGATCCGGAGACGCGCGGGGCAGGGTCGTGGCGCTCACGGAGGCCGGTCGGCGGCTGATCGACGACGCCTTCGCGGACCATGTCGCGAACGAGCAGCGGCTGCTGTCGATGGTGCCGGCGGCCGAGCGTCGGGCGCTGGAGGCGACGCTCGCAGGCTGGCTCGCGCACTTCGAGGGATCGGTCTGAGGCGCATCCTCGGGAAGCGGCGCATACTGTGAAGAGTTCCCCGCAGGCCCGTGGCCCCGCGGCCGTGGCCCGGTGTCGATGCGGGGTTTCGAAAGGGGGTTCGTCGATGGAGATCGATCTCGAAGGACTGCGGGTCCGGCTGTACCGGCAGCTGGTTGACGAGGGGCGTGTCGCGACGAGCGCGCAGATCGCGGCGGAGGAGGGGATCACCGCCGCGGAGGCCGCGGACGCCTTCCGGGCCCTCGCGGCGAACCGGCACATCGTGCTGGACGAGGGCGGCGACATCGTGCTCGCCCATCCGTTCGCGACGCGCGACTTCGGCTTCTCCGTGAAGAGCGACCGGGTGCTGTGGTGGGGCGGATGCGCCTGGGACTCGTTCGCGATCCCGCACCTCGTGCCCGGCGCCTCACCCGTCCTCGTGGCTACGACCTGCCCGAACTGCGGGACCGCGCACGCCTGGAACGTCTCGTCCGCGGAACCGCCGGCGGGGGATCAGGTGACGCACTTCCTCGTGCCGATCGCGCACGTGTGGGACGACGTCGTGCACGCGTGCGAGAACCAGAGGATCTTCTGCGACGAGCGCTGCGTCGAGGAGTGGCTGCGCACGAACGCCCTCCACCCGGGGGTGGTCTTCGACCTCGAGACGCTGTGGCGCCTCGCCTCCGACTGGTACTCCGGCCGGCTCGAGCGCGGCTACCGCCGCCGCGAGCCCGTCGAAGCGGCGGAGTACTTCCGCGGCGCCGGCCTGACCGGCCCGTTCTGGGGGAGCTGAGGGGCGGGAGCCCGCTCGCAGGTGCATGGCGGCTCAGAAACCGTCCCTCACCGGAGAAAAGCGGAAACCCCCGCGATGTAGAAGCTACGCGAGGGTTCCTGGGGTGATTGTAACGATCACCCTTGTGGCTCCGACCGGCATCGATCCGGTGACCTTTCGATTTTCAGTTGAGCGATCAGGGTCTAGAATGACTTGAGATACAGCAAAGAAGCGTGCTAATGTCCCAATTATGGCCCACTGAAACCCAGGGGAGTCAATGAGGCGGACACCAACGCCGCCACCAACCGGAGGGGGATGGACATGCTGAGGAAGTCACGTAGAAGACCGAACCGACTCCACGTCGGAGTCATCAATCAGCAGCTCTGGTCGGCGCACGGAAGATAGGTCACAGGCATGCGAGACGACGCACTCAAGAAGGACAGCCGCGGCTACTACACGTACGTCATAGAGCTGCCTCCCACTTGGACGCCAGAGGGGAAGCGCGTGCGGCGGCGCAAGGTCATTCGGGGGAAGGACCGCGCCGCCGTACGACGTAAGGCGGTGAAGGCTGAGAACGAACTGCTCGAAAGCGGTGACCTCAGCACGGACGGGCTGAAGGTATCTCAGTGGTTCGCTCTCTGGCTGACGCGCATAGAGCGTGAAGTGCGGCCCACCACGTTCAACGGGTACAGGTCCGTCGTGAAGAATCACATCGTTCCCGGGTTGGGTCCGTCTACCTTGCTCGACAAGATCAACGGGGACAGCATCCGCCGCGTGTACGCCAAGATGAGCGCGGCGGGGAAGTCTTCCACGTACATGCTCAACGCACACCGCGTGATGTCGACGTCGTTCGAAGACGCAGTGCGGGAGGGTCGGCTGTACCGGAACCCGGCGAAGCTAGTGAAGGCCCCACGCGCCGCGGCGGTGACACTTGACGTGCTGAGTACCGAGGAGTCGGTGCGACTGCTTGAGTATGTATCCACGCTGGATGACGGCGCACGGTGGGCCACGGGGCTTCTCACGGGTGCTCGCCGCGGCGAGGTAATCGGTCTAGAGCTCGATCGTGTGGGGTCGATGCTGGACCTGTCCTGGCAGTTGCAGCGCCTTCGACGCGCGAAGAACGGGACTCCGATCGCGCCGGCTGACTACGAGTACCGGCACATCAAGGGCGGCCTGTACTGGACTCGCCCGAAGTCGAACGCCGGGTGGCGGATTGTTCCACTCGTGGATCCTCTCAAGTCGATCCTGGAACGTCACATCGAACGCTCCGAACCGAACGAGTACGGGCTCTTGTTCACGGAGAACGGTCGGCCGCGCGACCCGGACAGGGATACGAAGGCGTGGAACGCCCTCCTTGCGACGGTGTTCCCGGGCCGCAACGTGCGACTGCATGACCTTCGCCACGCCGCCGTCGACCTGCTCTACACGGCAGGTGTGCCCGAAGACCTGATCCAAGAGATCGTCGGCCACTCAACACGGGCCATGTCGCGCGCGTACAAGTCGAAGGGCAACCACGAACGACTGACCGCCGCTATGAAACAGATGTCGGCGCTCATCGCCAAACCCGGTCATGACGCATAGCAAAGGCCCCGCTCATCGAGCGGGGCCTTTCTGATTTTGGTGTCTTACCAGTAGCCGTTGCGTCGCATCCGCATGTAGGTGCGCATGACCTTCTCCGTCACGCGCAGCTCCATCGCCACCACGGCCGGATCCTCGGTCAGGCCATAGAACTGTTCCAGACGCCATGGGCGTACAAGCCTGCGAGCGGAGATGCGGTCAGCACGCGCCTCCTGGAAGTCAGTTGTCCCCTCGTCGTTGTGCTCGAAGTGGACGATCTCATGGGCGAGGTTGCAGCGCTCTACGTCGGCGTGCAGGTTGGGGCGAACGAAGATCGCCTGGTGCTCGATTGAGTAGGCCGCGAACATCTCGGGGTCGGGCAGGTCGTCCCGGAACACGATCGGCACGTCCAGCATGTCTGCGTGCTCCCACGGGTCGTAGTCGTACGCGCAGGGACCGTCCCGGAACCCGCCGACGCCGAACATGTAGCCGAACCGGCTACCAGGGATCTCGAGCTCGGTTCTTTCCGTCTCTTCCCAGTAGTCAGCTGCGGTACTCATGTCTATGCCTCTCCTCGGCTCGGGTCGATCGGCGTGTTGTCCGTACTTGCTGCCAACGGTATGTTATGCAGCGGAACCTTCGTCAGGTCAATATCCCGGGAACCACGGACATTCAGCTCGACCACATTGTTAGCGGGCTTCGACACGTGCTCGTCGATCAGCTTGTCCATACCGCCGTAGTCGTCCAGAGCTTCTTCGACCAGACTTACGGCTGGAACCTTCACCGCTGCCGCGATGCGGTAAAGCTCTGAGACGGTGATCTCATTTCGCCCGTCTTCGCGGCGCTTCAGGTTCGACATGGGAATGCCCGTGCTAGACGAAAGTGCCTCCTGGGTCATCCCGAGCTTTGCCCGCTTGGAACGGACGACAGCGCCTAGGCACACGTCGAAGCTACTGATCTTCTTGGTTGGTCGTGGCATGACTGCCAGCCTATAGGCCCGCGGTGGGCCTAGATAGACCCACAGAGTCTCATATGTGCTTGCCAGTCCTAATCGAGTCTGGTACGGTTCTTATATGAACCAGAGAAGAGGCCCCCAGGAGGGCTCCCAGACTTCACAGGCCGCCGGCCACCGTGAAGCTGACGCTCCGATTCGTCCCAGCGGGGACGTGTCGGTGCGTGAGCTTCTGGTGGCCGGCGGCCTTCGTGGTTTCACCCCGCATGACATGTTCCCGGAGGTGGCCGCATGAGCGCCGTCGAGATCTTCAACTACGCGGGGGCGAAAGTTCGCACTGTCGTCATCGACGGCGAACCTTGGTTCGTAGGTAAGGACATCACTGACGTCCTTGGCATCGTGAACCAGCGAGACGCATTCACTCGCCTCGATGCCGATGAGCGGATTACCGTCGCTTTGCCCGACGGTAATCGGGGTAACCCGAACCGGACGGTCGTGAACGAGGCGGGCTTGTACTCTCTCATCCTCCGCAGTGACAAGCCGGAGGCCAGGGCTTTCAAGCGGTGGGTCACGCACGAGGTGCTTCCGCAGATCCGCCGCACGGGCCAGTTCCGACCCGTCGAGGTCGAGCACGCGCTTCCCCAGTCGTACGCCGATGCCCTCCGGGAGCTTGCCGCGAAGGTTGAGCATGTGCAGGCGCTCGAAGCGAAGGCCGCCGAGGACGCGCCCAAAGTTGAGGCATTCGACCGATGGATGGACGCTGACGGCTACTACCCGATGCACGCGGTGGCGAAGATCCTCGGACTCGGGCGCAACAACCTCTACGCGATGCTGCGTGATGCCGGCGTGATCATGGCGGTTGGTACTGCCCCGTATCAGCGGTACGCCCATCACTTCGCGATCATCCCGGGGGTATCGAGAGACGGGTTCGCGTACGAGACGACGAAGGTCAGACCGACCGGCATCCCGTTCATCGCAAAGAAGCTCGGTATCGCTCTCACGCAGGAGGCCCACGCATGACCGCTCCCGTCCTCGACAAGCTCGCCTACTCGATCCCGAACTTCGCGAAGGCGGTCGACCTGTCGATTGAGAAGGTTCGTCAGCACATCGAACGCGGTGAGCTCGTACCTTCGTACGTCGACTCGAAGCCGCTGATCATGCGGGAAGAGGGAGAGCGGTGGTTGCGCACCCGTCCTGCTGAGCGTCCGGAGCGTGCCGCATGAGCATCCTGACGTGGATTGTGCGCCGAGTGATCGACGCGATTGAGGCCGAGGGTATTAGCGTGCGCCCGCGCCGTATCTCAGTCGCCCAGCTTGTATCTGACGGGAATCTCGTCGACCGGGGAGAACGCAAGGGTCGTGCTGACCGCGGTGGATGGCTGGATGAAGAAGACGGTACGGATGGTGTAATCGCCTTCGCGTCGGCCGACGGCGTAGTCACCCGTCTTTCCCTCGCGGATCGCGCTGGTGATGGCCTCGTAGGTTTCCCTGATGGTGTCGAGGTCACCGGCGATGGTCACGCCGTCGATGGTGATCGTGCTGTCCATGGTTCTCCTTCGGTTGGTTCCGGTGACAGTGCAACGTCAACGGTGTCTGCCCCGATCGTAGGGGACGCGAACAAGGCGGTGGGGGCATGACTCCGCTGGATCTGCTCCTCACAGCTCTGGCGTTCCTGGCCTTCGTGACGTCGCTATGGCTGTTCTACGGCCTGGTGCTTGTGACGATCACGCTCACGAAGCCGCGCGGGAAGGCGAAGTCATGACTGCCGTGTTTCAGGTGATCCAGTTCGCCATGTTCCTCACTCTCATGGCTGGCAGTGTCCGTCTGGCGTATTTCGTCCATGACCTTCCGGAGCGCCGCTCGGGGCGCTGATAACCCGGGTCGCCGCGTAGGGCCGTCGTGACCCTACCGGTACTTGTCGATCCCTCGGGACGACTCAATTACATAGCTGTCGGATGCCGCCTCTCACGGGTCGCCGTTGCCGTCAGCGCGAAACATGACACCAGAAGCCAATCGTCGGGAGACGTTGCAGGCTGCGGGTTCCGGGCGGTAAGTGATGCCGGGGTCTTCGGGGGTGTGGAGTTCAACGATTGGCCGCCTATTGCTGGCGGAACCGGGCATCGCAGGGTTATGCGGTGTGTTGGCGCGGGGTTAGTCGTCCGCGAACCATGCCGCAGGGTTAGTGGCCGCGCGAACCAGGTAGTACACCTCGGGCCAGTCCGAGGCGCGCACGGGAAAGGAGCGCACATGACTCTTGTCAACACGGCGACTGGCGAGCTTGTCGAGTCGATAACCGAGGCGGATGTGGATGCATCGATTGAACGCGTCCGGCGTCACGCGGAATCGATCTGGGATGAGTGGGCGTGGCAGGTCGAGAACCGGACGTGGCTCATCAAGGGGTACTCGTCCTGGGATGAGATGCGCCAGGTCGAGTACACGAGCCTGGACGGCGTCACGGCACCTCGTGCTGAACGCCCGGAGCTCATCGCGCGGTTTCGGCGGGCCGGTCTCACGCAGAAAGAGACGGCGGGCACCCTTGGCGTCTCGCTCATGACTGCGCGGCGGAACGATCCAGACCCAGCGCCGAGTGTTCAAAAGAACACTCCCGAAGACGTTATCGAGGCGGAGATCGTCGACGACGATCCGCCGGCGCCCAAGCCCAGGCGCGCTGACACCGATTCAGCGACTACATCGCTGATCAATGACCTGCGCGGCCCGTGGTCGCGAGGAATCACGAACGAAGCAAGACGCATGTCCCCGCAGGCTCGATCGTTCCTGATCGATGCTCTGCAATCCACGCTCGACAAGATCCGGGAGATTCACTATGAGCAGTCCGAAGTTTGATGCGAAGATCCGGTTTCGGATCAAGGGGCAGGAGGCGTTGCCGAAGTGGCAGCGTGACGCGATCCGCAAGGGCATGGATTCGCCGGATGGTCCGCCGGAGGCTCTGCGTTTCCAGTGCCGGATTGCGATGGATGCTCGGGAGGTGTTCGAGAAGGTCGAGCTTCCTGATGGGAGTTTCCTGACGTTCAACGACAAGAAGGTGCGTCCGCAGTTTGGGAAGAACCGTGACGGGCAGGCGTATCTGACGGTGACGCTGACGCATAGCGCGACGGGGGAGTCGTACCGGGTGCGGTGGCTTGGTGATGCGGTCCCGTTGGCGATGCAGCGGACTGCTGTGGCGCACGACAAGGGCCTGAAGGTGCCGGCGAAGGTTGTTCTGCTGGACATGGCTAAGGCGGAGGTGACGCCTGCGCATGTCGCTGCGGGGAATCCTCATCCGTCGCAGCGCGACAACCGGGCTGAGAAGGCGAGACGTGCCGAGTTGCGTGCCGCTGGTGTGCTTCCGGTTTCTCGCGCGCCGAGGCATTGCGCACGGATCACGGACGACGATCTCGTTTCGGCGTGATCCGAACAGCCCCCGCGTCTAGGTCGGGAGTGTGCGCGTTCGAATCGCGCCGGGGGCACTGACGGTCACCTTGGTGGTGGCCGTTCACCCGGGCCGGGGATTCCCGGGGACATTGAGGGGTCGGGTTGTTGTGGGGGACACCCGACCCCTCCC
>NZ_JBBCVH010000016.1:0-36716 GCF_037147555.1 Microbacterium sp. MMO-35
CCGCATCCGCAACGAACTCGGGATGACACCCGCCCGGTACATCACTCTTCTACTACGGGCCGCCGAATCGGTCGAGGGGATGACAGCAGACCCGATCACGGCGCGTCGAGTTCGCCAGCCGGGGCGTCACGAGCGCTCAGCAAACTCTCAGATATTTGTCTAATGGAGGCCTGGGGCACCAATCCGGCCTCACCGGGGGAGACCGCGGCTCGGACTAAGGACGCAGATGGACGCGCGACCTGAGCGACTAGAATCCCCATATGACCTGGGAAAAGCGAAACCCCCGCGATGTAGAAGCTACGCGGGGGTTTCAGTGGCTCCGACCGGCATCGATCCGGTGACCTTTCGATTTTCAGTCGAACGCTCTACCAACTGAGCTACAGAGCCGCACAGGACGGAAGGTGGAAGCTTCTGACCTGCGTCCTAGACGAAAGGCCTTTCCGAAGAAAGGCCCGTCGCTTGGAGCGACCCTGACGGGACTTGAACCCGCGACCTCCGCCGTGACAGGGCGGCACGCTAACCAACTGCGCTACAGGGCCAGAACTATGAAATTGTATCGGAAAGAGTGACCCCAACGGGATTCGAACCCGTGCTACCGCCGTGAAAGGGCGGCGTCCTAGGCCACTAAACGATGGGGCCGGAGGCGAACCTCTGGGGTTCCCTTGCCGACGCTCAAGCATAAGGGGTTTGTGCGGCAAAACGCCAATCGAGGGCGCGTCCCGCTGGATCCCGGGCGTGTCCAGGGAGAGGATGAAGGGTGGTCCCGTTCCGAACCCGGGGACATGACCAGCACGCGAAGATCCGAAGAATTCCCGATCCCGAGCCGGATCCGCAGTGTTGCGTGCGGGGCCGATGTTGCTAGTGTGACATGAGTGAAACCGGCGAAAGGGAGCCGCGTGAACCATCCGAACAGCAGAGACGTCCGCCGTGACCCGGGCCGGACGTCCGTCGTTCCGCGCCCCGGTGCCGTGCCTCGTGCGCGACGGGGCGGGATCGCTCTGAGCATCGCCACCGTCGGCGCGCTGATCCTCGGCCTCTTCCTCGGCGCCCCTGCGGCGTACGCCGACGACTACCCCAGTTGGGATGACGTCCAGGCGGCCAAGGCGAACGAGGACGCGGCCGCGAACGAGGTGACGCGCATCCAGGGGCTCATCGCCTCTCTCACCCAGAACGTCGCGACGACGAAGGCCGCCGCGGAAGCCGCCGGCACCGAGGCGTTCGCCGCCCAGCAGGCGGCGAACGCACAGGCGCGCCGCACCGACGACCTGCAGGCGCAGGCGGACTCGCAGAAGAAGGCCGCCGACGACGCGGCGAGCAAGGCGGGTCAGATCGCGGCGCAGCTCTCCCGCGACGGCGGCGACACCACCGCACTGCAGTTGTTCTTCTCGGCCTCCACGGCCAACAAGGACGAGCTGCTGCAGCGTCTGGGGCAGATGGACCGCGTGCTCTCCGGCACCCAGGCCATCTACGACAAGGCGCTCGAGGCGAAGAACACCGCACAGTCGCTGACCGACCAGGCCACGGCGGCGCGCACCGAACGCGACCGTTTGAACAAGGTCGCCCAGGACAAGCTGGCCGCCGCGCAGACCGCTGCGGCCGCGGCCGCAGCGGCGCTCGCGGATCAGCAGACCCACCTCGGCGTGCTGCAGGCCCAGCTGGCCGCGCTGCAGGACACCACGGCCAAGACGGTCGCCGGCTACCAGGCGGGCGAGGCCGCACGCGCCGCTGCGGAGGCGGCGGCGGAGGCGCAGCGTCAGGCCGCGGCCGAGGCCGCACGCCAGGCCGCGAACAACGGCGGTGGCGGCGGTGGCGGTGGCGGTGGCGACTCCGGCGGCGGATCCTGGACCGGCAGCGGCGGATGGGTGCGCCCGTTCGGCGGCTACCAGTCGTCCGGCTACGGCCCGCGCGTGCCCGACTGCGATGCCTGGGGATGCTCGTCCAGCTTCCATGAGGGCGTCGACCTCGCCGACGGCAGCTGCGGTTCGCCGATCTACGCGGCCCACTCCGGCACCGTGACGATGGCGTGGTACTACGGCGGCTACGGCAACTACATCCGCATCGAGAACAACGACGGCACGGGCATCGGCACCGGCTACGGTCACATCGAGTACGGCGGGTTCAACGTCTCTCCCGGTCAGTGGGTCAATGCCGGCCAGGTGATCGCCTACGCGGGCAACACCGGCGGATCCTTCGGGTGCCACCTGCACTTCGAGGTCTACCAGGACGACTACCCGATCAACCCGATCAACTTCATGGAGAACCGCGGCGTGTACATGGGCTGATCCGCCGGATCCTCATGCAGAAGACCCCCGGCCGCGGAAGCGGACCGGGGGTCTTCTGCATGACGGCCGCGGTGCGCGGCCGACGGCTCAGTGGCCGTCGTTCTTGAAGCGCTCGATCGCCTCGTCGAGGATGCGCTGCGCCTCGGCGGCATCGCCCCATGCGTCGACCTTGACCCACTTGTTGGGCTCGAGGTCCTTGTAGTGCTCGAAGAAGTGCGCGATCTCCTTCTTCGTGTATTCGGCCAGGTCGTCGACGTCCTGGATGTGCGACCAGCGCGGGTCCTTGCTCAGCACGGCCACGAGCTTGTCGTCGCCGCCGGCCTCGTCGCTCATCTTGAGCACGGCGACCGGGCGCACGTTCACGACGACGCCGGGGAAGATCGCCTGGTCGAGCAGCACCAGCACGTCCAGCGGATCGCCGTCCTCGCCGAGGGTGTTGTCGAAGTAGCCGTAGTCGGCGGGGTAGCCGAAGGTCGTGTAGAGCACGCGGTCGAGGTGCACTCGTCCGGTCTCGTGGTCGACCTCGTACTTCACGCGGCTGCCGCGCGGGATCTCGATGACGGCGTCGTGTGCGCCCATGCGTGTGCTCCTCAGAAAAGACGGTTGGATGCCGCGCACCAGCCTACTTCGCGCAAATCCCCTTCGCGTGGCTACCGTGGGAAGGTGCCGTCACTGAACCCCGCCGTCGCCGAGATCCGCCGAGCCGTGCGCACCGCGCTCGGCGCCCTGCCCGTGCCGCCGTCCTCCGTCGTGGTCGCGCTCTCCGGGGGCGCCGACTCCCTCGCCCTCGCCGCGGCGACCGCGTTCGAGGCGCGCGCCGCAGGGATCGCCGTGCTCAGCGTCACCGTGGACCACGGCCTGCAGGAGGACTCCGCCCGGATCGCCGCCGATGCCGCGGCCGCTGCGGCGACGCTCGGCATCGGGGCCCGGGTGCGACGCGTCGATGTGGTCGCCACGGGGGAGGGCCCCGAGGCCGATGCCCGTGCCGCGCGCTACTCCGCACTGCGCGAGGTCGCCCGGGCCGAGGGGGCGCCGGTGCTGCTGGGGCACACGCTCGACGACCAGGCCGAGACGGTGCTGCTGGGGCTCGCCCGTGGATCCGGGTCCGGCAGTCTGCAGGGCATGGCGCCGGTGCGCACCGACGACGACGGCACGACCTGGATCCGCCCGCTGCTGGCGGTGCGCCGCGAGACGACCCGGGCCGCCTGCGCCGCCGAAGGGCTCGTGCCGTGGGACGATCCGCACAACGTCGATCCCCGCTATGCGCGCGTGCGGGTGCGCGAACGGGTGCTGCCCGTGCTCGAGGCCGAGCTCGGTCCGGGCGTCGCCGAGGCGCTCGCCCGCACGGCGGAGCAGCTGCGCGAGGACGCGGAGGCGTTCGACGAGATGATCCACGAGACGATCGAGGACATCGTCGAGCATGCCGAGGCCGGCATCTCGGTGAGCGCCCCGGCGCTGTCCGCGAATCCGGCGGCCCTGCGCAACCGCATCATCCGACTCGTGGTGCAGAGCGAGTTCGGCGTCGGCCTCACCCGCACCCAGACCGTCGAGGTGGCGCGGCTCGTCACCGACTGGTCGGGGCAGGGCCCCATCGACCTTCCGGGCTGCACGGCCGCACGCGTCGGCGGCAGGATCGTCTTCGCGGCCCGCTGACCGGCGGGCGGGAGTCGCCCGGCCTGAGCTGAGCCCCGGGGAGGATCCGGGCCCACGGCCGGATCCTCCCCGGGACAGCAGGAACGCGGCCCCCGAAGGAGCCGCGTTCCCGGACCGACGTGCGCCGGCCTCGTTACTTCTTGCCGCCGAGCAGTCCGCCGATCAGGCCGCCGATGTCGATGCCGCCGCCACCGCTCGAGCCGGATCCGCCGCCGCCGAGCAGGCCGCCGAGGCCGCCCAGGATGTCGCCGAGGCCGCCGCCGCCGGTGCCGGCCGCCTGGCCCTGCTGCTGGCCGCCACCGAGCAGGCCGCCGAGGATGTCGCCGAGGCCTCCGCCTCCGCCCGTGGAGCCCTTCTGGCCGTTGGCGATGAGGCCCATGACGATCGGCGCGAGGATCGGCAGCAGCTTGCCGAAGTCGATGCCGGCCGTCTTCTGGTCGTTCGTCAGCGTCTGCGCGACCTGATCGGCGTTGCCGCCGAACACGTGCGACACGATCTTCTCGCCGTCCGCCTCGTCGACGTCGTCGAGCGACGACGCACCGGAGAACCCGTCGTGCTTGGCGAGGGCCGCCTCGATCGCCGCGGATCCCTCGGGGGTCTCGGCGTTCTTGGCGAGGCCGCCGATCAGGGCGGCGCCGCCTTCCTGCACCGCCTGCCGGGCGACGTCCTCGCTGACGCCGAGCTTCTGTGCGATGTCGCCGATCGGAACCTGCTTGAGGATCTCGTCGATGTCCATGGGACTCCTTCCGTCCGCGGCGGAGGCTCGGTTCCCCCAAGCGCCACCCCGCCTCATCGCTCACAGTAGCGCTCCGGAGGTTGCCGCGGGAGAACGGATCCGGTCGCGTAAAATCGATCCATGCGCGCTGCGGACATGCCCGACGACCTGACCGAGATCCTCGTCACCGAGGAGGAGATCCGCGCCAAGCTCGACGAGCTCGCCGCGAGGGTCGCCGAGGACTACGCGGGCAAGGATCTGCTGCTGATCGGCGTGCTCAAGGGCGCGGTCATGGTCATGGCCGATTTCGCGCGGGCGCTGCCGTTCTCGGCGCCGATGGACTGGATGGCCGTGTCCAGCTACGGCGCGAGCACGAAGTCGAGCGGCGTCGTGCAGATCCGCAAGGATCTCGACACCGATCTGCACGGCAAGCACGTGCTCATCGTCGAGGACATCATCGACTCCGGCCTCACGCTGAGCTGGCTGCTGGAGAACTTCGCCTCCCGCGGCGCCGAGTCGATCGAGGTGCTGGCGCTGCTGCGCAAGCCCGAGGCCGCCAAGGTCCAGATCGACTGCAAGTACGTCGGCTTCGACATCCCGACGGAGTTCGTCGTCGGCTACGGGCTGGACTACGCGGAGCGCTACCGCAACCTGCGCGACGTCGCGGTGCTGGCCCCGCACGTGTACGCCTGACCGGGCGCCGCGCGGCGCGGAGCGGCGGCGTCCGGAGCGGATCCCGCCGCGGACCCCGGGTTCCCGGTACGCCGTGGGCGAATCCCCAGGAGGGGCCAAGGCCGGTCGCGCTACGCTGATCGGATCATGGATGTCAAGAAGATCACGCGCAATCCGCTCCTCTACGTGGGGCTGATCGGTCTGCTTCTGATCGGCGGGTTCATGCTGATCACCAACCTCGGATCCACCGCGCAGGTCTCGACCCAGGAGGGTCTCGACCTGCTCAAGGGCGGCACCGTCACCAAGGTGGTCAACACCGACGGCGACCAGCGCGTGGACATGACGCTCTCCAAGCCCTACAAGGGATCCGAGAACGTGCAGTTCTACTACGTCCAGGCGCGCGCCGCCGACGTGGTCACGGCGATCGATTCCGCCGCCCCCAAGGACGGGTTCAACGACACCGTGCCCCGGGCCAGCTGGTTCGACACGATCCTCTCGTTCCTCATCCCCGTGCTCCTGCTCGGCCTGCTCTTCTGGTGGCTGCTGTCGAGCGCCCAGGGCGGCAACAGCAAGATCATGCAGTTCGGCAAGTCGCGCGCGAAGCTCGTCAGCAAGGAGAACCCGACGGTCACCTTCGCCGACGTCGCGGGCGCCGACGAGGCCATCGAGGAGCTCCACGAGATCAAGGAGTTCCTGCAGGACCCGGGCAAGTTCCAGGCGATCGGCGCGCGGATCCCGAAGGGCGTGCTGCTGTACGGCCCTCCCGGAACCGGCAAGACCCTGCTCGCCCGTGCGGTCGCCGGCGAGGCGGGCGCCCCGTTCTACTCGATCTCCGGATCCGACTTCGTCGAGATGTTCGTCGGCGTGGGCGCCTCGCGCGTGCGCGACCTGTTCACGCAGGCGAAGGAGAACGCCCCCGCGATCATCTTCATCGACGAGATCGACGCCGTCGGCCGGCACCGCGGTGCGGGCCTCGGCGGCGGCAACGACGAGCGCGAGCAGACGCTCAACCAGATGCTCGTCGAGATGGACGGCTTCGACCCGAACGCGAACGTCATCGTGATCGCGGCGACCAACCGTCCCGACATCCTCGACCCCGCGCTCCTCCGCCCGGGCCGGTTCGACCGGCAGATCGGCGTGGACGCCCCCGACCTCAAGGGCCGCCAGCACATCCTCGAGGTGCACGCGAAGGGCAAGCCGCTCGCCAACGGCGTCGACCTCGAGGTCGTCGCCCGCAAGACTCCCGGTTTCACCGGCGCGGACCTGGCCAACGTGCTCAACGAGGCGGCTCTGCTGACCGCGCGCTCCAACGCGCAGCTCATCGACAACCGGGCCCTCGACGAGGCGATCGACCGCGTCATCGCCGGACCGCAGCGCCGCACCCGCGTGATGAAGGACAAGGAGAAGCTCATCACGGCGTACCACGAGGGCGGTCACGCGCTCGCGGCGGCGGCGATGAACTACACCGACCCGGTCACCAAGATCACGATCCTGCCGCGTGGCAAGGCTCTCGGCTACACGATGGTGCTGCCGCTGGACGACAAGTACTCAGTCACCCGCAACGAGCTTCAGGACCAGCTGACCTACGCGATGGGCGGTCGCGTCGCCGAGGAGATCGTGTTCCACGACCCCACCACCGGCGCCTCGAACGACATCGAGAAGGCGACCTCGATCGCCCGCAAGATGGTGCTCGAATACGGCATGACCACCCAGCTCGGCCCGGTCAAGCTCGGCTCGGAGGGCGGGGAGCCCTTCGCCGGCCGTGACATGGGCCGGGGCCGCGAGTACTCCGAGACCATCGCCGAGCGGGTCGACACGCAGGTGCGCGCGCTCATCGAGCAGGCGCACAACGAGGCGTACGAGGTGCTCAGCGCCAACCGCGACATCCTCGACCGGCTCGCCCGCGAGCTGCTCGAGAAGGAGACACTGGACCACAACCAGATCGCGGACATCTTCACCGAGGTGCGCAAGCTCCCGGAGCGCCCGCAGTGGCTGTCGAGCGAAGACCGCCCGGTCTCGCTGCTGCCCCCGATCGAGATGCCGCAGCGCGGCGTCGAGACCGGTGTCGCGGCCAACGAGGCGGCTCCGGCCGCCCCGGCGCGCAAGCCGGCCGCGGGCGGCGGGAAGCCGCGCCCCGCGACGGCCTGAGCGATGACCGTCGACCGGGAGCGCGTCGCCGCACTCACCCGTGAACTCCTGCTCGCGATCGGCGAGGATCCGGAGCGCCCGGGCCTGAAGCAGACGCCGCAGCGGATGGCCGACCTCTATGCGGAGTTCTTCGCCGGCGTCGGCGAGGACCCTGGAGCCCCGCTCGCGCACACGATCAGCGTCTCGCACGGCCCCGCGCCGGACACGCTGCCCTCCGGCGCCGTGCTGCTGCGGGGGATCCGGTTCCGCTCGGTGTGCGAGCACCATCTGCTGCCGTTCGCGGGGCACGCGCACATCGCGTACCTGCCGGGGGAGCAGGTCGTCGGGCTCGGCGCCCTGGTGAAGGTCGTGGAGATCCTCGCGTCCCGCCCGCAGGTGCAGGAGCGGCTCGGAGAACAGGTCGCCGACGCGATCGCCGCGCACCTCGACGCGCGGGGGGTGCTCGTGGTCATGGACGCGGTGCACGGCTGCGTGACCATGCGCGGCGCGCGGCAGACCGAGGCGTCGACGCTGACCATCGCGGCGCGCGGCGCCTATGCGGATCCAGTCGCGCGCGCCGAGCTCATCGCGCTGATCGGCGCGGGCCCCTCGACGGGGTCGGGGACCGCGGCGTGACCGCGGTCTGGGGGATCGTCAACGCCACGCCCGATTCGTTCAGCGACGGCGGGCGGTACGCCGACGCGGAGAGCGCCGTCGCGCACGGACTGCTGCTGCGCGCGCAGGGCGCCGACGTGCTCGACATCGGCGGGGAGTCGACCCGGCCCGGAGCCGAGCGGGTGTCCGTCGCCGAGGAGCAGCGCCGCGTGCTGCCGGTCATCGAGCGTCTCGCCGCGGAGGGCATCCCGGTGAGCGTCGACACCCTCAACGCATCCACGGCGCTCGCGGCCGTGCAGGCCGGGGCGCGGATCGTGAACGACGTGTCGGGCGGCCTCGCGGATCCGGAGATGCTCGCCGCGGTCGCCGAATCGGGCGCCGACATCGCGCTCGGGCACTGGCGCGGGCCGTCCTCGGACATGTACGCCCGTGCGGAGTACGGGCGCGTCGGACGCGAGGTGGCCGGCGAGCTGCGCGAGCGCGTGGCCGCCGCGGCCGCTGCGGGGATCGCCCCGTCGCGGATCATCGTGGATCCCGGTGTCGGCTTCGCCAAGACGGCCGGGCAGAACTGGGACCTGCTGCGCGAGCTCTCCGACGTCGTTGCCCTCGGGCCGCGCGTGCTCGTGGGAACGTCGCGCAAGCGCTTCCTCGCCGACGCCCTCGGCGCCGATGCCGACGAGGCGCGCAAGGACCTGGCGACCGCCGTGACGAGCGCGCTCGCCGCACGGGCGGGGGTGTGGGCCGTGCGGGTGCACGACGTCGCCGCGACGCGCGACGCCCTCGCCGTGCTCGGCGCCTGGGACGGCTGAGGGCGCGCCGCGCCGCGGCCGCGCCGCGCCGCCCGACGCCGCGCCGCGCCGGACGGGCGCCGGACGCCGGTCTCGCCGGGTTGCGGGCCGTTGTGCAGGGAGGCCGAGCCGTTGTGCAGGGTGTCGGGCGCCCGCCGCCGACTGGTGGGCCGGAATTCCGCGGCTGATGGGGCGACGGGACGTGACCCTGCGGGCGGTGACCCTGCAGAACGCCGGGGGTCCCTGCACAACGGCCGCGGTTGTGGACAGCGGCGTTGACGCGGCCTCCGCCGTAGGCTGGGGGCATGGAACTCCTCGACGGCATCACGCTCACCGGACTGACCGTGTTCGGCCGGCACGGCGTCTACGAGCACGAGCGCGAGAACGGCCAGGACTTCGTGGTGGATCTGCGGCTGCACCTCGCGCTGCGCGCCGCTGCCGCGAGCGACGACGTGGCGGACACCGTGCACTACGGCGAGCTCGCGGAGCGCGTCGCGGCGATCGTCGCCGGAGAGCCGGTCAACCTGCTGGAGACCCTCGCGGTGCGGATCGCCGACGCCGTGCTGGAGGACAAGCGCGTGAAGATCGTCGAGGTCACCGTGCACAAGCCGCAGGCGCCGATCCCGCTGACGTTCGGGGACGTGTCGATCACCGTGCAGCGGGTGCAGCACGGACACGAGCAGCGGCCTGTGACGGGGGCGGCATGACGCCCCCGAGCCGCCCGATCCCGCCCGTTCCGCGCGGGCGACGGCTGCCCGCTCTCGATCCTCGTCCGGAGGACGAGCCGGTCGAGGCGGTCGTCGCGCTCGGCTCGAACCTCGGAGACACCTCGGCCACGATCGACGATGCCGTGCGCGCGATCCGCCGGCTGCCCCTCGTCGACGAGGTGCGCGTCTCGCGGACCTTCACGACGGTCGCGCTGCGTCCGGACGGCCCGGATCCGGATGCCCCGGAGTTCGCCAATGCCGTCGCCATCGTCACCACCCGTCTCGCGCCGCAGGTGCTGCTCGGCATGCTGCACGCGATCGAGGAGGAGCACGGGCGCGTCCGGGCCGAGCGCTGGGGCGACCGCACCCTCGACCTCGACCTCATCGCGTACGGCGACATGCGCAGCGATGATCCCCACCTGCTCCTGCCGCATCCGCGTGCCTTCGAGCGCGCCTTCGTGCTGGAGCCGTGGCTCGAGGTGGATCCGGATGCGGTGCTGCCGGGCCGCGGCCCGGTAGCCGATCTGCTGGCCGGACTCGAGGACGGCGCATGAGGCGCATCTCTCCGGTGCTGCTGCTCGTGCTGGCGCTCGCCGGCGCAGCGACGGGATTCCTCGTCGACCACGCGCTGACGACGGCGGGTCGGGCGACGTTCACGCCGTCGATCGTGCTGCCGATCTTCCTCGTGCTGCTGGCGGCCGCCGTGCTCGCCCTCGCCTGGCCGATCCGGCGCAGCACCCGCACCGCCGCGCGAGCCAGGGTCGACCCCTTCCGCGCCGTGCGGATCGCGATGCTGGCCCGTGCGTCGAGCCTGGTGGGCGCGGTCATCACCGGATTCGGCATCGGGCTCGGCGCCTATCTGCTCTCCCGACCGATCGCGCCGCCGCTAGGCTCGATCATCGCGACCGCTCTCGCGGCGCTCGTGCTCACGGTCGCCGCGGTGATCGCCGAGAGCTTCTGCCTGCTGCCCGGAGATGGGCCCCCCGACCCCGACGGCCAGAACGGGCCGCGCCTGGAGGACGACGATGACGATTCCCGAGCCTCCGCAGACCCCGGGCACTGATCCCGTCGCGCCGCCGACCAGGGCGCAGGCGCGCGCCCGGTCCGCGAGCAACGCTCCCGCTGGGCACTCCGCACCCGCCTCGGCGCCCGCGCTCGATGAAGGGACCTATCCGGCGCTGCGCACTCCGACGGGTCGCGGAGCGCTGGCGCTCGACGGATCCTGGCACCAGATCTCGCCCAAGTACGTGATCGCCGAAGTGCTGCTGCGGCTGATCCTGCTCGTCGTGATCGCGGTCGGCGCGTATGCGGCGACGACCCTTCTCGCTCAGCCGTGGCCGTGGGCCTGGACGGTCGCCGGTGTGATCGCGGTCTGGGTCGTGGTCGAGCTCGTGATCCTGCCGCGGCAGGCCAGGGCCATCGGGTACATGCTGCGCGCCGACGACATCGTGTTCCGGCGCGGGATCCTCTGGCAGCGGATGATCGCGGTTCCCTACGGCCGGATGCAGCTCGTGGACATCACCCGGGGCCCGGTCGACCGGGCGTTCGGGATCGCCAAGCTCAAGCTCGTCACCGCCGCGGCGACCACCGGCGTGGAGATCCCCGGGATGACGGAGGACGCCGCGGAGGCCCTGCGCGACACGCTCATCGACGTCGCCGAGATGCGCCGGACGGGCCTGTGAGCACGCCGCAGCAACCGCAGGGGCCGTTCGGCGCACCGCCGATCCCCCCGCAGGCCCCGGGGCAGGCGCGTCCTGCCGTGACGACGCTCGCCGACGGCGAGTGGCATCGGATGCATCCGCTCACCCCGCTCATGAAGGGCGGGCTGGTGCTGGTGATCGTGCTCGGGTATCTGATCGCGAACCTGCGGGAGCGGATCCTGGAGTGGTTCATCTCGCTGGTCACCCCCGCGCACGTCCCCGCGTTCGGCGGGGATCCCGTCGACTGGGTGGTCGACAACAACCTCGTGATCGTGGTGCTGCTGGGGGTCGTCGGGCTCGCCGTGCTGCTGGTGGCGCTGTTCTGGCTGATGTGGCGCTTCCACCAGTTCCGCATCACCGACGCGCACGTCGAGGTGCGCAAGGGCGTGATCTTCCGCTCGCATCGGCGTGCCCCGCTCGATCGCGTGCAGGGCGTGAACCTGACCCGGCCGTTCCCCGCACGCCTGATCGGGCTCGCGAAGCTCGAGGTCGACGGCGCCGGCAACGACGCGAACGTGCCCCTGGAGTACCTGTCGACGGCGAAGGCGGAGTCGGTGCGCGCCGACATCCTCCGCCTCGCCTCGGGAGCGCGTCACGCACGCGAGGCGACGCGGGGCGCCGCCGACCCCGCCGCGGCCCGCACGATGCGCGCCCAGCTCGCCGCCTCGATGGACGCCGGGGTCACGGGGCTCATCGCGGGCGTCGACCTCGACGACATCGCGCCGGAGCATGTGCTGCGGATCCCCGCCGGGCGTCTCGTGGGATCGCACATCCTCTCCGGCCTGGTCTGGCTGGCCCTGTTCGGAGCGATCTTCGTGTGCGCCATGATCGGCACGCTCCCGGCGGTGCTGTCCGAGGTCGGTCCGGCGGGTGGAGCGATCGCCGCGGGCATCGCGCTCGCGATGGGCATCCCCCTGCTGCTCGCGGCCATCGCGGTCACCTGGAGCAGGATCGCGCGAGCGCTGCGCTACTCCATCGCGCCGACCCCCGACGGTGTGCGGATCACGTTCGGCCTGTTCACGACGGTGACCGAGACGATCCCGCCGGGACGGATCTTCGCTGTCGAGGTGATGCAGCCCCTGCTGTGGCGCCCGTTCGGCTGGTGGTCGGTGCGGATCAACCGGATGAGCGGCAAGACCGCCTCCCAGCAGCAGTCCAGCCAGGCGCAGCAGTTCAACATCGTGCTGCCGGTCGGCGTCCGCGCCGATGTCGAGCGGGTGCTGGGGCTGATCCTTCCCGACGTGCCCGCCGACGTGCTGCCGCTGATCTGGGAGCAGGGCGTGCTCGGCCCCGTCGCCGGCGACCCGTACGCCACGATCCCGCCGCGGGCGTGGTGGCGTCGGCCGCTGTCCTGGCGCCGGCACGGTGCGGCGCTCACCGACTTCGCCCTGCTGCTGCGACGGGGGCGGATCTGGCGCCAGCTGGCCGTCTTCCCCCTCGCGCGTCTGCAGGGATTCTCCCTGCACCAGGGGCCGATCGATCGCGTCCAGCGCGTCGCGAAGGCTCAGGCGCACTCCGCCCTCGGCCCGGTGCGCGGCGGTGTGTCCGGTCTCGACGCCGAGGTGCTGCTCGGCATGCTGAACACCCTGTCGACTTCGGCCGCGAGGGCCGCCGCCGAAGACCGCGCGCACCGCTGGGCGGAGGAGCGCGAGGCGGTCCCCGGCGCGGTTCCCGGGGTCCTGGTTCCCGGCGCGATCCCTGCGGTCCCCCTGTCCGGCGCGGACCCTGCTACCGGCGCACCCTCCCCGAGCCCCCTGGCGCCGGTCCCCGGCGCGCACCCCGCGGTCCCGCCGACCGACGGGCACGGCCTGCCGGACGCACTCGGCGGCACGGCGGAGAGCACGTCATGACCCGCGCGGGGCGCCTCACCATCGGCATCATCGGGGCGGGCCACGTGGGACCGGTGATCGGCGCCGCGCTCGCCGGCGTCGGCCACGCCGTCATCGGCATCACGGCGGGATCCGATCCCGACCGCGCGGCCGCCGTGCTCCCCGGGGTCGCGGTGATGGCGGCTCCCGAGGTCGTCGCCGCGGCGCAGCTCGTGGTGCTCGCGGTGCCGCACGACCAGCTGCCCGGTCTGGTCGCGGGTCTCGCCGAGGTCGGCGCCTGGCAGCCGGGGCAGCTCGTGCTGCACACGGATCCCGCCTTCGGCACGGACGTCCTGGAACCCGCGGTGCGCAGCGGGGCCATTCCGCTCGCCGTGCATCCGGCCATCTCGTTCACCGGAACGACGCTCGACCTGCGACAGCTGAACGCGTCGTATGCGGCGGTGACCGCGCCCGCGATGGTGCTGCCGATCGCGCAGGCGCTCGCCGTCGAACTGGGCTGCGAGCCCGTGGTGATCGATGAGGCGGACCGGCCGGCGTACGCCGAGGCGATCGCCACGGCGTCCGAGTTCGCGCGCTCCATCGTGGGTCAGGCGACGGGCATCCTGCGCGGCATCGGCGTGGAGAATCCCGGCGGCTACCTCTCTGCGCTCGTCTCGTCGACCTTCGACCGGGCCCTGCGCGAGGCGTCGACCGGCCTCTCCTGACCGCGAGACCGAACCTGCGTCGCGAGACCGAGCGACTTTCCCTGGGTCTCGCGATGCGGTTTCGGTCTCGCGGCGGTCGCAGGGCGGGAGGGAGCCGGTCGCGCGGTGGGCGCGGGGCGGAAGGGAGCCGGTCGCGCGGCGGGCGCGGGGCGGGAGGGAGCCGGCCGCGAGGCGGTCGCGCGGCGGGAGGGAGTCGGTCGCGCGGCCGGCGCGCAGCGGGACCCGAGGCGGGCGCCGGTAGACTTGACGCCGACTTCCGAGGAGCCCCACCCATGACTGACGCGCCGGCGCCGACCCCCGATAGCAGCGACCCCGCGGCAGGCGCCGCGGAGGACACCTTCGAGCAGCGGGCGGTGCGTCTGGCCAAGCGCGAGCGGCTGATCGCCGACCGCGCGGATGCCGCCGGGGGTGCGTTCCCCGTGGCCGTGCCGGTCACGCACACGATCCCCCAGCTGCGCGCCGAGTACGGCGAGCTCGAGCCGGGCGCCGAGACGGGCGTGCTCGTCGGCGTGGCCGGGCGCGTGGTGTTCAGCCGCAACACGGGCAAGCTCTGCTTCGCCTCGCTGCAGGCCGGCGACGGATCCCGGATCCAGGCGATGATCTCGCTCGCCAACGTGGGGGAGGAGTCGCTCGCGCGCTGGAAGGAGCTCGTCGACCTCGGCGACCACGTGTTCGTGCACGGCGAGGTGATCTCGAGCCGCCGCGGCGAGCTGTCGATCATGGCCGACGACTGGGCGATCGCGTCGAAGGCGATCCTGCCGCTCCCCAACGCCTACGGCGAGCTCAGCGAGGAGGGCCGCGTGCGCAGCCGCTTCCTCGACCTCATCCTGCGCGATCAGGCCCGCAGCACCGTGCGCGCCCGTGCGGCGGTCAACGCGAGCCTGCGCCAGACGTTCACGGACCACGGCTTCCTCGAGGTGGAGACCCCGATGCTGCAGGTGCAGCACGGCGGTGCCTCCGCGCGCCCGTTCATCACGCACTCGAACGCCTTCGACACCGAGCTCTATCTGCGCATCGCACCGGAGCTGTACCTGAAGCGCGCCGTCGTCGGCGGCATCGAGCGGGTGTACGAGATCAACCGCAACTTCCGCAACGAGGGCGCCGACTCCACCCACAGCCCCGAGTTCGCGATGCTCGAGGCCTACCAGGCCTACTCCGACTACAACGGCATCGCCGACCTCACCCAGGAGCTGATCCAGAACGCCGCGATCGCGGTGGCCGGATCCACCCTGGTCACCTGGGCGGACGGCACCGAGTACGACCTCGGCGGCCAGTGGGACCGTATCTCGATGTACGACTCCCTCTCCGAGGCGGCGGGGCGCACGTTCACCCCGTCCGACCCGGTCGCCGAGCTCGTCGCGTTCGCCGAGGCGAACGGCGTCGAGGTGCCGCCGCATGCGACCCACGGCAAGCTCATCGAAGAGCTCTGGGAGCACTACGTCAAGGGCGGGCTGGAGCGGCCGACCTTCGTCATGGACTTCCCCGTCGACACCTCCCCGCTGGTGCGCGAGCACCGCTCGATCCCGGGCGTCGTGGAGAAGTGGGATCTGTACGTGCGCGGCTTCGAGCTGGCTACGGGATACTCCGAGCTCATCGATCCGGTCATCCAGCGTGAGCGCTTCGTCGAGCAGGCCAAGCTCGCGGCCGGCGGCGACCTCGAGGCCATGCGCGTGGACGAGGAGTTCCTGCGCGCCCTCGAGCACGGCATGCCGCCCACGGGCGGAATGGGCATGGGGATCGACCGCCTGCTCATGGCGGTCACCGGACTCGGGATCCGCGAGACGATCCTGTTCCCGCTCGTGAAGTGACCCCTTCCCGTCTCTGAGGTGACGCGATCCGTCGCGGCCCCCGCCTGTCAGGGAACCGCGACGCCGAACGCCCAGTCCGGCAGCATGCCGGACTCCACCAGGGTGCGCAGCAGCCGCGCGAAGCTGAGGTCGGGATCGGCCTCCTGCGCCTGGTCCAGGTAGCGCGCGGCGTGCGTCGAGCGTCCGAGCGCCCAGGAGAGCCAGGCCGCGGCCGCGAGCGGCCCGCCTCGGGCCTGCCGCGGCGCGAGCGCGATCGTGCGGCGCAGGAGCGCGAGCGCCACGCCCAGCCGGTCGGGGTCGGGGCGCGGGCCGAGCCCGATCAGGATGCCCCCGACATCGGCCGGCACCTCTTTCCCGGTCGCGCTGTGGTCGAGCTGCGCGGCCAGTGCCCGGTCGCCCTGATCGATGCTGCTCGCCCACTGGACGAGGGCGACGTCGCGCAGGATGGGACGGTTGAGCACCCACACGAGCGCCGCGGTCGCGAACGGCGACGCCGTCTCGGGCGCGTCGAGCACCTCGTCGAGGAACGACGGCAGGTCGTCGAGCAGGAGAGCGGTCTCGTGCGCGCGCGGGTCGATGCGGACGGCCCCGGTCGGAGCGCTGCGGTTCGGTCCGGCGGGGCCCAGCACGCGTTCCAGGGCGAGCAGGGCGCGTCCCACGTACTCCGCCGCGAACAGGCCGGGTCGGAGGAGCTCCATGCCGCTGAACTGGTCCGGCGCGGGACCGGCGAACCCGGGCACGAGCGGCGGAGCGGGCAGGTCGGACAGCGGATGCGGCGGAGCCTCCCGGTCCCGGTAGTCCGACCAGGACTCGGCGCCGACGTGCAGCGCCTCGATGATGTGCAGTCCGGCCGCCTGCCCGTGCCGGAGGAGCGCCTCGACCAGGGCGGACGCGGGCCGTGCGTCGCTGGTCGCCGCATCCTCCGCGTCGGCGTAGACCGCGACCGCGAGACCGTCCGCCCCGGCGACGCGGAGCACGAGCCTCATCGCGGCCGAGGCGAACTCCTCCGGCGACGGCCGCGTCGGGTCCGCCGCATCCGGAAGGTCGAAGCGGAGTGCGCCCGCGGTGCGCGAGCGGCGGAAGGGCAGCAGCACCACGGAGTCGCGCGGGGTGAAGCCGGTGAGCACGGGGATGGCGGCGAGCAGCTCGGGGGCGCCTGCGGCATGGACGATCGTTGTCATGGATCCAGGATCGGCACCCGGCAGGATCCGATTCCGCGCCAGGAACGGAACGGGGGGCAACTCGTCGAAGATCCCGATTGTGCGGACCGGAGGGTCCCGGCGTGCGGCGATCCGCTCCCGCGACGCGGGGGAGGGCGTGCGGGCGATCCGCTCCCAGCCGGCGCACCAGCCCTCGCAGGTAGGATCGAAGCATGGACGATTTCTGGGTGGCCGCCGCGTGGTCGGTGATTCCCACCATCGTCGTCTGCGTCGTGTTCTGGTTCGTGCTGCGCGGGATCCTGCGCTTCGACCGCACCGAGCGGCAGACCCACGCGCGCATCGAGGCCGAGGAGCGCGCCGCACGGGGCCTTCCTCCCCGCTCCTCCTGACGCGCTGACGCCGCGGCCGCACCCCGTGGAGGGCGTGCGCGTCCGGTCCGCTGCGGAGCGATCCGCCTCCCCGGGGTTGTCCGTCCCAGCCGCTACTGTGGGACGAAGTCGCCGATCGGCGGCGCACCCCGGCTCAGGAGTACGTGCATGACGCCCGATGCGTGGCCCTGGTGGATCGTCGCCTTCGGTGTCGCGGTCGACGTCACGATCCGCGTGATCGCGATCATCGTCGTGCCCCGCAACCGCCGTCCCACCGCCGCGACCGCCTGGCTCCTCGCGATCTACTTCATCCCCTACATCGGCGTGCTGCTGTTCCTGCTGATCGGGAACCCGCGGCTGCCTCGCGCGCGGCGCAAGAAGCAGGAGCTCATCAACGAGACCATCGCCGAGGTCACCAAGGACCTGCATCTCGGCACGCCTCGGCCCGGTACGCCCGAGTGGCTGAGGTCGCTCATCGGGATGAACCAGCGCCTCGGCGCGCTGCCGCTCTCCGGCGACAACGGCGCGCATCTCATCTCCGACTATCAGGCCTCGCTCGACGCCATGGCCGACGCGATCCGGACCGCGCAGCAATACGTCCACGTGGAGTTCTACATCCTGCAGTCGGATGCCGCGACCGACAACTTCTTCCGCGCGATGGAGGAGACGGCCGCCCGCGGGGTTCCCGTGCGCGTGCTCCTGGACCACTGGGCCAACCGGTGGAAGCCGCGCTACAAGCAGACCATCCGCCGGCTGGACGCGATGGGCGCCGACTGGCATCTGATGCTGCCGGTGCAGCCGCTCAAGGGACGCACTCAGCGACCCGACCTGCGCAATCACCGCAAGCTCCTCGTCGTGGACAGCGAGGTCGCCTTCCTGGGGTCGCAGAACGTCACCGACTCGACCTACAACCTGCCCAAGAACATCAAGCGCGGGCTGCACTGGGTCGACCTCATGGTGCGCGTCGACGGACCGGTCGTCGCGAGCGTGAACGCCGTGTTCCTGTCCGACTGGTACAGCGAGACCGACGACGTGCCGGAGTCGGTCGACTTCGTCGCGACGCACAACGGCTCCGGCGATCTGGACTGCCAGATCGTGCCGTCCGGTCCCGGATTCGAGGCCGAGAACAACCTGCGCCTGTTCCTCGGGCTGCTCTACGCCGCCAAGCGCAAGATCATGATCGTCAGCCCCTACTTCGTACCGGACGAGGCGCTGCTGCTCGCGGTGTCCACCGCCTGCGACCGGGGCCTCCAGGTCGAACTGTTCGTCTCCGAGGAGGGCGACCAGGCGGTCGTCTACCACGCGCAGCGCAGCTACTACGAGGCGCTGCTGCGGGCCGGTGTGCGGATCTGGATGTACCGCAAGCCGTACATCCTGCACACCAAGAGCCTGACGATCGACGACGATGTCGCGGTCATCGGATCCAGCAACATGGACATGCGCTCCTTCGGTCTCAACCTGGAGATCTCGATGCTCGTGCGCGGCGAGGAGTTCGTCCAGGAGGTGCGCGCGGTGGAGGATCGCTACCGGGAGCTGAGCCGAGAGCTCACCCTCGAGGAGTGGCTGCAGCAGCCGCTGCGCTCCACGGTGCTGGACAACCTCGCCCGCCTCACATCGTCGCTGCAGTAGCCCTCGGATCCGCGGGCCGGTCGCCGATCGCCTCCGTGCACGAGCCGTTGCACGCAGGGGCATGGCCCGCACACGTCCGCCTGGATAGCATGTGGCCATGAGGATCCGCACCGGCCTGACCATCGCGGCGCTCGCCGCGTCGCTGACGATCGCACTGTCGGGCTGTGCGCAGCTCGAGCCGGTGGGCAGCCCGATCCCCACCGCTGAGCCGACGTCGGCTCCGGAGCCGTCCACGGACCCCGCGGCCGCGTGGCTGGACGGCGGCCGCGGCATCGGCCTGGTCACGTTCGGGTCCTCGTCGCTCGCGTGCACGCCGGTCGCGGAGGACGTCACCGCCGACGGACAGGCCATCACCGTGACCCTCGCGGAGCCGGATGCGAAAGCGGTCTGCACCGCTGACTTCACCGCGCGCGGAACCTACATCGCCGTCCCCGAGTCCGTGGATCCCAAGGCGGACGTCACGGTGTCGTTCCGGGGGACCGGGTTCCAGGGGCTCGTGCCGCTCAGCGGCGGCGGGACGCTCAGCCCGGTCGCCGACGGCAAGCCCAGTGCCGGCTGGTTCTCGTCGACCGGGATCTTGCTGCTGACCTGGGGTTCGTCGACCTGTCGTCCGATCGTGTCCGATCTCGCCGAGGAGGCGTCCGGCGCGACCGTGACCTTCGCCTCCGATGCCAAGCAGGCCTGCACGATGGACTTCGTCCCGCGCGTCACCGTCCTCGAGGTGAAGGCGCCGGCCGATCCGTCCGCCTACACGCTGACGCTCAAGGGCGGAGGCCTGGACGGGGAGGTGCCGGTCGCGGGCTGACCGCCCGCGTCCTTCAGGGCGGCGGCCCGGTCAGGCCGGGCTGATCACGTGCCCGGCGGGCACCGCGACCAGCAGCGCTCCCGGGTCGATGCGGCAGCGGATCCGCACGGCCTCCCCGAACTCGTCGCCATCCAGCTCGACGGGCGCGGGATCGGTGGTCGCGGCCTCGGCATCGCGCCCGCGGAGGTAGCGGATCGAGTTGCCGGACCCGGTGAGCTCGATGACCCGCCGGCCCGCCTTGCTGCGCCGCAGCACGGAGTTCTGCCACCACACGGTGCGCCAAACCGCGATCCAGCCGAACGGGCCCCGCGCCTGGATCACCGCGACGTCGAGATCCCCGTCGGTGATCGACGCGTCCGGGATGAGCGCGATGCCCGCGGGCAGCGCGCCGCAGTTGGCGAAGAGCATGCTGTGCACCTTGACCGAGTGCAGCTTGAGGTCCTCGACCGCGTACATGATGCGGAAGGGCTTCGCCCCGGGCAGGGAGCGCGCCGCGCCGTCGACGTAGGCGACCCAGCCCACCGACTTCTTCAGCCCTGGCCGGGTGTTCGCGATCATGTGGGCGTCGAGGCCGATGCCGGCGAGCACGACGAACCCGTGCTCCTGCACGTCTCCGTCCTGCCGGGTCAGCTCTGCCCAGCCGATGTCGACCGGATGCCGGTCGCCGTGGAACACGGCATCGATGGCCGCGGCGGGGGCGTCCAGCGCAAGGCCCAGGTTGCGGGCGAGCAGGTTGCCGGTGCCGCTGGGCACGATCGCCAGGGGCACCCCGGTTCCCGACATCGCCTCCGAGACGGCGCGCACGGTGCCGTCGCCGCCGGCCACGAGCACGGCCGCGACCCCGCGGTCGAGTGCGGTCCGGGTCGCGCGCTGACCCGGATCCTCGACCGAGGTCTCGATGATGACGGGCTCGTCCCAGCCGGCCTGGGCCGACAGCGATCGCAGCAGCCCGACCAGCCGCGGGGCGTCGGCCTTCACCGGGTTGACGACGAGTGCGGCGCGCGGGCGTCCGGCCTCGTCAGTCATGCGCTCAGCCTAGTCCGCGGCCCAGGAGGCACCGTCCTGCGACGCCCTAGACTTGAACGGTGATCGACCTCGCCCTTCTCCGCGACGAGCCGGAGCTCGTCCGTCAGTCCCAGGCCGCGCGCGGCAACGCGCCCGAGACCGTCGATGCGGCGATCGAGGCCGACCGATCGCGCCGCGCCGCGCTCGCGGCGTTCGAGGAGCTGCGCGCCGAGCAGAACGCGTTCGGCAAGCAGGTCGCGAAGGCGCCGAAGGAGGAGAAGGCCGCCCTGGTCGCGCAGGCGAAGGATCTCGCCGAGCGCGTGAAGCAGGCGCAGGCCGCGTCGAACGAGGCCGCCGAGGTCGCCGCCGACGCGCTCGCCGCGATCGAGAACGTGGTGATCGACGGGGTGCCCGCCGGAGGCGAGGAGGACTTCGTCGAGCTGCGTCGTGTGGGGGAGACCCCGACCTTCGACTTCGAGCCCCGCGATCACCTCGCGATCGGCGAACTGCTCGGCGCGATCGACATGGAGCGCGGTGCGAAGGTCTCCGGCGCCCGGTTCTACTTCCTCACCGGGATCGGCGCGCGCCTCGAGATCGCGCTCATGAACCTCGCCCTCGACAAGGCGCTCTCCGCCGGGTTCACCCCCATGATCGTGCCGACCCTCGTCCGGCCCGAGATCATGCAGGGAACCGGGTTCCTCGGCAACCACGCCGACGAGGTCTACCACCTGGACAAGGACGACGACCTGTACCTCGTCGGCACGAGCGAGGTGGCCCTGGCCGGCTATCACTCCGGTGAGATCGTGGATCTCACCCGCGGCGCCCTGCGCTACGCGGGCTGGTCCACCTGCTACCGCCGCGAGGCCGGGTCCTACGGCAAGGACACTCGCGGCATCATCCGTGTGCACCAGTTCAACAAGCTCGAGATGTTCGTCTACACGACCCCGGAGGACGCCGAGGCCGAGCACCTGCGCCTCGTCGCGCTGCAGGAGGAGATGCTCACCGCGCTCGGGCTGTCCTACCGGGTGATCGACGTCGCCGCCGGGGATCTCGGATCCAGCGCCGCGCGCAAGTACGACATCGAGGCGTGGGTGCCGACCCAGGGTGCGTTCCGCGAGCTCACCTCCACCTCGAACTGCACCACGTACCAGGCGCGCCGGCTCGACATCCGGCACCGCCCCGCCGCCCCGGCGGGCTCGAGCGAGGGCGGCGCGAAGACGCAGCACGTGGCGACCCTGAACGGCACGCTCGCCACCACGCGCTGGATCGTCGCGATCCTCGAGACGCACCAGCAGGAGGACGGATCCGTGCGGGTGCCGGAGGTGCTCCGGCCCTATCTCGGCGGACTCGAGGTGCTGCGGCCCCTCGGCGCCCCTTCGGCGGGCTCGGGGACCGAGGGCGCGGACGCATGACCTCGCCCTGGCTCATCGCCCTCGACATCGACGGCACCATCCTGCTGCAGGACGAGACGATGAGCCCCGGCGTCGTCGACACGGTGGCTCGCGCGCGCGACGCCGGCCACGAGGTCATGCTCGCCACCGGGCGCAGCTGGATGGCGACGCATCGCTTCCTGGACGCCCTCGACATCCGGCCCGAGTACGTCGTGTGCTCGAACGGCGCGGTCACGATGCGCCGCAAGGACGACGTGATCCCCGGCCCTGCCTCCGAGGGCTACGAGCGCTGGAACGTGGAGACGTTCGACCCCACCGCGGTGCTGGAGCTGCTGCACGACCGCCTGCCCGACGCGCGGTACATGGTGGAGCTGGGATCCGGTCAGCGTCTGTACACGGCGGAGCTCGACGACTGGACGCTCGACGGCGGCCGCGAGGTGCTGTTCGACGAGCTCGGCGTCGAGGAGGTGTCGCGCGTCGTCGTGGTCTCGCCCGGCCACGACGAGGACGACTTCCACCGGCTGGTGCAGGATGCGGGGCTCAACGAGGTGTCGTACGCCATCGGCTGGACCGCGTGGCTCGACATCGCCCCGCGCGGCGTCGACAAGGGCACGGCGCTCGCCCGCGTGCAGGACGCGCGAAACGATGCGGGCGACCATGTCTTCGTCGCCGGGGACGGCCGCAACGACCTCGGGATGTTCTCCTGGGCGCGCGGCCTCGGCGGCCGGGCCGTGGCCATGGGGCAGGCTCCGGACGAGGTCAGGGCGGCGGCGGGCGAGGTCACCGGAGACGTCGAGGACGGCGGCCTCGCAGCCGCGATCGAGCGCATCGTGCTCGCGGTCCCCGCGGCGGGCGCCCGGAGGGTTTGAGCGCGGTGCGCCCCACTGGCGGTGCGCCCCACTGGCGGCGCGTCCTTCCGACGGCTGACCTGGGCCCCCGTTCAGGGGCTGTCCAGGCGTTCCGGGCACAATGGGGATGCGCTCATCAGGCGCCGCCCGGTTCTCCGTTAGACTCGACCCCTGTTCGGCATGCGAAGGCATGCCGAGGAGAGTTGTCCGAGCGGCCGAAGGACCTGGTCTTGAAAACCAGTGGGCAGCAATGTCCCGTGGGTTCGAATCCCACACTCTCCGCTGAGTGAGCGCAGGGTGGCGCGGGTCACCCGCAGATCCGTGAAAGGCACCGAGTGAGCGCGACGTCCCGAACCCGACGCCCCGTCGCCGGACACGGCCAGTTGAGCCGACCGAGCGCCTGGGGTCAGCTCCTGAAGATCCTCGGCATCGCGATGTCGGTCGTGCTCGTCTCGGGCCTCGGGGTCGCCGCCTACATCGGCTACGACCTGACCCACACCTACACCGCGAAGGCGGTGACGCTGGACGGCGAGAAGTCGGTGCCGCCGGATCTCGGGGCGATCAAGGGCGGCGTGAACATGCTGCTGGTTGGCAGCGACGCCTGCGAGGACGACTTCAAGGCCGAGTTCGGCGACCGATGCTCGGATCCCGAGAACGCCGGCGAGCGGAATGACACGAACCTGCTGCTGCACATCTCGGACAACCCGCGTCGTGTGACCGTCATCACCTTCCCCCGCGACCTCATGGTCCCGATCCCGTCCTGCGTCGACTCGGACGGGAACGACACCAGCCCCGCGTCGAAGCAGGCGATCAACACGACCCTCGAGCTCGGCGGCCCGAAGAACGGCCTGGCGTGCGTCGCCCGCACGGTCAGCAAGGTGTCCGGACTGGACATCCAGTTCGCGGCCAAGATCACCTGGGGCGGCGTGATGAAGGTCACCGACGCGATCGGCGGCGTCGACGTCTGCATCGCGAACGGCATGTCCGACCCCGACACCGGGCTGAACCTCGAGGCCGGCACGCACACGCTGCAGGGCTACTGGGCACTGCAGTTCCTTCGCACCCGCCACGGCGTCGGCGACGGAAGCGACCTCGGCCGCGGCAGCAACCAGCAGGTGTACATGTCGTCGCTCGCACGCAAGATGATGTCGGCCGAGGTGCTCACCAACCCCGGCACGCTGCTGAAGCTCGCGAACACGGTGATGTCGAACGTCACGCCCAGCACGAGCCTGACGAGCCCGACGCTGCTGGTGCAGATCGCACTGGCGATGAAGGACGTCCCGCTCGACCAGATCAACTTCGTGAACTATCCGGTGTTCGCGGATCCGGATGACCCCAACAAGGTCGTGCCCGACTACGACAGCGCCGACAAGCTCTGGGCCGCGCTCGCCGCGAACGAGCAGATCCAGGTGACCGGGCAGCGCAACGACGCGGTCGTCTCCGCGACGCCGACGCCGACGGACCCGGCGACGACGGACCCGGCGACGACGGACCCGGCGACGACCGACCCGAACGCGACGCCGACCCCCGGCGCCACGGCGGGCCCGGTCCAGCTTCCGGAGAACATCGCCGGTCAGTCGGCCGCGCAGCAGACCTGCTCGAACGGCAACGGCTACTCGGGCTGATCCCGCCCTGCGCCCGCTCGGGGAGCCCGGTGGCCGGGCGCCCCGGGGAGTGTCGTGCCCGGTGACGTGACGATCTGCACACCGTGTGACGATCGGCACACGTGCTGACGGGGATCCGTGTGCTGATCGTCGCATCGCGTGCTGATCGTCACACGGTGCCCTTTCCTGAGGTCGCCCGCCCGCCCGCCCGCGCTCGGTTCGCGCCGCCCCTGCGGACCCGTTAGGATGGTCCCTGGTGTTCGGCCCGCCGGACATCTGGAGACGTCGCATAGTCAGGCCTAGTGCACCACCCTGCTAAGGTGGAGTCCTCGCAAGGGGACCGAGGGTTCAAATCCCTCCGTCTCCGCCATTTTTTACCTGGTCAGAGAGCGTTTTCTGAAATGCTTCCGGCCTTCCTTCCTCCCGCGATTCGTGTTCGGATGCGCTCGCAGGGGAGTGTGAGGGGAGCGGCGCGTTCAGGCGGCGCAGTGCTTCAATGTCCTGCGCCTCGCCGAGAACGTGCGCATAGACCTTTAGAACTGTTCGCGGATCGTCACCCAGCCACGCAGCGACCTGGTTGATCGGGATCCCCTGGCGAAGCCAGGAACTGGCCGCGTAGTGCCGCAGATCGTGAATGGTGTGATCCGGCGACGTCTTCGTCCACGCGACGGCGCGCCGAAAGTATGAGCCTCGGAGCTGGAGACCGGTCGCGCTCGTCGCGAGATAGACCGCCGGACCTTTGCCCGATGCCCACGTTTGGGCGATCTCATGCGCACGTGCGACAAGCGGAACGGTACGACGGCCGCGAGCCGATTTTGGAGCCTTCTCGGCGTAGCCATCGCTCTGTGCGCGGAGCACCTGCACGGCGGGGAACGGGACGTCCTGTAGATCGGCGACCCGCAGTGCGCGCAGCTCCGACCATCGGAGCCCGGTCAGGCTCAACCACTCCGTGATGACAGCATCACGTGGGGATATGGCTCGCTGCGCATCAAGGATCGCCGCCAACGCCGAGCGGGTCAGGGTGCCACTGTCGTGAGCCTGGACGGATCCCGAGGGCATTCGGACTTCGCGGACGGGGTTGGTGGGTGTCCAGCGTTCGCGGACGGCCCAGGTCCACAGTGCCGAGAGGGTCGTTCGCATGCGAGACACCGTGGAGTGTGCACGCATGCTCAGGAGGTCGGTGAGGAGTCCGAGCACGTCGGCCTCAGATACTGATCCGATCGGTCGGGCCGCGAATTTTGGTGGCAGCGCGGCGATGTTGTCGCGGTCGGTTCGCCACGTATGTGGTGCGACCTGACCGGCGCGCGCAGCCAAGAACTCGGCGGCGACCTCCATCACTGGCGTACGTGTCTGTTGGGGTGCGACGAAGCCGCCGCTGTGCAGCGCCTCCTTCTGCTGGCGTTCCCAGGCTTCCGCGGCGCGCTTCGTGGTGAATGTCTGGTCGGCGATCACCCTGCCACCGGAATGGAGTCGAACGCGCCACCGCACGCCGGCTACGCTCTCTCTTCGTTCGATGCTCATGACCGTAGGCCAGCAAGGCGATGAACCTCGGCGACGGCGTAGACGCGGCGGGCTCCGACGAGAAGGGGCTCGACTGGAAGAGTCCCTTCTCGAACGCGACGAGAGATGGTCGACGGATGCACTCGGAGCAACGAAGCCAACTCGGCCTCTGTGTACCAGAGCTTCTCGCTGGCCTCCGTCGTGGCCGGCGTGACGTTCATCGACGAGGGCTGGGGGTGGATGGACCGGATCTTCATGGTTAGCCCTTCAGTAGATCTTCATGTCGTCATTCCTTGGCCGCTCATCGGGAGCGGCCCTTTTCTAGAAGGGGTGCAGAGAAGTGTGCGGAACCGACATTGGTGTGAATAGCCCGCAACTAGGTAATTAAACTACACAGACTGATCCATTGGAAGCAACCCTGGGAGATGCCCGGAGACGGAGTGAGCCGTTGCGGGGCTGGCCGGGTGATCGGGTACGGGGTGACGAGGCTCGCTACAGGTGTGGCCCGCGTCGGCGAGTGCTCGCTGACGGCGGGGCCTCTTTTTGCTCGATTTGATGCGCCTCGCTCGTCTGCGGAGCGTGATCTGTCGAGGACGATCGGACAGCGTTCGCTTCCTGCGCGAACTGTTCCGCCGCGTTACTGGCGCCCCGGAGAGTGGCGCTCACCCCCTCAATGCGTGCCGTGATCTCGCTGTTCTGCGCGCGCTTCAAGCGGTGGCTCGAGATGTGTCCCCCCGGCGAATCGCGGGCTTGGCGAACGCGGAGGCGTGCTTCTCGGCGTACAGCCGGGATTGCGAGCTCCATGGCGCGGTGCCGTGTTTCGGCGTCGATGTCGAATGGTGCCCCGCCGCGCGTCTGACGGGCTACGGAGTCCAGGGTGACTTCCTCGCGGAGGCGCTTTCCGTGTGGAAGCTGAAGGATCCGATCCGCATGGTGAGGGAGCGCGCGGGTTATCATGTCGACCTCGATCTCGATCAGTCGCCACCGAGTTTCGAACTGCTCCTCCTCGCGTCGATCGCGCGCGGCGACGGCGGCTGCGATGTCCTGGGCCTCGCGCCACAGCTCCCGCATGCGACATGCCGTCACGGGCCTTGCGAAGAATGCTGAGGACTGCTCGACGTGCTCAGCACGTTCGTTCTTGGTCCATCGGTGGCGTGGCCTGGGTGGGAGCCCCAGTTCTTGTCGGCGGCGTTCCCGACGCTTCCGTTCGCGGTTGTCGCGGTTGACGGCCAGCCGCCCTTCGGGAGTGGAACGGCGCGCGCGTTGCTGAGCGAGGATCCGATCCTTGTTTTGCGCGACGTAGTCTCGCTGTGCTCGGGCCTTGAGGGGATCTTTCCGGTCCCTGGCCGCACGCTCACGCTGTTTGGACAGGATCTCCTCTTTGTTCCGCTGATAGTAGTCTCGGCCGGCTTTGAGGACCTTGTCCCGGTTCGCCGCCTGCCAGCGATCGCGACGTTCCTTCAGGCGCTCAGGATTCGCTGCCGCCCATTCGCGCGCTCGCTGCCGATCCTTTTCTCGGCGCTCTGCAGCCTTCTTGGCCGCATCACGGCGGCGTTGCGCGGCGAGCCGTTCACGTTCGTTGACACGGGCGCGGTTGCTCGCGTTGTACTCGTTCGCGTAGGCACGCACGTGTTCGGCGTTGGCCTCACGCCACCGGCGGTGGCTCGCGCGGACGCGATCGGGATTCTCCAGCTCCCACCGTCGTTGTGTTTCTCGATTTCGCGCTCGACGCGCCGCGTTTGCTGCCGCCTCGCCTTCGTCGGCCACGCCTACTCACCGTGTCCGTCGGGATCCGCATCAGCATCGTCGGTGAGGCTGTCGAGAGTGTCGTTCAGCACCTCTCTGTATGCGGTTGGATCGATGATGGTCCTGGCGACGAGATCCCGGACCACGCGCGCGTCTTCGTCGGCAAGTTGTCCCGCGGCTGGCTCCAGACACCAGGAGACTTCCTGCTGGAGGTCAAAGGCGATCTCATCGGCGTGGATCTCCGGGTAGTACGCGAAAGCGCTGAAGGCGACCCTCTGGGCAAGCTCGCCACGGGCTTCTTCTGTGATGGACATTGGGTTCCTTCCGGATCAGTGATTGGTGCTCCGACTCTGCAGAACGGTCGCGCGAAACGCCGGGTCGGTTCGGCCTGCCTGTGGACAGACACGGCGGACCAGAGTTGCGAAGAGACGAGCGGACGAACGCCCCGTCGCGTGATCGGGCATCCTGACGATCCCGTTCCGCCCGAAATACGGCTCCGAACCTCCCGCCCCTAAGAGGCGCACTGAGGGAGGCAGAACCGACATTGAGGACGGGCGAACTTCTTGCGCACGGCCTCAATACATGCGAACGCCGCGGAAATCCGCGGTTCTGCGGGCGTATCGGGAGCGCGGCCGCGCGCAAGCTTGGCCGCGAATACACGCACAAGTACACGCTCGCTGAGGAGCGTCGGTGGCGATCAGTCCGTCACGTTCGGGAGCTCCGATGTCCTCAGCAATCCAGGCCACACCCCTCATGACCCGCCTCAACCTCGAGTGGTCACACACCCTCGTCGATCGTGAGCACGAATTTGGCGCGCTGGGCGTACGCGTCTGTGGTGAGCTGTTCGACGAGGTGCGCGCGTCCCGCGGCGCAGCCCAGGACCGAGCCCTTTACGAACTGCTGGCGCTCACCCGAGACGGAGACAAGACGGCAGAGCGGATGTTGGTGCAGGTACTCCTGCCTGTCGCGCAACGGATGGCTCACAGGGTCCGAGGGCTTGGCGAATTCGACCGCGTCGATCGGGTCGGTCTCGCGATCGGCAAAGCATGGGAGATGATCCACCTCTTCACCGAGACCAAGATGCATCTTCACGAGAAGGTCTTCTCGAACCTCACCATGGGACTGATCGGGCTGCTCGCGCCTGCGAAGACGAAGAACGACGAACTGATCGCTGACCGCACCTCACCGGTCAGTGACGAGGTGCTGGAGATAGTGACTGGCGTGTGGCAGGAGCCGGCCCCCGCGCTCGAGGTCCTTGCTCTGAGACTGTTCACCTGGGCAAGGCGCGCGGGAGTGCTCACGGGCGACGAGACCGCGCTGTTGGCGCGGGTGGCAATCGAGGAGGAGCGCCAGACAGACATCGCCGTAGAGCTGGGTGTGACGGTCGACTGCGTGAACGCCCGTGTCGCTCGCGCCCGCCGAAAGCTCAAGGCCGCGTATGTCGCGACCGCTTAAGGGCAGTCCACCTTGGCAAGGCGTCACCTGAATCTGGATGACGACCCCGGACAAACCCTACTTCGGGGTCGTGCACACCAATTTTTGGTCGAGATCTATTTATCTGTTCCGCGAAGTGCATAGTCTGGACGTGATCGTCGGGGGGCATCGAGATTCGGGCCAGTTGTCGGTTCGCGTCGTGAGGGACCGCCCCTTGTAGGTAGCGGATGTCTCTCGGAAGGACACGATGCGATGATCACGGAAGACAGGCCCAGCCAGAGCACAGAGGAGACGGCAGGGCGCTCCACTGGCAAGGCCGTCGAGGTCAAGCCCGTTCGTACCCGTGCACCGGCCTCCCGAGGCGTCATCGCTGCCGCGTTCATCGTTCTGGGCATGGTCGTGAGCTACTTCATCTTCGTCAACGCGTCGAACGCGACGCAGGTGTGGGTGGCGAAGAGCGCGATCGTCCGCGGCCACACGATCGTGCAGGACGACCTCACCACGTTGTCGATCGCCGCAGGGCAGGACTCCACGGCGATCCCGCAGGCGAAGGCCGATCAGATCCTCGGCAAAGTCGCGACAACTGACCTCCCCGCGGGCGCACTCGTGACCATGTCGTCCATCTCCGACCATCTCCAGGTTCCGAACGGCAAGGCTCTCGTCGGTATGACTCTCGGCCCCGCCAAGCTTCCAGCTCAGACTCTCCACGCTGGGGACAACGTCGTCCTGGTGCCCGTGCCCGCACAGGGCGCGGCTCCCGTCGATGTCACGGCCGTGGAGACCGTCCCGGCCGTCGTTTCGCAGATCCGGCCCGTTCCGAACACGAACGACGTCGTGGTCGATGTCTATGTCTCCCCCCAGGTTGCGCCGAACGTGGCCAGTAGGGGTGCCGCGGGCAGCCTTACCCTCTACCTCGCTCCTGGAGACTCCCAGTGACCGTCATCGCTCTGGCCAGTGTCGCCGGTGCCCCGGGGGTCACCACCGTGGCGTCGGCGCTGGCAGTGCACTGGAGACGTCCGGTCCTCCTCATCGAGGCGGACAACCGGGCGGTGTCCACGATGATGCCCGGATTCTTCCGCGCGAACCTTCTGCCGAGTGATGGCGGCATCGAGAAGTTGGCGTTCGCTGCTTCGCGGAATGTGCTCGAGGTCGAGGACCTCCTCAGCCCAGCGTTCAGGATCTCGATCGCCATGCACGAGCTGCAGCCGACCCTGGAGAGGCCCATCCCCGTGATCCCGGATGGGCACAAGATGTGGGTCATCCCTGGGTTCGTGAATCTGGCGGTCGCGGATGGCGTCCACGGGCTGTGGGCCAAGCTCCCTCGCCTGCTCGTCGAGCTCGGCGATGCCGGCATCGACGTGATCATCGACCTGGGGCACCTGAGCGTCGACGACTCCCGATTGGCGATCATCGACACCGCCGACCGCGTCCTGCTCGGCATGTCGTCGACGATGATCGACCTCAATCGAGCCCACCGGCGCCTGCAACTGCCAGATCTCGCGACCCGGACCCGGGCCCTCGCGGGGGAGCGGTACTGGATCCTCCTGAACACGCCTGCCGCGCAGGGCGTCCCGGCAAGGGACTTCTCCACTCACCTGATCCCCGTCATCGGTACCCTCCCGTTCGACCCCTCCGGCGCCGCGGTGTTCTCCCATGGCCAGCCCGACTCGAAGCCCTCCCGCAACGGCTACCGAAGTGCGATCCGCCGTCTCGTGCAGGACCTCCTGTCCCTGAGCACCCGCGACCAGAGGAGTGTCAGCTGATGCGCGATCAGCCCGAGATCGAGATCTCGACCAGCCCCTTCTTCGGTGACCTTCTAAGATCCCCTGTCCAGTCGGAAGCGCCCACCCCGAGTTCCCGGGGACGCGAAAATCGTCACCTCCTGGACGTGATGACTGGGGGTTTCCGTCCGCCGCTGCACATTGTTGACGACGAGGATGAGGTCCCCAGCGAGTCCGACCACGCCCTAGGCTCACCCTCGGACGCACCCTCACGCCGGCGGGAGGCCACCGAGAGCCGCCCCGTCGGGTTCCTCAACGTTGATTGGACGCTTGTGCGCACCCTCACGCGGGAACTGGAGATCTCCGACGACACCGCTGGTCGCCCGCGCAGCTCCTTTGATGTCGCGGTCGCCTCGGCATCCCCCGAGACCGACGCAGAGGAGCGCACCTGGGCTCAGATCGAGCGCATCATCGAGCGACGCAGCACCACCGACACCGCTGCCAAGGGCGCCGATCACGACTGGAACGAGTCCAAGCGGGCGCACTACGCACAGGCGATCTTCGACCAGGCGCACCGCTACGGGCGGATCAGCCAATATCTGCGCGAGCCCGATATCGAAGATGTCTCTGTCGTGGGGTTCAAGAACGTCGTCGTCACTAAGACCGACGGCACGAGGCAAAAGCGCTCTCCGATCGCGGACAGCGATAAGGACTTGGAGGACATGATCGCCGAGATCGCCTCCTACCGCGGCCGTACGTTCGCCAAGCCCTCCGGGCACATCGACCTCGACATCGGAGGCGCCCGGCTCTCGGCCACAGGCGTCGGCATCACCTCCGCCACCAACCTCACCCTGCGCATGCACAACCTTGTCGACGTCAGCCTCGAAGACCTGATCAGGAAGCGGACGATCTCAACGAAGATGGCCAAGTTTCTCGCTGCCGCGTCTCGCGCACACCGCTGCATCTTCGTCGCCGGGTACCCCAGTGCGGGGAAGACCACCATGCTTCGCGCTCTTGCCTCCACCCTCCCTCCGGAGGAGAAGGTGGCAACCATCGAGACCGAGCACGAACTGTACCTGGGCAAAGTCGAGCACAGGCACTGGCAGGTCCAGGACCTGCAGTACGTGCCTCCCCAGTCTGCCGGCGCCGACAGCAACGCAGGATTCACGCTGGCCAAGTGCCTCGACATGGCCCTGCGTGCCTCTGCCCAGATCATCCTGTTCGCCGAGATCAAGAGCATTGAGGGTCCGATCGCCCTCCAGGCGATGGAAGCCGGACGCGCATCGATGTCGACCATCCATGCCCGCAGCGCAGACGACGCGATCCACCGTTTCGCGGACGTGCTCATGGGTGAGCTCGGTCTCTCCAGCGATGTTGTCCCGCTGCGCCAGATCGGCCGCTGTATCGACCTCATCGTCTACATCGACTTCATCGAGAACCTAGATGGCACCCGCCGTCGCGTCGTCACCCAAGTTGCCGAAGTCGTCCCGAACGACGCGAGGGAACCGATGGCGGCCCTGCTCTTCGAGTACGACCCTGACCTGGACGACTGGACTAATCCGGAGAAACCCTCCACACGCCTCGCAAAGCCCCTGCGCCGACTCGGCTACGACTGGAACAAAGAGGTGCTGGGATGAACCTCCTCGCGGCACTCGCCGGCGGAATCGTCGCCGGCGGGATCGTGCTGCTCATCACCTACTTCCGGCCGGCGCCGGCCAAGCCGCCGAAGCCGAAGAAGCCCAGCCTCACGACGCGCTGGAAGCGGTTGGGCAAGACAACCCGCGTGAACTTCGTGATCGGGCTGGTTCTTGGCGTTCTTGCGGCAGCGATCACCGGGTTCCCGGTGATGGTCCTCCTCGGGCCGACTGCGATGATCGGCCTCCCCGTGCTCCTCGGGAAACCGTCTATTCATGAGCGGGACTTGGTACTGGGCCTCGAGACGTGGGCACGATCACTCGCGAGCACCTCGGAGACGGGAGCGTTCACCCTGCGTGAAGTCATCACGATCACCCAGGGCAGCGCCCCGCCGATATTGCAGAAGCCCGTGAACCGCCTTGTTGCGCGGATGAGCACCACGTGGTCAACCGCCGACGCACTCCACGCCTTCGCGGATGATCTGGACAACATCTACTCCGACGAGGTCGTCATCTACCTGATTCAGGCGGCCGAGTTCAATGCCGGCGGACTCTCTACGGCGCTTACGGGCGTGGCGGACAATCTCAGCTCGCAGGCAAAGCAGAAGCTCGAAACCGAGGCTGAGCTCGCCAAGCCCCGTCAGACCATGATCACGATGACCGCCATCATGGGGCTGGCTCTCGCCTGGATCCTCCTGTCCGCCTCGAGCCCGCAGATGCAGTTCTTCCGTACTCCCGTGGGCGCCATCGCGCTCACGATCGTGCTCGGGGTGTTCTTGCTGCTGATGATCTGGGCGAAGGCCCTCGCGCGTCCTGTCGTACTGCCCCGGATCCTCCAGCGCGGAGAGCTGTCATGAACCCCCTCCTGTTGGCTCTTCCTGGCCTCCTGGTCGGTATCGGACTCGCGCTGCTGCTTTTGACGTACGCGCCACGCACCGTGCACGGCGGTGACGCGCTCGCACGTTTGGGGCAAGCTGCGGTCATCGCGCCCACGACGGCGGCGCCGCTGTCGCGGTGGGACCGTGCGGGCAGCTGGCTCGCACAGCACATCCCACAGGTGAAGTTCCTCGGCCCGCCCACTCGCGACCTCGAGCTGCTCGAGATCCCCGTGTCCCGCTTCTACGCACGCAAGATCCAGCTCGCCCTGTTCGGTTTCTTCGCACCTGTCGTCTTGTCCCTGTTCCTGCAGCTGGTCGTACGCCAGCCCGTGACGCTGCCGCTGCTCGCTAGCCCGTTCGCCGGATTCATCATGTGGATGGCCACCGACAGCCAAGTTCGCGCGAAAGCGGCCGACGCCCGCCGCGAGTTCACCCGGTTCGTGAGCGTCTACCTCAAGCTCGTCGCCGTCGCCCTGCTCGGCAACTCCACGGCAGACAGCGCCTTGAGCAACGCCGCGACAGTGTCGGACACCTGGGTGTTCCAGAGGATCCGGCGGGAATACGCTCAGGCCGAGATCACCCGCACGAGCAAGTGGGATGCCATCGAAAGGCTCGGCGAACAGGTGCAGATCGAATCTCTCGGCGAGCTCGGACGCATGATGCGCCTCTCCGAAGCACGCGTCGGCCTGCGCGACCAACTGATCGCCGCGGACGAGAAGCTACGAAAGCTCGTCGACGCCGCAGACAAGGCGGCCGCCGCCAAAGCCACCCGTCGCACCCACACGCCGGTGTTCATGACGCTGATCCCGATCATCGGCCTCGTGATGCTCCCGGCAGTGTTCAGCTTCTTCAGCCTGTAAGGCCAATCGAAAGGAACACATCATGTTGGAAGACCTCCCTTGGAAGGCGATCCTCTCCGTGAGCGGAGCGGTTGCTGCTCTTGCACTCGTCGCCATCCTTACCCCCTGGGGGCAAGCGTTCATCACTGGCCACCTTCCCGGTTGAACATGGGAACTCGGACGCCGCCGGCACGCGGGAGGCGGCTCTTACAGCGCCTCCTGGATGACCAGGGGTGGGCGGGTACGCCTGTCATGCTCCTCGGCATCGTGTTCCTGCTGCTGATCGGGTTCCAGGCGACGCTGTGGCTGAACGGTAAGAACGTGTCGGAGGTCGCCACTCAGTCCGCCTACACGGTCGCCCGCGCTTACGAGTCGAACAACGACGCGGGTGTCGCGGCAGCGCAGCAGCTCCTCGACGGGCTCCCGGGATCACTTCGCGATGCGAAGATCACGATCACCCGCACCGTCGACACCGTCACGGTCACGGTCACCGGCCGTGTGGCGTCAGCGTTGCCGGGGGTCGAGCTGCCGCCCGTCACGTCCACGCTGACGGGGCCGGTAGAAAGGTGGGTGCCTGCGCAATGATCACCCGTCTCAGGCGGCTCCTCCGTGACGAAAGGGGAGACATCGAGGACCTCCCGGCGTGGACGATCCTGACCGTCATCAGCATCACTTTGTTGAGCATGATCCTGGTGTTCGGACGGGCAGGCGTCGTTGAGAAGACCGTCCAGGCCGCGGCCGCGGCCGCGGCTCGCGACGCTTCGCTGTCGCGCGGCGTGGATGCCGTCCCTCACGCCGTCTCCGCCGCGCGGATCGCGATGGGCAGCAACGTGACCTGTACGTCACTCGACGTCCGGGTCTACGGCAACGGGCTGAGCACCGGGCTGGGACAGGCAGGCACCGTATCCGCGGAAGTCACGTGCACCGTGTCGTATGGCGATCTCGTCTTCCCCGGCATGAATCTGCCTGGGTTCTTCACCGTCAAGAAGACTGCTTCAAGCCCTGTCGACCCGTACAGGGAGAGGTGACCCGATGAAGTTCCTCACGTGGTTTCTGGGTCTCTTCGTCATCTGCTTCATTTTCATGGGCTTCGTCGTCGATTCCTTCGGCAAGGTTCAGATGTTCCAGGAGGCACAGACAACCGCGCAATCGGCCGCTCGCGCCGGAACGAATGCGGCGACCGGGGCCAGCGTGAACGGTGACGCTTTCAACATCTCCGGCCCCATGGCGGCAACCGCAGCGCAGAACTATCTCGCCTCCGCTGGCGTCCGGGGCATGGTGACCGTGGGAGGAGACACCGTCACAGTCACCGTCGAAATGACCTACCTCCCACACATGCTCGGGCCCATCCCGCTCCCGCCCATCCCCGTCCACGCCACCGGGTCCGCACGACTGATCGGAAACTGACATGAACCGCCGCGCCGCCACCACTATCTCCGTCGCCACGCTCACCGTGGTCTCGGTGCTCGGGCTGACCGCGTGCGACCCGGGCACCCCCAAGCCCACCGGCAGCAGCAGCCCGTCTCCGACGGCAATGAGCACGCCGGTTGCCTCGGCAACCGATCGACCCATGCCCCCGCAGGCCGACGCACCCAAGGATGTGGGCGAAGCTATCGTCGCCGCGAACAAGACCTACGTCGCTTACCTCGAGGCGCAGATCCCCTTTAAGAAGGACCTCTCGCTCGGGGCTCAATACCTCAGCGGATACGTTTTGCAGGGCAGCCCAGCCTGGAATGTCCTGACCGACACCGCGGAGAAGAGCCCGACCTCGCCGATCAAGGAGGGGATGTTCGAGTGGACGCTCAACGGGGCGATGTCCTACGCATCGTCGTCGACCAACGGCACCAACGGGCAGAAGATCGAGAACGGCGCGGTTCATCTGTTCGGGTGCAGGGACAACACAAAGGTGACCTTCGCGAACGCTGAGGTGCCGAAGGGAAGCTTCCCAGTGGGAGCGGTACTTGTGTACGTGCCAGACGCGCACGCCTGGATGATCCAGGAAGACAAGTCTCTGACGGCCGCTGATGGGGAGATGCCGCAATGCTGAATTCAAAGCGGAGTCTGAGCGCCCTCGCCACCGCCCTGTTGGCCCCCGGCCTCGTGGTGGCCGGGGCTGTGGGACCGGCCGCTGCGAATACCTGCCATACCGACGACGCGGGCAACCAGGTCTGCAATGTAGAAACGGGTACCCATGGCAACCCCGGCCCCAATCCGGGCCCGGGGGCTGGACCCGCAGACTTCACTCCGGGGCCGACGAGCTGCGTCGACAGGTTCGCGAAGCCGGCGTCGGCGGAAATCCCATGTAGCAATGGCAAGGACTGGTGGGATAACGCTCGGCAGTGCTACTGGACTCTGGACGACCCGCAGCGGTCAGCTCCCGGCAGAGACCCCTCGGTGGGCGCCTTCTACAGCTGCGACCCACTGCCGAGCTTCTGTGCGGCAGTGAAGCGCCCTGGGTCTGATGGAGACTCGCGCTATTTGATTCCCACCAGCTGAGTGCGGTCGGCTTGGACAGCATAGAACGCCTGCTCGAACTCGGCAGGTGGGACGTCGC
>NZ_JBBCVH010000017.1:0-10636 GCF_037147555.1 Microbacterium sp. MMO-35
CTCCTCCGGCGAATACCGACGCGTCGTCGGCTTCCCTGATGTCTGCTCTTTCGGCATAACCCCATCCTCGTTTCCAAGGTCAGGAGTCTCCAACAAACTCAGGGCGCTTCAGAAGGTGGAAGGACGGGCGCACTCCCAAGGTGCTCTGCACGGCGCATCGGTCCAACGGCGACCCGTGTAACCGCCCGCCCATCAAAGGCTCCAACGTCTGCGGAACGCATGGCGGGCGGGCTCCTGCTGTGCGGGCAGCCGCCCAGGTGCGCATCCTTATGGCGAGCAACCTCGCCGCCAAGAAGCTGGTCGAGCTGATGACCTCGCCCAAGGTTGCAGATCAGGTCAAGCTCGCCGCCGCGAAGGACCTCCTCGACCGTGCCAACCTCGGAGCCAAGGCCGCGGTCGAAGTCACCTTGGAGAAGGGCAAGAGCTTCGATGACGTCATCGAAGCGTCGTTGGTCGAGATCGACTCCGACCCTGGCGCGGAAGAGTTCGATGCTCTGGACGCGGTGATCGTGGACGACGAGCCGGAGCCGCCCGTACAGACCCGCCACGACCGCAAGGCGTTCCGCGAGCACGACCGCGCCGCTGCCCGTCCCGCTCTGCCGGAGTCGGACCCTCTGCCCGCGGTCCTGGCGACGCCGGACGACGAGCAGCCCAGCACCAAGCCCCGACGCTCTGCCGACGACGCAGCCAACCAGCGCAGCCGAGAGGCGTACATGGAGGCCATCGCCGCGGGCCATTCCACGAGGTACGCCGAGTCCGCCGCTCGCCGTGCCGCCTCCGGAGAGGCGCAGAACGGGTCACACTTCGCCCGCAGGGCACCCCGGGACGACGAGGAGTGAGCGGGATGGGCCGCGGGCTGAGCCAGGGCGAGAGAAAACGCCGATCTGGTCCCCTCGGCCCATCTGCCCGCCGATCTCCCCAGAGATTCGGATTCTCAGAGCCGAGTAGCGGACCGCTCAGAACGACCCCGAGAGTTCATCTTCAGGCGGAAGGCGTTGACGGACGTTTCCGCCGCAACAACCAGCACGAAAGGGACACCATGAACACCCACACCGCCGAGCCCGACTCGACCGAACAGCCCTACCGGCTGAACCTGCCCGCCGTCCTCGATGCCCGATTCGCAGGAGGGCCGATCGTCGTTAACGTGGACGCCCTGCCACACGCACCCGAGCAGCCCATCGTCCGGGTGCAGCTTCCCGGTCTGGAGCTCGCCCTGTTGGACCACGAGGCCGCCGACCTGGCAGCAGCACTCGCTCTGGCAGCCGCCACGATCATGCTGGCCGACGAGCAGACCGAGGAGACGGGGCGATGAACATCCTCGGGCTCCTCGCTGTTCATCTCGGCTGTGTCCTGGCGGTGCTCGGTGTGTCCTACGTCGGGCCGCTCCCGACCTGGCTCCAGAGGCGCAGCCGATGACCAAGCACGCGACCAAGCACATGCTGGGCTACGTCCGAGTCTCGACCGAGGAACAGGAGCGCTCCGGTCTGGGTGTCGAGGCGCAAGAGGCCGCCATCGCTGAGGAGTGCGAGCGGCGCGGGTGGACCTACGAGCTCGCGCGTGACCTCGGATGCTCAGGCAAGCACGTCAACCCTGAGCTACGGCACGGCCTCGACGTGCTCTCCGCGGGACAGTTCGACGGGCTGATTGTCGCCAAACTCGACCGCCTCGCCCGATCGGTGCGCCACGCTTCCGCCATCATCGACTCCGCGATCACGCAGGGCTGGGCGCTGGTGGTGCTGGACAACGCTCTCGACCTGACCACACCAGGCGGGAGGGCGATGGCGAACATGCTGGCGACCTTCGCAGAGTTGGAGCGTGACCTGATCGCGTCCCGCACGCGAGAAGCCCTCGCCGCCCGCAAGGCCCGCGGAGAGCGCAACGGACGCCGCACCGCCATCCCGCCCGCCGTGCTCCGGCGCATCGTCCTCACCCGCGACACCGAAGGGCACAGCTTCGGGCGGATCGCGGCCGACCTGACCGCAGAGGGCGTCCTCTCGCCCACAGGCCTACCGCAGTGGTCGGAATCGACCGTTCGCCGCGCCTACGCCGCCGCTACCGAGCAGACCGAGCAGCCATCGACCTCGGCCACGCCGACCCCAGACCCCACCAAGGACACCGCGGCGAGCGCCGCCTAACCCAGAGAGAGATGCAATGTCCATCCAGCACAAGTACACCCCCGGCCCGGTCGTCACCGTCAGCGCGCTGAAGGTCGGAGACACGGTCTTCCTACGTCAGCGGACGGTCGGCCCTGGCCTGCCGGAGCCCATTGACCCCGCCACGGTCACCGCCGTCACGCCCGTCCCCGGCGAGCGGGTGCGGGTGCACGTCCGACGCGCCAACTCCGGACCGTCCATCGAACCGACCTCGCTGGGTGACCTCGCCACCACCCGCGAGTTCCGCTCGGCGGTGGCGTCGGTCTGACGCCCTGAGCGAGGTATGGGCGGACCGAGGCCAAATCACGGCCCATGCCTCGCTCAGAAATCATCCGTACGAACCATCCCCACCAAGGAGAAGCACATGGCGAACAAGAGCGGCATCACGCCGAACGTCTCGAAGGTCACCGGCAAGGTGATCTCTTACACCTACCGATACCGCGACCACGACGACGTACAGCAGCGCGCGACGTTCCCGACGATGAAGGCGGCGAAGGCGTTCAAGCTGAACATCGAGCTTGCCAAGGCGCACGGGTCCACGACGACCGCCTACGTCAAGCGCGCGCAGACCTTCCGTGAGGTCGCCACGGCATCGCTGGACGCCGTCGCCGCCGACGACCGCAAGGACAAGACCCGCGAGGGGTACGACCTCGCCTTCCGAGTGCACATCTTCCCGACGTTCGGGGACCGCCGCATCAACACCATCACGAGCATGGAGGTTGAGGCGTGGCTGAAGGACATGCGGACAAAGACCTCCGAGCGCACCAAGAAGCAGTTGTCGCAGAGCACAGTGCACGGCAGCTGGATTGCCCTGAACACCGTGTTCAAGTACGCCCATCGACACGGCCTGATCGTGGCGAACCCGTGCGAAGCCGTCAAGAAGCCCCGTGTCAAGGTCGAGAAGCGCCGCGAGTTCCCGTTGCAGCCGGGAGTCGTAATGAAGATTTCGCGACTGCTCGACGAGTACGCCCCGTACGGGCTGTTGGTGCGGTTCGCGGCCCACACCGGCCTCCGCGAAGGTGAGCTCGCCGCGCTGCGCATCGGAGCCGTGACGGCGTTCGGCCAGGTCGCCGCAGAGGTGAGCGTGGAACGGAGCGTGCGGCGGGTGAAGGGCGGATGGAAGATCGACACGCCCAAGACCAAGAGCGGCAAGCGTTCGGTCCCGCTCCCCCGTTCGATCCGTGAGGAGATGGCCGACTACCTGGCCAACCACCCGAACCGCCACGACCCCGATGCCGCGCTGTGGCCGGGACGCATTCCCGGTTCCGCGGGCGACCCGCACGGCCTCGACTATGACCGGCAGTTCGATATCGGCTCGGTCATCCGCTACTACTTCAAGAAGCAGGCGCTCACGCCCCTGGGCATCACCGGCGTCCGCTGGCACGACCTCCGCCACTACTACGCCACCGTCATGATCTCCCAGATTGGCAAGGGGGCTCAGTACACGCTTTACGAGGTCAGTCGATGGATGGGCCACGCGAGCTATCAGACGACCGTGGACGTCTACGGGCACCTTCTCGACAAGCGCGCCGACGTGGACGTGCTGGACGACATCATGCGCGCGGCAGAGGCCGAGGCCTCCAACATCACTCCGTTGCGGCGAGCGATCTAGGGACGACGGGCGATGGCGCCAGACGAGAACCACTGCACCAGCGGTACAGCGAGCAGGACGGCTGCCTCCGCTTCGGCCTGGGTGGGTTTGCGATAGCCATTGCCGCCATGACGGCTCTCCTGGCCGACCCACAGCGCCTCTGCCATCTTGATTGGGACATCCGCGTCCGGTGCCGGCAGGTCGAGTTTCCAGTCCTTCTGCGCCTTCATCACGCTGATCATCTTTCCGAGCGTGGACTTTGTGTCCTTCGGAGTGACGACATGCACCCCGGCCTCCTCGACTGCCTTGATCGCCTTCTCGTAGGCGTCTTCGGGATCGGGCGATCTACCGAACGCCGCGTGCCACGCCTCCGCGAGCAGATCACCGGCAGGGCCAGTACGGGCAATAGTCTGCTCGGCAGCCAGTGCAACGCCCTCCGGAACCCGCTTCTCGAGCGATGCGAATCCGTCGCGGGTGCCGACGCGCCATTCAGAGCCTCCCTCACTGAGGACAGCCTCTAGTAGGTCGTTGGCGTCATCGTAGACACCACTTTCTGCGGTACGGAACACCAGAAAGTCAAGGAAGTCCAGGAACTCTTCCTCCTCCATGATCTCGAAGAGCTCAGTTATGCCGCGCTGCCGAAAGACGGGCACAAGCGTAGTCGGGCGGCGGACGGCCGTCTCGTATTCCTCCAGGATCTGCGGGTCCGGCACATACGAGTTCAGGCTGCTGTTCTGCGGTTGCGACGAGACAACCTCGGCCCAAACAAGCACGCGACGGCGGATCCACGACGGCACTCCCGGATGAAGTGCCTGCAGCTCGGCCGGGTCCGCGCCACGCTTGTGCCATCTACTCGTCGCCACAGTCTCATCCTGCCGCAGGCCACCGACAGCACCACGCTGAAACACACGCGCTGTTTTCGCGCTGATCGGCTCTGCAATCCGGAAACGGAAGAAGGCCCAGAACCTGATTTTGCTCAGGATTTCCGGGCCTTCTCGCTGGTGCACCCCCTGGGACTCGAACCCAGAACCCACTGATTAAGAGTCAGTTGCTCTGCCGATTGAGCTAGAGGTGCTCGGCGGGCCGGTTCCCCGGCCGAGGAATCACATTACCAGCGGTTCGGACGGAAGCGAAATCGGCGGCGGCTCTCCGTGCATCCCTGGCGTGTCGTCGGCCCGGAGTGCGCTCTGGGCCGCGTGCGCCCAGGGTTCGGCCACCGCACGCCAGTATCCTGGAGGCGTGTCTGAGACCCGCGCCGCTGCCGACTTCCAGAGCGACCTCGACCTCGCTCTCCGCCTTGCCGACGCCGCCGACGGGCAGTCACTACCCCGTTTCGACGCCGCCGATCTGAGCGTCTCGCTCAAGGCCGACCGCTCGCACGTGACCGATGCGGATCTGGCGACCGAGCGCGCGATCCGGGAGATCCTGCAGGCCGAGCGCCCGGAGGACGGGATCCTCGGCGAGGAGTTCGGCACCTCGGGCGATGCGCACCGGCAGTGGATCATCGATCCGATCGACGGCACGGCGAACTTCCTTCGCGGGGTGCCGATGTGGGGCACCATGATCAGCCTCGCCGTCGACGGCGTCGCCCGCGTCGGCGTGGTCAGCATGCCCGCCCTGGGCCGCCGCTGGTGGGCCGCGCCCGGCCTCGGCGCGTGGGCCTCCACGGATGCGGAGCCGCGCGCGATCCGCGTGTCGGACGTCGCGAGCCTCGACGACGCGAGCGTCAGCTTCCAGAGCATCGCCCAGTGGGACGAGGCGGGCCACCTCGACGAGCTCATCGCGCTGAGCCGCCGCGTGTGGCGCGATCGCGCCTACGGCGACGTGTTCTCCTACATGATGCTCGCCGAGGGCCGCATCGACATGGTCGCCGAGTTCGACGTCAAGGAGTACGACATCGCGGCGGCCTTCGCGATCGTCGCCGAGGCGGGCGGCGCCGCCACCGCCTACGACGGGACCGCGACGCTCTCCGGGCGCTCGGCGCTCGCCACGAACGGGGTGCTGCACGAGGCGTTCCTCGCGCAGCTGCACGGAGCCGCAGAGCCGCCTGCGGCGGCCGCTCGCTGATATGCGGTTCTCCACGCGCGCACTGGCCGTCGCGGCGGTGTCGCTCGGCGTGCTCGCCGCGACCACTGCCTGCACCGGGACTCCCTCCCCCGCCCCGTCAGCCTCTTCCGCGTCGCGCGCGTCGGACGAGCCCACCCGTTCGGCATCATCCCCGACGCCGGCCGCCACCGATGTCCCCGCCGCGTCGCCGCGCCCGTTGAGCTGCGAGACGCTCATCCCCGCTGACACCGTCGCCGCTCTGCATGCGCAGGGCTGGTCGGCGATGCAGCGCGACTTCGCGTTCGGCCCGGATCCGGTCCCGGGCGGCATCGCCTGCCTGTGGGCGGATCCGTCCACCGCATCGGATCACGGCCTGCTCTACGGCTGGGCGCCGATCTCGGGCGCCGATGCCGCCGCTCGGGAGGCCGCGCTGGTCTCGGAGGGATGGGTCCGCGAGGACAGCGACCGCGGCGTGTACGTCACGGCCGATCCGCGCACCACGCTCAGCAGGGATGCCGAGGGCTACGGTATGACCTATCTGTTCGGCCGCGGCTGGGTCTCCGTCTCCGACACGAAGCAGGGGCTGATCCTGATCGACCCCCGGAGCTGATCACGATCGTCGTCGGATCCTTCGCCTGACGCTCAGCTCGCTCCCGGACGCCGGGCGAGTTGCCCGGCACCCCGTAGCCTTCTACTGTCGAGAGCGTGATGGCAGATGCGCTCCAGTCCGCGTGGTCCGACGTCTCCAGCCGCGACACGGTGCGCATCGCCCGGGCGCTCGACGCGTTCCGCGAACTGCTCCCGCAAGCACTGATGACCGAGGGGGAAGGCGGTTCCGCGCACCGCAGCGCGCTGCGCGGCCTGGCCCACGGCCTGGACGAACTCGGGCGTGAGGACGAGGCCAGAGAGCTCTACCGCACTCTTGCCGAGGTCTGCGAGGGTGCGCTCGCGGATCAGGGTCTTGGGGATGAGGATCGCGAAGACCTCTTCGACGACCACCTGCATGCCCGCGCCGCGGAGCAGCTGGTCGGCGGGGACCTCGCCTCCGCCGGCACCGTCGCCGCTCTCGACGCCCTCATCGCCGAAGGCGAGCAGGTGCTGGGCGGCGCGCACGGACGCCTGCTCTGGCTGCTGGACCGGCGGGCACAGCTGCTCTCCCGGATGAACGAGGCGGAGGGGCTGCTCGCCTACGACCTGCTCATCGCGCGCGCCGCCGCAGCGGACGAGCGCGGCGAGAATCATCTGACCGCGCTCGCGGCGAAGGCCGCCGAGCTGTCCCGGCGGGACGAGGACGAACAGTCCGCCCTGCTCTGGGGACAGGTGCTGGACGGACGCCGCGCCCTGCTCGGGATGGATGCTCCGGCGACGCTGGACGCCTGGTGGTGGCGAGCGAGGACCCGCTACTGGTCGGGCGACATGGCCGGGGCCGATGCCGACCTCGCCCTGCTGATCCCGGCGCTGCAGCGGCAGCGCGGCGAGGACGATGCGCTCACCCTGGACGCCATGAGGTTCCGCATCAACCCTCTGCGCGTGCTCGCCCGCGACGGCGCCCCCGCGGAGGACCCGCTGCCGCTGGTGCGCCGGATCGCCGTGCTCGAGACCGCGCGGTTCGGCCCCGGCTCCGATGAGGTGCTCACCTCCCGGATGATGGCCGTCGAGGTGCAGCTCGACCGCGCAGACAGCCTTCGTGGGTGGCCGGGGCTCATCGCCGAAGCCCGCGAGATCGTCGACGATACGGCCGATCGCCCGTCGCGCGCCTCGCTCGCGCTGCGCTCGCGAGACCTCCTGTCCCGGGTCCTGCGTGCGGCGACGGAGCGGGACGCGTCGTCCGCCCCTCCGGAGACCGCCCTCGCCGCAGCCGTCGCGCGGTGCGCGCATCTGGATCGTGCCGTCGACGAGCTGCGCTCCGCCGATGTCGCGTCCGAGGCGGATTCGAGTCCCACCGCGGATCCGGATCCATCCCGGGCGACCCCGTACCAGCTCGCGAGCGAGCTCGCGCACGCCTGGACCGATCTGTCCCGGTGGCACGAGACGCACTCCCCCGAAGCCCTGGACGCGCTGCAGACCGGCGCGGAGCGCCTTCGCGGACTCGGCCCCGCCGGCCGCCGGAGCGAGATCGATCTGCGCGACCGCCTCGGCTCGGCGCTGCGCGATGCCGGCCGCGGCTCCGAGGCTCTCGCCCCCTTCGAACGGTCTCTCGAACTGGAGTCGAGCCTCGCGGCGGAGGCCTCGACGGCGGAGGATCTCCGCACCGCCGCCACCCGGCTCGCACAATCCCGATACGCACTCGGTGCGACGCTGCGCGGCATCGGACGCAATGCCGAGAGCGAAGAGCTGCTCGCCGACGCGATCGAGATCGCACAGCACGACGGCGCATCCCCGCAGGCCGTCTCCGAACTCCGCGACGTCCGCGCCCTCGCGCTGCAGGATCTGGGGCGCAGCGACGAGGCCGCCGCCGAGATGCGCGCACTCTACGACGCCTCAGGCGACGTCGGCCATGCGATCGACCTCGCCGCGGTGCATCTGCGCAACGATCGCCCCGCCGAGGCGGAGGCGCTGCTGCGACCCGTGCTCGCCCGGCTGGAGGCCGACGGATCCGCCGACACCGCACAGGCCGGCCGCGTCATCGGCAACCTCGCTCTCGCCGCCTGCCAACTCGACCGGGATGCCGAGGCGGCCGCGACCTACGATCGGCTGTACGCGCTGCAGTCGCGCATCCTCGGCACGGAGCATCGGGACACCCTGATCACCTTGCACAACCGCGCCCTGGAGGAGAGGCATCTCGGTCGGTTCGCCGACGCGGTCCGCCGCTTCGAAGCCGTTCTCGCCCGGCGCACCGCTGCTCTCGGCGCTCGCGATCCGCACACGCTGAGCACACTGTCCGCGCTCGCCGGCGCCGTGGCCGATACGGGAGACCTGCACCGTGCCAGGGAGCTGAGCGAACGCGTCGTCGCGGAGACGCGAGAGGTCCTCGGCGATACGGACCCGCAGACGCTGAGCCGGATCCGCGACCTGGACGGGATCCTTGCCCGTCTCGGCGACGCCCAGGAGGAGCGGGATGTCCTCGCCGCTCAGGTCAGCGCCGGGTTCGCCTCGACGAGTCGCGCTTCCGACGACGGCAGTGCGTCGCCCGGACTCGCCGCACTGCGCTATGCCGACCATCTCGCGCGGCAGAATCGCTACGGCGATGCCCTCGTCGAGTACAGCCGCGCCCGCGAGGCGCTGAGCGACACCGCCGGCATCGACTGGCTGCGTGCCGAGCGCGGCGCCGCCGAGTGCTCGAAGCGCCTCGGCGCGTACCGCGAGGCCGCCGAGGCCTACGCCCGGATCGTGCCGCAGCTCGAGCGTCTGCTGCCCGGCGATCCGTGGGCGCTCGCCGACGCCTTGAACGACCACAGTCTCGCCCTCTCACACCTGGGCCGCGTCGATGAGATGGCCGTCGTGCAGCAGCGCGCGATCGAGGTCGCCGACGGCGCCGGATCGAACCCCGAGCGGGCCGTGCAGCTGCGCATCTGGCTCGGCCGGCGACTGGCTGACGCCCAGCGCTTCGCCGAGGCGCTCGCGGCCTACGACGACGCCGCGAAGACGGGCGCCGGCACGCTCGGCGTCGAGCACGCGATCACGCTCGACGCCACCGACGATCGCGCCGAGACGCTGATCTCGCTCGGGCGGCATCGCGAGGCACTGCGGATCTACCGCACCAACATCCCCGCCATGGAACGCGTCCTCGGCGCCGACTCCGCGGCCGTGCGGCGCGCCCGCGGCAAGCAGAAGACGTCCGCCCAGCAGGCCTCGAAGACCCGCTCGGCGATCATCGGCGGAGTGATCGTCGCCGCGATCCTCGTCTACGTCGTCGTGACGCGGATGACCTGAGGCGCCTGCTTCCTCGCAGGGATCCGGGGCAGAAACTACGATCGGCATCATGACGGTTCCGATCCTCGAATACGCCGCCCTCACCCCGCGGGCGTGGAAGAACGGTCTCGGGATCACCCGGACGCTGTTCGACGACGCCGACGCCACGGATGCGTGGACCTGGCGGATCAGCATCGCAGAGATCACCGGCACGCAGCCGTACAGCGCCTACCCCGGCGTGCGCCGGGGGCAGGTCGCGCTCGGCCCTGGTGCGGTGGACCTCGTGATCAACGGCCGGGCCGTGACGCTCGCGGTCGACGACGTCATCGCCTTCGACGGCGAGGACGAGGTCTCCGCGACGCCGCACGAGGCCGGATTCCTCGATCTGAACGTCATGACGCGGCGGGACACCTGGGACTCGACGGTGAAGGTCATCGATGCTGCGACCGTGAGCGCCGAGCCGGGCGGCCCGACGACGCTGATCGCTCTCGACGACGACGGCGCGCTCGACGACCGCCCCCTCGCGCGTCTCGATGCCGCCCTGCTCGAGCCCGGTAGGACCTGCACGCTGCGCGGCCGCTTCGTGATCGCTCGGCTGCGCCGGATCTGAGGCGCGCACGAAGAAGCCTCCGGGATCCGTGCCGATGGCACGGATCCCGGAGGCTTCTCACGGCGACAGCAGCGTGGTTCTGACGAGCGGAGCCCGTGGTGGAGGTTCTGAGCCTCTACTCAAATCACGGAGACAGCGGAAAATCGACGATCTCACTGATCGAGGAGGCCACCAGATGCCACGCGGAGTACCTGGCGTACCAGACACCTTCCGGGAATCAAACCCCCACTCGTCCGCGACTGAAGGTGCTCACGTCGAGCGAGGTTGATGAACTCGGAGCCTGACCCGGTTTCCCGGACAACTGAGTTGAGGCGATGATCGTCTCGGAAGGAGTCCGTGAGATGCCTGCTGCCCACCCGCCGGAGTTCCGGCGTCGAGCCCTGG
>NZ_JBBCVH010000018.1:0-8996 GCF_037147555.1 Microbacterium sp. MMO-35
GCGCGGACTGTTTGAACAGCGGAGCAAGCGCACGCCGGAGCCCCTGAGCGGTCGTCCCCTGCCCGCCCGTATTCAGATCTACGACAAGACCAGCAGCAACAGTGACCATCACCACCACGCCCCTTCCGGGTAGTCGACGACGATCCCCGCACCAGGGCCAGGATCAGTCGGAGTGAACAAGAAACCGCGGGTCTCCCCCGGCGCTACAGGCACCCACTCGGCCCGCAGCAGGTTGTGAGACACGTCCCCGCCACCAAGGACAGCCCGTCCGCCCGCGTACGGGGTGATCACAAGCTCCTGGCCGGTGGTGATCGGGCCGTCATACTCGATCACCCACGACTCCGACTGGATCGTGAAGCCGGCCATCGGACCGGCCACCGTGAACGCTTCCGGGTAGAACTCCGCCGTCCCCGGATTCGTGAGTGCGAACACCCCAGGGAAGAGGACACCACCGGTGCTACCAAAGCCGATCGCTCCATCGACGATGGGGAACGCGACACCCCCGGTCGCTTCGACAATCGCGTCCATGTGGATGCGGCGCGTTTCGCCGTACTTGTGGGGATCGGCCGCCCACAGGGGGATCTCGAACTCCGTCGAAACCGCATCAACATCGCTGACCTTGACCTGACCGCGAACCTTCGCTGACCGCAGATGCATCCACTGATCCCCGACCCAGACCCGAAAGCCGAGATCGGACTTCTTTGCCAGAGACGCGAGCCACGCCCGCGCGTCGTGGTTGGCCCACTCGGCTGAGGTCGCCTCGCAGTAGCCCGAGATGACCGGCCGGCGCGGTTCCAGGAGGGGCTCATCGACGTCGAACGCCCCGTCACCGCCGGGGATCAGATCCTCGTCGACACGGTTCGTCGGTGCATCGAAGAACCCCTCCATCCCGGTCAGCCACCACGTACCGCGGCCCGGCTCCGTGTAGAGCCGGCGCCCGTCGATCTCGACCATCAGCGATTCCACCGCAACTCCCTCACAATAAGTTCGGCCTGCTCCTGCGGGGTCATGCCCGGCAGCGCCTGCACGGTGATGTTCGTCTCACCGCGCCGCCGCAGTGCCGCGGACTGCTCCGGGTCGAGCACGGCCTCCGGACGCCCGGACCGGTTCACAGCGACACCACCGTGCGGCAGCCACCCGCCCTGGTCGTACAGCTTCGCCTTCCCCATCTCGGGGACGACTCCGCCGTTCGCCATGGCGATGTGCACGTGATCCCAGTGCATGTCGCGGTTGATGCCGGTCCAGAAGTACGGCTGGCCGTTGTAGAGCTGCCTGTCCCCGGCCGGGGAGAAGATCAGCTCTCGCGCGTTCGGGAACAGTCGCAGAGCGGCGTTGAACGTGTCCATCGTCGCCGGGCCGATGTCGATCGCACGCCCGAGGGAGTGGTACGACAGCGACCCGGTCGCGGTCTGCGTTCCCGCAGGACGGAGGGCATCGTTCAGCGTGGCGCCCGGGATGAAGCGCTGCACGAGCGCCCACATCGCTTCCCACCCCATGCCCTCGGTGCCCTGCCCGACGCCCTTCGACTGGAACAGCTTCGCCATCTGCTGCATCAGATTGATGGGCAGCTGCCCCACGGTGCGCGCGAAGATGTTGTCCCCAGCGCCACCGAGCAGGGGGCGGAGGAGACCGTCGATCACGGTGCGCTGCACGGTCCCGATCGGGTCCATGATCATCCCGGAGACGAAATCGCCCGCCTTGCGGAGGTTGTCGATCACGTCGGACGCGAAGTTCCCGAACTCGCCGAGCACCCCGCCGTCCTTGAACGCGAGCATCCCCGACCGTGCCATGGCGTTCAGCCGGGCGACCCCGGCAGGGCCACCGACAGCACGGGTGAACTCAGGGCGCATGATCGCTTCACCGCCGGACAGCGCGAGCCCGCCCGCTGTCGGTGACCAGAACTGGTGCACGTCCCGGCCCGGTGTGTAGCCGGGCAGCACACCACCGGATGCGAACTGGATCAGATTCGCCTTCGGGAGCTTCATGTCCGACAGGCCGAGCCCGTCGACCATGTCGTTCCAGAACGAACGGAGCCCGTTGTTCCACACGACGTCGAGGATGAAGTTGATCGGGATCGCCGCGGCCTTCTTGATGCCATCCCAGGCGACACCGATCGACTTCGCGGTGTTCGCGAACGCCTGACCGACCAGATCGATTGCTGTGCGCAGGACGGGAAACACGTTCTGATCGAGCCATGACCAGACCGCGCCGATCGCCGCTTGGATGCCCTCCCAGGCGGGACGGATCGCGTTCTCGTACAGCCACCCGAAGATGACGCCGAGACCCTGGATCTCGAGCGCTATCAGCCCAACGATCGGCTGGATGATCGTCGACCAGATCCAGTTGAACACGGCTCCGATCGCGGCGAATGCCGGGGAGATCGCGTTCTCCCAGAGCCACACTGCCACCGCGCCCCAGAATCGGAAGTAGTTCACGATCAGCGTGAAGATCGGCGAGATCACGTTTTGATAGATCCAGGTCACCACCGCGCCGATGCCTTCGAATACCGGCTTCAGCACGTTCTCCCAAGCCCACTGCGCCGCCGCGGAGATGTTCGCCCACGCCTCGCCCAGGAACCGAGAGAACTCCGCCCAGATCTTCTTGCCGGTCTCTGTCTGCGTGAAGAAGTACACCAGCCCCGCCACAAGCGCACCGATCGCGGTGACGATCAGCATGATCGGGTTCGCATTCATCACGAGGTTGAAGGCCGCCTGTGCTGCTGCTCCTGCCTTCGTCGCAAGCAGCCACTTCGTGAGACCACCGGCCGCGGCTACCGCGGACGCCGCCCCCATCGCTGTGAACCCCGCCGTGACGACGCCGATGCCGAGCGCGAGCGGTGCGAGCCAGTCCTTGTTCTGGTTGACCCAGTCAACCGCCCCGGTAAGGCCCTTGAATCCGTCGTTCACGGCCTGCGTCACGCCGGTGAGAAGGCCGGTGATCTGCGGCTGGAACTTCTGAATCAGGTTTCCCAGCCCACGGGTGATCGCGGTTGTGAGGTTCTCCTGCGCCGTTCCGATACCCGTCGTCGCGTCCTTCGCCTGTGCAGCGAAAGACGCGTACCCAGCGAGCCCGTTCTTGTCCAGGTCCAGAATCGCCTGATTGAACTGGTCGAACGTCACCCCGCCCGACTGCATCGCCGCATACAGGTCGCTCGAGTTCGCGGTGGCGCCGAGCATCGACTTCGCGATCTGGTCGAGCTGCCCCGGCATCGCTGTCTGCAACGACCGCCAGGCGGCCATGTCGACCTTGCCGACCGCCAGCATCTGAACGTACTGGTCCATCGCGTTCGCCTGTATGACCGTGGACTTACCGCCGGCGAGAAGCGCGTTGTTCAGCGCGAGCGACAGGTTCGTCGCCTGGTCGAGTCCGCCCGTGAGCGGTGCAAGCTGCTGCGTCACGCCCGCCATCTGGTCCAGTGATGTCGGGAGGCCGGCGAGCTTGTCGGACATCTTCGCGATCGACTTCTGCGCATCGTCGGAGGAGTAGCCGAGGTTCTTCATGATCTTCGGGAATGAGTTCAGCGTGTCAACACGCTTGATCGCCCCGTCGATCGACCCCATGACTGCCGAGATCGCCTTGCCGGTGACCGCGGCAACCGCGCCACCGACAGCACCGGCAACGGTCGAACCGATCAGGGATCCCCCGCGCTCGGCAGCGCCGCGCGCGTCAGACCCACCGAGCGCACGCTCAATGTCGCCCTTCACGCCCGGCATCTTCACGGTCAGCGCGACATACGCGTTCGCGATCTCGGCACCAATGGTCACGACAACCTCCCGACCGCCCGCTACGATTCGGGCATGAAACACACGACGCTTTGGGGCGGGATGGGGACATCGAGCATCCTCAGATACTCGGATGCGGATGCTACCTACGAGATCTACTCGCCGTGGAAGAACGGCAAGTCGAAGATGTCGCTCAAGCGCTCTGTCGACGTGGTCCCGTACTCAGAACTCGCGTCGTACACGACCTATGTCCAGCCACAGACCGTCTCGCGTTCAGGCCTTGGCCGCGCAGCTGGGCTTGGCATTCTGTTCGGACCTGTCGGCGCCGTCGTCGGTGCCGTCACCGGGCGTGCGGAGTTTGCGACCGTCACTCAGATTACGATCGCGCTGCGTACTCGATCCGGCGACGACTACATCATTCCGATCCTCTATTCGCCAGGAAAGGGCCAGAAGTCGTCGTCCTCAGCAGTACAGGGGGCTACCGACAAGCTGCAGGAGGTAGTCGCCAAGGTCGAGTCGACTGGTGCCGTCTTCGATCCGTCTCTGTCAGCGAGCATCTGACCGACGCGCGGCACGGCGCGCATGGGCCTCGGCCTTCGCTGACAACACGGTGGATTCCCGCTCGATCACGCCAGCAGCGGCCGGGAGTTTGAGCGGTTCAGGTCGTTTGCCCTGCCCGCCGCCGAACTGCCAAGCGACCATCCGCAGCGAGTGTTCTAGCTCCCGGGTGACGAGCGCTTCCACCGGCCACGCGGCGGCCCCACCCTGTGCGCGACCAAGCGCGCACCCTGAAGGCAGGTGCTCGACGTAGTCTGCGAGCTCGCGGGGCGTCCGGGCAGGATCCGTTCTGCCGCCATCAAGCAGGCGCAGCCCGTATTCGGACTGAAGTGAAGCCCGCAGGGCGCCCTCATGGTCGTTGAGGACGCCCGCGAGCATCAGTAGTTTGGGTTAAGCGCCTGAATCAGATCCCAAACGAACTTCGTTCCGTCCTCAACGCTGACGCGGCCATTCTCACCACGCAGAGCATCCAGGACACGCCGGAAATCGTCACCGATCAGGCGACGCAGCAAAGACGGCATCCGGGACGGATCCTGGTTGTCCTGCAGTGCACGCATGTCGTCAAGAACCTCGAAGTCATCAAGATTCTCTTCGGGGACGGTTACGACGATGCCGCGGATCGCGACTCGGCGTGCCTTCACCGTCCGCTTCGCGTCGCCGTCACCGATCGTGATCTCGACCGTGTCAACCTTCGGCTTCTCGGCCTTCGGCTGCCGATCCTGCGGCGCCTTGCCAGGCTTCTTCTCGTCGGTCACGGAGTCACGTCCTCAAGGTCGGTTGCGAAGTGGTCGTAGTCGCCGATGATCTCGCCGATGAACGGGTACGCCGAGATGTCCTTGTTGTTCAGGACCCGGTCGCCGTTCGGGGAGATCTCAAGACGAGGAATGACGTAACGCTCCTTGACCGTCGTCTCGTCCGCGTCGAACACATCGATGACGGCGGCGCGTGCGGTGATGCGCTGACCGGGGCCGCGCGTCGAGTGACGGACGCCATCTGCAGAGGTTGCGGTCTTCTCGTGGTAACGCAGACCGTTCGTCTGCGCCTTCGACTCGAGCGCCTGGAACGTCACGGTCGTGCCCGGCTCCGAGATGCGCGTACGCACCACGCCGTTGCCCTGGTGCCCGCGCTTCTTCTCCACGGAACCGGTAAGCGATTCGGTCAGACCGTCATCAGAGAGCCAGCCGACGTCATCGAACGCTGCGTCGAGCGCCCCGTCGATCGTCGTCGGAAGCGTGGTCCCGATCGGTGCCAGGTGGATGGCGTCGAGATCGGAACCGAAGATCCGCGCCAGTTCTGCGTTCACGCTCATGTGCGTGTCCTTTCAGATGAGCCGGCCGCGGCCGGGTTATGCCTGCACCGGGAGTGGTGGCAGGAGAGTTCGGCAGCGGTCACCGCTGCGCACGCACCGTCAGCTGCACGCTGAATCGGTAGCGGGGAGTTTTCGACTCAGGGTCGGGAATCCAGTACGGGCCCGTAATCTCAGTGCTGCGGCGCACCAGCGGCATCGCTGTCGTCTCGTGCAGCAGCGCGGTTCGGGCGGCTTCGGCGAGGTCCGCGGCGTCCGTCGAGTCGAGCGACCATGCCTCGACCGTGATCAGTGGGTGATCGACGATACGGTTCGCGGAAGGGCCGCCGTTGCGCCAGATCAGCAGGAACCGGTCGGGGCGATCTGCGGGGACCTCTGTGACGACCTCAGCGTTGACTCGTGCTGCGAGGAAGCCCAGCACGAGGGATGTGGTGTCGGGGAAACGCATCATCCCCCCAAGGCGCGCTCAAGCGCAGCGTTCTTCGCCTGTTCCCGCATGCCGCGTGCGTTCTTCGGCTGCACGAACCCGCGCGCCACCCACCGGTGAGGACTACGGACGTACTCGAAGTTCTCGCCGGCGCGCGCTGCGATCGCTTCCCCCTCACGGTCGACGATCTCTTGGACCGGAGCCGAACGCATCAGCGCGTTCAGGGCGGTGAGGTTCAGACGCACGGCCATCGGTCACCCCTTCGCGTTCTTCACCTCGACCGGCATCCACCACCTGGTCGGGGTGTTCTCGAGCGTGTACGGCTGCGGGTCGCCCACGACATCGCATGGCGCGCCGCCGCGGATCCGGATCCGGGCACCGCGGAGGCTCCCAGTGAATGTCTTCGGGAAGTGCAGGTTCCACGCGATCACAACACCGGCTGGCCGGGCCGTGTCGGGGATGTCTGCACGTGGGCCGGGCGCGACGAGCACGTCATCGACGGTTTCGGGCACCCATTCCACGATCGGCTGGTTGTGCGAGTTCCGACCGGTCTCTACCGGCCGCTCGACTGTTACCGTCTCGCCGATCATGAGGATCCCAGGACAACCGTGTTGGAGAGCCTGGTGGGTCGCATGTTCTTGGCAACATCCATGTCAGCCGGTGAGAGCATGACCTGCCCGCCGATGGCCCAAGAGGCGTAGGTGTCGTTCTCTGAATATGGCGTTGCGGTCGTCTGGTGCTGCACGACACCCGACTTTGCTTTCGGGTCAATGGACATCACTCGGGCGACCATGCCCGCGACTGTTGACACGACCAGTTCGGGGACAGCGTCGGATCCGTGGGTGTAGGCGACGCGAACGAACCGGTGCGACAGCAGTGGAACCGTCAGTGTCCCCTGGAACTGTGTGAACGGGACCGGGTTGCCATCATCATCCGTGACGGCGCTGACATTGACCACGGGCGTCTCTGGGAGACGAACTTCTCCGCCGTTCACCTTGAGCCGCACCAGGCTTTCGCCTGCTGTGAACGAGCGGCGGGAGGCCATTCGAAATAGGGCGGATGCCTGCGTGAGCAGCGCTTCCACCTGTGCCGCCTCCGCGGAGGTCAGGTCACGGCCCAGCAAGGCCGACACATCCGTTGAGGATGCGAGGTTGTCTTCGCTTGCCATGACCTGACCTCCAGAGGGTTACGCGACCGCGATGGCCGGGGTGGTGCCGCCCGTGAACGAACCCGTAGCGGTGAAGGTGCCGACGCGCTCGTTGAACGTGACGGTCTTCGTGCTGGCGGGGAACGCGCCACCGGTGACCTGAGCGCCAGACACACCGGTCAGCTCGTTGATCTCCGCGGCGATGGCCGTGTTGGACGCGTTGTACGCAATCGCATCGGTGGTCTGACCATCAATGGTGAGCGTGAACGTGCCCCCGGTCGGAGCGCCGGTGATCGAGACCGCCCAGGACGCCTTCTCAGATCCACCAGCACCGAAGGTGACCTTGATCGCTCGCTGGAACTTGAGAACGACCTGGTCGTTCTCGTCGCGGACGATCGACCCGTCCTCTCCCTGCTCCGGGTCCAGGACCGCCGTGGCGCCAGCGAAGGCGTGGACGATGGAGCGGTCCTTCATGTAGGTGCTGTCGTAGTCCCACAGCTGGGTCACGGCCAGACCATTCCCGGCCGCGACACCGCCACCCTTCGCAACACCGTTAGGGACAGCCGGTGCGACATTCGCGATCGCGATTGCCGTCTCGTGCACGAAGTAGGACTCGCTGTCGCCGAGAGCGTCGAGTTCAACAATGGTCCATCCTGCGAGGCGACCGACGACACCCTCACGGAGCGCCTCGGGCAGCCCCGAGGTGTCAACCTCGAGGAGCTTGTCGAAGGAGGCGATCGCCTCGGACACATCCGCACCAACGAGCCAGTAGCGACCCGTCAGCGGCCAATGCGCCTTCTGAGCGAGCTTGCGGGCCTTGATGGCGACCTTCCGCGGATCCTGCGTACCGTCCGAAGCTGCGGTGTTGTAGGTCACGCCGAACACGAACGATGCGGCGCGCAGGGCCCCCACGACGATGCCCTCGAAGAAGTCGAGAATCGCCGAAACCTGCGGGGCCTGCACGTCACGGACGTAGTCGACTTCATCCAGCGTCTCCTCCTCGGGAGACAGAGCGACCGCGCTGTAAATGTGCCGGTTCAGGGCAACCTGGATCTTGGAGTTCGCAAGGCGGTCGACGACAATCGCGTCATCGCCACGCCACGGCTTCTCCCGAGCAACGAGAACCGCGGGGCGCTTGATGTTGACGACGTCGCCCTCCGCGCCCTTGAAATTGGGGATGCCGAACTTGAAGGTGAACAGGCCCGGGGCCTTCACCTGCTTGCGGAGCAGGCCGAGCGCGGTAGCTGCGAGCTTCTGCCCCTTCACGAAGATGTTTGCCACGATTCCTCCTTGGTGTAGTTGTGGCCCGTGAGCGTTCGTGGCGAACGTCTACGGGGGTTAGCGGATCATTGCCGCCGCGACGATGTCCTCTGCCGACATGTCACCGTTGCCGATGTCGTCTCCCTCGTCCCCCTGACCGTCTGCGGACGGTGCGGCGGGCTTCTTCGGGAGGATCGTGAGAAGTTCGTCGGCATGCGCCTCAAGCTCTTCGCGGGTAGCACCGCGCAGAGCAGAGACAGGAACGCCCTTCTCCTTCGCGACTTCCGCTGCCGTTGCGGCTGCGGTGTCTTTCGCTTCACGGTCGGTACGCCACTTCTCGGCGGCGTCGAGCCGCGCCTGAAGCTTTTCGATCTCGGACTTGTTAGCCTCTTCGAGCTCGTCGTACTTCTTGGCCTTCTCGGCGTTCGACTTGGCGGTGTCCTCGTTCTTACGCGACATCGCCTTCGGAGCCTGACCCGCTTTTCCGGACGGGTTGTTTGTGTTGATCATGCCGCGGTGGCGGCGGGGATGTGAAGTCGTTCGAACTCCACGGGGCTGAGGTTGCCGAGGGAAGTG
>NZ_JBBCVH010000019.1:0-8540 GCF_037147555.1 Microbacterium sp. MMO-35
ACAAGGAAGGAGTTGCGTGATGGATATCACGAAGACCGTTGAGCCTCGCAGCGACCAACTCAACTTTGACGATGTGGCAACCGCGCCGATGACGATCACGGTCGAGTCGGTGAAGCAAGGGCCACCCGATCAGCCGGTCGAGTTGCACAACACGGAGCATCCGGGCCGACCGTACAAGCCGGGTAAGTCGATGCGGCGCGTGCTGATTGCGGCGTGGGGGACTGACGCGGCGGAGTACGTTGGCCGGCGCATCGAACTCTACGGTGATCCGACGATCAAATTCGGGCGCGATGCTGTGGGCGGGATACGGATCCGCGCCCTGAGCCACATCGACAAACCGCTGACCGTCGCCCTCACGGTCACCCGCGGGAAGCGGGAGCCATACACGGTGCAGCCGATCAAGGACACCACCGACCCCACCAAGCTCGCCGATGCGCTGGCGGACATCACTAGCGCGGGGTCGATCGAAGCACTCAAGACAGCGTGGGCGCTTGCGGAGAAACGGGGAGTGCAGAAACACCCTGACGTGATCACCGCAACCAACAAGCGGAAAGCCGAACTCGAATCGGCCTGACCTCCGTTTCCATCTTTTGAAGGGCACGTCCTCCGGGGCGTGCCCTTCCTCGCATCTAGGAGGACCGATGACGGTACTCACCTTTTGGTGGGAACGCCCACCGTTGAACGCCAACCAGCGCCTCCACTGGGCGGCGAAGGCTCAGAAGACACGGATGGTTCGTGACGCCGCACGCATCGCTGCCCGCACCCTCCTGCCGTCCGCTTCACACATCACCGTTCAGCTGGTGTGGGTGGTCACGGATCGCAGGAGACGTGACAGCGACAACATCTACCCGACCTTCAAGGCCATGTGCGACGGGCTCGTTGACGCCGGGATCGTCCCAGACGACACCCCCGAGTACATGAACAAGCTCGGGCCGATCATCCGTTACGAACCGGGCGGGGTAGCGCGACTCGAACTGGAAGTGACCGCGTGAGCGGCCCGAGACTGCTTGATCTGTTCTCGTGTGCTGGCGGTGCGGCGATGGGCTACCACCGTGCCGGGTTCGAGGTCGTCGGCGTGGACATCAACCGGCAGGACCGATACCCGTTCGAGCACCACGTTGTCGACGCGATCGAGTTCGTCCGCGCACATGGTCATGAGTACGATGCGGTTCACGCCTCGCCGCCCTGCCAGAAGTTCACCGCATATCGGCGGCGCGGCGGTGGTGTCGGTGACAACTATCTGAACCTCATTCCGCAGACCCGTGAGGCACTGCAGGAGTTGGGGCTGCCGTACGTGATAGAGAACGTCGAGATGGCCCGCTCTGAGCTCATCGATCCGGTCTGTTACTGCGGGTCAAGCTTCGCCTTGGACGTGCGCCGCCACCGGCTGTTCGAGAGCAACATCCCGCTCGTGCCGCCGCCCTGCGACCACGCATGGCAGACGCCGCGATTCCCACCGGCGACGAACCGGACGAACCTCCGCCGAACAGTGGAAGTCGGCGTGTGGCGGATCCCGCTCGAGACACAGCAGAAGGCCATGGGCATCGACTGGATGCAGCTGCGCGAGCTCAGCGAAGCAATCCCCCCGGCATACACGGAGCACATCGGCCGTCAGCTGATCAATCATCTTCAGGAAGTGACCGCATGAACGCGATTACGGCTTTGGGTATTGGTGCCCTCGCCGCCCCAACCACACACCCACACGACGAACCCGACCGGCAATGCTGCAGTCGGTGTAGGAGAGGGACCAAAGCGCACGGGGTTATGCCGTGTGGCTACGCGCTGGACTGCCCGAACGGATGCCACAAGCCGTACTGGCGCGAACGGACTTCCCATGTCTAACCAGATCGCGTCTCTGATGGATATGGTCATCATCCGTGAGGACTGGATCGATGACGCGTTGTGTGCACAGACCGGTGGTGACGACTACTTCCCGGATGCGGGTGACAGGGAAGTCGCACAACGAGCGATCGACATGTGCCGACGGTGCGAGGTCGCCGAACAGTGCCTTGAGTACGCACTCAGGGCGAACGAAACCCGAGGTGTCTGGGGCGGCAAGACCGCCCGGCAACGGAGGGGGATGAGGAGACAGTCATGATCGCACCGAAGGGGGAGAAGCTCACACCAGCTCAGGAGAAGAAGGCGTACGCGGACGCGACCGCACGGGACAAGGGTCGCTGTGTGCGTTGCGGTCACCCGGGGCCGACTGAACGTGACCACAGGCAGAACCGTGACCCGTTCAACACGACCCCAGCGAACCTGCAACTCCTCGGCGGGGCATTCGGATGCGGCTGTCACCGGTGGAAGACGGAGAACCCACGGCTTGCGATCCTCGAAGGATTCGCCGTCCCCCGATACGCGCGCCCCGAGCTCTGGCCCGGATGGCGCGTAGACGACGGGTGGGTGATCTACTTCGACGCCCCCGACGCGGATGGGAACTGGTGGCGGAAGATCAGCGAGTCAACAGCCGAGTTCATCATGAGCTCCGGGGGGAGGGGCAATGGCGAGAATCCGGACAATTAAGCCGGAGTTCTGGACTGATGGGACGATCATCGCCCTCCCGTTCGAGGCGCGACTGTTCTACATCGGCATGTGGAATAACTCGTGCGATCGCGGTCATCTTTCGGACGATCCCCTCGGACTGAAGCTCAAGATCCTTCCCGCTGATCCGGTCGACGGGTCGGCACTGCTGGAGTTGTTGATCAGCGCTGGACGAGTGGAGCGGATAGTTCTCCCTGATGGGAGGGGTTATCTGTCCATCCCGCGATTCACTGACCACCAACGGGTTGATACGCGTTGGAACTCACGGTGCCCCGTGTGCGCTCACCTTGACTCACCCGACCCCGCAGAAACTCACGCGAGTTTGCACAAACTCGTCCCAGGAGGGGAGGGGAGGGGAAAGGAAAGGAAGGGAGGGGAGGACGCTGACGCGCCCCTCTCCCCATTCTGCAAACGCCACCCCAACGGCACCGACGACCCATGCCGCCCCTGCGCCACCGCACGCACCCGATACGAGCAGGCCGCGAAGGTCGAGAAGAACAAGCCGACACCGACACCGCAGCGAGCACCGGAATGCCAACACCATCCCGGTTACCCGCTGCCCTGTGACCGGTGTGCGAGAGACGCGAAGGACACCACATGAGGGTGACTGTCGACCTGGATCCGCGCGACGTGTGGCAGATCCAGGAGATCGCAGAGACCGAACACATCACACCCGGGGAAGCACTGCGAAGGATGCTCGCCAAGAAACGAGAACCGAAACGCCCCACACAACGCAACACCCACGAGTACATCGAAGCGCTCGTGAAAGCCGGCATCCCAGACCCGGTGATCGCCCACCGCAGCGGCGAACTACTGCAACAGGTGCGGGTCATCCGGAAGAACCTCGGATACCTGCCCGCCCGTTTCGACCGCGCCGAATGGCCCGAACTCAACCACAGGAGAACAGCATGACTGCAACCATCACCATCCACGGCGGCCTAACCGCACAGCCCGAGCTCAGGTACAGCCAGTCGGGTGTTCCGATCGCGTCGGGAACTGTAGCGTCCACCGACCGCTACCTCGACAAGCAGACCCAGGAGTGGAAGGACGGGAAGAGCCTTTACGTCCGCTGGTCGGCGTTCAAGGATCTCGCTGAGCACATCGCTGCATCGAACCTCGACAAGGGGTCACAGGTCGTCATCACTGGGAAGCTGCACACCCGCCAGTACGAGGACCGCGAAGGGCAGAAGCGCTCGTCGACGGAGCTTGAGGTGATCGACTTCGCTGTCTCGTTGAAGCGCGCGACAGCACAGGTCACCCGTGCCGCATCCACAAGCCCCACTGCGAGCCGAACGCAGGGTGGTACGGGTGATGAGCCGTGGTCCACTCCTTCGGGCACTCAGACGGACGCCTGGGCTGCCGCTGAGGTCCCGTTCTGATGACCCTCCGAGACGACCTCGCACGAGTGGCCGCCGCCCTCGAAGAGACCGTCGAGGAGATGCACGCCCGTGAGCTGCATCACTTCGAGGAGGAGAAGCTGCGCGCGGAGGCTGAGGCCGAGCGGGACGCCCTCTGGGCCGCGATCCGTGAAGCAACTGAGTACATCGAGAGCGACGCCGGGATCTCCCTCGCCCCGATGATGCCCGGCCGGATCATCTACGACGATCCGAAAGCCGTGTTCGTGGAGGTACTGACCGAGGGAATCGGCTACGAGAGGGTCGTCGGGCAAGTCCGCCGACACCACGCAGATCGCACGGTTCGGTGTATCTGTGCCGACATGCTGCCCGAGGGCGCGGAGCCGCGTCCGTGCCCTCAGCACGGGTGGATGGGCGAGGGTGCCGTCCGCACGATTGGCGCGAGCGATGAGTGAACACGCCCCGGAGGACGTTGAGATGGTCGCCAAGACGCTGCACACCCACACCGGACGTTCGGCGCGCGACTTCCCATGGGGACATATCGACGAGGTCTCGCGGAACTACTACAGGGATAACGCCAGGCGTCTTCTGACGCGGCTGGACCAAGCCCGCGCCAACCGCACGATTGGTCCGAACGGGCCGACAATGCCCGCCCCCGTTTTCGAGACGAGCCGGACGAACCAGACGACGCCGAATCGCACGGTGGGGCCCGATCCGCTGGACTGTCCAGCGTGTGGATACGACCCGATGGCCCCGCACAACGGCAAGGGCGACTGTGCCGCGGATCGAAAGACCGGGTGCCGGGACTGTGGTTGCCCCGACCGCTCTGACGACCACCTCCGCGAGGAGTGGAGCTGCGGATGCCGATGCCACACGGATCGCACGATTGGCACGAGCGATGAATGAAAGGATCACCACATGCACAAGCCGCTCACCGATGACGAACTCCAGGCACTCCTCACGGAGCAAGGCGTCCGCGCCGTCTACCAGGCCGGTTGGGATTTCGCGATCGACAGGGTACGCGAAGACCGGGACCGCAACCGCGAGTTCATCGAGTCGATGCACAAGGTCATCCGGTCAATGGGATTCGGTCCACTCGGGCTCAGCATCGAGCAGGAGATTCTCTCGGCGCTCACCAGCATCGAGCAAGACAGACAGCGCCGCTCCCGGGACTAGCCCCAACCGCACGATTCGTCACGAGGAGGAAGCATGAGCGGCATCGGAGTGAAGGCAACGGTCGCGAGGGCGACGCTCTACTGCGACAAGTGCAACCGTCGCTGGGAGTCCCGCACCGTTCAGCACGCCCACCCGCACGATCGGGCTGGAGGAGGATTGAGCCATGGCTGAGAACGGATTCTTGCTCGACGCCGAGAGCCTCATGAGCAAGTGGGGATTCGGCGACGGCGACGCGCTCGACGACTGGTGGTGGGATCGCTTCGACACGGACGCCGATTTCGACACCGACGAGCTGCTGTACGCGCTCGTGCAGGCGTACCTCGTCCCGGCTATCCGCGCCGCAGGCCATGTGGTCGAGCTGGTCAGGATCGGGACGATCCACAATCCCGTGCGGGCTGGGACGCTCGACGGAGTCGAGGCGGACCACTACACCGACGGCAAGCACTTCGACCCGCCCATCTACGTCAACATCACGGTCGAGCAGGTGCAGGACATGGTCCGGAAGATCATCCCGAACCGCACGGATGGGAGCGCAGAGCGATGAGCCTCGGAGAATGCATGTGCTCGGGGCAGTGGGAGTGGGCGACGGATGCGTTCGGTCACCAGCGCGCAGCGTTCCGCGTGGCACCATCCGATGACTGTCCGATCCATGCCACAGATCGCACGATTGGCGCGAGCGATGAGGAAGGAACACGATGAGCGTTGACGTGGAGACTTTGACAAGAGACCACCAAGTCGCGGTTACGACGGATGAGGGTATCGAGTTCCACTCGGTGCCCTCTCTCATTTCACAGCTTCGGGATGCGGTCTTCGGGGGCATGGAGAGCACGGGCGGCTCGAGCTCGATGCAGGCCCGCCTTCCGATTTCCGAAGCCGCACTCGACCTGTACATGCAGGTCGACCGGGAGATCGCAGAGGTGTGGGTTCAGGCCTTCAAACGGGTTCCCGGTCGCGACAAAGCGGAAGCGATGCTCACCGAGTGGGCTGCTTGGGCGGAACCCGAGACTATCGTCACGGCCGGCCCACGCGACTGGTATGCGAAAGACGTGGTCGCGAAATGGGAGACACAGATCCGTGACTTCTTCGACCCACCGAGGCTTGCGGACATCAAGGGGCCATGCCCGAACTGCGGGGAAAGGTACGTGTACTCAATCTCGGCGGGGGAGGAAGTCCGCGGCACAGCGCTAAGGTTCCACCGCTCGCGCATGACGGGAGAGACCCTGGACGCCAGGTGCCTTGCGTGTGGTGCGGTCTGGTCGCCAGCACAGTTCGAAAGGTTCGCGGCCGTGCTCGGGATTGATGTGGCTGCTCGGAAGCAGGCGCACGAAGCCGCAATGTCGGAGGCTGCTGGGAAGATGCAGGAGACATGATCGAGTACATCTGGAAGGGCAAGGGGTTCCCCGATTCGTGTGTGATCGGTGGGCACCCTTTCGGGGTGACGGGGCGTGCGGCCTTCTACGTCGACGGGCACGCGATCTGCACCGAGCATGCTCTCGAGATCGCGAACGGAATCGACAACCGGCCCAGGGGCGAGACCGTTGATGCCGAGATCCTCGATGTCATGCGACGGCAACGCGCGAAGGAGCGTGAAGATGCACGGCAGGCTGCAGCCGATCGTCTTCGCGGAAAACGGCAACCCGGATTCGTGTACTACATCCGCATGAATGACCTCATCAAGATCGGGTACGCGGCCGACATCACCAAGCGGATGCGTGCGTATCCGCCGAACGCCGAGCTGCTTGCAGCTCACCCCGGCACGATGGAACTGGAACACGAGATGCACAACAACTTCCGGTCCCACTTGCGTCGAGGGCGGGAGTGGTTTGCTGAACACCCGGCACTCATGGAACACATTGCGTCTGTCCGGGAGCGTTTTGGGGACGTTTCCGCGCTCGCTCACGAGTACCGCAGCACGGGATGACACGCCGACGAGGACACTAATGACAAGCGTGTAGTTTTGCGCTATCATGAGAGGGCTCGGGATAATTGCGCCCGAATCCAGGCCGCTCCACCATCAGGTGGGCGGCTTTTTTGATACCTCCCCAAGCAGCCGGCGTCCCCTAGTCCTGGCGCATGTGGGTTGAGGAGCCGCGTCGAATGCGGCCAACACAAACATGTGCGACCCCGCCCGCGGCTGGTCACACATCAAACGGCGGAGCCGCCCCCGGGCGTGGTCGCCTCCCTTCAGTCTTCCCGGCCCGTGCCCCCGAAACACTATTTGTCGCGCTTCGAGCGTGACCGCGGGGCCGAGCACGCGCCGGGAACAAAGCAACCACAACTTCACAGGGACACATCGGCGCCCGAGAGGGCCGAACCTAGGAGTCACGGTGGCATTCACCGAGAAGCTGGAAATCCGACGACCGCGAACTGCTGCCGAAGCGTACGACCTCTGGTTGGACGAGCTACCCGAATCTGAACGGGTCTCCGTCACGAAGGCACTGCGCAGCAAGTCATGGTCAAACCCGGAACTGAAACCGATCCTCGAAGAGGACGAGGACTACCCTGCCCCGGTGTTCGGAATGACCGCGTTCCGTGAGTGGAGAGCAGGCCTCCTCGCATGAGCTTCCTCAACAAGCTGCACACCGATGTGCGACGGGCACGCATCCTCACTCTCGACATCGAAACGAAACCCGCACTATCCCGTCACTTCGGGATGTTCAACCAGAACTTCAGCCTCACCCAAGTGGTGGAGCCGTTGACGTTGCTGTCGTTCGCAGCGAAATGGCTCGGGGAGAGCACGGTGCACCACTTCTCCGAGTGGGAGCACGGTGCCGACAACATGGTTACCCACGCGCACCAGCTTCTCTCAGAAGCGGACGTGGTGGTCTGGTACAACGGTGACGGCTTCGACATGAAGCACCTGAACTGGGAGTTCGCCCGCCTCGGCATGTCACGCCCGAAACCGTACAAGACGATCGACCTCCTCAAGGTTGTTCGCCGCGAGTTCCGGCCCCTGTCGAAGAAGCTTGACTTCGTCGCCCAGCAGCTCGGCCTCGGGTCGAAGACGCACCATGACGGTTTCGGCCTGTGGATGCGTGTCATCGACGGGGACGAGAAGTCGCGCCGGCTGATGGAGCGGTACTGCATCCAGGACGTCCGGTTGACGGAGAAGCTGTACTTGCGTCTCCTGCCATGGCTGCCTGCTGGTGTGAACCTGCCCCTCATCGCCGGGAACGACACCGGGTGCCCTGTGTGCGGTTCGCCGGAGCTGAAGTCTGAGGGCGACTCGACGTTCACCGCCCTGACGGAGTACGCCCTGTACTCGTGCCAGGGGTGCGGCAACTGGGTGCGATCCAACATCGTCAAGAACCGCACCACGCGCAGGATCGTCCGATGACATCCCGGGAACTGACACGCCGGAGCCTGACCCGGTTTCCCGGACAACTGAGTTGAGGCGATGATCGTCTCGGAAGGAGTCCGTGAGATGCCTGCTGCCCACCCGCCGGAGTTCCGGCGTCGAGCCCTGGA
>NZ_JBBCVH010000020.1:0-5509 GCF_037147555.1 Microbacterium sp. MMO-35
AGGAGCATCCGATCCTTGAGAACTCAACAGCGTGCACTTGTCAAATGCCAATTTATTCCTCGTCCAGTCTTCGGGCTGGTTGAGAAATTCCTTTGGATCAAAGACCAACTCTTTTTGGGTTGGCATTCGGATGAAGTCAGCAATGATGTCATCTCTTTGGTCAGTTTCAAACTCGCGGCGTTCCGGTTTTTCCCCGGTTCGTTTGCTTTTCTTTTTTACGGAGAGTTTGATCCTGGCTCAGGATGAACGCTGGCGGCGTGCTTAACACATGCAAGTCGAACGATGAACCAGGTGCTTGCACTTGGGGATTAGTGGCGAACGGGTGAGTAACACGTGAGCAACCTGCCCCTCACTCTGGGATAAGCGCTGGAAACGGCGTCTAATACTGGATACGAGGCACAACCGCATGGTTAGTGTCTGGAAAGATTTTTTGGTGGGGGATGGGCTCGCGGCCTATCAGCTTGTTGGTGAGGTAATGGCTCACCAAGGCGTCGACGGGTAGCCGGCCTGAGAGGGTGACCGGCCACACTGGGACTGAGACACGGCCCAGACTCCTACGGGAGGCAGCAGTGGGGAATATTGCACAATGGGCGGAAGCCTGATGCAGCAACGCCGCGTGAGGGATGACGGCCTTCGGGTTGTAAACCTCTTTTAGCAGGGAAGAAGCGAAAGTGACGGTACCTGCAGAAAAAGCACCGGCTAACTACGTGCCAGCAGCCGCGGTAATACGTAGGGTGCAAGCGTTATCCGGAATTATTGGGCGTAAAGAGCTCGTAGGCGGTTTGTCGCGTCTGCTGTGAAATCCCGAGGCTCAACCTCGGGCCTGCAGTGGGTACGGGCAGACTAGAGTGCGGTAGGGGAGATTGGAATTCCTGGTGTAGCGGTGGAATGCGCAGATATCAGGAGGAACACCGATGGCGAAGGCAGATCTCTGGGCCGTAACTGACGCTGAGGAGCGAAAGGGTGGGGAGCAAACAGGCTTAGATACCCTGGTAGTCCACCCCGTAAACGTTGGGAACTAGTTGTGGGGTCCTTTCCACGGATTCCGTGACGCAGCTAACGCATTAAGTTCCCCGCCTGGGGAGTACGGCCGCAAGGCTAAAACTCAAAGGAATTGACGGGGACCCGCACAAGCGGCGGAGCATGCGGATTAATTCGATGCAACGCGAAGAACCTTACCAAGGCTTGACATACACGAGAACGGGCCAGAAATGGTCAACTCTTTGGACACTCGTGAACAGGTGGTGCATGGTTGTCGTCAGCTCGTGTCGTGAGATGTTGGGTTAAGTCCCGCAACGAGCGCAACCCTCGTTCTATGTTGCCAGCACGTAATGGTGGGAACTCATGGGATACTGCCGGGGTCAACTCGGAGGAAGGTGGGGATGACGTCAAATCATCATGCCCCTTATGTCTTGGGCTTCACGCATGCTACAATGGCCGGTACAAAGGGCTGCAATACCGTGAGGTGGAGCGAATCCCAAAAAGCCGGTCCCAGTTCGGATTGAGGTCTGCAACTCGACCTCATGAAGTCGGAGTCGCTAGTAATCGCAGATCAGCAACGCTGCGGTGAATACGTTCCCGGGTCTTGTACACACCGCCCGTCAAGTCATGAAAGTCGGTAACACCTGAAGCCGGTGGCCTAACCCTTGTGGAGGGAGCCGTCGAAGGTGGGATCGGTAATTAGGACTAAGTCGTAACAAGGTAGCCGTACCGGAAGGTGCGGCTGGATCACCTCCTTTCTAAGGAGCATCTGACACCTTCGGGTGTCCAGAACCCAGATCGAAGGCACACGTTCTTCGCTGGGAGCTCATGGGTGGAACATTTGACATGGCATCAGAGCCAATGGTTTCTGCTAGTACGCACTTCGGTGTGGGAACGCGGGACCGGCGGGTTTGGTGCCTGCACGCTGTTGGGTCCTGAGGGACCGGGTGTGATTCTTCGGGATCGCAGCTGTTCCTCGGGCTTGTCGCTGCCAACGTTGTTGGTGGGGATGAGCACCGCCCGTACTTTGAGAACTACACAGTGGACGCGAGCATCTTCGAGACGATTTCGGTCGTCTCGTTTTGATGATCTTAAAGATCATTAGTCAATTTCGAACCGGGCCCTTTTCGGAGGGTTTGGTACCGATTCTTGATGAACTCATGTGATTTCAAGTCTTTAAGAGCAAACGGTGGATGCCTTGGCATCTGGAGCCGAAGAAGGACGTAGCAATCTGCGATAAGCCTCGGGGAACTGATAAGCGAGTTTTGATCCGAGGGTGTCCGAATGGGGAAACCCCGCTGGGCGGCGTGCCGACCTAGTGACTCCCGCCTGAATATATAGGGCGGGTAGAGGGAACGTGGGGAAGTGAAACATCTCAGTACCCACAGGAAGAGAAAACAACATGTGATTCCGTGAGTAGTGGCGAGCGAAAGCGGATGAGGCTAAACCGGGTGTGTGTGATAGCCGGCAGGCGTTGCATGCTCGGGGTTGTGGGACTTTTCTGATTGTTCTGCCGAACTTTCAGCGTTACAAGCAGGTATAGACGAACGGTTTTGAATGGCCGGTCATAGAGGGTGCGAACCCCGTAGTCGAAATGCCTGGCTTGGCGTGAAGAGTATCCCAAGTAGCACGGGGCCCGAGAAATCCCGTGTGAATCTGTCAGGACCACCTGATAAGCCTAAATACTCCCAGATGACCGATAGCGGACAAGTACCGTGAGGGAAAGGTGAAAAGTACCCCGGGAGGGGAGTGAAATAGTACCTGAAACCGTTTGCTTACAAACCGTTGGAGCCTCCTTAGTAGGGGTGACAGCGTGCCTTTTGAAGAATGAGCCTGCGAGTTAGTGATACGTGGCGAGGTTAACCCGTGTGGGGTAGCCGTAGCGAAAGCGAGTCTGAATAGGGCGATTCAGTCGCGTGTCCTAGACCCGAAGCGAAGTGATCTATCCATGGCCAGGCTGAAGCGACGGTAAGACGTCGTGGAGGGCCGAACCCACTTAGGTTGAAAACTGAGGGGATGAGCTGTGGATAGGGGTGAAAGGCCAATCAAACTTCGTGATAGCTGGTTCTCTCCGAAATGCATTTAGGTGCAGCGTTGCGTGTTTCTTGCCGGAGGTAGAGCTACTGGATGGCCGATGGGCCCTACAAGGTTACTGACGTCAGCCAAACTCCGAATGCCGGTAAGTGAGAGCGCAGCAGTGAGACTGTGGGGGATAAGCTTCATAGTCGAGAGGGAAACAACCCAGACCACCAACTAAGGTCCCTAAGCGCGTGCTAAGTGGGAAAGGATGTGGAGTTGCTGTGACAACCAGGAGGTTGGCTTAGAAGCAGCCACCCTTGAAAGAGTGCGTAATAGCTCACTGGTCAAGTGATTCCGCGCCGACAATGTAACGGGGCTCAAGCACGCCACCGAAGTTGTGGCATTGACATTTATGGTAGGCCTTCGTGGTCCAGCCGTGTTGATGGGTAGGAGAGCGTCGTGTGGCGAGTGAAGCGGCGGAGTGATCCAGCCGTGGACGCTACACGAGTGAGAATGCAGGCATGAGTAGCGAAAGACGTGTGAGAAACACGTCCTCCGGAAGACCAAGGGTTCCAGGGTCAAGCTAATCTTCCCTGGGTAAGTCGGGACCTAAGGCGAGGCCGACAGGCGTAGTCGATGGACAACGGGTTGATATTCCCGTACCGGCGAAGAACCGCCCACATGAAATCAGGAGTGCTAAGCATCCCAAGACGCGTGGATCCCTTCGGGGACGATCGTGAGGCGGCATGCGACCCCATCTGGTGGAGTGAGCGTATTAACAGGTGTGACGCAGGAAGGTAGCCCAAGCCAGGCGATGGTTGTCCTGGTGCAAGTGCGTAGGCCGAGAGATAGGCAAATCCGTCTCTCATGCAGGCTGAGACACGATGCGGATGAAAAGTGGGTGATCCTATGCTGCCGAGAAAAGCATCGACGCGAGGTTCTAGCTGCCCGTACCCCAAACCGACTCAGGTGGTCAGGTAGAGAATACCAAGGAGATCGAGAGAATCGTGGTTAAGGAACTCGGCAAAATGCCCCCGTAACTTCGGGAGAAGGGGGGCCACCCGCTTATACGGATTTACTCCGAAAAGGGCGTGGTGGCCGCAGAGACTAGTGGGTAGCGACTGTTTACTAAAAACACAGGTCCGTGCCAAGTCGCAAGACGATGTATACGGACTGACGCCTGCCCGGTGCTGGAAGGTTAAGAGGACGGGTTAGCTTCGGCGAAGCTCAGAATTTAAGCCCCAGTAAACGGCGGTGGTAACTATAACCATCCTAAGGTAGCGAAATTCCTTGTCGGGTAAGTTCCGACCTGCACGAATGGCGTAACGACTTCCCAACTGTCTCAACCGCGAACTCGGCGAAATTGCATTACGAGTAAAGATGCTCGTTACGCGCAGCAGGACGGAAAGACCCCGTGACCTTTACTACAGCTTGGTATTGGTGTTCGGTGTGGCTTGTGTAGGATAGGTGGGAGACTGTGAAGCATGGACGCCAGTTCATGTGGAGTCATTGTTGAAATACCACTCTGGTCACTCTGGATATCTAACTTCGAACCGTGATCCGGTTCAGGGACAGTGCCTGGTGGGTAGTTTAACTGGGGCGGTTGCCTCCCAAAAAGTAACGGAGGCGCCCAAAGGTTCCCTCAACCTGGTTGGCAATCAGGTGTCGAGTGTAAGTGCACAAGGGAGCTTGACTGTGAGACTGACAGGTCGAGCAGGGACGAAAGTCGGGACTAGTGATCCGGCAGTGGCTTGTGGAAGCGCTGTCGCTCAACGGATAAAAGGTACCTCGGGGATAACAGGCTGATCTTGCCCAAGAGTCCATATCGACGGCATGGTTTGGCACCTCGATGTCGGCTCGTCGCATCCTGGGGCTGGAGTAGGTCCCAAGGGTTGGGCTGTTCGCCCATTAAAGCGGTACGCGAGCTGGGTTTAGAACGTCGTGAGACAGTTCGGTCCCTATCCGCTGCGCGCGTAGGAAGTTTGAGAGGATCTGACCCTAGTACGAGAGGACCGGGTTGGACGAACCTCTGGTGTGCCAGTTGTTCCGCCAGGAGCACCGCTGGTTAGCTACGTTCGGGATGGATAACCGCTGAAAGCATCTAAGCGGGAAGCCGGCCTCAAGATGAGACTTCCATACCTTCGGGTGAGAGGCTCCCAGCCAGACTACTGGGTTGATAGGCCAGATGTGGAAGCGTGGTAACACGTGCAGCTGACTGGTACTAATAAGCCGATGACTTGATAACACACCGTTCTTGGTGCTTGCGTCCACTTTGTGGTTCTCGACGTACGGTCGAAAACCAAACAACCAACACATGCTTGTGTTTGTTTGAGACACGTCAATAGTGTTTCGGCGGCCATAGCGTGAGGGAAACGCCCGGTCACATTCCGAACCCGGAAGCTAAGCCTCACAGCGCCGATGGTACTGCAGGGGGGACCCTGTGGGAGAGTAGGACACCGCCGGACTTCCTTTAACAGAAAGGCCACCCAACGCAGGGTGGCCTTTCTGC
>NZ_JBBCVH010000021.1:0-5191 GCF_037147555.1 Microbacterium sp. MMO-35
GGCCAGTCCGTGCGGGCGTCGGTCACCCCGGTCGCGGGGGATCCGTCTGCCTTCACGTGGCCGGCGTAGGAGCCGGTCGTGCGGTTCAGGACGGTCGCCGGGTCGAGGTGCAGGGTGGCCTTGTCGCCGACGAGGCTGCATGCATCCGCGGATCCACCGACGACCCACATTTCGGTCAGATCGGAGTCGTTGAGGGTGGAGAAGTACAGCGACCCGGTCGGGTAGCGGCACTGCGAATAGACGATCGTCATACCCGCGAGGCTCCCCGTCCCGCCGATCAAGCCGTGATTGGACAGGCGAGGACCAGTGGTGAAGTCAACGTCGTGACAGACGAGTGTGCAGCCGGTGTCCCCGTCCATCCCGATCGGCATCGGGTATCCGCCCGCCGAGGGGGCCGCGTTGGTGAAAGCGCACCGGGTGAGGACGATCGTGGCGAGTGCGTGCAGATGAAACGCATACTTCGGATCGAACGCCCCAGCATTGTCCACGCAGGTGACGTCGATACCTTCCCAGTAGAACCCGCCCGTCGGCTCCATCCCCCACTCCACGCGGGTCGCGCCCTTCGTGGGGTCGAGGGCGTAGAACGCTGCGAACGGGTGAATCTCTCCCGACCCGAACTCCGACCCCGGCTGGTAGACGCCTGGGCCGACGAGATACGTGATCCAGAAATTCGGGGTCGGCTTCACCAGGCCAGCAGCAGCCACCGCGGCATTCTGTGTCGCAGTGCCCGCGGCGATCGCCGCCTTGAACGTCGTGAACTCCCCGGACCCGTCCCGCGCTATCCGGATCGTCCGCAAGCTCCTGCCCGTGGGGCGCATCTGCATCACCAGCGGATCCGCGATCACCGGGCGAGGATCCGCGGGCGGAGACACCGTGCCCCCGCCCGCAGCCATGAGGAGAATCATGCGACGTACTCCACCTTGAAGTTGTCGACCGTGATCGTCGAGGTGTCGGCGCGGTAGCAGCCGATCCCGACCTGCACCGTCGATGGCGGCTTCGTCGAGGAGCCCGTACCGGTCGCGGCGCAGACCACCGTGCCGCCCACGGTCAACTGGAACGTCAGATCACCGGACGCGCTGCGAGAGCACTCCGCGACTGCCGTCCCCGAGTCCGGTGGGATGATCGCGCCCGGGCTCTGCGTCCACGAATCCCCCGAGTCATTCCGGAACGACGCGACCGTTCCCTTCTTCATCAGCGCACCGAACGGCTGGGCGTGGACGTTGGAGGGGAAGATCGCCCAGAGCGTCGCCCCGGGGTACGCGGACAGGTCGTAGTCGAACGTGACCCGCACCCGCCCCTCGGTGCCGACAGGGGGATACGCGATGCCAGCGGTCAGGTCCACCCAGCCCTCCGCGGCCTTCCCGAGCGAGAGTTTGTTGCTCGCGATCCGCGCGAACTGGCCGTCCGCCCACGACGGGTAACCGTACGGGCCACCCGTCGGAGCCTTCCATGCCCGACTTCCGGTCGGCGTGTTTCGGCCGACGATCGCCCCATCCGAGCCAGTGAAGTCATCCTGCGCCCACACCGTCCACGTCGGAGGCGTCGCCGTGGACTTCACCACGGCCGCCCCGGTCTTGACGTTTCCGGCGGCGTCGCGCACCCGATGCCGGAACGTGAACGATGTGCTGGATGCGAGGTCCGTGTACTGGTACGTCGGGTCGATCTGCCACGCCGACCAGGTGGCCCCGTTGTCCTTCGAGAAGGCGTACGGGGCGGCGTGCAGCGCGACGTCGTCCATCGCGCCCGTCACGGTCAGGTCCGCGGTCGTGTAGCTCGTGACCACGGTCAGGGTGCCGGCGGTCGGGGCGGTCGTGTCGGGCCGTGCGGGGCCGACGGGGAAGAGCTGCCACCCGGCGGTGAGCTTCACGGCCACGGCCGTATCTCCCTCCACCATCGGGATGCCCTCCACCGTGCCCGACTCGCCGGACCAGACGATCGCCGCCTGACACCCCAGAACACCATCCAACGACACCGTGGCCGCAGCGGTCGCGTTGATCTCGTACGCGTGCTCATGCTCAACCGGGACAGTCACCGCCCCAGAAACAGTCGGCGTGTGCAAACCCGGGACAGCCGGTGCACCATCATCACCCTTCGGCCCCTTGATGTTCGTGATCGTTACCTTGGTCACTTGTCGTTCCTCCACACGTCGCCGGTGATGCTGTCGTAGCCGAAGTCGCCATCTACGGCCTCGGGCGGGAAGGGCAGATCCCCAGTGAGGTCCCACCAGTAGACGCCCGGCCCACCAGCCCCACCGCCACGGTTGAACAGCAACTCCGAGTACGTCATCGACGCGACATCAGGGACCGTCAACGTGAAGACCTGCATCTGATCCCCATCAAGGTCTTGCTGCAACTCCAAATACACCCCGTCCGGGGTGGTTGGGACCGTCCACGGCTGACCTGCGATCAGCGGGACACCATCACGAACCCTCGCAACAGCAAGCGCCTGAGTCACATGACCCACACCAATATCGAACGGCTTCGACGCCCGCACACGCAGGAACCCGTTAGCCGGCTCCCCCGTGGAATCGAGGATCGGACCTGTGATCGTAGGCAAGCGCCTCACCTCTTTCGTGTACGCGTCACCCGCGCTGTGTTTCGTCAATGCGGCCCTGCAGGCCGCGCAGCTGATCGCTCAGCCATGCCCGGTTCGATGACGGGACCGGGTAACCGCCGACGACACGCTCGGGTGCACAGTCGAGGGTCACATCACTGGTAGCGCCGAACGAGATCCGGATGATCCGCACCCGATAGGTGCCGGCCGGGATGCGCGGGTTGTCTCCGATGCGGATCTTCGCCCAGTCCCCCGGCCAGTAGGTTCCAAGCTTCGGCGGCTGGTTCCGTTTCACCCGCACCTGGAACGTCTCCGTGAACGTCGAGAACCTGACCACGTCCTCGTCGACGTACGCCTGCAGCGTCGCCGGGAGGCTGACGCTGTTGCGCTGCTCGACCATCTCCAGCATCGGGAAGCCCGCGTCAGTCAGGACGGTGGAGGACGCGAGCGCCTCGAGCGGGACGTCGGCACCTTCCGGTGTCGCCCCCACACCCCACGCATGCGTGGCAAGGTCACGGCCATCCCTATCCAAGTCCGTGACCTGCGCGAACCTGCCTGGGGCACTCAGATCCCAGTAGTGATCCGCACCAGCCTGAGTCAGATCCGGGTCTCCCGTCAGAAGATCCCACCGCACATGCCGCTGATCAACCGTCAGCTTCGGACGGAACGTGATGTCCGGGCCGTTCTCAACCTCGGTCAGGTTCTTCAACGCCTCAGCAACAACCATCCGGTCCTTACCCGGATACTCGCGCTCATTCGTCCCAGCAACATCGGCCTCATAGTCGATCGGGAGACCCGCATGAGACCACGCGCACGCCTGCTGCACGATCCGCTTCGCGATCGTCCGCAACGACATCCCCGACCATGCCGACGTGACCGCAGACGGCAGCGTCGTCCCCGGTGGAAGGATCAACCGGCGGGTGAAGTACTCCCACATCCCGGCCGCGTTGATCGTCGAAGCCCGCGGGAACGTGAACGGGTCGCCCTGCACTGGCCCCGCCGCGAGGACGACCCCGTTCTCCACCCAGCCGATGAAGTCGCGCTGCGGGAGAAGCTGGTTCGGGATATCAATACCGACACCGGTGCGCGGATCCACCAGAGGGAGCTTCAGGTCGGCCTTCACCGAATCGGCGGCGTTCAGGGTGAGCTCGACGTTGCAACCAACGGGCACGATCTTGCGGAGCGTGATCTCCCCGGTGAGGAACCGCCCACCGATCAGGTAGCCGCTCATCGTGCCCGCTTCCACACTCCGGCAACCTTCACCCACCGGGTGGTGCGCTTCCACGTGCCAGAGACTTTCATCCACCGGGACGTGTTCTTCCACACCCCAGCGACGCGAAGCCGACCGCCACCGATCGTCGTCGCGGAGACGACATCGGATGGTGCAGACCATCCGATCGCGTTCTTCGCGCGCGCCTGCCAGTAGTACGTTGTCCCCGGGTCAAGGTCGTTGCGGATGATGTCACCAGACGGGGTCCCATTCACCCATGACGCACCAACAAAGTCCGCGCGGGTGGAGACCCGGTACTGGTGGTCCGTGATCGTCGATCCACCATCGCCCGTGAGACGGTAACGGAACCGCATGCCCGTCGCAGTGATCTGATCCAGACCAGCCGACGACCCCGTAACACGCGGAGGATCCGGGACAGAAGCCGACGCCCTACTGATCCACTCCGAGAACGACGCAGACCCACCCAGACCAGACGTGCCCGTCGCATCCTGCCCCAACGTGACCGTCTGACTCTCCGTGACAGTCCACGACCCGAGAAGCCGCGTCCCGAACCCGGCACCCAGAGAGACCGTCCCCCCAACTGGGGAACCGTTCACCGTCCCGAACCAGGAATACCCGCCCGTGTTCGTCGCCGGATCACTACACGACACATAGAACGAAACCGTGGTGCCGTCATCAGCAATCGTCAGCGTCCCAGCGCTGCCCACCCCGTGATCGGCCACCGTGCCTCCTAAAGAATCTGGTCGTATGTGTCGCCGTCTTCACCCAGCGAGTTCGACGGAACCCCCGTGCCCGACAGGAACCCGAGGTTCGCGCGAGCCTGCGCTTTCGACGTCCCACCCGTGCCACCACCAGAAACCGGAAGCGTCCCAGCCGAGACATTCAGACCAGTAACCGGGGCAGGGTCCGTGAACGCCGCCCCAGACTGTGTGTTCGTCGCGCCCGCCGCGATCAGCTTCCGCCCCAACTCGAGAGCACCAGCCGGAAGAGACGGCAACAGCGGCGACGCCGCAGGAGTCCCCTTCGCCACATCAATGACGAACGACACCGCAACACCAGCCCCATCAAGCAGAGGATCCGGCTGACGTGCATAAATCCGATCGATCCGCGGATTCACACCATCAGCAGGATCAGTCGGCACAGTCTGCGTATCCGGCACCCCCACCAGGTAGACACCGTTCGTCGTCGACCGCACCAACACCAGGCCCCCACCAGTGACCTTGTACTCCATCGCCGACGGCGACCCAGACACCACGAAATGGTCAGAACCGAGCCGTCCCGGTGCAGCAACACCCGGCGCGGACTGTTTGAACAGCGGAGCAAGCGCACGCCGGAGCCCCTGAGCGGTCGTCCCCTGCCCGCCCGTATTCAGATCTACGACAAGACCAGCAGCAACAGTGACCATCA
>NZ_JBBCVH010000022.1:0-4182 GCF_037147555.1 Microbacterium sp. MMO-35
ATCCAGGGCTCGACGCCGGAACTCCGGCGGGTGGGCAGCAGGCATCTCACGGACTCCTTCCGAGACGATCATCGCCTCAACTCAGTTGTCCGGGAAACCGGGTCAGGCTCCTTCCGCGTGAAGCGGAGGGATGCGGACTAGCGGCGGGTGTTGACGGCGAAAGTCAGCCCGACCGTTATTGCGGCGAGGAACAAGAACAGCAGGGCGGCCATCCAGGGCTGTCCGTCAATGGCTGCGAGCACGCCGACGACGAAGGCTACCCCGGCTCCGAGGGCGAGCGTCAGCGCCGCCGCCTTAGTCAGGCGCTTCTTTGGTGCGGCCGTCTGTGCCATGTCGATGAGTTTAGCGACTCCCGGTGTCCGGGGTAGATGGGAGCTCGCATGGCTGAGCGTGTTGTCGTTGTGCGTCTGTCGGCGAAGGTTGCCGAGTACACGAAGGGTATGGAGGAGGCCGCTCAGAAGACCCGCGAGGTGGGGTCTCAGGCTGAGAAGCTGGCTCAGACCCGTGAGGCGATGCAGACCCTTGGGCGTACCGGGATGCTCATGGGTGCGACGCTCGCTGCGGGTATCGGTGTCGCGATTGCCAAGTATGCCGAGTTCGACCAGGCGATGTCGAACGTTGCGGCGACCGGTGAGGATGCGCGGCAGTCGCTGGCCGAGCTGCGGCAGGCCGCTATCGAGGCTGGTGCGCGCACCGTGTTCTCCGCGACAGAGTCGGCTAACGCGATCGAGGAACTGGCGAAGGCTGGCTTGTCCGCGAAGGACATTCTGGGTGGCGGTCTGTCCGGTGCCCTGGATCTCGCTGCTGCTGGTGGTCTTGGGGTTGCGCAGGCTGCGGGTATCGCGGCTACGACGTTGCAGCAGTTCAAGCTGAAGGGCTCGGACGCGTCGCATGTTGCCGACCTGCTGGCGGCGGGTGCTGGCAAGGCGATGGGTGATGTGTCGGATCTGTCGCAGGCGCTGTCGCAGGGTGGTCTGGTTGCGAACCAGTTCGGCATCTCTGTTGAGGAGACTGTTGGCACGTTGTCGGCGTTCGCGTCGGCGGGCATGCTCGGGTCGGATGCGGGTACGTCGTTCCGGACGATGCTTCTGCGGATGGCTAACCCGACGGGTGAGGCTGCATCTCAGATGGAGAAGCTGGGCATCAAGGCGTATGACGCTCAGGGCAAGTTTGTTGGGATGGCTGGGCTCGCCGGTCAGCTTGAGAAGGGACTGAAGGGTCTCACTCAGGAGCAGAAGAACGCGGCCCTGGCGATCATTTTCGGTCAGGATGCGATCCGTGGCGCGAATGTTCTCCTCAGCGAGGGTGCGAAGGGCATTGACGACTGGACGAAGAAGGTCAACGACCAGGGGTATGCGGCTGAGACTGCGGCGACTCGTCTGGACAACCTGAAGGGTGACATCGAGCAGCTTGGTGGCGCGCTAGACACGTTGTTCATCAGCATGGGCGAGGGTGCGAACGGGCCGCTACGTGGCCTGGTTCAGGGGCTCACCAACCTGGTGAACTGGTTCAACGACCTCCCTGACTGGGTGGGACAGCTGGTTCTTGCTCTCGGTGGCATTGTCGCTGCGATCGGTCTTGTTGGTGGGGCTGCCCTGCTGGCTGTGCCGAAACTCGCGGAGTTCAAGATCGCACTCACCACACTGGGCATCGAGGGCGGTGTGGTGTCGGGGAAGCTCGGCATGTTCGCGAAGGTTGCCGGCGGGGCCGTTACAGGTCTGGCACTGGCCGCGACTGGTGCCGACCTGTTCACGAAGGCACTCAACAGCCTGGGTGACGCTGCGGAGGTAACGCAGAACAAGCTGGCGACCGCGAAGACGGGCGTCGATGTTCTGAGCTCCGCGTTCGGGTCTGGGTTCACGGGGGCGCTCAGCGGTGGTGAGATGCGTGACGCGGCCGGGTCTCTTGATCTGCTCGGTCAGGCGCTTGATCGTGTGGCGAGCGGGAGTAGTGGGCTGAAGGGCAGCGCGAAGGATGCGCTGGCGATGGCAGACGCGTTGGGCGCGGTGAGCAAGATCGGTCCTGAGCTCGGGAAGCTGGCGGCTACAGATCTTCCGCAGGCGCAGGAGAAGTTCCGTCTTCTTGCTGAGAGCGCGAACCTGAACGAGAAGCAGATCGGTCTGCTGCTGGATCAGATGGGCGACTACAAGTCGGCTCTGACGAAGGCGGCCACCGAGCAGGGTCTCACGGCTGACAAGGCGACCTTGATGAAGCTTGCCATGGGCGATGCGAAGAACGGGGCAAAGGACGCCGGGGAGGCGTATCAGGAGCAAGCAGACAAGGCCGCTGCCCTAAAGGATCAGCTGAAGTCGCTGCTGGACACGTTGGATAAGGCGAATGGTGCGAACCGTGACGCGATCACGGCGAACATCGACTACCAGGAAACTCTGGCGAAGGTCAACGAGCAGGTTCAGAAGATCCAGGAGGGCCAGGACGGTTACGCGGCCACTCTGGATACGACGACCGAGGCTGGCCGTTCGAACATGAGCATGCTCACGGATCTGGCTAAGTCGGCGTGGGATGCGTCCGTGGCTCAGCTGCAGCTTGATGGTGACGTGGCTGGGTTCAACACGCGCCTGGAGGATGCTCGGCAGCGGCTTTATGACGCGGCTATTGCCATGGGCCTGGGATCGGACGAGGCCGCGATCCTCCGCGACAAGATCCTTGGCGTTCCTACCGCTCACGAGACCGAAATGATCGTCAACACGTCGAATGCTCGCGCGAACCTGGATCAGTTGATCTCGGACTACAACAACACGAGGATCAACCTGGTTGCTTCGGTGACGCAGACGATCACGCAGGTTGTGAACACGGTCAAGGGGCTCGGGAACGCGAACGGTGGTATCTACTCGGGTGGCGTGAAAGCGTTCGCTGCGGGTGGTTTCGCGCCCGGCATTTACCCGTACACCCCGGGTGGGATTCACAAGTTCGCTGAGGAGTACGACGAAGCGTACATCTCCGGTGATCCTGCCCGTCATGCCCGCTCTGAACAGGTGTGGGTCGAGTCCGGTCGACGGTTTGGGTTCAGCATGCCAGGTGGTGACCAGTCGGAGCTGATCGCTGCCGTGATGGCGTTGAAGGACTCCCTCGGGCGTCCGAATGTGACCGCGATGGTGCCGGCGGACTCGAGCGTGAACGAACTCGCTGAGGCGATTGCGAGGGAGTACCGGTGGACGTAGGCACGCATGAGGTCAAGGTTGAGATCGCGGGTCGCACCATGTACGGCGAGCGGGTTGAGGGGTGGGGTCTCCTGCCTGACTCGCTCGCCGGGTGGTGGGATTCGTTGGAGAGCCGGTTCGACGAGGATGTGATCCCTGGTGCTGATGGTGCGTTCGATGTTGATGAGGTTCTGACAGCGCCGCGCCGGGTCACGGTCACGGGGGTTGTGACGTCCACGTCTGCTGATTGGTCTATCGCTGAGGTGCGGGCTTGGCTCGCGTCGTTGGTGAAGATCCCGGACCTGCAGTTCCGGGTTCTGGCGGGCGGGGCGTGGTTGTCGCTTCGTAACGCGAAGGTCCGAGGGCAGGTGTTCTCGCGTCCGGATTTCACGGGGAAGCGTGTCGAGTTTGAGATCCCGGTGTGGTCGGCTGATCCGCGCAAGTATGGGCGGATTCGTCAGATCAGCATGGACGCGGTTGTTGAAGCGACTGGTGGTCTCGCGTTCCCGATTGTTGATGGTTCGATCGGGTTCGGTGGCACGGGTGGTGTGCTCTTCCCGGGTGTGTTTGCGATCACGAATCCGGGGACGGCGGAGTTCTACCCGGAAGCATTCACGGTCACTGGACCGGTGTCGGGGTTCACGATCCAGTCGGAATCGTGGGTTGTTGAGTATGACGGCCCGATCGCTGCCGGCCAGCAGCTTGTGATTACCCCGTATGCGGGTGGTCGCGCTGTCCTTGGTGGTGGGGATGTGTCTAACAATCTGCTGCGGGCCGAGTGGGTGCCTGTAGCGCCGGGGGAGACCCGCGGTTTCTTGTTCACTCCGACTGATCCTGGCCCTGGTGCGGGGATCGTCATCGATTACCCGGAAGGTAGCTGGTGGTGACGCGCTATCGGCGGAAGGTGAGGGCCTGATGGTCACTGTTGCTGCTGGTCTTGTCGTAGATCTGAATACGGGCGGGCAGGGGACGACCGCTCAGGGGCTCCGGCGTGCGCTTGCTCCGCTGTTCAAACAGTCCGCGC
>NZ_JBBCVH010000023.1:0-2566 GCF_037147555.1 Microbacterium sp. MMO-35
ATCCAGGGCTCGACGCCGGAACTCCGGCGGGTGGGCAGCAGGCATCTCACGGACTCCTTCCGAGACGATCATCGCCTCAACTCAGTTGTCCGGGAAACCGGGTCAGGCTCCAAGAGAACTGAAAGTCTTCGTCGTCGAGGTCAGCTGATGGGATTCGGAAGCTCCAGTAACCGTCAGCAGTCTGAAGGGCTCGCACAAGCGCCCCGGCAGTCTCCGGGTTGACCAGAGCTGACGCGACGTCGATGCTTAGGGACCGGTCGTACTCAGTGACAGACGCTGATTGCCAGACCGTCACCCATCCGTCCGCAGGTTTGAGGGCGGCCAGGAACTCGGATTCGTCGACTTGGCTACTTCCTCGTGGGCCGACGGTAGCTAAGGGAGCAGGAACCGAGCTTCGCTGATCTGTAATCCATCGCCCGTCGTGGCGTGCGATGTCGAAGTCGGCGAGCCATTCTAGGACATCCAACTGTTCTGCATCGGGGTCGCGGTAGGGCGTAGCGATCCGCATCAGTCTTCCGGCGATGGTGAGTGCCGCGTGACGTTCTAGGTAGTAGTCGAGGTCCTCGGTTTTAGGGATCTCCCACTTGTATCCATAGGTTTCGCCGTCTTGGTAGATAGCTGCCGTCCGCCTCGGGTCCTTTAGGCGTTCCCCGTCGGCTCGCCATCCCCATTCGTCGAGGATGAGAGCGCTTGCCGCATCGAGCACCTCTTGGTGTGTGATGACGAGTGCTTTCGTCAGTTTGCCGAGGACGTACTCGTCGAAGTCGGAGTCGAATCGGTGCTCAGCTTGTGGTGCGCCTTTCATCATTGGACTGGGGTGTGTGGGGCGGTGCCAGCTTTCGAGGGCCACGGGCTCTGCAAGCTTGGCGTTCCAATCGGTCCCCACAGATCTGCCAGCCGGGCTGGTTGCCAGTCGTGCAACTGACGAGCAATGCCCTTGAATCACGGCGTGGTCCGGATAACGGTCGCTTAGTTCGATCACTGCGGACACGAGTGCGTCGATGGCAGACGGATCGTCGCGTGCTACTCGCTCGACAGCGACTAGGAACCACTCTGCCGCGCTCATCTCGTAGAAGAGGAATCGTTCATCGGCGTACCCAGCTGCATCGCCCCGCTTGACTGCCGAGCCGAGCGCAACGATCACGTCGCTGACGCCGAGCTCGATCGCAGTACGCACTGCGTGTGCGGCCTGCCAACGAACTGCTGAGCGCGGGTCGCCCAGCGCGGCCCAGAGGAAGTTTGCTACAGCGATATCGATTGGGTCCGCTGGCGTCTGGTCGATGGCTGCCCTGGGACTAATTCCCAGTGCTCCCTCGAAGGCGGTGAGCGATTCGCCGAGCACGCGGGCAGCCGTGGAAGGGTCGAGGACGGCTGAAGCTCCAGCTGCGAGCATGTAGCAGTGGTCGGCGTCGGTCAACGCTTCCTCAAGACTCAGGTGGTCGAGGGCGCGTTGGAGGAGATCGGTCGCGCGAACCTCCAACAGACATGCCGCCGCAGGCAGATCAAAGCCCATCCAGTTGTGGTGAAGCAGACGGGCACCATGTCGATCGACGTAGGTGCTGACTGCCCTCTTCAGCGAGTCGACGAACGATTGGGCGGTTCGAGGGCGCGCGAGGGCCTCGTTCAGGAGTTTGGCTAGCCCATAATCGCTGAGAGCATCCGAGCTCAATGACGCGTCCAGGATCGGGCCCCATTCAAGCGCGGGACGCGCAAAGGCCTCTGCGATGAAGAGGCTGTCACCGTATGAATGAGCCTCCTGCTGAAGTCGAACCGCCGCGTCCACGCCGCTTGTCTGAGTGAGGTCGAGTGCCGCGATCTGCACCTTGCATTCCTCCAGCTGAGCGGCGCGTGCTGCCTCTTCGTCTGGTGTGAGGTCGAAGGTGGTGCTCCGGAACTCGTCAGGGTCATTGGCACGAAGAGGGTCCGGAAGTGAGAGTTGCGCGAACTCCGCATCGAGGGAGCGCCCAAGTCGGTTTGCGAGATTGTTTGCAATGGACAGGGTGTTTGCGTTGAGGCCGCCGGATGCGTCAAGTTCACGGAGCGCAGAGCTTAGACCGAGGTTGGTTGAGAAGGGTGCCAGGACTGTCGTGAGGTCTGGTCGTCCCGCGAACAGGGCATCATCCCCTTCAACAAGTCCCCTGAACTGCCAGTCGAGCGTCCCGAACCGGCGATCTCGCCACTGCCCAAGAACTCGGAGAGCATTGGTGCCCGAGACCAGCGCAAGTGCAGCGACAAACTTGTGTTGGTTGAATCCGTCATACACGATCGGTTCGACGGCTTCGCCGAGATGAGCGACGCGCTCGGCGAGGGCGATCGCATCCAGAGGATCGACGCCGGCAGCTGCCCGCGTGAGGGCGACTATTGCATTCCATCGATGAAGCGCGTCATCGCCCACTCCGGTAGCAGCTTCGACAGCTTGGTCGAAGTAGCTTCGAGCTTCTGACTGGCTGAAGCGGTGAAGCGCCCTGAGTTTGTTGGAGACTCCTGACCTTGGAAACGAGGATGGGGTTATGCCGAAAGAGCAGACATCAGGGAAGCCGACGACGCGTCGGTATTCGCCGGAGGA
>NZ_JBBCVH010000024.1:0-2528 GCF_037147555.1 Microbacterium sp. MMO-35
ACTCGACGCGCCGTGATCGGGTCTGCTGTCATCCCCTCGACCGATTCGGCGGCCCGTAGTAGAAGAGTGATGTACCGGGCGGGTGTCATCCCGAGTTCGTTGCGGATGCGGGTTTCTTTGTTGCCGCGCCAGGTTGGGTTGCGGGCTTCGAAGGCGAGCAGTTCGGCGGGCGTCATGTGCCGAGTATGCGCCTGGCATCGGACGTTGCTGTCTACCCCGCCTAGACAACCCCGTGAACGACGAAGAAGCCCCCGCCGCCGGAGAACCGGGGCGGGGGCTTCATCTGGGCTGATGCCGTCCTGTGGGGGCGACCTCGTTACTCCTTCTACCGCTGGTAGACGAGTGCTTGGCGTGCGTCAGAGGTAGTCGCGTCGGGTGGGGGTGTTCGGGTTGTCGACGACGAGACCGAACACGGATCGTGCGGCACCCCAACCTGCGAGGATCGGGGTCGTGACGGCGATCGCGTTGAATGCCTCCGTCGCGGCGTCTACAGCCATGGTGATGACCAGTGCGGCGCCGATGATGTCGAGGATGGTTCGGGCGATCTTGCGTGCGGTCGGGTTCGTGATGACCACGTTCGGGGTGTAGTTACTCATGGTGTCTCCTTGTTGTTGACGAGGCCGGTGAGTTCGTCGATCCGGGTCTTGTCGTTGTCGAGCTTCTTGTGCGCTTCGGTCATGTCGTCCTGCAGAACCTTCACTGATTCGGTGAGCACGCCGACTGCGTCTTCGGTTCGCCTGACTGAGTCGTTCAGCGATGTGCCGGTGTTCGGGAGAACCTCGTGGCGGACCTCGCTGAGTGACGTTTCGATGGATCCGACTCGTTCCATGAGTCCGGGACGTGCTGGGACGCCTGGTCGTCCCGGTTCGCCTTTCACGTCGTCGAGGAAGTCGCTGAACGCTTTGAGGGGCTGCCAGAGCTTCACAACCAAGGTGATGAGTGCTCCTGCTGCAGCGATCCACAGCATGGCTTGGGCGATGGTGAGATCTCCGAAGATGTCGGTCCAGTCCGTCATCCGGCAACCTCCGCGAGCTTGCCGAGAGTGATCGGCCCTGCGACCCCGTCCGGCTTCAGGTCGTGCGCCTTCTGGAAGGCCACGATCTCCGCGACCGTCTTCGCGCCCTTGTCGTTGTCGACGATGAGGTTCGCGCCGTTGGCCTTGTTCAGCGCCGTCTGCAGGTCGGACACCAGCCACACCGTGGCCCCGGAACGGTTCACGTCCAGGGGCGCGTCGTAGATGCCGCGCAGGGCGGGGATGTTGTCGGACGTGAACTGCCAGAGCACCGGCCGGCGGGTCCATCCGCCTTCGAGGAGCACATCCCCGTCGGTGTAGGCGGCGAGCCACAGCTGCAGCCCGAGGCGGTCCATCATCTCCCGGTAGCCGCCGGAGTTCGCGAGGGACAGGTTCAGGTAGATGCCCTGCTCCGACAGCGGTTTGCCGGCGTCTCGGAAAGCGAGCGCGACGGCTTCGCACTCGGCGGGTGTCCACCGGCGCACGTCGTCCTCGGGCCAGTCCTCGACGTCCTGCCAGAGGACCTCACCAGGGCGGACCTGTCCCGTCGCCAGCGTCGCCTTCGCGATCTGCGCCGGCGTGCCGACCTGCCCGTTCGCGATGGCGTGGCCCAGCTTCATGCCCGCGGCGCGGGCCGGGTCCTGGTGGACGAGCTCGGTGTACAGCGGGTAGTCAGCGTTGTTCGCGCCGAGCAGCTTGCAGATCACCGTGCCGACGCCAGCGCGCCGCATCTGCACGAACTGCGGGACCGTGAATCCGTTCCCGTCGTTCTGGTTGCGGGAGATGTCGATCGTGAGCGGCAGGACCGGCTCAGGAGTCACCGGCGGCTTCGGATCAGGCGTAGTCCCCGGGTCTACCGGGGCAGGGCTTTTCCCAGTGCCTCCACCACCGCCTTCGTGACGTCAGCGATCAGCGCGGCACGGACCTGCGTGGCACGGTTCGTGAGCGCCATCCCCACGAGATCGAACTCGCGGTTGGAGAGCTGCTTCGCGCCGAGCGCGGTGTCGAGCGCGCCGACCGTCTCGGACAGGCCAGCACCGGGGTCGAGGAGTTTGCGGGGGTCGATCGTGCCGTACTCGTCGGCGAGGAAGATCGTCCCATCGGTGTTGCGGATGAGGGTTGCCATGGTGTCCTCCTTGGACTGTTCTGGGGCAACGGGGGCGGGCGTTGCGGGGACATCCCACGGCGACCAATCGATGACGTGCCACGGCTCGTCTGGCTTCCCGCCGGTGCCGTCGAAGTAGCCGGGCTGGAACCCGGCGCGTCGGGCGAGGTCGAAGAACACGGCACGCCCGACGTCGCCCCAGTTGCCGTAGTCGACCGCCCCGGACTCGACGCCGTTGTAGTTGCCTCCGTGACTGGATGTTCCCGGGTATGCGGCCATCGGGTACGGCATCGTGTTCCAGTAGTTCCTCTGCATCCCGATAGTGCGGTAAGCGTCTGATGGACCGGAAACGACTGGTGTCCATCCGCGTTCCGCCTGCGCGAGCGCCACGAACCGGTCATGCTTCGCCGC
>NZ_JBBCVH010000025.1:0-2337 GCF_037147555.1 Microbacterium sp. MMO-35
CGCATGGGACGACTGACCGTTGAACGAGACCACACCACACACAGGTGGGTGGTCCGGAAGGGCGGGGACTGGGTGGATGACTTCCCCGAGTTTGGTTGGCCGCTCGCGTTCGCAGAGGCGCTGCGGCTAGCGAAGTTGAGCGGACTGAGCGTGGATGAGGTGTACCTGTGACCGATCGTTCTATGCCAGACAGTGACCGATTCTGGAATCGCGTACAGAAGACCGAATCCTGCTGGCTCTGGACGGGTAGCCATACGTCGGCAGGATACGGCAACCTGCGCCTCCCAAATGGGAAGTACACGTACGCGCACAGGATCGCTTGGCGCTTCGCCGGTGGCGTTCTCGTCGATGGGATGCACCTGGACCACCTGTGTCGGAACCGCGAATGCGTCAACCCGGAACACCTTGAACAGGTAACACCGAGGGAGAACGTTCGCCGCGGCGCTGCCGGGTACATGGGCGTTCGTACGACCTGTGTACACGGGCACGACATCACTGACGCGCGGAACGTGTATACGAGCCCCAAGGGGCACCGCACGTGTAGAGCTTGCGCCAGGGAATCCAACGACAAGCGGAGGGTGGAGCGTCAAGCCCGCCGCGTGCCTCGAGTGCCACCTACGCACTGCATTCGAGGTCATGAGTACACGGCCACGAACACGCGGTACACGCGTGAGGGCCACCGTAAGTGCCGGAAGTGCGACTACATACACACCAAGCGGCAGAGGGAGAAGAAACGTGCTGCTCGAGAATCTTGACGAACAGTCCTACCACCAGCGCCCGGAGCTCAGTAGCACGGGCGCTCGTCGCATCCTGGACAGTCCCGCACGGTTCCGGTACTGGGCCGACCACCCCGAGAAACCCAAGACCGCGTTCGATGTTGGGTCTGCGGCACACGCGAAGATCCTCGGCGTCGGGGCTGGCGTGATCCTGTATCCCGATGAGCATCTGACCCCGTCCGGCAACGTGTCCACCAAAGCCGCCACCGTCGAATGGGAGCGGGAACAACGCGCGCTCGGGCTGATCCCGATCGGCCGGTCTGACGCACACCGGATCGACAGGATGGCAGAAGCCGTCCTCGCCGAGCCAGAAGCCCGAGCAATCCTCGAGCGCGTCACCGGACGAGAAGTGACCATCATCCAGGAGGTTGACGGCGTCCCCGTCCGGGCGCGATTCGACATCTTCGGCGACGGGGAGGCGGCAGACCTCAAGACAGGACGCGACGCATCACCCAGCGGGTTCAACAGGTCCGCCGCGAAGTGGGGGTACCACATCCAGGTCAGGTGGTATGACGATGCGCACCTTGCGGAAACCGGATCTCGCCTGGATCAGTTCCCCCTGATCGTAGTCGAGTCGTCGCCGCCCTACTTGGTGGCTGTGCACGACTTGGACTTCATGTACGCGGAAGCAGCAGAGCGCAAGGTCGCGAAGGCCAGAGATCTGTGGCGCACCTGCACTGAATCGGGTGTGTGGCCGAGCTACGGGCGAACAACCCTCACCGCTCCGAGCTGGGTCGTGTACGAGGACGAGAACGAGGAGATACAGATCGGATGATCACATGCTCCGAGGTTGACTGCGACGGACGGGTGAAGTCGAGGGGAATGTGCAGCTGGCACTACACCAAGCACAGAGAAGCTGATCCGTCCAGACCAAGGTGTGTTGACGAGAAATGCGACCGCGGCGCAACCATCAAGGGCTACTGCACGAAGCACTATCAGAGGCAGAAGAGGGGCTACGTTCGACCGCCGAGCACATGCTCCGCCGAAGGTTGTGAACGGCCCAGGAGAGCTCTGGGCTGGTGCATGCGGCACTACGACCGCATGCGACATCACGGAGACCTCGAGGCGCTAGGAGATCTAGGCAGATGCGAGATTTGCGGGATTGAGATACCCAAGCCGAAGTACGGCAAGCGTCGATTCTGCCCCGACTGCTTGTACAAGAACCATCGCGAGAACCAACGTCGCGCCCGGTGGGGATACCTCCTTTGGGAGAAGTACAGAATCCGTGAATCGGAGTACTTCAAGCTTCTAGCTCAACAGGGGGGCGTCTGTGCGATATGCGGCGGCCCACCGAAGGGTCAGGGGGAGGCGAACGGACGTTACTCCGTCGACCATGACCATGAGACAGGCCGGGTGCGGGGGCTTCTGTGCAGTCCTTGTAACTCCGGCATTGGACACATGAAGGACTCTCCTGAGTTGCTGTTGCGTGCCGCGAAATACCTAGACGAAAACAAGGAAGGAGTTGCGTGATGGATATCACGAAGACCGTTGAGCCTCGCAGCGACCAACTCAACTTTGACGATGTGGCAACCGCGCCGATGACGATCACGGTCGAGTCGGT
>NZ_JBBCVH010000026.1:0-1973 GCF_037147555.1 Microbacterium sp. MMO-35
TTCGCGCATGCGGATCACAAGCTGCACCAGTTGACGGCGAACATGGACGGGCATCTCGACGACGTCATCCGCCAGGTCAAGGACAAGGACCACTACGACGGCAAGGTCGACGTCAGCGTCAAGAAGTTCAAGAGGAACAGGAATCACGACTCGGCCGAGTACACGAGGCAGTACGACGAGCAGATGGACACGCTGCAGAGGATGCCGCTGTCCGACTGGCTGAAGAACCGCATCGAGTACCTCGAGCAGGGTCGTACGTCGGACTCGCTCCGGGCGCAGCAGAACGCCCGTGACATGGCGGAGAACAAGAAGATCCGCGAGCTCTTCCAGGAGAACGGCGGAGATCTCGACAAGGCGACGAAGGACGCGGCGGACTGGATGAAGGGGCAGGCCGCGCTGCACCGTCTCGACGGCATCGCGGGCGGGAACGTCACCGACATCTCCCGGGTGGGCGACACGCGCATCAACTCCTCGCTGGGGTCGCAGTGGAAGAACCGTGTCGGCGACATCGATCAGGCCGTGATCGACTTCATGCACGCCAACCCCGGCGTCGACCTCGACAACACCTTCATCAACGTCGTCCTCCGATAGGTTGGGAAACATGGTTGAGATCGCTGATTTCGTTCCGCATGCGCCGGTTCCGGCGGAGATCATCGAGGAGTATCGGGGGCGGGTCCCTGATGAGCTGATCGAGATCTGGGAGACTTACGGGTACGGCACGTTCGCGCAGGGTTTCCTGCGGGTGATCGATCCGAAGCTCTATGAGGCGGAGGTCGGGGACTGCATCGGAAAGACGCAGGGCGATGGCGTCGCGATCCCGATCATGGTGACCGGACTGGGCGACCTGATCACATGGGAGCCCAGCCATCCCGGCGCGGTCGGGATCCTGTACCGCCGCGGCAAGACGGTCGGACTGGGGAGCCTGGATGATTTCCTGTTCCTCGTGAGCGTCGGCGCCGCCCAGACGCTGTCCCGGACGCTCGATTGGGACATCTTCCCGGAGGCGGTCGCGGCGCACGGTGAGCTGCCGTATGACCAGTCGTTCATCTTCGTGCCGCTGCTGTCGCTGGGCGGGGCGGCGAAGGTCGAGAACCTGCACAAGCGGGAGACGATCGCGTCGATCCAGGTCGCGGTGGAGCTGCAGGGCGTCATCGGCCACTGAGTCGAGTCGGTACATGGTTGAGATCGCTGATTTCGTTCCGCATGCGCCGGTTCCGGCGGAGATCATCGAGGAGTATCGGGGGCGGGTCCCTGATGAGCTGATCGAGATCTGGGAGACCTACGGGTACGGAACCTTCGGTGAGGGATTCCTGCGGATCATCGATCCGAAGCTCTACGAGGCCGAGGTCGGAGACTGCATCGGAAAGACGCAGGGCGATGGCATCGCGATCCCGATCATGGTGACCGGACTGGGCGACCTCATCACCTGGGAGCCGAGTCGACCCGGTGTGACGGGGATCCTCTTCCGCCGCGGTACGACGGTCGGACTGGGGACGTTGAAGTCGTTCCTCACGCTCGTCCGCCTCGACGGCGCCGAGGAGCTCTCCGATTCCCTCGATTGGGACATCTTCCCGGAGGCGGTCGCGGCGCACGGTGAGCTGCCGTATGACCAGTCGTTCATCTTCGTGCCGCTGCTGTCGCTGGGCGGGGCGGCGAAGGTCGAGAACCTGCACAAGCGGGAGACGATCGCGTCGATCCAGGTCGCGGTGGAGCTGCAGGGCGTCGTCGGCCACTGAGCGCCGGTGCGAAACGCCCCCTCATCGAGCCCGATGGGCTCGCCGAGGGGCGTTTCGACGTGGCATGGGTAGTTCTCCCCATCGCAGCCGTTCCTCCCGCCCCCGTAGAGTCCTTCTCGGGAGGTCGTGCTGTCGTGGGAATGATGTTGCCGAATGAGCTTGTCTGGGTGATGGAGAAGCTGGGTTTTGATTGGCCTGATATCGATGAGGATGAGGTCAGTAAGGGTGCGACTCTGG
>NZ_JBBCVH010000027.1:0-1523 GCF_037147555.1 Microbacterium sp. MMO-35
CGCCACAGCAGTCCGCTGCATCGCCAACGGGACCGCATCACCAAGCCACCGCACCCGGTACGACTCCCCCGTCGCGCTATGCGTCAGCGTCACCGTCAGATACGCCTGCCCCTCCCGGTTCTTCCCAAACTGCGGACGCACCTTCTTGTCGTTGAACGTCAGGAAACTCCCATCAGGAAGCTCAACCCGCTCGAACACTTCCCGAGCATCCATCGCAATCCGGCACTGGAAACGCAGAGCCTCCGGCGGACCATCCGGCGAATCCATCCCCTTGCGGATCGCGTCACGCTGCCACTTCGGCAACGCCTCCTGCCCCTTGATCCGAAACCGGATCTTCGCATCAAACTTCGGACTGCTCATAGTGAATCTCCCTGATCTTGTCGAGCGTGGATTGCAGAGCATCGATCAGGAACGATCGAGCCTGCGGGGACATGCGTCTTGCTTCGTTCGTGATTCCTCGCGACCAAGGGCCGCGCAGGTCATTGATCAGCGACGTCATCGCCGAGTCGGTGTCATCGCGCCTGGGTTTCGGCGCGGGCGGCTCATCGTCGACGATCTCCGCCTCGATCACGTCGGCGTCGTCCGCGAATGTGTCATTTGATACATTCGCGGCCCGCGGTTGGTACGTCGGCTCATCGTGGCGCGCTACGGTCGGCCGGCTTAGGCCCAGGGCCTCCGCGGTCTGTGTTTGCGTGAGCCCCGCCTTCCGGAACCGGGCGATCAGCTCGGGACGTTCAGCCCGCGGTGCTTGCACGCCGTTCAGGCTCGTGTACTCAATCCGGCGCATCTCATCCCAGGATGTGTACCCCTTGATGAGCCACGTCCGGTTCTCGACCTGCCACGCCCACTCATCCCAGATCGACTCCGCGTGACGCTTGACCCGTTCGATCGACGCATCCACATCAGCCTCGGTGATCGACTCGACGAGCTCGCCAGTCGCGGTGTTGACAAGAGTCATGTGCACTCCTTTCCGTGCGCGCCTCGGACTGGCCCGAGGTGTACTCCCTGGTTCGCGCGGCCACTAACCCTGCGGCATGGTTCACGGACGACTAACCCCGCGCCAACACACCGCATAACCCTGCGATGCCCGGTTCCGCCAGCAATAGGCGGCCAATCGTTTCTTGAACTCCACGCCCTAGCCCTGCGCCGCCCGCTCCTGCTACGACGCCCAGCCAGCAAACCCAACGGGGCGCTTACGGGGTGGAACAACAACCGTGGTTAGCCACAAGGGCAGGTATTCGGTGCTGTTGCGGCTCGCAGTCCTCATAGCCGGGGCGCGTACCCAGGGCTGTCCAGGCTTCCCAAGTTGGGGTTCCTGGCTGTTACTCCTGCGAGTTCTATGCGGTTGTGGTCGTCCCGAGGGATCGACAAGTACCGGTAGGGTCACGACGGCCCTACGCGGCGACTCGGTTTCAGCGCCCCGAGCGGCGCTCCGGAAGGTCATGGACGAAATACGCCAGACGGACACTGCCAGCCATGAGAGTGAGGAACATGGCGAACTGGATCACCTGAAACACGGCAGT
>NZ_JBBCVH010000028.1:0-1397 GCF_037147555.1 Microbacterium sp. MMO-35
GAACGCGAGCGGCCAACCAAACTCGGGGAAGTCATCCACCCAGTCCCCGCCCTTCCGGACCACCCACCTGTGTGTGGTGTGGTCTCGTTCAACGGTCAGTCGTCCCATGCGGTTCTCCCGGTGCAGAGGTGACAGCCGCACCGTCCCCCGTTGGCGTCTGCGTGGCGGGCTTTCGTGAGTGCTTCCTCAGCACGCATCAGGCGGTACTGGTGCAGGGACATCGACTGTGGGTCTTTGCGGACACCTGCCGCGTCGAGGGCGTCCTGTGCGAGACGGACACGCTCCTCAGCCTCAGCCAAAGCGAGCACGCTCATGCCGTCACCTTGAAGTTGTCGAAGTCGATGCCAGCGGCGCGCATCGGACCCGTCAGTATCTCGAACTGCTCCGGCGTGATGAGGTCGCGGACGGCGATCGCTTCAGCGGCCCAAGCAGCGGCCCGAGCAGCGGCCTGAGCAGCGTCCCGAGCAGCGGCCCAAGCAGCGTCCCGAGCAGCGTCCCAAGCAGCGGCCTGAGCAGCGGCCTGAGCAGCGGCCTGAGCAGCGTCCCGAGCAGCGGCCCAAGCAGCGTCCCGAGCAGCGGCCCAAGCAGCGTCCCAAGCAGCGGCATGAGCAGCGTCCCGAGCAGCGGCCTGAGCAGCGTCCCAAGCAGCGTCCCAAGCAGCGGCCTGAGCAGCGTCCCAAGCAGCGGCCCAAGCAGCGGCCCGAGCAGCGTCCCGAGCAGCGGCCCGAGCAGCGTCCTGAGCAGCGGCCCAAGCAGCGTCCCAAGCAGCGTCCCAAGCAGCGGCCCAAGCAGCGGCCCGAGCAGCGTCCCAAGCAACGTCCCACTGGGATGCCGTCAGTGACGGCAGGAGAGCCAAGAACGCGGCCACCTGATCACCGTTCGGCCCGAGCGCCGCCGTGATCGGAAGCTCACCGACCACACGCACCGCCGTGGCAGCGCGCTTGTTCGGCAGGTCGCCAGCATGAGGCGTCCACACATCGCCCACCGGTTCGACGACCAGCAGCCGGGAGTCCTTCCCGTTGACGCGCCAGGAGAACCCGGTGCAGTCGGTGGGGGATGTGGACACGGAGATGTAGTCCGACGCGTCCCCCGAACCACGCACCGCGTCCGGGTGGGTGACCGTCGTGCCGACCGGCCCGTACTTGAAATCCGGGCGGTGGAACGACTCGTAGTCGTACCTGACCGCCTTGTAGAACTGTTCACTCATTTCCTGCTCCCTCGCTCTTGTGGGTACGTGAAAGGGAGGGGCCGGTATCGACCCCTCCCGGGCGGTATGGGAGTGCGAGGCCCCACAGCCTCGTACGCTCAGAACCAACCGCCAGTGCCCACCAGGGGCACGAAAAGAACCGGCCCCCATGAAGGGAACCGGTTCAGAAATAGATGGGGTGCGCTTCTAG
>NZ_JBBCVH010000029.1:0-1350 GCF_037147555.1 Microbacterium sp. MMO-35
TGAAGCGCCCTGGGTCTGATGGAGACTCGCGCTATTTGATTCCCACCAGCTGAGTGCGGTCGGCTTGGACAGCATAGAACGCCTGCTCGAACTCGGCAGGTGGGACGTCGCCAAGGTAGCCGTGGAGGCGCTGCGTGTTGTGCCAGTGCACCCAGCCGAGCGTCGCGAGCTCGAGGTCCTCGACGGTTCTCCAGGGGCCCGATCGTGCGGGTCCGCGGACGAGTTCGGTTTTGTAGTAGCCGTTCACCGTCTCGGCGAGTGCGTTGTCATAGCTGTCGCCGACGGACCCAATCGACGGTGTGGCGCCGATCTCGGCGAGGCGTTCTCCGTAGCGAATCGACGTGAATTGAGATCCTGCATCGCTGTGACACCGGAGATCGTCGTGGTGAGTGCCGCGGGTCCAGCGCGCCATCTCGATCGCGTCGAGGACCGTTTCGGTGCGCATGTGAGACGCGCACCGCCACCCGACGATCATCCTGCTGAACGCGTCGACGATGAAGCAGACATACGCGACGCCCGCCCACGTCGGCACGAACGTCAGATCGGTCACCCAGAGCCGGTTCGGGGCGGTCGCGGTGAACTCCCGGTTGACGAGATCCGGGTGCCTCGCGGCGGCCGGATCAGGCCTGGTCGTCTTGACGCGCTTGCTCCGTGTCGCGCCCTCGATGCCCGCAGCACGCATGAGCCGGCCGGTCTGATCCCGACCGATGTCGATGCCACTGCGACGGGCGGTCTTCCAGAGCTTGCGGACCCCATAGACGCCATAGTTGTCGGTCCACAGCGACACCAGCGCCGGTATGAGCGCGGCATCGCTGATCGCCCGCGCCGAGGGCGCACGGTCCTTCGCGGCGTAATACGTGCTCGAAGCTACCTGCAACAGCTTGCAGATGGGCTCGACTCCGAGCGGGCGACCCTCGATGACGTCGCTCTTGTTCGCGTCGATGAACGCGACTACTTCCGATGTTGGCGGTCGAGCTCCGCCCCGAAGAAAGACGCAGCCCTCTTCAGGATCTCATTGGCCCGACGCAGCTCTCGGACCTCCTGCTCAAGCTCTCGCACCCGACGAGCATCCGCCGTGCTCACGCCCGGCGCGACCCCGTCATCGACGTCGGCCTGTTTGACCCAAAGCCGGACGGATTCGACTCCGTAGCCGAGCTGCGACGCGACCCGATGCACCGTCCCATGCTCGGTCCCCAACTCGGATCGCAGCGTCCGCACCATTCGGACCGCAGCGGCCTTCTCCTCCGGCGAATACCGACGCGTCGTCGGCTTCCCTGATGTCTGCTCTTTCGGCATAACCCCATCCTCGTTTCCAAGGTCAGGAGTCTCCAACAAACTCAGGGCGCTTCA
>NZ_JBBCVH010000030.1:0-1321 GCF_037147555.1 Microbacterium sp. MMO-35
TTTCGGTGCGTGCTCTGCCGCCGGGGCGGGGTGGGGCACTGGTGCCGGGTGGGGGCAGGAACCAGACCTTCGCACGGATCCCGGTGCCGTCGACGCGGATGCTCCAGTCGTTGTCGTGGACGAGGTGGTGGCAGGTTTCGCAGAGCAGTACCCCGTTGTTGAGGTCGGTTTCGCCGTGGTCGCGGGCCCACCACGCGATGTGGTGCGCCTTCGTCATTGTGGGTGGGAGCCCGCAGAACGCGCACCCGCCGTCGCGTTCGACCAGGGCGAGGCGCTGGGCACGACTGAACAACCGCCGATCCCGCCCCCAGTGCAGGACCTCCCCATCCTCCCCGCACACCCACCGGCTCACCCCGCCCCCGCCGGCCATCCGGCGGACCGTGTCGATGCTGACGGGCTGGTCGAGCCCGTCGATGAGCCCGAACCCGGTCCCGGCCTCCAGGTCGGTCGCGTTCACGCGGACGATCACCGTCGCCCCGTTCAAGGTCCCCTTGCCCTCACAGGTCAGGGCGTGCTCGGCGAGATGCACGAGCGCGTCAGCCTGGATCTGCGGGACGGTGCGCCGGTCCGCGCCCGGCGCGTTCGGGTCGCGGCCGTCCCGCTTCGCGGCGAACTCCGCCGACACGAACCCGCCGATCGCGGTCTTCACCGCCGCACCCCGGGCCAGGTCCAGGACCGCGGTCACATGCAGCATCCCCTCCCGCTCGAACAGGGTCACCGACGCCCGGGCCCTCAGCTCCTCCTCCCGGGGTGCCACCCCGTCCGGATCCAGGTGTGCTTCCCACCGGGTGAGCATCCGCCGCACCTCATCGTGCGACAACCCCGGCGCCTTCCCGGTGAGGAACCCCTCCGCCTCCGCGGCCTTCTCCCGCCACCCTCACGATCATCCGGTCCAGAAACCCCACGATCACCCCGGCCGTCGCCGCCCCGATCCGCCCCGCGACCAGCGCCTCCCGCACATGAGGGAACTTCGCCGGCAACACCTCCCCGACCAGGTTCGCCCGCGGCGCCGTCGCCTCACCGACCTTCACCAGTCGGGCCGCATCACCCGTGGACGCCCCGGTGGTCGTCGCGATCAACTGGGCCGTGTTCCGAAACCCCTGCTGCCTCGCCAACGACCCCGGCCCCAGCCCCGGCCGGGACTCCTCCGCCAACCGGGCAGCCACCTCCGCATGCACCCCATCCGCAGTGCGCTTCACCCGCCCGATCGCCTCATTCACCGCCACCAACTGCGCCCGCGACAATCCCGCCCCGGACGCCGCCGCACCCCACGCCTCCTGCAGAAGCCGAGTGGCCTCCAGGAGCGGATCAAGGGTGCTGG
>NZ_JBBCVH010000031.1:0-1263 GCF_037147555.1 Microbacterium sp. MMO-35
GGAGCCTGACCCGGTTTCCCGGACAACTGAGTTGAGGCGATGATCGTCTCGGAAGGAGTCCGTGAGATGCCTGCTGCCCACCCGCCGGAGTTCCGGCGTCGAGCCCTGGATCTCGTTGCCCAGGGAAACCCTGTCGGTCAGACCGCGCGTGATCTTGGGATCAGCGAATCCTGCCTTCGGAACTGGATGAACCGCGACGCGATCGACTCGGGCCGCAAGGCCGGCGTCACGAGCGACGAGCACAGGGAGCTCGTGGAGCTGAGGCGCCGGAACCGTGTGCTGGAGATGGAGATCGAGATCCTCAAGCGCGCTTCGGCCTATTTCGCCAGGGAGAACGTGCTCCCAAAATAGGGTTCCGGTTGGTCCAGGAGCTCGCCGCGGACGGAATCCCCGTCGCGGTGGCCTGCCGGTCCCTCAACGTCTCAACGTCCGGCTACTACGAATGGGCTTCCCGCCCACCGTCGCTGCGCGCGGTCGTGGATGCCGCGCTCACGGCGACGATTCGGAAGGTGCATCGCGGCTCGCGAGGCACCTATGGGGCGCCGCGGGTGCTGGCCGAACTGCGGCTCGGGCTCGGCGTTCACGTCGGTAAGAAGCGCGTCGCCCGGCTCATGCGCCTCGACGGCCTCTCCGGGGTGTCTCATCGACGCAAACGGCGAGGTTGGAAGCCAGACACAGCGACGCACGAGGACCTGGTGAAGCGACAGTTCCGCGCGTCCGAGCCGAACAGGCTCTGGTTCTGCGACATCACGCAGCATCGCGCGAAAGACGGATGGGTGTATTGCGCGGCCGTCATCGACGCGTTCAGCCGCCGAGTGGTGGGTTGGTCGATCTCGGACCGGATCACCGCGGAGATCGTCGTCGACGCCCTCGAGATGGCTCGCTGGCGACGACGACCCGAGCCTGGAACCGTGGTCCACGCCGATCGAGGAGCGCAATACACCTCCTGGCTCTTCGGTCACCGGCTCAGGCAAGCCGGTCTGCTCGGCTCGATGGGCCGTGTCGCCTCCAGCGTCGATAACGCGCTCATCGAGTCGTTCTGGTCGACGATGCAACGCGAGCTGCTCGACCGGTCGAACTGGACCTCAAAAGCAGAGCTGTCGTCGGCGATGTTCGAGTGGATCGAGGGCTTCTACAACCCGACCCGTCGGCACACTTCCCTCGGCAACCTCAGCCCCGTGGAGTTCGAACGACTTCACATCCCCGCCGCCACCGCGGCATGATCAACACAAACAACCCGTCCGGAAAAGCGGGTCAGGCTCC
>NZ_JBBCVH010000032.1:0-1054 GCF_037147555.1 Microbacterium sp. MMO-35
CGACTGTGCGGATGGTGCGGGAGGGGGTGTCGTTCTGCTCGGCGATGGGTGCGTCGCCCAGGGCGACGACGTCCGCGTCCCGCCAGGACACGAACACCCGGTCGCCATGGCTCCCGTGCGCGCGACCACCGGCGTTCTGCTGCAGCACCGCGACCCGCGGCCCCTGGTCCAGATCCACGACCAGCCGCACCCCGGAACCGAGATAGATCGCCTCCGCGACCACCCCCGCCGCCGACCGCGACCCCGCCTCCGTCGACGGGCCGGCACCGACGAGCATCTTCTCCGGACGCAGGGAATGATGCCCCGCCCGGCCGAGGACGACCTCGCTGGTCACGTCGTCGAACAGGTTCGAGGTCCCCACGAAATCCGCGACGAACCGGGACACCGGCCTCTCGTACAGCTCGAACGGGGTACCCAACTGCTCGATCCGTCCCGCGCTGAACACCGCGATCCGATCCGACAGCGTCAGCGCCTCCTCCTGATCGTGGGTCACGAAGATGAACGTGATCCCCAGATCGCGCTGGATCTGCTTCAACTCGACCTGCATCTGCTCCCGCAGCTTCAGATCCAACGCCCCCAGAGGCTCGTCCAGCAGCAGCACCTTCGGCTCCACGACCGTGGCACGCGCCAGCGCGACCCGCTGCCGCTGCCCCCCGGAGAGCTGGCTGGGCCTGCGATCGGCGACATGCTCCAGACGCACGCTCGCCAGCGCCCTCCGCGCACGCTCCCGCCGTTCCTTCGCACGGACACCACGCACCCGCAACCCGTACGCCACGTTGTCCAGCACGCTCATATGCGGGAACAACGCGTAATCCTGGAACACCGTGTTCACATCCCGATCGAACGGCGCCCTCGTCGTCACATCCTCCCCGAACAACTCCACCGTGCCGGCCGTGGGCTGCTCGAACCCCGCGATCAACCGCAGCACGGTCGTCTTCCCAGACCCCGAAGGACCCAGCATCGAGAAGAACTCCCCCTCCGCGATCTCCAGATCCACACCATCCACAGCAGTCACAGACCCGAACGCACGCGTGAGTCCGGTCAATCTGATCGC
>NZ_JBBCVH010000033.1:0-880 GCF_037147555.1 Microbacterium sp. MMO-35
GTGCTGTCGTGGGAATGATGTTGCCGAATGAGCTTGTCTGGGTGATGGAGAAGCTGGGTTTTGATTGGCCTGATATCGATGAGGATGAGGTCAGTAAGGGTGCGACTCTGGTGCGGAATCTGGGGTCGGATCTGGAGTCGGTGATCCAGTCGGTTGATCGGAAGGTCAATGGGGATATCGCGGGGGCGATGCGGGGGCAGACGGGTCCGGCGACGTTGAGTGCGTGGAATGCGAATCGGTCGCAGAATCTGCAGAAGCTGATCGATATCATGCCGCCGGCGGCGACGGCGATGGATATCGGTGCGGCGGCGATCACGGGGTTGAAGGTCAAGGTGATCGTGGATGTGACGTCGACGTTGGTGACGTTGGTGGCGATGTTGACGAATCCGGTGACGGCTCTGGGGGCGGGGCCGATGTTGTTGATCAAGAAGAAGCTGTTGAACGCGGCGGTGGACATCGTGGTGGAGCAGTTGATGAATCAGTTGGCTCCGATGGCGATCGAGCCGTTGGCGGAGCAGTTGCCGGCGGTGATCGATGCGGTGCTGGATGCGCCGATGGTGGAGGCGTCGGTGGGGGATTCGGATGAGTTCTTCGCGGATCTGCAGGCGTTGGAGGATGCGCAGGCGGAGATGAAGGTGCATGGGGCGGATATTCAGTCGATCACGTCGACGTTCTTCGCGGAGTTCTCGGCGTTGGATTTCGGGGGTGATGACTGATGAGTTCGGTGAAGCCGATCATCCGGGAGTTGAAGCAGGCGGCGTTGAAGGGGTTCGCGCATGCGGATCACAAGCTGCACCAGTTGACGGCGAACATGGACGGGCATCTCGACGACGTCATCCGCCAGGTCAAGGACAAGGACCACTACGACGGCAAGGTCGAC
>NZ_JBBCVH010000034.1:0-776 GCF_037147555.1 Microbacterium sp. MMO-35
ACTTCCCTCGGCAACCTCAGCCCCGTGGAGTTCGAACGACTTCACATCCCCGCCGCCACCGCGGCATGATCAACACAAACAACCCGTCCGGAAAAGCGGGTCAGGCTCCGATGCCGATTTCGCGCCCGTCGAGTGTGGGGTGAACGTAGATGAGGATCTTGGTTCCGTCTTCTCGTTCGATGAGGTGTGGGATGGGGCCGCAGGGGCAGGGGTTCTCGGTGTCGTGGTCGATGAGATCCCCGTTGGGTACGGCGTGGGCGATCGGGTAATCGGCCATCATGTCTCCCTGGTTGGGATGCGTTCGAGTTCGCGTGCTTCTTTGCGGCGCAGGTAGGAGACATGTGCGGCGAGTACCCGGTAGGCGTCGGCTTGGTCTGTGTCGTTGCGGTCGATGGCGTCTTCGGCTTTGTTGAGGAGGCGTTCGACTCGTTCGTCCACGGTTACCTCCGCTCGTGGCGGTGTTGCCAGTCGTAGATCCATCCGAGGAACACCAACCCGAACCGTGTGAACGTGCCTGTCTGTGTGTATAGCCAGGGGTGTTGCCGGCGGGTCATGGTTGGACCAGGTGGCGTAGGTCGACGATGGTGGCCCGGCATGCGATCAGCTCGGCCATGTACTGGGTGCCGTGGTGGGAGCAATATGCGAGTGACGCGAGCCAGTCGGGGTGTGAAGCGCCCTGAGTTTGTTGGAGACTCCTGACCTTGGAAACGAGGATGGGGTTATGCCGAAAGAGCAGACATCAGGGAAGCCGACGACGCGTCGGTATTCGCCGGAGG
>NZ_JBBCVH010000035.1:0-617 GCF_037147555.1 Microbacterium sp. MMO-35
GCCCCACAGCCTCGTACGCTCAGAACCAACCGCCAGTGCCCACCAGGGGCACGAAAAGAACCGGCCCCCATGAAGGGAACCGGTTCAGAAATAGATGGGGTGCGCTTCTAGATCGTGATGATCTTCGCGTTCGGGTTGATCATCCGAATCTCCGCGATCGGGTCGATATCGGTGTGGTCGGCTGGGTCACGAAGACGCTCCACCATGCGCGTCTCCCCCATGTCCAGTGAGGCGAGGAACGACAGGACCTTCTCTTCCGAGTTCAACCCCGCAGGCACCTCAACTGCGGCGAGATCGGGGAAGTCCTCGCGGAGCTGAGCCTCAATCTCCCCAGATACTCGCGGCAACTGGTGGGTCATGTTCGCACGATCGGTCATCCAATCGCAGATCGCGTAGATGCCGCCGATGTGGCTGGGGGACACGAGCTTCCCGGACAGGATGCTCAGGATGTCCCCGATGTGAAACTCTTTCGACTCAGCCATGTGCTGATCCTCTCACTAGTTGATGGGAGGGGTCGGGTGTCCCCCACAACAACCCGACCCCTCAATGTCCCCGGGAATCCCCGGCCCGGGTGAACGGCCACCACCAAGGTGACCGTCAGTGCCCCCGGCGCGATT
>NZ_JBBCVH010000036.1:0-576 GCF_037147555.1 Microbacterium sp. MMO-35
CCGTCACCTTGAAGTTGTCGAAGTCGATGCCAGCGGCGCGCATCGGACCCGTCAGTATCTCGAACTGCTCCGGCGTGATGAGGTCGCGGACGGCGATCGCTTCAGCGGCCCGAGCAGCGGCCCGAGCAGCGGCCTGAGCAGCGTCCCGAGCAGCGGCCCAAGCAGCGTCCCGAGCAGCGTCCCAAGCAGCGGCCTGAGCAGCGGCCCGAGCAGCGTCCCGAGCAGCGTCCCAAGCAGCGGCCCAAGCAGCGGCCCAAGCAGCGTCCCAAGCAGCGGCCTGAGCAGCGTCCCGAGCAGCGGCCTGAGCAGCGTCCCAAGCAGCGGCCCAAGCAGCGGCCTGAGCAGCGTCCCAAGCAGCGGCCCAAGCAGCGGCCCGAGCAGCGGCCCGAGCAGCGGCCCGAGCAGCGGCCTGAGCAGCGTCCCAAGCAGCGGCCCGAGCAGCGGCCCGAGCAGCGTCCCAAGCAACGGCCCGAGCAGCGTCCCAAGCAACGTCCCACTGGGATGCCGTCAGTGACGGCAGGAGAGCCAAGAACGCGGCCACCTGATCACCGTTCGGCCCGAGCGCCGCCGTGATCG
>NZ_JBBCVH010000037.1:0-436 GCF_037147555.1 Microbacterium sp. MMO-35
GCACCTCGACCCGGCGACCGTCCTGAACCGCACGACCGGCTCCTACGCCGGCCACGTGAAGGCAGACGGATCCCCCGCGACCGGGGTGACCGACGCCCGCACGGACTGGCCCGTCCCTGTCGGTGGGCTCTCGCAGGCCGACCGCGACCACTACGGCATGTAGCCGACCACCACACCCTCCAGACGAAGCCCCGCCCCTGTGGCGGGGCTTCGTCGTTCCTCCCGAAAGGACGCTCTCATGTATCCGAACGGTGAAGTCCCACTCGGGCTACTGGTGGCCCGACCGTGCGCGGGCAAGGACATCTGCCTGATGATGCCCGGGACCGCGGCGAAGCATGACCGGTTCGTGGCGCTCGCGCAGGCGGAACGCGGATGGACACCAGTCGTTTCCGGTCCATCAGACGCTTACCGCACTATCGGGATGCAGAGGAACTAC
>NZ_JBBCVH010000038.1:0-277 GCF_037147555.1 Microbacterium sp. MMO-35
GTAGCCGACCACCACACCCTCCAGACGAAGCCCCGCCCCTGTGGCGGGGCTTCGTCGTTCCTCCCGAAAGGACGCTCTCATGTATCCGAACGGTGAAGTCCCACTCGGGCTGCTGGTGGCCCGACCGTGCGCGGGCAAGGACATCTGCCTGATGATGCCCGGCACGGCGGCGAAGCATGACCGGTTCGTGGCGCTCGCGCAGGCGGAACGCGGATGGACACCAGTCGTTTCCGGTCCATCAGACGCTTACCGCACTATCGGGATGCAGAGGAACTAC
>NZ_JBBCVH010000039.1:0-242 GCF_037147555.1 Microbacterium sp. MMO-35
GGGAGGGGTCGGGTGTCCCCCACAACAACCCGACCCCTCAATGTCCCCGGGAATCCCCGGCCCGGGTGAACGGCCACCACCAAGGTGACCGTCAGTGCCCCCGGCGCGATTAGAACGCGCACACTCCCGAACTAGACGCGGGGGCTGTTCGGATCACGCCGAAACGAGATCGTCGTCCGTGATCCGTGCGCAATGCCTCGGCGCGCGAGAAACCGGAAGCACACCAGCGGCACGCAACTCGG
>NZ_JBBCVH010000040.1:0-223 GCF_037147555.1 Microbacterium sp. MMO-35
GTACCTGACCGCCTTGTAGAACTGTTCACTCATTTCCTGCTCCCTCGCTCTTGTGGGTACGTGAAAGGGAGGGGCCGGTATCGACCCCTCCCGGGCGGTATGGGAGTGCGAAGCCCCACAGCCTCGTACGCTCAGAACCAACCGCCAGTGCCCACCAGGGGCACGAAAAGAACCGGCCCCCATGAAGGGAACCGGTTCAGAAATAGATGGGGTGCGCTTCTAG
>NZ_JBBCVH010000041.1:0-223 GCF_037147555.1 Microbacterium sp. MMO-35
CTTCCCCAGCCACCGGAAGGACACTTATCGCGACCCGAGCGGATCCACCGCCCCCGCAGATCCCTTCAGGTCGCGATTCCTCCCTCCAGGTCGCAGTTTCGGCGCTTCCCCGGCCACCGGAAGGACACTTATCGCGACCCGAGCGGATCCACCGCCCCCGCAGATCCCTTCAGGTCGCGATTCCTCCCTCCAGGTCGCAGTTTCGGCGCTTCCCCAGCCACCG
>NZ_JBBCVH010000042.1:0-223 GCF_037147555.1 Microbacterium sp. MMO-35
GGAGGAACGACGAAGCCCCGCCACAGGGGCGGGGCTTCGTCTGGAGGGTGTGGTGGTCGGCTACATGCCGTAGTGGTCGCGGTCGGCCTGCGAGAGCCCACCGACAGGGACAGGCCAGTCCGTGCGGGCGTCGGTCACCCCGGTCGCGGGGGATCCGTCTGCCTTCACGTGGCCGGCGTAGGAGCCGGTCGTGCGGTTCAGGACGGTCGCCGGGTCGAGGTGC
>NZ_JBBCVH010000043.1:0-223 GCF_037147555.1 Microbacterium sp. MMO-35
GCCAGAGCTGTGAGGAGCAGATCCAGCGGAGTCATGCCCCCACCGCCTTGTTCGCGTCCCCTACGATCGGGGCAGACACCGTTGACGTTGCACTGTCACCGGAACCAACCGGAGGAGAACCATGGACAGCACGATCACCATCGACGGCGTGACCATCGCCGGTGACCTCGACACCATCAGGGAAACCTACGAGGCCATCACCAGCGCGATCCGCGAGGGAAAG
>NZ_JBBCVH010000044.1:0-223 GCF_037147555.1 Microbacterium sp. MMO-35
ACGGCAGGAGAGCCAAGAACGCGGCCACCTGATCACCGTTCGGCCCGAGCGCCGCCGTGATCGGAAGCTCACCGACCACACGCACCGCCGTGGCAGCGCGCTTGTTCGGCATGTCGCCAGCATGAGGCGTCCACACATCGCCCACCGGTTCGACGACCAGCAGCCGGGAGTCCTTCCCGTTGACGCGCCAGGAGAACCCGGTGCAGTCGGTGGGGGATGTGGA
>NZ_JBBCVH010000045.1:0-223 GCF_037147555.1 Microbacterium sp. MMO-35
GATGTGGACACGGAGATGTAGTCCGACGCGTCCCCCGAACCACGCACCGCGTCCGGGTGGGTGACCGTCGTGCCGACCGGCCCGTACTTGAAATCCGGGCGGTGGAACGACCCGTAGTCGTACCTGACCGCCTTGTAGAACTGTTCACTCATTTCCTGCTCCCTCGCTCTTGTGGGTACGTGAAAGGGAGGGGCCGGTATCGACCCCTCCCGGGCGGTATGGG
>NZ_JBBCVH010000046.1:0-223 GCF_037147555.1 Microbacterium sp. MMO-35
GAACGCGAGCGGCCAACCAAACTCGGGGAAGTCATCCACCCAGTCCCCGCCCTTCCGGACCACCCACCTGTGTGTGGTGTGGTCTCGTTCAACGGTCAGTCGTCCCATGCGTTTCTCCCGGTGCAGAGGTGACAGCCGCACCGTCCCCCGTTGGCGTCTGCGTGGCGGGCTTTCGTGAGTGCTTCCTCAGCACGCATCAGGCGGTACTGGTGCAGGGACATCG
>NZ_JBBCVH010000047.1:0-222 GCF_037147555.1 Microbacterium sp. MMO-35
ACAAGGAAGGAGTTGCGTGATGGATATCACGAAGACCGTTGAGCCTCGCAGCGACCAACTCAACTTTGACGATGTGGCAACCGCGCCGATGACGATCACGGTCGAGTCGGTTGAAGCGCCCTGGGTCTGATGGAGACTCGCGCTATTTGATTCCCACCAGCTGAGTGCGGTCGGCTTGGACAGCATAGAACGCCTGCTCGAACTCGGCAGGTGGGACGTCGC
>NZ_JBBCVH010000048.1:0-220 GCF_037147555.1 Microbacterium sp. MMO-35
GACGTCCCACCTGCCGAGTTCGAGCAGGCGTTCTATGCTGTCCAAGCCGACCGCACTCAGCTGGTGGGAATCAAATAGCGCGAGTCTCCATCAGACCCAGGGCGCTTCAGGAAGAGGGAGAGCGGTGGTTGCGCACCCGTCCTGCTGAGCGTCCGGAGCGTGCCGCATGAGCATCCTGACGTGGATTGTGCGCCGAGTGATCGACGCGATTGAGGCCGAG